>DATBFU010000045.1:0-40038 GCA_036558325.1 Thermoanaerobaculia bacterium | reverse complement strand
GCGCGCAAGGACGCCGGCAAGATCGGGCTGCCCGAGGTGACGCTCGGCGTCCTCCCCGGCACCGGCGGCACGACGCGCCTCGGAAAGATGATCGGCAAGTCGAAGGCGATCGAGCTCATGGTCACCGGCAACACGTTCTCCTTCGAGGAGGCCCACGAGATGGGTCTCGTCAATCAGGTCATCGACGCGACGCCGGAGCAGTGGTGGGAGCAGGTCATGGATTACGCGCGCCAGTTCGTTCCGCCGCAGAAGGCCTCGAAGGCGGTCGGGCGCATCAAGCGCGCCGTTCAGACGGGCTGGGACCTGCCCGTCGAGTCGGCGCTCGCGGTGGAGCGGGAGCTCCAGCAGCTGCTCTTCCAGAGCGACGACGCCAAGGAGGGCATCGCCGCGAACCAGGAGAAGCGGGTGCCGAAGTTCAAGGGGAAATAGCCATCAGCTCCGCTTCGAGCGTCAAGACCGACCTCTATCTCGACGGCGCGTTCGTCCCTTCCGCCTCCGGCAAGCGCTTTCCGACCGTCAACCCGGCCACCGGGGAGACTCTCGCCGAAGTGGCCGAGGCCGCGCGAGAGGACCTCGACCGCGCCGTCGCCGCCGCGCGCCGCGCGTTCGTCTCGGGGCCGTGGGCGGAGATGAAACCGCGGCAGCGCGGCAAGGTCCTCCTCCGCGCCGCCGAACGCCTGCAGTCGCGCGCGGAAGAGTTCGGGCGAATCGAGACGCTCGACAACGGCAAGCCGATCTTCGAGTCTTCGAAGATCGACATGCCGGCGGCGGCGGACTGCCTCGCGTACTTCGGCGAATCGGCCGACAAGCTCTACGGCGAGACGCACGCGGGACGTCCGGACGCGATGCTCCTGACGCTCCGCGAGCCGGTCGGCGTCGTCGGCGCGATCACGCCCTGGAACTTTCCGCTCCTCCAGGCGATGTGGAAGATCGCGCCCGCGCTCGCGCTCGGCAACGCGGTCATCTTGAAGCCCGCGTCGGCAACGCCCCTGACCGCGCTCCTCTTCGCCGAGCTGCTGGCCGAAGCCGGGCTGCCCCCCGGCGCGTTCCAGGTGCTGCCCGGTCCCGGCGCGCTGCTCGGCCAGGCGATGGCGGAGCACCCGGGCATCGACAAGATTTCGTTCACGGGCGAGACGGAGACCGGCAAGTCGATCCTCCGCGCCGCCGCGGGCACCGTCAAGCGCGTCTCGATGGAGCTCGGCGGCAAGTCGCCCAACGTCGTCTTCGCCGACGCCGACCTCGAGGCCGCCGCGCGCGGCGCGATCAACGCGATCTTCTACGGCAAGGGCGAGCTCTGCTCGGCGGGCTCGCGGCTCCTCGTCGAGGCATCGGTCCACGACGCGCTGATGGAGAAGGTCGTCGCGAAGGCGCAGAAAATGGCGCCCGCGGACCCGCTCGATCCGAAGACGCGCCTCGGCTCCCTCGTCTCGGAAAAGCAGCGGGACGTGGTCGCGCGGTACGTCGAGAGCGGCCAGCGCGAGGGCGCGAAGCTCGTCGCGGGAGGGCATCGGACCTCGGTCGGCGGCAAGGGCGCGTTCTTCGAGGCGACCGTCTTCGACGGCGTGACGCCCGAGATGACGATCGCGCGCGAGGAGATCTTCGGTCCCGTGCTCTCGACGCTGACCTTCAAGGACGAATCCGAGGCGGTCGCCGTCGGAAACGCGACGATCTATGGCCTCGCGGCGGCGGTCTGGTCCAAGGACATCAAGAAGGCGCTCCGCACGGCCCGCGCGCTCCAGGCCGGGACCGTGTGGATCAACGCCTACAACCTCTACGACCCCGCGCTCCCCTTCGGCGGCTACAAACAGTCGGGGTTCGGGCGCGAGCGCGGCCGCTACGCGCTCGAAGAGTACACACAGGTCAAGTCGATCTGGGTGGATCTGACGTAACGCTCCCGCGGCCGCGCGACGTCATAGACTTCGACTCCGCGCCATGATCCAACGAAGCGCGCTTCTCTCTCCCGCGCTCGCCGCGCTCGCTGCGGTTGCTGCGCTTGGCGCCGCCGCTCCCGCTCCGCCGCCCCGTCCCGATCTCGGAACGGTGATGACGTCTCTCGACGCAGTCCGGCACTTCCACGACATCGCCATCTCGCCCGACGGCGCCCGCGTCGCCTGGACGGAGAGGGTCCGCGACCGCGAGGGCCGCGAGAGCCTCGCCGCGATCTCCGTCGCCGACGTGAAGTCCGGAACGACGCGGCGCTTGTCGGCGGCGCCGGACGGACCGGCGCGCCGCGAATGGGGCGCGGCCTTCTCGCCGGACGGTCAGACGATCGCGTTCCTCTCGGACTCCGAGAAGCCGCCGCAGCTCCAGATCTGGACGGCGCCGGCCGCGGGCGGCCCGGCGAAGCAGCTCACGCGAATCGAGGGCCAGCTCAACGAGCTCCGCTGGGCGCCCGACGGGCGGTCGATCGCGTTTCTCTTCGTGCGCGGCTCGGCCCAGGAGACCGGAGCGCTCACGGCGCACGCGCGCGATTCCGGCGTCGTCGGCGAGACGATCGACGAGCAGCGGATCGCCGTGGCCGATCTCGCCTCCGGCGCGGTGAGCGAGAAGTCGCCGCGCGACCTCTACGTCTACGACTACGACTGGTCTCCCGACGGGCGGCGCTTCGCGGCGGAGGCGGCGAAGGGCTCGGGCACGAACAACTACTGGGTGGCGGAGCTCTATCTGGTCGAGGCCGACACCGGACAGACGCGCTCGATCTGGAAGCCGCCGCTCCAGATCGCCTGCCCGCGCTTCGCGCCCGACGGCCTCACGGTCGCCGTGATCCACGGCCTCATGAGCGACGAAGGGTCGACCGGCGGCGACGTCTGGACCGTGCCCGCCGCGGGGGGCGCGGCGGCGAACCTGACGCCCGAGATGAAGGCCTCCGCGACCGCCCTCTTCTGGAGGCCCTCGGGCGAGCTCGTCTTCTCCGAGGCCGTGGACGGCGAGCAGGGCGTCGCGGCGGTCGACCCGCGCACGCGCTCGCTCCGCACGCTCTGGAAAGGCGCGTCCTGGCCGGAGAAGCTTGCGCTCGCGCGCGAAGGCTCCGTTTCCGCGGCGCTCCTCCAGTCCTACCGCGAGGCCCCGGAGGCCGCCGCCGGTCCGATCGGCGCCTGGAAGCCGCTCTCCCGGTCCAACGCCGGCGCGAAAGCGTGGTGGGGCGAGGCGAAGAGCCTGCACTGGAAAAGCGACGGCGTGCAGACTTCGGTTCAGGGCTGGCTCCTCTACCCTCTCGACTTCGACTTGTCGAAGCGCTACCCGATGATTGTGTCCGTGCACGGAGGGCCGTCGTCCGACCAGCGACTCGCCTGGCCGTCGCGATGGATGGGCGCGCTGCCGTCCCAGGGCTACTTCGTCTTCCTCCCGAACCCGCGCGGCAGCTACGGATTCGGCGAGCGCTTCACGCAGGGCAACGTGAAGGACTTCGGCGGCGGCGACCTGCGCGACATCCTGTCCGGCGTCGACGAGGCGCTGAAAGCGGCCCCCATCGATCCGGCGCGGCTCGGGATCATCGGCTGGAGCTACGGCGGATACATGGCGATGTGGGCCGTGACCCAGACGACGCGATTCGCCGCGGCCGTGGCCGGCGCCGGCATCGTGGACTGGCGGAGCTACTACGGCCAGAACAAGATCGACACCTGGATGCTCCCCTTCTTCGGCGCGTCCGTGTACGACGATCCGGCGGTTTACGCGCGATCGTCGCCGATCGAGTTCATCAAGAAGGTGAAGACGCCGACACTCGTCCTCCACGGCGAGCGGGACTCCGAGGTTCCGACGCCGCAGGGTTACGAGTTCTGGCACGCGCTGAAAGCGCTCGGCGTCGATACCCAGCTCGTCATCTACACGGACGAGGGCCACGACATCCGGGCGCTCGAGCACCAGCACGACATCGTCCGGAGGACCGTGGGCTGGTTCGACCGCTACCTGAAGAAGTGAGCACGCGGGCGGCCTTCGATACTCGAATCCTCGCGGGCCGTTCGATCCTTGTCACCGGGGGCGGCTCGGGCCTGGGGCTCGCGATGGCGACGGCGTTCGCGGCGCACGGCGCGCAGGTCACGATCGCGGGACGGCGAAGGGAGCGCCTGCAATCCGCCGAGCGCGAGATCGCCGCGGCCGCGCGTGAGGGAGGCGCGGCCGCGCACTTTCCGGCCGACGTGCGCGAGCCCGATGAGGTCGAGGCGCTGGTGCGGTTCGCGGCCGAGCGCTTCGGCAAGCTCGACGGTCTCGTCAACAACGCCGCGGGCAACTTTCTCGCATTTTCGGAGAAGCTGTCTCCGAACGGATTCGACGCGGTCGTGCGCACCGTGCTGCACGGGTCCGTGAACTGCACCCTCGCGGTGGGCCGGCACCTGATGACGCGGCGGGCTTCCGGCGCGATCGTCTCGATCCTCGCCACCTACGCGGAGACCGGCACGGCGTTCGCGCTGCCGTCGGCCTGCGCCAAGGCGGGGGTCCTCGCGATGACGCGCTCGCTCGCCGTCGAGTGGGCGTCGTTCGGCATCCGGCTGAACGCGATCGCGCCCGGGCCGATCCCGACCGAAGGCGCCTTCTCGCGCCTCATGGCAAACGAGGAAGCGAAGAGGAACGCGCTCGGGCGCATCCCGCTCGGCCGGTTCGGGACGCCGGAGGAGATCGCGACGCTCGCCGTCTTCCTGATGTCGGACCTCTGCCCGTTTCAGACGGGCGACTGCCTCACGATGGACGGCGGCGAGTGGCTGGCCGGCGCAGGCGAGTTCTCCGATTATCGCCGCGTGCCGCGCGAGCGGCTCGCCGCGGCGTTCGAGGCGCTGCGGCCGCGGAAGTAACGTTCGACTCCTCCGGGCAGCCTCCCGCCCGTCACACGCAGCGTCTTCTTCGCGCTCGCCTGTCCCGTCAGGATCTCGACGTCTTCCGCCCCGAGCCATTCCCGGAGCAGCTCGACCACGGCGCGATTCGCGCGCCCGTCCTCCGGCGGCGCGGCCACGCGCACCTTGAGGCGGTCGCCGAGCGGGCCCACGATTTCCGACCGTGCCGCGGCGGGCACGACCTTGAGATCGATCTCGAGCACGCCGCCTTCGAGTTGTCGCGCGTAGGGGGGCAGCGGACGGCCGCCCGCCGTCACGATGTCACGCCGTCACGCCGCTTTCTTGCCGAATCGCCCCGCCTCGACGTCCTTCAGGAAGCCGATGAGGGCGCCGAAATATCCCGGCTGGTCGTCGTACATCGCGAGGTGGCTTCCGGTCTCGCTCACCCAGACGCGGGAATTCGGGAGGAGCCTTCCCTCGCGGCGGATATCGTCGGGGTTCATCGTGTCGTGGCGCGCGCCGGTCACGAGCGTGGGGACCTCGATCTTCGGCAGGTCGTTCCAGCGGTCCCAGTTCTTGAAATTCCCCGTGATGACGAACTCGTTGGGCCCCTGCATCGTGTTGTAGACCGGCGTCGCGAGGTGCTTGAGCGTGCGATCGACGGGATCCGGCCACGGGTCGAGGCGGCAGAGGTGCTCGCGGTAGACCTTGCCGATCATCGCCTCCTGATACTCCGGCGCGTCGTACTGCCCCTTCGACTCGTACTCGTCGAGGACGGCGACGACGTCCTTCGGCAGCGCCGCGCGCAGCTTCGCGGCGTACTCCATGTACGACGGGATCGACGCCGTCATGTCCGAGATGACGAGGCCCTTCAGGTGCGTCTGGTATTTCAGCGCGTACTCGATCGCGAGCATGCCGCCCCAGGAGTGGCCCAGCAGATAGAAGTTGTCGAGGCCGAGGCCGCGCCGCACCTGCTCGACCTCCTCGCGGAACCGGTCGACCGTCCAGAGGCTCGCGTCGTCGGGCTGGTCGGAATAGGCCGAGCCAAGCTGGTCGTAGTAGTAGAACTCGACGCCTTCCTGCGGCAGGAAGTCCTCGAAGCACTCGAAGTACTCGTGCGTGCATCCGGGCCCGCCGTGGAGCGTCAGGAGCTTGATGGGCCCGCGGCCGACTTTCTTGGTCCAGACGCGGTATTTCCCGTCCACCGGAATCATCCGGATTCCGCCGGTCTTGACCTCGGGCGGCAGCCCCTCCGCGAGCAGAATGCCGGAGAGGCGCGCCGCCACCGCCGCGACCGCCGCCGCGCCGGACCCGAGAAAACCTCTCCGGTCGAGCATCGCTCTGCCTCCCGGCGGCGCCGAGATCGGGCCTTCAGCGCAGCTTGACGGACGCCTTGTCCGACCAGAGGAAGGTTTCCCCCTGCCGGATCTCCAGCGTGTAGCGGGCTTCCTTTCCCTCGCCCTCGATCGAGACGGACAGCAGGTAGTCGGGGCTGCCCTTCTCGCCGCCGGAGCTCGCCACGTTCGACTTGCCGGCGAGAATCTCGAGGTGAGGCGAGAAGACCTCCTGCTGCGTCGCGAGGTCCGTCACGTGCGCGTCGCAGACGTACTGCTTCGCGTCCGCACCCGGCCGGATCTTGATGTCGAGCCCGTAGCTCGGCGACTTCGGCGCCGCCGCCTGCGCGCCGAGAATCGCCGCCGCGCCGAGGGCCGCCGCGCCCAACAGCAGACCGACCGCAGCCCTCTTCATTTGCCCTCCTCCTCCTTGACCGACTCGAGCTTCCAGCCTCCGCGCACCGTCGTGGCCTGACAGTAGGTCTTGATGCAGGCGTTGTCGTTCAGGCACGCGAGGATGTCCGCGCAGACGGCGTTGCCGGTGCCGTTCTTCGGAACGTCCGCCGTCTCGCGGCAGTAGCCCGAGTACGCCGGGTTGCTGAAGGAGCAGGTGACGCGTTTCGGCGCTTCGGGAGGCCGAGCGGCAGCGATTCGCGCGAGGGCGAGGAGCGGCGCGGCGACGAATACGGCGGCGACCGGCCAGACGGACGCGCGGCGTGTCATGTCAGCCGGCCAACGTGAGCGCCTCGGCGAGAAAAGCCTCCATCTCCTTCTTGTGGACGGAGGCGTTCCCCGTCGCGGGCGAGGCCGAGGCGACGCGGCCGACGTACCGCAGAGCCCTCCCCGGCGCGACCTCCTCGGCGAAGAGCGGCTCGACGAACGCGAAGGCGCCCATGTTGCGCGGCTCCTCCTGAACCCAGACGAGCTCCGGGGCCGACGGGAACCGCCCGAGGGTGCGCGCGAGCGCCGCCGCCGGGAAAGGATAGAGCTGCTCGACCCGAACGAGCGCGATGCGCGCCTCGCGGCGCTTCTCGCGCTCGGCGCGCAGGTCGTAGTAGACCTTGCCGCTGCAGAAGATCACGCGGCGGACGGAGGCGGAGGCAGCCGCGCCGTCGGAGATCTCCGGATCGTCGAGGCTGGCGCGGAAGCCGCCCGACGTCAGCGCCTCGAGCGGCGAGGCCGCCGCCGGCAGCCGCAGCAGGCTCTTCGGCGTGAACAGGACGAGCGGCTTCGCGGCGCCCTGCCGCATCTGACGCCGCAGGAGGTGAAAGTACTGCGCGGGCGTCGTGACGTTGCACACCTGCATGTTCCCGTCCGCGCACAGCTGGAGATACCGCTCGATACGCGCGCTCGAGTGCTCCGGGCCCTGGCCCTCGGAGCCGTGCGGCAGGAGCATGCCGAGGCGCGAGCACTCGCGCCACTTGTCCTCGGCCGACGAGACGAACTGGTCCACGATGACCTGCGCGCCGTTGGCGAAGTCGCCGAACTGCGCCTCCCAGAGGACGAGCGTCTTCGGCGACTCGACGCTGTAGCCGTACTCGAACCCGAGCACGCCCATCTCCGAGAGCGGGCTGTCGCAGGCCGCGAAGGGGCCCTGCTTCGGATCGAGCTCCGAGAGCGGCGTCCACATCTCGCCGCTCAAGGCGTCATGGAAGATCACGTGGCGCTGCGAGAAGGTGCCGCGGCTCGAGTCCTGGCCCGAGACGCGAACGCCCGTGCCTTCGAGGAGGAGCGAACCGAACGCGAGCGCCTCCGCCGTGCCCCAGTCGAGCGGGAGCGCGCCCTCGGTCATGCGGGCGCGGCGCGTGAGCTGCTGCACCATCTTCGGGTTCAGCCGGAATCCGGCGGGCACCGTCGTGAGGACGCGCCCGATGCGCGCGAGCGTCTCCTTCGGGACGCCGGTCTCGATCCCGACGACGCCGAGCTCGGCCCGGGGCGCCGGCGGCGCGGGGGGCCCCGCCCGTTTTCCGGCCTCCTTCGCCGCCGCGAGCGCCTGCTCGTACGCCGCGACCTGCCGCGTCTCCATCGCCTCGACCTGCTCCGCCGTCAGGACGCCCTCCCGGACGAGACGCCGCGCGTAGAGCGTGCGCACGCCCGGGTGATCGGCGATCTTGCGGTACATGACCGGCTGCGTGTAGGTCGGCTCGTCGCCCTCGTTGTGGCCGTGCCGGCGGAAACCGATCAGGTCGATCACGACGTCCTTGTGGAACTCCTGCCGGTAGTCGAGCGCGATCTCGAGAACGCGATACGCGGCCTCGGGATCGTCGGCGTTGACGTGGAAGATCGGGATCTGGTTGATCTTGGCCACGTCCGTCGAATACTCGGAGGAGCGGCCCGCCGACGGCGGCGTCGTGAACCCGATCTGGTTGTTGATGACGACGTGGATCGTGCCGCCCGTTCGATAGCCCGAGAGCTGCGCCAGGTTGAAGACCTCCGCCACGATTCCCTGCCCGGCGAAGGCGGCGTCGCCGTGGAGCAGCAGCGGCAGCACCCGCTTCCACGCCTCCGCGCCCCGGCCGAGGCGCTCCTGCTTGGCGCGCACCATGCCCTCGACGACCGGATCCACGGCTTCGAGGTGCGACGGGTTCGACGGCACCGTGATCGTGATGCGCCGCCCGCTCTCGCTCGTGCGTTCGGTCCGCGCGCCCTGGTGGTACTTGACGTCGCCTTCGTCGGCCGGAAAGTCGGGGTGTACCGTGCCTTCGAAGCCGGCGAAGATCCGCTCGGCCGAGTTGCCCACGACGTTCGCCATGATGTTCAGGCGCCCGCGGTGGGACATGCCGAGGACGATCTCTTCGACGCCGCGCCGCGCCGCGCCCTCCACGAGCCGGTCGAGCAGCGGAATCGCGGTGTCGCAGCCCTCGACGGAGTACCGCCGCTGTCCGAGGAACTTCGTTCCGAGGAAGCGCTCGAAGTCCTCCGCGGCGATGAGCTTCTCGAGGATCTGCCGTCGCAGCTCCGGCGCGAGCGCCTGCGGCGGCGCGCCGACGCGGTGGCGGATCCATTCCTTCTCCTGCGGGCTCGGGATGTGGCGGTACTCGATGCCGACCTTGCCGCAGTAGGCGCGGCGCATCACCGCGATGATCTCGCGCAGCGGCATGTAGTCGCCGCCCTGGAGCCCGCCCGTCCAGAACTCGCGGTCGAGATCCCAGATCGTCAGGCCGTAGGTGTCGAGGTCGAGCTCCGGGTGCGTCACGACCGGCCGGAATCGCAGCGGGTCGATGTCGGCGATGAGGTGCCCGCGCACGCGGTAGGCATTGATGAGCGCGAGGACCTGGGCCTCCTTGGCGATCTCGATCGAGCGCCCGTCGACGAGCAGCGCCGGATCGCGATCCACGGCCCAGCGGTACGGGCGGAACGGAATCTGGAGCTCGGCGAAGACGTCGTCGTAGAAGGCGTGCTCGCCGAGCAGCAGCTCCTCGATCCGCGCCAGGAAGCGCCCCGACTCGGCCCCCTGCACGATCCGGTGGTCGTACGTCGAGGTGAACGTCGAGATCTTGCTCACCGCCAGGCGCGAGAGGGTGGCGACCGACGCTGCGCGGAACTGCGCCGGGAACTCGATCGCTCCCGTCGCCACGATCAGGGCCTGCCCCGGCATGAGGCGCGGGACCGACGCCGTGGTGCCGAGAGTTCCGGGGTTCGTCAGCGAGACCGTCGTGCCTTCGAAGTCGGAGACCTGGAGCTTGCCCGCGCGGGCCCGCGCGACGACGTCGTCCACCGCCGCGGCGAATTGCGAGAAGGACATCGCCTCCGCGCCCTTGACGTTCGGGACGAGAAGCGACCGCGACCCGTCCGACTTCTCCACATCGACGGCGAGGCCGAACTGAATGACGTCGCGCCGCACGCGCGCCGGCGTGCCCGAAGATTCGTCGAACGCATCGTTCAACCGGGGGAACGTCTTGATCGCCTGGACGATCGCCCAGGCGACGAGCTGCGTGAAGGAGATCTTCGCAAGCCCGCTCGCGGCGCGAGAGTCGTTGATGAGGCGCCGGTTTTCCTCGAGGAGGCGCACCGGCACCTCGCGCTGCGAGGTCGCCGTCGGGACCGAAAGCGACGCCTCCATGTTCTCGGCGATGCGAAGCGCGGCGCCGCGAATCGGCGTCCGGTCCGACCCGGCGATCCCGGGAGCGGGGGCGGCGGCTGGCGCGGGCGCCGGAGCGGGGCCCGGGACCGAAGCGGCCGTCGACGTCGAGGGACGGGGCGCGGGCGCCGGCTCCCCGAGCCGGTCTCGGAAAAACGTCTGCCACTCCTCGTCCACGCTGCCCGGATCCGCCCGGTAGCGCGAGAGGATCTCCGCCACGTAACTCGCGTTCTCGCCGAACTCGGCGGCGAGATCGGCAGCCTGATCGACGTCGGTCGCCCGGGTCGCCATGGGAGGCCGATTCTACGGCTTTCGCAGGTTCCCGTTCGGAGCCGCCGCGCCGCCCGCGGCGCGGAGCCTGCTAGCATGACGCCCCCGATGCCGCCCTGCGCTCTGATCGCCGCCGTTCTCAGCGCGGCGAGGCTTCTCGCCCGCGCGCCCGAGGCGGCGATCCGGCCCGAGACGGCGGGCGCGGCGGAGAAGATCGTCGCCCGGGCGCTGTCCGGCACGAAGACGGCCGACATCGCGACCAGTCTTTCGGACCGCGCCGGCCCCCGGCTCGCGGGATCGCCCGGCGACCGTGTCGCCGTGGCGTGGGGAATCGAAACGCTCCAGGCGATGCACTTCGCGAACGTCCACCCGGAGAAAGCGCCGGTGCGCGTCTGGAGGCGGAGATCGGAGTCGGGAGAGGTTGTTTCGCCGTACGCGCAGCCCCTCGCGCTGACGGCGCTCGGAGGCAGCGTCGCGACTCCGGGAGGCGGCCTCGAAGGCGAGTTGCTCGAGGTCTCCTCGCTCGACGATCTCGATACGCGCGGCGATGCGGCGCGCGGAAAGATCGTGTTTTTCGACAAGCCCATGCGCAAGACCGCCCAGATGGGCGGCTACGGCGTCGCGGTCGACGTGCGCTCGCGCGGGGCGTCGCGGGCGGCCAAATACGGTGCGATCGGCGTCCTCATCCGCTCGGTCGGCACCGATCGCGACCGCCTCCCGCACACCGGCGGCGTGGACTACGAAGCGGGACTGCCCAGGCTGCCGGCCGCGGCGATGTCGATCCCCGACGCCGAGATGCTCGAACGCCTCGTTCGCATGGGCTCCGTGCGCGTCCGATTCCGTCTCGACTGCGGCGACGAGGGCATGGGCGAATCGGCCAACGTGGTGGGCGAGATCCCGGGCGCCGGCAAGCCGAACGAGATCGTGCTCCTCGGCGGCCATCTCGATTCGTGGGACCTCGGACGCGGCGCCGTGGACGACGCGGCCGGGTGCGCCGCCGTGATCGAAGGCGCGCGTCTCGCGGCCGAGGCCTCGCCGCGTCCGCCGCGCACGATCCGGGTCGTGCTCTTCGCCAACGAGGAGAACGGCGGAGGGGGCGCCAAGGCCTACGCCGCGGCGCACGCCGCGGAGCTGCCCGCGCATGCCGCGGCGCTCGAGGCCGATTCGGGCTCGGGGGCGCCGACGGGACTCTCCTGGCTCGCCGGCCCGTCCGCCGAGCCGGTCCTCCGAGCGCTCGCCGCGATCATGGCGCCGGCGGGAGCGGGCCGCCTCGAGGGCAACGGTTCGGGCGGCGCCGACGTCGGGAAGCTCCGCGCGGCCGGCGTACCGCTCTTCTCCTTCTCGCAGGACATGACGCGGTATTTCGACGTCCACCACACCGCCAACGACACCGCGGTCCAGCTGGAGCCGGCG
Organism: Thermoanaerobaculia bacterium; assembly: GCA_036558325.1. Classification (GTDB taxonomy): domain Bacteria; phylum Acidobacteriota; class Thermoanaerobaculia; order UBA5066; family Gp7-AA6; genus DATBFU01. The sequence goes on along the minus strand of DATBFU010000045.1, from coordinate 28,174 downwards.
AGCCTCGACCGTCTCTCCGGGGCGATCGGAGCGTTCGCGTACGTCGCCGCGTCGATGCCCGACCCGTTCGAGCGGATTCCCGAGAGTCAACGGGTTCCGCCGAAGAAGCGTTAGGCCGGACCGCCGCCCGGGGTCACTTCACTTCGAACGGGCTCGACGCCTCCGCGGTCTTCTTCGACGTCGGGTCGGTCACCGCGACCTTCAGCGCGTACCGTCCCGGCGTCAGGCCCTGCGGCTTGAAGTCGAGGACGACCTTCCGCCCGGCGCCGCGCTCGACGTCCGAACGGCTCGCGACGGTCACGGGAGCGGGCCGCGACTTTCCGTCGGCGCCGAGAATCTCCGCCCGCACGTCGAGAGGCTCCGGCTTGGCCACGGGGGCCCCGAAGTTGTAAGCGACGACCGCGACGCGGGCCGTGTCGCTCGCCGCGATCGAGCCGAGCGCCGACGGGATGAACGAGTCGCCGGCGATCGCGAAAGGATAGTCGGCGGGACGGGCCGGCGCGTCCGCGCGCGGAGCCCCGCGCACCATGAGCCAGCGGCCCGCCGGCTCCTCGAAGAACGGCGGGAGGACCGTGGGCGTCTTGCCCGGGATCTCCGGCACGGTGACGCTCGTCGAGAAGACGCCCGTCCGGCCGCTCCCGACGCTCCGCACGAGCGCTCGCACGCCGTATTGCCCGGGCGGAAGATAGAGCGTGCCGTAGTACTTGAGACCTCCCGCTTCGAGTCCCGCCCGGACCTTCCCGAGGTCGAGCGACATCTCGGAAACCAGATAATCCGCGAGCGTCCCCGCCGCGTCGTTGGCATAGATGTAAATCTGCAGCGTCGTCTGCGCGCCGGTCTCCCCGGCGAGGAGCCCTGCGCCCGGGATCTCGAGCAGCACGGGGACCTGCGGCAGATCCGCCTGCGATGCGAACGGCGCCGCCATCAGGTTCGCCGAGAGCGTGTTCTCGCGGGAGCCGCCGGTGAGGAGGTCGCCCGCCGCGAGAATCTTCTCGAGCGGCGAGAGGCTCTGATAGGACCGCGGCTCGTAGTAGCCGGAGCGGGCCAGGACTCGCGCGCCCGGCGCGCGCACCTTGATCTTGAGCGCGTGGAAGGCGCCCGGCTTCGAGAGGTTCTTCGGCTGATAGATCAGGAGATAGACGAGGGCGCTGCGCTCCTCGATCTTGCCGAGCTCCGGCGCGAGCGTGTTCGCGTTGCGCACCAGGTCGCCTTCGGTCGCCTCGGCCATCGCGAAGAGGGCGTCGGTGCCGCTGCCGGCCTTCGAGCCGCTGGCGTCGCCGTCCGCGCGGAGGCCGCTGATGTCGATCGCGTCGAGGACGGCGTCCGAGCGGTTGAAGAGCGTCAGCGCGTCGAGCATCTGGGTCCGCGTGGCGGAGTTTCCGTACCGCGTGTCGTTGTCGATCTTCCAGATCTCGCCGGAGAGGGCGGCGTCGCCCATGCCCTGCGGCGTCGAGGTGTCGAGCGCGGCGCTGCCCTGGTTCTGCGAGAGGGAGTTCGACTTGTCGCCGTTGGCCATGTGCCCCGCGAGAAGCCGCGTCTCGAATCCCTCCGAGAAGTACAGAACGTGCTTGCGGCCGCGGGCGGAATCGAGCGTGCGGCCGATGCCGGCGAGCGTCCCGACGAGCTTGGTCACGCGTCCCCGGCTCAGGTCGTCGTTGGCCTGCTTCTGCATGCGCTGCAGGTCGCGGATGTTCTCGAGGATGACGGAGTCCATCTTGCCGCCGGTGGCCATCGAGGTCAGGTCCCCTCCCGGACCGGGAGCGGTGAAGGCGAAGGAGAGCGGATCCGTCGTCCGGTGCTCCCCCGGCGTCAGGCCGAGCGTGTCGATCGCATAGGCGAGCTGCTTGCGGTCGCGCGTGAAGTTGACGAGGAGCTTCCAGCCCGTATCGACGGAAAGAGTTCCCGCGGCCGCGAGGTCGGTGGGCTTCATCGCCTCCGTCACGAACTTGCGTGCGCCGTCGCGCGCGCGCACGAGGCCGGACGGGCTCGTGTACGTGAGGTCGAAGACGAGGAGCCAGAGCCTCCGGGCGGCGGCCGGAACGGACGAAGCCCCCGACGGCGCGGCCGCATCGGCCTTCGAGAGATCGATCACGTCCATGCCCGAGAGCGGCTGCTTCTTGCCCTCGTCGGTGAGCTCGAAGTCCTCGAGCTTCAGCCCGCCCATGGGCTTTCCGTCCTTGCCGACGACGTTGACGGGGATCTCGATGAGCGTGACGCCGGCCGTTTCATGGACGACTTCGCCGTCCTTCGGCTTCTCCTGGGCGAGCCCGAGCGCGCGTCCCGCGGCGATTCCCAGTCCGGCGGCGGCGATCCCGGCGAGTGCGGCGAAAACGGCGAGGCGCGGCGGACGCGGCACGGGAACCTCCCTCTTCGATCGCATCACTCTTCGTCTTCCGCGGCGGGCGGAGCGGGCGGCAGCTTCTTCGACGTCCACGTCTTCCCGGCGTCGGCGCTTCGTGCGATCGTGCCGTCCCCGCCGAGAAGCACGGCGCCCGACGGACCGAAGGCGATGGCGTTGAAGAAGGAGCCGGCGCCGGTCTCGGTCCCGGCCCAATTGGTTCCGCTGTTCGAGGTTCGGAAGAGGCCGGTCACGGTGCCGGCGAGCGCGCGATTCGACGCGGCGGGATCGACCGCGATCGTGAGGATCGACGTGCTCGTCAGGCCCGAGTTGACGGGCACCCACGCCTCGCCCGCGTTCGTGCTGCGGAAGATGCCGGAGTCCGTGCCCGCGTACATCGTGCGCGGCTCGGCGGCGCACACGGCGAGGCTCCGAACCGCGCCCCGGCCGAGCCCCGCCGCCGCCGACGACCACTTTCCCGAAGCATCGAGCCGGAAGATGCCGGATTTCTTCGTCCCGGCGTAGGTCGCGCCCCCACCGGGCGCCGCGAGGACGGTCACCGTGCGCTCGGGCAGGCCCTCGGAAAGCTCCTTCCAGCTCCGGCACCCGTCGTCGCTGCGGAACACGCCGCCGTCCGTCGCCGCGAGGACGGCGCGCGGCGGTCCCGGATCGAAGACGATCGCCTCGACGAAGAGGTTCCCGAGCCCGGTCTTGGACTCGGACCAGGTGCGTCCGCCGTCGGCGCTGCGAAAGACGCCGGCGCCGTTGGTTCCCGCGCACAGGATCGAACGGTCGGCGCCGTCGATCGCGACGGCCGAGACGGAGAGGCCGGCGAGGGGTCCCTCGACGAGGGTCCAGCTCTCCCCCCCGTCGTCGCTCCGGTAGAGGCCGCCGGCGGCGGTTCCCGCGAAGACGGCCACGGAGCCGGGCGCGACGGCGAGGGCGAGAACGCTGCCGGCGCTGCGGTCCTCGGCGCGGACCTCGCGGCCCGCCGCGACGAGAACGATCGCGAGACAGAGCCCCAGCGGCCGCCTCGGGAAGGCGGCGCGGCGCGTCTCAGTTTCCGGAGGTCTCACGGCGAGCTTCATTATTCCTTTTCAGCTCGCTCCAGCTCAAACCCCCGCTCGTCGACTTGAAGAGGCCGCCGTCGGTGCCCGCGTACAGGGTGTCGGGGCTTTGCGGGTCGATCGCGAGCGAAGTCACGAACAGGTTCGTCAGGCCCTCGCTTGCGGACGTCCAAGTTTCGCCGCCGTCCGCGCTCTTGAAGACTCCGCTCGCCGTTCCGGCGTAGAGCGTCGAGCACGACGTCGGATGGACGGCGAGCGCGAGCGTGAATCGGCTCGCCAACCCCTTGCTGACCGAGCTCCAGCTCGATCCTCCGTCGGACGTCTTGAAGACTCCTTCGACGGTCTGCGCGTAGAGCGTCGCCGGATGGATGGGATCGATCGCCATGGCGAGCACGATCGCGCTCCGCAGTCCCGCGTTGACCGGCTTCCACGACCCGCCGGAGTCCGAGGTCTTGAAGATGCCGCCGCCGTTGGTCGCGGCGTAGAGCGTCGCCGGCGCCGAAGGGTCGATCACGAGCGTCGTGACGAACTGATTGGTGAGGCCGCGGCCCGCCTCGTCCCACGTCCCGCCGGCGTCGCGGCTCTTGAAGATTCCCGAGCCCGTGCCCGCGTAGATCGTCGCGGGCGTGGACGGATCGATCGCGAGCGCGCCGACGAAGAGGCCGCCCATCTCGGTCTCGAGCGCCATGCGGCGCACGCCGTCGGACGTCTTCTTGAAGATGCCGCTGCCCGTGCCGACCCACACCGTCGTCGGAGCGGAGCGGTCGACCGCGAGCGCGCCGACGGACATGTTGGAAAGATCGGGATCGAGCGCGGCCCACGTCGCGCCGCCGTCGGCGCTGCGGAACGCGCCGCCGCCCGTGCCGGCGTAGATCGTTCCGGGGGCGCTCGGGTCGACGGCGACCGCCATCACGGCGCGCCCGTACGGGCCCACGGGCCGTTTCCTGGACTTGCTCGCGGGCGCGGTGGCCGCCGCCAGCGCCGCGAGCGCGGCCATCGCGAGAAACGCCCCGGCGGCGCGGCCGCGGGACGGAAAGCGATGAGAGTACGTCATCGTCGTTGCCCGGCTCGTATTCGTCAGAGTCTCCCGCGGATCTCTCCGAAGTCTTCCGAAAATTCTCCGCTTTTTATCTGTTTTGCGCACGCCGAACCGTCCGTCGAACCTCGTCGGCGGCGCGAAGGCGGGTCACACGATCCGCGCGGCCGGCCGAAAGAGTGGATTGTCCTCCGAAGCGGACCGATTCTATTGGTGCCGCGGTGAGAATACGATTTTCGGTGACGAAACGCCTGTTTTCAGGGATGAACGACCGCGACGCGGTTCCCGGGGGGTCCCGGCCGCCTTCGCGGTCTCAGCCTCCGGAACGTCCCGCCACGCGGTCCTTGGCGGCCTGCACCTCGGGGTGCTGGAATCCGAGCAGCTCGGCGATGCGGCGGGCGAGGCGGTTCTCCGCCTCGGTGAGCTCGCCGTCGGAGTAGACCACGCCCCACACGGCTTCGACGAGGCGCAGCCGCTCCTCGCGAGAGAACCTCTCGGTCACACGCCGCGTGAACTGAAAGAGGTCCACGCTGTCGCGGCGCTCGGTCTCCGCGAGACGGAGCGTCTCCTCCACCTGCGCCGCCGCGACACCCATCTCGCGCGCCGCGCGCGCGATGCGCGCGCGCTCCTCCTCCGAAAAGTCGCCGTCGGCGTGCGCGAGCTCGAGGAGCAGCGCGCAAGCGGCGATGCGGACGCGGTCCGGAGACTCGGTTGGAGAAGCCGCCGCGCCGAGGTGCCGCGAAACGAAGTCGCGAAACGAATCGAGCATCCCGGAGTCGAGTCTACCGCCGCGACACGGCCGCTCCGGCGGTCCACTCGGGACGAAACCCGGGAAACTTTCGGCCGCCAACCGCGTACAGAGAGGTGAGGAAACGCCATGAATCGCCGCAAGCTAGAGACCCTGCTCCTGACCCTCGAATCCACGCCGGCCCTGGTCGCCCGGGCCGCGAAGAGGTGCCCCGCGGACGAGGTCACGCGGCGGCCGGCGGCCGGCGGTTTCTCGCTCATCGAAAACGTGTGGCACCTGGCGGACCTCGAGCGCGAGGGCTACGGCGTTCGCATTCGCCGCCTCCTCACCGAGGACGAGCCGATGCTCTCGAACTTCGACGGCGATCGCATCGCGCGCGAACGCGATTACCAATCCCGCAGCCTCGCGGAGGGTCTCGCCGCGTTCACGCAGGCGCGTCGACGCAACATCGAGCGCCTGCGCGCCGTGCCGCGCGCCGCCTGGAAGCGGGCGGGTCAGCAGGAATCTGCGGGACGCGTGACGCTCGCCGACGTCCCCCGCATGATGGCCGAGCACGACCGCTCTCACGCCGAAGAGATCCGCGCCCTGCTCTCGGGAGAGAGCTTCGAAGCCCCACGGCCGACCTCGGCCGTCGCCTGAAATTCGTCGGTTCCGGCCCGGCGGCCGGCTCGCGGAGCGAGAACCCTCCTTCCGGCTCCGCGCCCGCCGCCGGCCTTTTTTCAGTCCTTCGAGGGCGCGAGAAGTCCCGAAGCGCGGCGGCGCTCCCGCCAGACGGTGTAGATCCCCGGCAGCGTCGAGAGCACGATGATCCCGATCACGAAGCCCTCGAAGTGCGCCGCGACGAACGGCAGACGTCCGAGGAAGTAGCCGGCGAGCGTCATCGAAAGCACCCATCCGACGCCGCCGAAGACGTTGAAGAGAACGAAGCGCCGGTAGTCCATGCGGCCCATGCCGGCCACCACCGGCGCGAACGTCCGGATGATGGGAACGAATCGAGCGAGCACGATCGTCTTGCCGCCGTACTGCTCGTAGAAGTCGTGCGCGCGGCGCAGGTGTGCCGGATTGAAGAGGAGCGACTTCGGCTTCGTGAAGAGGGCCGGCCCGGCGCGCCGGCCGATCCAGTAGCCCACGGTGTCGCCCACGATCGCCGCGAGGGAGAGCACGACGTTCAGAGTCACGATCGAGAGCTCCGCGTGCCCCGCGATCGCGCCGGCCGTGAAGAGAAGCGAGTCGCCCGGCAGGAAGAAGCCGATCATGAGGCCCGTCTCGGCGAAGATCACCGCGGTGATCGCCGCGAGACCGCCCACGCGCACGAGCGACTGCACGTCCGTCAGGCGATGCCAGATCTCGCGCAGCAGGTCCATGAGGTCGCGGCATGGTAGCAGACGCCCTGCATTAGGATCTGACCGGTGGCCGACTACACCGAAGCGCACGCGCGGTCCGGCATCGGGGCGAGGCTCCCGGCGATCGAGACCTGGCCGAACCAGTACCCGGACTACGAGATCACCGTCGAGATCCCCGAGTACAACGCGATTTGTCCGAAGACCGGCCTGCCGGACTTCGGCCATCTGACGATCCGCTACGTGCCGGACCGCGACTGCCTCGAGCTCAAGTCCCTCAAGCTCTACATCGTCGCCTTCCGCGACGTCGGGATCTTCTACGAGAACGCCGTGAATCGGATCCTCGAGGACTGCGTGGCGGCCTGCCGCCCCAGGCGGATGTCGGTCCGGGGGACCTTCTCGTCGCGCGGCGGGATCTCCTCCGTGGTCGAGGCGCGCTACCCCCGCGATTCGAACGCGCCGGCGGCTACGGCGTCGGAGCGGCCGGCTCCGCGCGGCGGGAGACGCGGATCTCGGGCGGCCGGCGCAGGGTCTGGTAGACGACGCAGTAGCGCTCGGTGAGCCGCTGCAGCGTCGCGAGCTCTTCCTCGGACGCCGCCGTCGTGAGGTCGAACTCCAGACGGATCCGCGTGAAGCCGACGGGGACGTCCTTTAAGACGCCGAGCGTGCCGCGGAAATCGATGTCGCCCTCGGCCCGGACGGTGCCCTCGCGGATCGGGATCCCGAGCGCCGTCGCGACCGCCGACAGGGTCACGCCGGCGCACGCGGCGAGCGCCTCGAGCAGCATGTCTCCGGAGCACGCCTGAAGTCCGGTGCCGCCGGTCGCCGGGTGAAGACCGGCCTCGACGAGCGCCTTCCCGGTCTCGACGCGGCACGAGACCCCCGCTCCCACGCGGCCCTGCGCGCGCAGCGTGACGAGGGCGGCCGAACCGTCGGCGCGATATCGCTCCTTCAACGGACCCTGCAGGGATCGAAGCTCGTCAGCGTTCATGAGATCACCTCCGCCGCGGCGTGACCGAACGTGCGGTCCGCGCGGATCCAGATCCAGAGCACCGCCGCCGCGAGCGCGAAGAGCGCCCCGGTCGAGATCGCCACGGGCCAGCCGAAGCCGCGGGCGACGAGCGGCACGAGCAGCGCGCCCACGCCCCCGACGACGTTGCCCCCCGTGTTCATGAGCCCCGTCGTCACGGCCCCGTGCGCGCCTCCGATCCTCATTCCGGCGGCCCAGTAGGGACCGTCGACGAGCTGCGTCGCGCCGAAGCTGAGCGAGAGCAGGGTCACGGCGACCGTCGCATTCTTCGCGAGCGCGCCGGCCACGAGGAGCGGCGCACACAGGAGCATCCCGCCCACGATCGTGATCCGATATCCCCTCCGCGGGCCGAGCCGCCGCGTCAGCCGATCGCCCAGCCAGCCTCCGAGCGGGGCGCTGACCGCGCCGACCATCCACTGAGCGCCGGTGAAGTACCCGCCGACCTGCGGGGAAAGCCCGCGGACGTCCACCAGGTAGTAATAGAACCAGTTGAAGAAGAGATAGAAGACGTAGTTCACGCAGAAGTAGCTCGCGGTGATCGCCAGAACGTCGCGATCGCGCGCGACGGCCTTCCAAACGCCCGCGGGCGGCGCGGCTTCCGGAGGCGCCGCGCCCGACGCGATTCGATCGCGTTCGGCCTCGTTGACGCGCGCGTCCTCCGCCGGCGACTCGCGGTACAGGCTCCACCAGAGTCCGGCCGTGAGAGCCCCCAACGGCGCCGCGAGGAGGAAGGAATTTCGCCACCCGGCCGCGCCGACGAGCCACGCCACGCCGGGTCCCGCGGCCGCGGCGCCGAGCGTCAGGGCCGTCGAACCGAGACTGTTGGCGAGTCCCCACGCGCCCGCCGGAAACCAGCGGGCGATCGAGACGCCGCTCGTCACCGGGTAGAAGGGCGCCTGCGCGACGCCCATGCCGAAGCGAAGGAGGACGAGGAGCCCGAGCGACACCGCGGCGGGCCCCGCCGCGCGGCCGGGCACGAGGCCGGTCGCAAACGTCAGAATCCCCCACGACAGCGCCAGCCACGTCATCGATTTTCGGGCGCCGAAAACCTCGCCGAAGACGCCGCCGGGAAGCTGAAAGATCGCGTACCCCCAGGCGAACGCCGCCAGGATCGCGCCGAGCTGCAGGTCCGAGAGGCCGAGATCGCGGATCATCGAGACACCGGCCACGGACATGTTGCTCCGCAACACGTAGGCGACGAAGCTCATGAGGCAGATGAGCGCGAGCACGAGCCAGCGCACGCGCGTGGGCCGCGCCGACGCCGCCGGCGGGGTCACGTGGCGACGAACTCCGCGTGGAGCGTCTTCTTGAGACTCCCGACGATCGGGCCGGGCCGCCCGCCGGCGATCGGCCGGCCGTCCACCGCGACGATCGGATAGGCCCAGAGGGTCGTGGACGCGAGAAAGACCTCGTCGGCGGCGAAGAGCTCCTCGACGGAGATCGGCCGCTCCTCCACCGCGAGACCGAGGCGCCGCGCCGCCGCGATCGTCGCGCCGCGCGTCACCCCCGGGAGGATCGCCGGGCCGTTCGGCGCGGTGCGCACGCGGCCCTTCACGCTCGCGAAGAGATTCGCCTTGGTCCCTTCGAGGGCGATGCCGTCGCGCACGAGGATCGCGTCGATCGCGCCCGCTTCGCGCGCCTTCTCGAACGCGAGGACGTTGGGCAGGAGCATCACCGTCTTGATGTCGCAGTGCCCCCAGCGCTCGTCGGGCAGCAGGACCGCCTTCCCGCCGCCGTCGGGCGGCGGCGGATCGCTCGCCCGCGCGAACGCGAAGACCGTCGGCGGCGTCCCCTTCGGCGGAAAGCCGTGCGTGCGGGGCGCCGCGCCGCGCGATACCTGCGCGTACACGATCGCGTCGCTTTCGGCAAGACCGTTCTCCGCGAGCAATCGCCGGGCGACGTCGGGGAAGAACGAGGCATCGGCCTCGATCCGCAGCACCGCGAGGCCCTCGCGCATCCGCTCGAGGTGCTCCGCGAGGTGGTACGGCCGACCCTTCCAGAAGCGCACGACCTCGTAGATCGCGTCCCCGAAGAGAAAGCCGCGGTCCTCGGGCGAGATGGCCGCCTGTTCGCGCGGAACGTACCGTCCGTTGACGTAGAGAATCATGGCCGCCGCGACGCCGGGTTCGAGAACTCACGGACCGCGCGCGCGAGCTCGGCGTCCCCGGCGAGACCGCGATACGCCTCCTCCGCCCGGGGCAGAGCCGAAGCGAGGGCCTGGCGCCGGCTTTCCCGCGTCAGGTCCCGGGCGGCCGAGAGCGCCGCCGCCCCGCGCGACAGGAGCTGGGCCACCAACCGGTCGGTCTCCACCCCGATCGCCGCGGGGTCCACGGCGCGGACGGCGAATCCGGCCTCCGCCGCCTCGCGGCCCGAAACGGTTCGGCCGGTGAGAATCCAGTCGGCGGCGCGGGCCGCACCGATGCGCACCGGCAGGAGCGCGGCCGCGCCGGGCGGAAAGCAGGCCAGCCGGATCTCCGGGAATCCGACGCGCGCATCGGCGGCGCAGAGCACGAGGTCGCACGCGGCGGCGATCTCGGCTCCTCCGCCCAGACACGCGCCCGAGACGGCGGCCACCGTGACGGCCGGGGCGTCGAGCAGCGCCCCGAGCGCGCACCGCATCGCCGCGAGCATGCGCTCGATGCGGCCGGGCTCCGGAACGTGCTCGGCCACCGAAACGCCGGCGGAGAACGCGCGCGGCAGGCCGGTCAGGACGAGGACGCGCGCCTGCCCGAGCCGCGAAACGAGGGCCGCGATCTCGTCGAGATCCGCGACCCCCAGGACGTTGACGGGCGGCAGCCGGATCTCGAGGTCGGCACGCCCCGACCCGGAGGCGCGAAGGGCGATCCCGCCCGCCGTCACTTCGGCGGCGCCGCAGGCGAAGGCGTCGGCGCCGGCGTCGCGGCGGGGATCGCGGCGCGGCGCGCGATCTCGTGCTCCGCGACCGCCCGGACGTTGGCGATGTGGTCGGGCGTGACCGGCACGTTTTCGATGAGATTCTCGGGCGCGCGGATCTGCCCTTCCCACAGGTCCTTCGGCAGTCCCGCGACGACGATCTTTTCCGCGATCTCGTTGACGCGGTGCAAATAGGCCGCCGTGTCCCGGATTCCGTTCGTCGGGCCGATCGCGCCGTGGCCGGGGACGAGCTTCTCGATCTTCAGGGCCGCGAGCCGCGGCAGGATCCGCTCCCAGCCGAGCGGATCCACGTCGTTCGATCGAAGGAACGGGAGCACGCCGTTGACCGCGAGATCTCCCGAGAAGAGCACGCCGGCGTCGGGCACAACGACGACGAGATCGCCCGCCGTGTGGCCGGGACCGAGATAGTAGATCTCCGCGCGCCGGGGATCCTTGCCGACGAGGAGCGATCGCTCGGCCACGGTGAGCACGAGAGGCGGGGCGGCCGCCTTTGTCCCCGACCCCCCCGACGTTCCGAGCACGAAGAGAACGCCGCTCGCCGCCTTCTCCGCCGCCATGACCTGGACGCCCGCGGCCGCGAACGCCGCGGCGCCGCCCGCGTGGTCCTTGTGCGCGTGCGTCAAGACGAGATAACGGGGCTTGTGGCCAGCGGTCTTCTGGATCTCGTCGAGGAGGGCGCGGCCGACCTCTTCGTTGACGCCGGCGTCCACCGCGACCACCGTGTCGCCGACCGCGAACCACCCGACGTTGGCGCCCCCGGGAGTCGGAGCGGCCCACACGCCGTCGGCGAGCTTCTCCGAGGCGATCCGGGTCTGCCCCGCAGCGGCCGAGGCGAGAAGCCCGATCACCAGGGCCAGCGGGAGGGAAAGGCGAAGGGGGATGGAAAGGCGGCGCGTCATGACATCTCCTGTCGTCAAATCGGAAGGCGGTAAGCCCGGACGCCCACAACACCGGCTCCCCGCCGCCCGATTTCCGAAATCAGCGGTTCCCGTTCCCGGCGCCCCGCCGCACCGCCCGGGCGAACGCCTCGAAGATGCGCCGCGACGGCGCGTCGGCGCCCGAGAGGTTTTCCGGGTGCCACTGGACCGCGAGCATCCACGGCTCGGCCGTCTCCACCGCTTCGATCACGCCGTCGGGCGCGACCGCCGAGACGGTCAGTCCCGGCGCCGTGCGCTCGATGGCCTGATGGTGGCGGCTGTTGACCTCGACCTCGGACGCCGCCGCGATGTCCGAGAGCAGCGTGTCCGGCGCGATGCGCACCGCGTGATCGCGCAGGGTCTTGTCCTTCCGTTTCGTCTCGTCGGTCTGGTGCGAAAGCGCGTCGGGCCTCTGGGTCGGAAGGTCCTGCACGAGCGTCCCTCCGAGGGCGACGTTGACGACCTGCAGCCCGCGGCAGATCGCGAGCGTCGGCGTCCGCGCACGCCGCGCGCGCTCGAACAGCGTGAAGTCGGTCTCGTCGCGCGCGGCGTCGAGCTCGAGGTTCGCGCCGTCGCGTGCCGGCTGACCGTATCGCGACGGATGCACGTCGCAGCCGCCGCCGATGACGATTCCGTCGAAGTCGTCCTCGGAGTGCGCGCCCGGCGGCAGAACCACGATCTCCTCCCGCCGGAACCCGGCGGCCACGAGCGAGGCGAGGTAGTCGTTTTCTTCCCGGGCGGTGGCGTCCCGGTCGAGCGTGAGGGCGATCCGCATCGAGGGAATTGTACGGGTTTGTCCGGACGGTCGTCGGGGGGCGGCGCTCACGTCAGGGTTTCTCGAACAACACGGCCATGCCCATTCCGCCCGAGACGCACAGCGTCGCCAGGCCGAGCTTCGAGCCGCGCCGCGCCATTTCGTGGAGGAGCGTCGTCGTGATGCGGGCTCCCGTCGCGCCGATCGGGTGGCCGAGGGCGATCGCTCCGCCATTGACGTTGACGCGCCCGAGGTCGAGGGGCAGATCGCGCGCGCAGGCAATGACCTGCGCGGCGAAGGCCTCGTTCAGCTCGACGAGATCCACGTCCGACAGCTTCCGCCCGGCCTTTTCGAGGACCGCGCGGACGGCCGGAACGGGACCGATCCCCATGCGCGCCGGATCGACGCCGGCGGACGCCCACGCGACGATCCGCGCGAGCGGCGCCGTCCCGGACTTGGCGGCTTCTTCCTCGGTTCCGAGCACGAGCGCGGCGGCGCCGTCCGTCACGCCGGAAGAGTTGCCGGCGTGAACGGTGCCGGACTCGGGATCGAAGACCGGCGGCAGGCGGGCGAGCGCCTCGAGGGTCGTGTCGGGGCGCGGATGCTCGTCCTTCGCGACACGCACGGGGCCCTTTTTCCCCGCGATCTCGACGGGCGCGATCTCGCGGTCGAAATATCCCGCCGCCGCGGCGGCGCCCGCCCGGCACTGCGACTCGAGCGCGTAGGCGTCCTGCTCCGCGCGGAGGATCCCGTATTCGCGGGCGAGCGTCTCGGCCGTCTCCCCCATGAGCTTCCCGCAGAGCGGGCAGAGGAAGCCGTCGCGGTACATCGCGTCCACGACCTCCGCGTTTCCCATCCGGTACCCGAAGCGCGCGCGGGGAAGCAGATACGGCGTCGCGGACATGCACTCCGTTCCGCCGGCGAGGACGAGGTCGTTCTCCCCGGCGGCGATCGAGAGCGCGCCGAGAGTGAGCGCCTTGAGCGAAGAGGCGCAGGCCTTGTTGACCGTGTAGGCCGGCACGGCGTCGGGAACGCCGGCCCGGTGCGAGACCTGACGCGCGGTATTCGGCCCGCCGCCGGCCTGCCGCGCGTGCCCGAAGATCGTTTCGTCGATCGCGGCCGCGGGGAGATTCGAGCGCTCGATGGCCGCGCGGGCCGCGGCCTCTCCCAGGTCGGCCGGCGTCAGCGAGGCGAAGGCGCCGCCGAACTTGCCGATCGGCGTGCGGGCGGCGGAGAGGACGAAGACCGGGCGCATCGAAACGGCGATTCTAGCCGCCTCGTCAACGAATGAGCGGAAGGCGGACCGTGAACGTCGATCCCTTTCCGGGGGCGCTCTCGACCGCGATGGTTCCCTTGTGCGCGTCCACGATCCATCGCGCGATGGACAGCCCGAGCCCCGATCCGCCGGTGTAGGCGCGGCGCGCACGATCGCTGCGGAAGAACCGCTCGAAGACGAAGGGCTGGTCCTCGGCGGGAATGCCGATCCCCGTGTCCGTCACCTCCATCCGCGCCTCGCCCGGCGATTCGGTGAGGCGGACGCGGATCGAGCCGCCCGGAGGCGTGTACCGCATCGCGTTCTCGAAGAGATTGTGGAAGACCTGTTGGAAACGGTCGGCGTCCACGAAGGCGGTGATCCGCTTCTCCGGAATCTCGGCCGAGACGGAGAGCCCCCGGTCGGCCGCGGCGGAAACGAGGTCGCGCGCGAGATCCGAGAGCAGCCGCGTCAGATCGAGGTTGGCGAAGGAGAGCGTGATCCGCCCGCTCTCGCCGCGCACGAGGAAGAGCAGATTCTGGGAGAGGCGCGAAAGGTGCCGCACCTCGAGGAGCGCATTGCCGAGCGCCTCCCGGTACTCCTCCGGCGCCCGCTCTTCCTCGAGCGCGACCTCGAGCGAACCGCGCAGGACCGTGAGCGGAGTCCGAAGCTCGTGCGACACGTCCGCGATGAACTGCTGCTGCTCCTTTTCGGCGCCCGCCACGGCGTCCAGTCGCGCGTTCAGATTCTCCGCAATCTGGCGCGCGTCTCCCGAGAGCCCTTCCACGGGAACCCGCTTCAACGGGTGCCCCTCGGTCTCGGAGAAACGCTTCTTGAGCAGATCGAGCTCGGCGCCGGCGCCGGCGCGCTCGTCCCGCCGCCCGAAGAGGGCCACGGCTCAGTCCTCGGAAGAGGGGGAACCGGGGTCGTCGCCGCCTTCCGTCGGGCGGATCCGGTAGCCCACGCCGCGCACGGTCTGGATCAGCTTCTCGCGCGCGCCCGAATCGAGCTTCTTGCGAAGCGCGTTGATGTAGACGTCGATGATGTTCGTCGAAAGGTCGAAGGAGTCCTCCCAGATGCGCGCCTGGATCTCCGAGCGCGGCACGACTTTTCCGCGCCGCCGCAGCAGCAGCTCGAAGAGCGCGCCCTCGCGGGCCGTCAGACGGACGGTCTCCCCGCCGCGCTGCACCTCGCGCGAGTCGGGGTCGTAGCGGATGTCCCCCGATACGACCGGCCCCGGCTCGGCCATCTCCGTGCGGCGGGCGAGCGCGCGAAGGCGCGCGAGAAGCTCGCGGAACGAGAACGGCTTGACGAGATAGTCGTCGGCGCCGGCGTCCAGGCCCTCGATCTTGTTCTCGACCGTGTCGCGCGCCGTGAGCATCAGGATCTTCGCGCGCACGCCGCGCGTGCGCATCTCGCGGCAGAGCTCGAGCCCGTCGCGCGAGCCCGGCAGCAGCAGGTCGAGGATCACGAGATCGAAGGGCGAGGAGGACGCGCGCTCGAGAGCCGCGTCGGCGTCCCCGACCGTTTCGACCGCGTAGCCCTTCTCCGTCAGCCCCTTCTTCAGGAACTGGGCGATCTTCTGCTCGTCCTCGACGACGAGAACCCTCACCGCGCCTCCGGCCCGGACGGCGGCTCGCCCGCGTCGCGGCGCGTCCGCAGGAAGGAGGCGACCAACGCCGATCCCGCGCCCGCCGCGAATCCGCCCGCGAAATTCGACAGCCGTCCCTCCGACGCCACGGACACGACCGCGCCCGCCGCGACGAGCGTCGCGAGCAGGAGGCGCGAAACCTCGACGGGGGGCACCGTTTCGGAGAGTCGTCGCGTCATGGCGTCCGGCGGTGCGGGCACTCGAGGAACATATCTTCTATCATCCCGGCTTTCGAGGAGGAGAACATCATGAGGAAGACGATGGGTATCGCGGCCGTCCTCGGGGCGGCCTGGCTCGGCGGCGCGTGCGCCCGCGGCGCCGACGCCCCGGCCACGGCCAAGGCGACGCTCGAGCCCCGGAGCGGCTCGACGGTCATGGGAACGGCCACCTTCACCGAGCTCCCGCAGGGCGGGGTCCGGGCGGTGATCCACATCGAGAAGGCGCCGCCGGGAACCCACGGCCTGCACATCCACGAGAAGGGCGATTGCTCGGCCCCGGATGCGACCTCGGCGGGCGGCCATTTCAATCCGACGGCGATGCCGCACGCGGGCCCGATGGATGCGCAGCATCACGCCGGCGACCTCGGCAACATCGAGATCAAGGCGGACGGGACGGGCGACCTGACCATCACATCGAAGATGCTCACGGTCAAGGCGGGGCCCAACTCGGTCGTCGGGCGAGCCGTCATCTTTCACGAGAAGGCGGACGACCTGAAGACCCAGCCGACGGGAAACGCCGGCGGACGGCTGGCCTGCGGCGTCGTTCAATAGCCGGCGCCGCTTGACCCGGCCCCCTTTCGACCTCCCGCCCGACGAGGTCCGCCGCATGGGCCGCGCCGCGGTCGAGGCGGTGGCGGAGCATCGCGAGCGGCTGGAGTCGCGGCCCGTGTTCGGCAAGGTGGCCGACCGGGCCGCGACCTTCGCCGAACCGGTGCCCGAGGAAGGCCGTCCTTTCGAGGACGTGCTCGCGTTCGCGCGCGAGCACATCCTTCCCTTCCCGATGGGAAACTCGCATCCCCGCTTCTACGGCTTCATCAACGCGACGGCCGACCCGGTCGGCATCACGGCCGACTATCTGGCCGCCGCGATGAACTCGAACTGTTGGGGGGGCGATCACGCGGCGATCCACGTGGAGGAGCGCGTGCTGCGGTGGCTGGCGGAGCTGCTGGGGTTCCCGCCGGACGCCGAGGGCATCCTGGTCTCCGGCGGCTCGATGGCGAATTTCACCGCGCTCGCCGCGGCGCGCCGCGCCGTCGTCGCCGGCAACGTTCGGGAGGAGGGGCTCTTCGGAGGCGCGCCCATCGCCGTCTATGCCTCGGACCAGGTCCACTCGTGCGTCGACAAGGCCGTGGACCTTCTCGGCATCGGCACGCGGCGTCTCCGCAAGATCGAGACCGACGCGCGCTTCCGGATCCGGATGGATCTCCTCGCGGAGACCGTGGCGCGCGACCGCAAGGACGGGCTCCGGCCCGCGATCGTCGTCGGCAACGCCGGCACGGTCAACACGGGCGCGATCGACCCGCTCGAGGAGCTCGCCGACTTCTGCGCCCGCGAGTCGCTCTGGTTCCACGTGGACGGCGCGTACGGAGCGATGGCGGCCATCTCGAAGGAGCTCGCGCCGCTCTTCGCGGGCATGGAGCGCGCCGACTCGATCGCAGCCGACCCGCACAAGTGGCTCTACGTCCCGTACGAGGCGGGCGCGACGCTGGTGCGCGAGAAGGGACGCCTCGGAGCCGCGTTCCGCAAGTTCCCCGAGTACCTGGCCGCCGATCCCGACTCGCCGTTCCCCGGGCCGGCCTGGTTCGCCGAGCGCGGCGTCGAGCTTTCACGCGGCTTCAAGGCGTTGAAGGTCTGGATGGGCCTGAAGACGCACGGGCGCCGCGCCTACGCGGCCGCGATCGAGGAGGACGTCCGCCTCGCGCGGTTCCTCGCGGCGGAGGTGGATCGCCGCCCGGACTTCGAGCGGCTGGCCGAGTCCCCGCTCTCGATCGCCAACTTCCGATATCGCCCGCGCGGCCGCGAGCTGTCCGACGCGGAGCTCGACCGCGTCAATCGCCGCATCATCAACCGGCTCGTGGGCGACGGCTCCTTCTTTCTCGCGCCCACGATCCTGAAGGGGCGCTCCGCGCTGCGCGTCGCGATCGTCAACTTCCGTACGCGGGAGGAGGACCTTCTCGCGCTGCTCGACGAAGCGGCGCGGGTCGGGGAGGAGCTCGTCACAAAATAGGCGCCGCCCTCCGCCGGCGGGTGTACCTTCGGGGCGTTCACTCGCGGGCAACATGCGAAACCCACCCGCCGAACTCGCCGGCGTCCTGCTGCTGACCGGGCTCCTCGCACCCGTGACCGCGCCCGCCGCGGAGCTCCGTTCCCTGTACGAGGACCTCCGCTCGGTCGAACCGGCGGGAGAGGCCTTCGACGCTTCTGGCGTCGTCATCGAGCGGGATGCGTTCCGCTTCCGTTTCACGTCGGGCACGCTCCAGCTTCTCGACCTGGGCCCCGGGCGGATCGTCGGCGCCGTGTTCGACGGCTCGGGCGCCTTCGAGATCGAGCCGGCCAGCGAAATGGAGCGCGAGCACCTCGCCGTCGTGACCGGCGAGAGCGATCTCGCGGCGCTGCGCGTCCCGATCGACCGAACCGTTCTCCTCTTCACCGACGGGACGGCCTCGGAGATCGCGCGCGCTTCCGCACGGCGTTGCCCGCCCTCTCCGCACGCCGGCGAGACGTACCGGGCCTTCCGCGCCTGGGAAGCGAAGGAGCTGCGCATCAACCTTCAGATCGCGCTCCTCGAGGCGCTCCCGCGCCGGGACCCCGCGCCGGCGGCGGGCTTCCTCTTCGCGTGGGTTCCGGGCGGACGATACTCGCCGGGGCTCGCGGCCTTCGACCCGGCGGGACTCGAGGAGATCCTCGGCCGCGTGGACGGCGAGACCTCGTCGTTTCTCGCGACGGGCAACCGCGGGGGTCTCTGGTACTGCTCGGGACCGAAGTCGAGCACCGAGGGCCGCCCTCCGGCGGCCGGGCCGCCTCCCTTCGCGCGCGCTCTCTGGTACGGGATCGACACGACCATCTCGCCGGACGGCCGGATGGGCGTCGCGACCACGATCCAGCTCGTGCCGACGTCGGACGACCTCCGGGTCCTGCGGCTCAATCTCTCCGAGCGCCAGCGGCTGCGGCGCGTCGAGGCCCAGCGGCCGGGAAGCGCGGAGTGGCTTCCGCTCGATTTCATCCAGGAGGCCGAATCCGACGAGCTCGACGCGGCCGTCCTCTTCGACCGGCCGCCCGCGCGCGGCGCGACGCTGCGGCTCCGGCTCACGACCGAGGGCCGCGGCGTCCTTCGCGACGCCGGAGACGGGAACTTCCTCGTCGGCGCCCGCGACAACTGGTATCCGAACCTGGGATGGTTCCACGATCTCTCCGTCTACGAGCTGACGTACCGTCACCCGAAGGAGTACCAGGTCGTCTCCGTCGGAGCGAGGGTCGCGGAGCGGATCGAGGGAGACACGGCGGTCGCGGTCTGGCGCGCGGACCGGCCGATCCGCGTCGCCGGGTTCAACTACGGGAGATTCCGGGAGATCGAGCGCACCGATCCGGCGTCGGGCGTCGCGATCCGCGTGTACACGAGCCGCGGCACGCCCGACTACATTCAGCGGCTCAATCACAAGCTCCTCCAGATCGCCCCGTCCTCGCGCCGAACCTTCAACGCGGACATGGTTAACTTCGTGTCCGGCATCCACGCCGAGGAGGTCGGCGTGTCGAGCGGCCCGAACCTCGGGGCCCCGGACGTCCGGCCGATTCGCGTCGATCCCGAGATCCTCGCGAGCGCCGCCATCGCGGAAGGGCTCGCGACCGCGCGGATCGGCGCCGGGGTCTTCGGTCCGCTTCCGGATTCCCGCATCGCGA
This sequence comes from Thermoanaerobaculia bacterium, assembly GCA_036558325.1. Taxonomy (GTDB): domain Bacteria; phylum Acidobacteriota; class Thermoanaerobaculia; order UBA5066; family Gp7-AA6; genus DATBFU01. Next base: position 9,232 of record DATBFU010000045.1, on the reverse strand, counting down.
TCACGCAGCAGACGCAGGCGTTCTTCGGTCAATCCTGGCCCGGCCTTCTGTATCTCCCGTACACGGCCGCGCTCGACCGTCCGACGCGGCGGGAGATCGGCCTCGAAGGTGAGGCGGACTTCCTGGAGAGCATCGTCCCGCACGAGTTCGCCCACCAGTGGTGGGGGCAGCTCGTCGGCTGGAAGGGCTACCGGGACCGCTGGCTCTCCGAGGGCTTCGCGGAGTTCACCGCCGCTCTCGTGCTCGAGTCCTCGGGAGACGCGAAGAAGACTCTCGGCTACTGGGATCGCGCGCGGCGGCGGATCCTCGAAAAGCCCCCGGGCAGCTCCGTGTCCAACGCGGCCGCGGGTCCGATCATCATGGGCCAGCGACTGTTCACGGCGCGCACGCCCTGGGCCTACGACGTCATCGTCTATTCGAAGGGCGCCTACGTCCTTCGGATGCTCCGGGAGTGGATGCGGGACCGGGGTGCCGCCGACCCGGATCGCCGTTTCTTCGAAGCGATGAGCGATTTCGCGCGCCGCTCGGCAAACGGCAATCCGTCGACGCGCGACTTCGAGGCCGCCGTCGAGCGCCACGTGCCGCCGAATCTCCGGGGCGCCGAAGACGGGCGGCTCGACTGGTTCTTCCGGCAGTGGGTTTACGGCACGGACATCCCGCGCCTCCGCGACAAGCTGCGCGTCGCGGAGACGCCCGGAGGCGGCTGGCGGGCGACGGGCTCGATCACCCAGGACGGCGTGACCCCGGACTTCCGGACCGTCGTGCCGATCTTCGCCGAGATCGGGAGAGGCGAGCTCACGTACGTCGCCTCCCTCACGCTTGTCGGCAACGTGAAAGCCTCGATCGATCTGCCGCTCGCGACCGCCGAGCGTCCGCGACGCGTCCTCGCCAATCCCCGGCACGAAGTGCTGTCGCGGGATTAGAGTCGGACCTGTGACCGACCGTCTCCGGCGGGCCGCCGCCTTCGCCGCCGTCTCTTTTCTCGCCGCCGCGCCAGCCTTCGGGGCGGGATCGCCGGCGCCCGCACCCTCCGCCGACCCGACCTATGCGGCGCTCCGGGCGGCGCGGCCCGAGGGCCCGGCGGTCGTCGTGAACGGCCTGACGATCGAGCGCGACGCCTTCCGGTTCCGGCTCGTCTCCGGGGTCGTCCAGTTTCTGACGCCGGTCTCCGACCGCGTGTTCGGCGCGGTCTTCGTCGGCGACGGGCGCTTCGAGCTCGAGCCGGCCAGCGCATCCGAGCGGCGCCATCTCGCCTTTCTCGCCGGGGACCCGAGGCTCGAGATGCTGACCGACTCGTTCGAGACGGCGGTCTTCCTATTCACCGACGCGACCGCCGAGGAGATTCGGGCGCACGGCGCGCCCGCCGCGCCCCCCGCGTCCGCCCGTGACGTTTACGAGAAGTTCTTCAAGCGACAACGCAAGGACCTCAAGAACAACCTGCAGATCCGCCTCCTCGAGGATCTGCTCGAGGAGCGGCCGGTGTCCTCCGGCGTCTTTCTCGCGGGATTTCCGGGCAAGAAGCTGCCGCCGTCCATCGCGATCGTCGATCCCCAGGGGCTCGCCGACTGGTTCTCCGACGACCTCGGCGGCGAGTCCGTCGTGCTCTACGTCCTGCATGACGAGCGCGGCGGCTACTGGTACTCGTCCCACAGCCGCGCGGACGTCGCCGCGGGCCGGCTCGGGGCGGCGCGCCGGCGAGCGCGGGCCGAGCGTTACGCCATCGACACGACCATCGCGCGGAACACGCGGCTCCAGGGGCGAACCGACATCTTCTTCAAGCCGCGCGTCGAGGGACTGCGGGTGCTCCCCGTGGCCCTCCTTTCCAAGCTGCGCGTGAAGGAGGCGTCGCTCGGCAACGGGGAGAGCGAAGCTTTCACGCCGGTGCCCTTCGTTCAGGAGGACGAGGACGAAGACGCGGACTTCGCCGTCGTGATGCCCCGGCCTCTCATCGCCGGCCAGCTCTACCGGCTGCGCGTCGAATACGAAGGCAAGGACGTGCTGCAGGACGCGGGCGACGGCAACTTCGTCGTGGGCGCGCGGGACAGCTGGTACCCGAACCTCGGGACGTTCACGGAGCTCGCGCGCTACGACCTGACGTATCACTGCCCGAAGGCGCTGCAGATCGTCTCGGTCGGCGAGCTCGTCGAAGACCGCGTCGAAGGCGATCAACGGATTTCGATCTGGAAGTCGGACCGGCCCTTCCGGGTGGCCGGATTCAACTACGGCAAGTTCCGGCGCCGCGGCCAGACCGACTCGGTCAGCGGCCTGACGGTCGAGGTCTACACGAATCCCGGCGAGCCCGATTTCCTGCGGCAGCTCAATTTCGCGCTCGAGAACCGCACCGACCCGGGCCTTCGCCACGTGTCGGCCGATCCCGAGAGCCTCGCGAGCGCCGCGATCGCCGACGGGATCAACACGGCGCGCGTCGGGACGATGTACTACGGTCCCCTGCCGGACCACGTGGTCTCGATCACGCAGCAGACGCAGGCCTTCTTCGGCCAGTCCTGGCCGACGCTCGTCTATCTCCCCTACATTGCGGCGTTCGACGCCACCATCCGGCACGAGCTCGGCCTGCAGAACACCGCCGACTTCGTGGACCTCGTCGGACCGCACGAGTTCGCGCACCAGTGGTGGGGTCATCGCGTGGGCTGGGCGAGCTATCGCGACCAGTGGCTGTCCGAAGGGTTCGCGGAGTTCACCGCCGCCCTCGTCCTGCAGTTCACGGAGGGCGTCGGCCGGATGAACGGATTCTGGGAGAAGGCGCGGCGGCGCATCACGATGAAGCCGCGCTACGCTTCCGTGGCCAACGACGAAGCCGGCCCGATCACCGACGGCTGGAGACTGTCGACGTGGCGCAATCGCTCGGCGGCACAGGTGATGATCTACTCGAAGGGCGCCTACATCCTCCACATGTTGCGCGCCCTCCTCCGCGATCCGGACTCCGAGCGGCCGGACGAGCGGTTCATCGCGCTGATGCAGGATTTCGTGAAGTCGCAGGAAGACCGGAACCCGACGACGCGCGACTTCCAGGACGCGGTCGAGCGGCACATGACGCCGGAGCTCGACGTGGCCGGGGACGGCAAGATGGACTGGTTCTTTCGCCAGTGGGTATCGGGCACGGAGATCCCGCGCTTCGAGACGAACCTGGCGGTCGCGCCCGCGGGAGAGGGCCGCTACGCCATCACGGGAACCGTGGCGCAGAGCGGCGTCTCGCCGGATTTCCGCACGCGGGTTCCCGTCTATGCGGTCTCGAAGGGGGAGGCGCGCCGCGTCGGGTTCGTCACGATCGTGGGCAACGCGACGGCGCCGGTCCACCTCGAGGCGGCGCTCCCGAAGCCTCCCGACCGCGCCGTCGTGAACGCGCTGCACGACGTGCTGTCGAGGGACTGACCGTCGCCTTCGCTTGCCCGGGGATCTGGCGTGGCCACCGGCTCGCGGCTCGCCAAGCCCGGCTCGACCGCTCGCCTGACCCCCTCGCAGCGCTCCGGCTCCCGCAACGCTGGGAAGGGCAAAAAAAAGGACCGCGCGGAACGAGCTCCGCGCGGCCCCGTGATCGCAGACTCGGTCGGCGACGGTTACTTCGCCGCCGGCGCCGCCGCGGGAGGCGGCGTCATCCCCAGGCTCTGCATGATCTGCACGGCCTGGTCCTTGACGCCATTCGCCTTGGCGATCGCGCCGGTCAGGTTGCCCGACTTGAAGGCCTCCTGCGCGGAGGTCCAGGCCGACGTCGCCGCGTCGAGACCCGACCTGGCGGACTCGACCTGCGCCTTATCCATTCCCTTGGGCAGCTTCTTCGACGAGGACAGAATGTCCACGCGGCTCTTGATCGCGTCGATCATCTGAGGCACTCCGGCCGACAGGTTGGTCCAGGCGTTCTCGAGCTCGGTCTTCTTCGCGCTCGCGGCGGCCTGCGCGGCCTGGATCTTCGGTCCGATGTCCTGCAGGCTGGCGATCGCCGCCTTGTAGTCGCCCTTCGCGTACGAGTCCTTCGCCGAAGCGACGGAATCGGTGATCTGCTTCCACTGGTCGGCGGCGTACTTGGCGACGTCGTCTCCGGCGGAGGCGACCGCCGTGTCTGCCGTTTTGATCGCGGTGTCGGCGAGCCGCTTGTATTTCCCGCAGCCGACGGCCAGGCCGCAGGCCAGGATCACCAGGGCCATCCGAGACGTCTTCCGGAGCATGGTCCCTCCTTCCTCTCCCCTCTTCCTCTCCGACCCGCCGCGGTGCGACGCCGTGGCCGAGGCGGGCACCTTGGTCACGGGATCCGGAGCTTCTGACCGATCCGGATCAAGTTCGGGTCCTTGATCGAATCCTTGTTGGCCTCGAAGATCTTGGTGTAGAGGCTGGGATCGCCGTAGTACTTCTGGGCGATCTTCGAGAGGGTTTCCCCTTTCTGGACCTCATGCCATTGCGTGGAGTCCCAGGCGCCGCCGCCCGGACCTTTGGGCTGGTCGTCCGGCATGAGAGGGTCCTCCTTGGAGAAGGATCCTATCAACCCGTCAACTCCGAAGCCGGTAGGCCTCGGGCCGCCGGTCGCGCAGCGCCGGGAACGTCTCCCGCGCCTTCGCCGCGACGGCCGGATCGATCTCGCAGAAGACGACGTCCTCGGCCGCTCCCGCTTCGGCGAGGAGCTCCCCCCACGGCGAGAACGCCGCCGACCCGCCCGCATAGCGGACGCCGTCTCCCTCGCCCGAGCGGTTGACGCCGACGACGTAGGCGAGATTCTCGATCGCGCGCGCCTGGAGGAGAGCGCGCCAGTGCGCGTGCCGCCGCTCGGGCCAGTTCGCGACGATGGCGTAGAGATCGGTCCCGTCCGCCGCGACCCGGAACGGTTCCGGGAACCGCAGGTCGTAGCAGACCAACGGCGTCACCCGGACGCCTTCGACCGACGCCGTCACCACGCCGTCGCCGCCGGCGTACACCCGGTCTTCTCCGGCGAACGAGAACGGATGGATCTTGGCGTAGCGCGTGACCTCGCCCGAAGGCGCGACGAGGAGTGCGACGTTGCGCGGCGCGCCGTCGGCCTTCTCCGGGATCGAGGCGAGCAGCCAGAGACCGAGGGCGCGCGCCCGGTCGCGCAGAAAGGATTCCGAGACCCCGCCGCGCGCCTGCGCCACCCGGTCGGGACGCATCGAGAAGCCCGTCGAGAACATCTCGGGAAGTACGGCCAGCCGCGCTCCGCCGTGCGCGGCCCGATCGAGGAGCGCCGCCGCGCGCCCGTGGCTCGCCTCGGGGTCCTCCCAGGCGATGTCGAGCTGCAGGATGGCGACCCTCATGGCCGGCGCGCTCACCAGATCGTTCCGTCGAGAGAGACGACGGTACGCCGGCCGATCACCTCGGCGGCGTGCCGCGTCCCCTTGGGAAGGAACAGGCGGTCGCCCGCTTCGAGGTCGTAGGCGACGCCGTCGATCGTGATGCGCAAGACGCCCTCGAGCACGGCGTCGCACTTGTCCTGGGCATGCGCGTGCTCCGGAAAGACCGCGCCCTCGCGGTACGTGTAGAGCGCCACCTCGTAGCCCTCCCGCTCCATCAGCGCCATCAGGCGCCGCTCGTTCAGCGGGCCGTCTTCGGCCGTCCAGCGCTCCAGACGGACGCCGCTCATGCGCGCGATCGGCTCAGACGCCGGGCTTCCTCGGGTCGAAGGTCGCGAGGAGGTTCTTCATGTCGTCGGCGTGCTCCTCTTCGACCGCGAGGATCTCCTCCATCAAGCGGCGCGAAGTGATGTCGCGGTCGCCGAGGAAACGGATGATCTCCCCGTAGGACTCGATCGCGATGCGCTCCGCGACGAGGTCCTCCTTGATCATGTCCACCAGCGTCTTGCCCTCCTTGTACTCGGAGTGGCTGCGGCCGGCGAGGCCCTCGGGCGAGAAGTCGGGTGCGCCGTCGAGCTGCGTGATCCGCTCCGCGATCTGATCCGCGTGCCCCTGCTCCTCATTGGCGTGCTGCAGAAACTCCTCGGCGATGGCCTTGGCGTGAATGCCGTTCGCCATGAAGTAGTGCCGCTTGTATCGGAGCACGCACACGATCTCCGTCGCGAGAGCCTGGTTGAGAACCTCGATCACCTTCTTGCGGTCGGCGAGATAACCCTGAGTCACGGCGCCGTCGGCGATGTGCTTTCGCGCCCGCCGCCGGAGCTCTTCGATATCGCTCAGAAAATCCCCGCTCGGAGCCGGCTCGGCCGCCGGCGCTTCTTCCTTCTTCGGTCGCTTGCTCTTGGCCATCAGAATCCCCCTGCGGGCATCAAATCAAAAGGCCCGCCTTCGGCGCAAAAAGAAAAGGGGGCCCGAAGGCCCCCGATCGATCGAGATCGACTGCGGTCAGTACCGCGGACGCCCGCCGTAGCCGCCACGGCCGCCGCCCCCGCCTCCTCCGCCCGTCTTGGGACGGGCCTCGTTGACAGTCAGTGCCCGGCCGCCGTACTCCTGGCCGGAGAGGCCGGAGATGGCGTTGCGCGCCTCGTTATCGTCCGGGAACTCGACGAACCCGAAGCCGCGGGAGCGGCCGGTGTCCCGGTCCGTCACGACGGCAACGTTCTCGACGGCTCCGTACTGCGAGAACAAATTGCGCAGATCTTCCTCGGTGGTGTTGTAGGGGAGATTTCCAACGTACAGCTTCATCGAACCTTGAGTCCTAATCCGGCGTTTCCGTTCCGGCCCCGCCGCGCCGATCGGCCTTGCCGGCTTCCCGTGGACTTCGTCGGCTTCGGACAGCGCGGAGGCGTGCGGAAGGCAGGCGATACGAGAAGGACTGAAGTCTAGGCGAGGACGTCGGGAAACGCAAGCCGGGCTAAGGCGCCGTTAAGCCAGCGCCTTCAGCGCCGAGGCGACGAAGCGGCGGGTCATTTCGTTTCGCCACAGGAAGGAAAAGTCCGTGTTGTCCATGGGGCGCGACGGACCGGCGGACATGGCGGCCGCCTGTTCGATCGCCGCCGGGTCGAGCGGCCGGCCGTGCAGCGCCTGCTCGGCGCGCGTCAGGCGCAGGGGCGCGGACGCGACGCCGCCGAGGACGAGGCGCGCCTCGGCCACGACGTCCCCTTCGCGCCGCACGGCCGCCCCGACCGAGAGGACCGGAAAGTCGAAGGCGCCGCGCCGGCGCAGCTTCCGGTAGCTCGCGCGCCATCCGTCCGGAGTCGGGAGCCGGATCTCCGTCAGGAGCTCGTCGGGGCGCTTGGTCAGGTAGTGGATCCCGTCGTTGCGGTAGAGCTCCTCGAGCGCGATCTCCCGCTCGCCTTCCGGCGAGGCGAGCATGGCCCTCGCGCCGAGGGCGATGAGAACTGGAACCGAGTCCGCCGACTGCACCGCGAGGCAGCGTTTCGACGCGGGCGCCACCCAGCAGATCGCGCCGTCCTTCTTCATGCAGTAGTCGATCGCCTCCCGCCACTCGGCGTTCTGGTCGTAGTAGTTGCAGCGCGTGTCGAGGAGGACGTTGCCTCCGAGCGTCCCCATGTTGCGCAGCGGAGGCGTCGAGATCTCCGCAATCGCGGCGACGAGACCCGGGAAGCCGCGGCGTATCCGCCGATGGCGCTCGATCGTCGAAAGCGGGACCGCGGCGCCGATCGAGACGCCGTCGCGTCCGAACCGAAGGCGCGCCAGCGCGGGAATTCTCGAGAGCCCGATGACCGTCGCCGGCGTCTGCTGCCGGCGCTTCATGTTGGGATAGAGGTCCGTTCCCCCCGCGACGAAGGCCGCGTCCGGCCCCGCCTCGGCGCGCAGGCGCAGCGCTTCGCGCACCGTCGCCGGCGCGAGATAGCGGAATTTCGGAAGGCGCATCATGGCCGACCCCTCGCCCCCTCGCCGCCTGAACGCCGGGCCGGCCTCACCGCACGCCCCCGGCGCCGGTCACGGCGGCGTCCGCGGCGCGCCCATCGCCTCCTTCGGACGGCGTCGGCACGTGGATTGGAGGGGGATACGGCACGGAGGGAAACTTCGCCGGCCCGTACCGCGCGGGCTTGCCCTGGGCCTTGTCTTTCAGCGCCCGATGGATCTTCTCGGGCGTCACGGGGATCTCGTCGATCCGCGCGCCGACCGCGTCGTACACGGCGTTCGCGACCGCGGGAGGGATCGGGAGGAGCGGCCCCTGCCCGACCTCCTTGGCGCCGAAGGGGCCGTTGCGGTCGGGATCCTCGACGAGGAACGTCTCCACGTCGGGCATCTCCTTGGTCGTCGGGCTCTTGTACTCGAGGATCGAGGGAAATTTGTGGACGACGTTCGCGTTCGCATCCGTGCGATACGCCATCTCCTCCATCATCGCCTCGCCGAGTCCCATGTACACGGAGCCCTCGACCTGCCCCATCACGAGGACCGGGTTGATGCACTTGCCGACGTCGTGCGCGATCCAGATCTTCGGCACCGTGAAAATGCCCGTCTCGGGATCCACGTCCACCTCGACGACCGCGGCGGAGTACGAGTACGCCGGCGAGGGGCCCACGCCCGCGCCGCGATACCGGCCGGCCGAGGGCGGCGGCGCGTACGAGCCCACGGTCCCGAGCGTCCCGAAACGCGACTCGGCGAGCACGACGGCGTCGGAAAACGCCATCCCCTTCTCCGGTTCCTCCACGTCGAAGACCCGGCCGGCGCCGAGCCCGATGCGCTCGTGCGGCACGCCGATCTCGGCGGCCGCCGCCGTCACGAGCATGTCGCGCGCCCGCTCGGCCGCCTGGATGGCCGCGTTGCCCGTCATGAGCGTGACGCGCGAGGAGTAGGAGCCGAGATCCACCGGCGTGAGATCCGTGTCGCCCGTCACGACGCGGATGTCGAAGGGGTCGATCCCGAGGACCTCGGCGACGATCGCCGCGAGGATCGTGTCGGAGCCCTGGCCGATGTCCGTCGAGCCGCAGAAGACCGTGACGCCGCCGCCGCGGTCGAGCTTGAGCTGCACGCCCGACTGCGGCATCTTGTTCCAGTAGATCGGGAGCCCGGCTCCGCACAGATACGACGAGCAGGCGAGGCCGAGCCCGCGCCCGTGCGGCATCCGGCCGCGGCGTTTCTTCCAGCCGGAAGCCGCCACGACCTTGTCGATGCAGGCCCCGAGGCCGATCGATCCGACGCGGAGGAAGTTCGCGGTGAGCGAGTCGGGCGGCTGGAGGTGCGTCTTGCGCATGTCGGCCGGATCGAGGCCAAGGTCGCACGCGATCTTGTCGAGCTGGGCCTCGAGCGCGAAGCGCGGCTGCGGCGTGCCGTGGCCGCGTTTCGGCCCGCAGGGCGGCTTGTTCGTGAAGACGCGCGCGCCGTCG
>DATBFU010000044.1:0-17320 GCA_036558325.1 Thermoanaerobaculia bacterium | reverse complement strand
CCCCGCGGCGTCTACGACGAGGCCAAGCGATTCGCGGAAGCGATGACGATGGCCTACCACCGCGCGCACGGCGTCGACACCCGCATCGTGCGAATCTTCAACACCTACGGCGAGCGCATGCGGCCGCGGGACGGCCGCGTCGTGCCGGCGCTCATCGGCCAGGCCCTCGCCGGCGAGCCGCTGACGATCTTCGGAGACGGCCGCCAGACGCGGTCCTTCTGCTACGTCTCGGACCTGATCGACGGGATCTACCGGCTGCTCCAATCCTCGGAGACCTCGCCGGTCAACATCGGCAACCCCGCCGAGCTCTCCGTGCTCGACTTCGCGAAGACCATCCAGCGGCTGACCGGAACCCGGAGCGAGATCGCGTTCAAACCCCTGCCTGTGGACGACCCGCGGGTGCGGCAGCCGGACATCGCGAGGGCGCGGGAGATCCTCGCCTGGCAGCCGGCCGTGGCGCTCGAGGACGGCCTCCGCCGGACGATCGCCTATTTCCGAGAGCTCCGGGACTGACGGACGGGGACCTACTCCCCGTCCTGACCGATCGCTTCGACGGGACAGCAGTCCATGGCCTCTTCGCACTGGGCGGTCTCGTCGGGGCTCGCCGGCTGGCGGAAGACGTAGGAATAGGCTCTTTCCTCGCTCCGCTGGAAATTGGACGGAGCGGTGACGCGGCAGACGTCGCAGTCGATGCACTGGGAGTCGACGTAGAACCTCCCCGCGGCGTTCTCGGCGACGCGGTCCTTTCGGCTGGCCACGAGGCGCGTACGCTATCAGGATAACGAGCGCCTTAGAACCGGGCCGGAGCCCGGAAAGCGCTTGCTACACTGGCCGACGTGCTCCGATTCCGGCTTCTTCTCTTCCTTCTGCCCGTGTGCGCGGCGTGCCGCGAGCGAACGCTGCCCGTGGGCGACGGGTCCAACCGCGACCTCATGGCCGGGCGGATGATCTACGAACGCAAGTGCGTCTCGTGCCACGGCGCGAACGGCGACGGCAAGACGGTCACGGCGAGCCGCTACCCCTACGCCAATCTCATCGACGGGATCTGGCGATCCGACGGCAGCCCGGCCGCCCTCGAGCGTCAGATCCGGTTCGGCAAGGACCCGATGCCGCGCTTCGAGGGTAAGCTGACCGACGAGGAGATCCGCCAGACGGCCGCGTTCGTTCTCGAGATGGTGCGCGTCGCGCAAGGCGCTTCGAATTCGAATTCGAGCGCGGCTTCGGCCGCGACGGCTCCGCTTCCGGCAGCGCCCCCTCGGACGCCGACGCCGGCGCCTCCGCCGGCCGACGGCCGATGACGCGGCGCCTGCCGATCTTCGCGCTGCCCGGCGTCGTGCTGATGCCGGAGACGCTCCTGCCGCTTCACATTTTCGAGCCGCGATATCGCGCGATGGTCGCGGACGCCCTCAACGGCGACCGCACGATCGGCATGGCGCTGATGAAGCCCGGATGGGAGGACGGAGGAAAGGATCCGGACATCTTCGCCGTCGGGGGCGCCGGCGAGATCGTCGAGTCCGAGAAGCTCTCGGACGGGCGCTACAACATCGTGCTCCAGGGCCGTTTCCGCTATCGGATCCTGCGGGAGGCCGGCGTGGACCCCTACCGCCAGGCGAACGTCGAGCCGATCGCTTCGATCCCGTTTCCCGACGCCGCGGCCGAGGCTCGGGCGGCGGCCACTCTCGGCCGGCTCTTCGAGGCGGTGCGGGAGGAGCTGTCCCTGCCTCCCCTGCCCGACGATGCGCCCGGCGCGGAGCGGCTCTCCTCGGAGCTCGCGCTGCGGCTGCGCTACGAGCCCGCCGAGCTGCAGGAGCTCCTGGAGACCGATGCGCTGCCGGCGCGCTGCGAGGCCCTCGCCGCGCGGCTGCGCGACTGGAGCGGGCGCATGCGCCTGCTGGCGCCGTACCGGCCGAAGGAGATGGACCCGGGGAGGAATTGAGCGCGCGCGACGCGCGCGCTCATCCCGAGCGCGAGCGAGGGATCCCGAACTCGGCAGGCTCTGAGAAGCTCGGGATCCCTCGTCGCGGACTCCTCGGGATGACGGCTCGCCGCGCCGATGGCGTGCGAGCCGTCAGCTGGCGTTGAGCGCCCGGTCGTGCGCCCAGCTGCGGATCTGCTTGATCTGCTCGTCCATGGTCACCGAGAGCGGCACGGTGGCGGAGATCATCCGGTGCAGGTCCTCCTCGGTGAGCGTCCGTCCTTCGGAATAGGCGTCTACGACCGCCGACACGACGGCCTGCTCGATCTCGGCGCCGTTCCATCCCTTCGTCGCCTTGGCGAGGAAGACGAGGTCGAACTGCCCGACCTCGCAGCGATTGCGCTTGAGGTGAATGGCGAAGATCTGCTTGCGCTCCTCCTCGTTGGGCAGATCCACGAAGAAGACCTGGTCGAACCGGCCCTTGCGGAGGATCTCCGCGGGCAGCAGGTGGATGCGGTTGGCCGTGGCCGCCACGAAGACGAGCGCGCTCTTCTCCTGCATCCAGGTGAGGAACCCCGAGAAGATGCGCGACATCGACGGATCCTGCCCCTCGCGGTAGCCGCCGACACCCATCTCGATCTCGTCGATCCAGAGCACCGCCGGCGACACCGCCTCGACCGACCGCAGCGCGCGCATGAACGTCGATTCCGGATTGTCCGTCCCGAAGACCATGTTCATGTCGAGACGGAAGAGCGGCAGGTTCCAGAGTGTCGAAATCGTCTTGACGCAGAGGCTCTTCCCGCAGCCCGAGATCCCCATGAGAAGGAGTCCCTTCGGGATCGGGATACCCGCGTCGAGGGCCTCCTTGGAAAAGAGCGTGCGCCGCTTCTTCAGCCATTGCTTCAACGTCTCGTAGCCGCCGACGTCGTCGAGCGAGAAGCGGGGCGGCACGAACTCGAGCACGCCCTCCTTCTTCGACATCTGCTCCTTCTCGGCGAGGATCTCCGTGAAGGCCTCGTCGGTGAACGTCTTGCGCTGGGCGAAGACCTTCGAGAGCACGTGGCCGATCTCGTCCGCTGTCAGGCCGCGCAGCGCGAGCGCGAGGCGCTTGATCCCCGCGTCGTCGATCTCCGCGTTGAAGCGCTTGCGCGCGTTGGCGTCGATCAGGCGCACGATCTCCGCGTCGTCGGGCAGCTCGTACTCGACGATGTAAACCTCTTTCTTCAGCTCCTCCGGAAGCATCAGGCGCGGCGAGACGAGGAGCACGTGGCGGCCGCGATCCTTCAGCGCGCGATAGAGGTCGCGCAGGCGGCGCACGACGTCGGGGCGGCCGTCGTTCGATCCGAGGAAATCCTTGAAGACGTAGAAGCCCTTGCCCTGCGCCGACAACACCGCCTCGAGCGCCTTCACCGGGTCGCGGGTCTCGGGCACCGGGTTTCCATCCACGACGAGGCCGTCCACGAGGGACCAGACGCCGAGCGGCACCGGCGACCCGTAGAACGTCTTCGCCAGGTGCTGCGCGAGCCGCTCGACGCGCGCCTCTTCCCAGGTCTGCACGTAGATGATCGGATGGCCGCCAATCAGGGCGCGGCGGACGCGGTCCACGGCCCGCGGGGGCGCGGACACCGGCGCAATGGTGCTCATTTTCGGACCATTGTACCCGCCCGGGCTCCGCCCCACATCCTCTACAATGCCGTCGCCATGTCCAATCCCGAGCACGCGCGGATTCTGCTCACGACGGATTGGAACGCCTGGAGAGCCCGCAACCCCAACGTCACCCCCGATCTCACCGACGCGGATCTCCAGAAGGTCGACCTCTCCGGCCGCGACCTCAAGCGCGCGGATCTCTCGCGCGCGAACCTCTCGGGAGCGATGCTCGCCGGAACGGACTTCTCCCGATCGACGCTCGACGGAACGCGCTGGCAGGGCGCGACGGCGGCCGGCGCGATCTTCGAGCACTGCAAGCTCGACTTCCTCGACCTCTCGGGCGTCTTTCTGGCGGGCGCCCGCTTCCGTTCCGCGTCGATGCTCGGGTGCCCGCTGGTCGGAACCGACCTCGCGGGCGCGGACCTCTCCTTCGCGAAGCTCGAAGGCGCGGACCTGTCCAACGGGAACCTGGCGGGCGCCAATCTCTCCGAGGTTAATTTCCGCGGCGTCAAGACGGGCGGCGCGCACTTCGACGGCGCGAACCTGACGCGCGCGCTCTTCGAAGGCGTCTCCGCCATCCGCGGTTCGTTCCCGAACTCCGACTTCACCTCCGCCAGCCTCAAAGGCGCGGACTTTTCGGGGGCCGATCTGCGGCGGGCGAAGTTCGCCGGCACGATCCTCCGCCAGGCGTCGCTCAATGCCGCCGACGCGGAGAAGGCCGAGTTCACGGACGCCGACCTCGAGCTCGCGTCCGCGGTCGAGGCGAACTTCACCGGCGCGTCCTTCGACCGGGCGCGCCTGAGGAAGACCGACCTGCGGCGGGCCGTCTTCCTCGACTCCGTCGGGCAGGACGTCAGTTTCTCGGAGGCCAAGCTGACGGAGGTGGACCTTCGCGGCGCCAAGTTCGAGAAGGCGAATTTTCAGGGCGCCGACTTCGCCAAGGCGATTCTGCGCCGGGCGAACCTGAAGCCGCACTCCTTCGCGGGCGCGCGCTTCGCCGGCGCGGACCTGTCGGAAGCGCAGGCCGAGGGCGTCAACTTCTCGAAGGCCGACCTCTCGCTCGGCAACTTCCGCCAGGGCAACTTCAAGCGCGCGGACTTTTCGGGCGCCCGCGGGTTCGACACGGATCTCTCCGGCACGCTGCTGATCGGCGCGAATTTCCGGGGCGCCGTGCTGCAGGAGGCGGACCTGCGGTTCGCGCGCGCCATGGGCGCGGACTTCTCCGACGCGACGCTCACGGGCGCCGACCTCGCCAACGCGGATTTCACCGAGGCCGTCTTCCGCAAGACCAAGGTGTGGGGAGCCACGGCGCGGCGGACCAAGCCGCCCAAGGGAAAGGGCGCGATCCTGTCGCTCTCGACGATGTTCTCCAAGGCCCGCGAGAAGAAGGAAAAAACCACCGACGACAAGGAACGGGCTCGCAAGAAGCGGATCGCCGAGCTCGAGGCGGCCGCCGAGAAGACGCCGCCCCACCGGACGGGGAAGCGCTAGGGAGAGCTACTTCTTCTTGGCCGCGGCCGTCGGCGCCGGGGTCGGAGGCGGCGCCGCGGCCTTCCGGAAGGCGGCGAGGAGAGCGGCCGTCGGATCCGACCCGAGGCGGAAGGCTCCCGGGCGGCGCGACACGACGGCGGCCGGCTCTCCGTTCCCGGCGTAGAGCTTGATCTCCCAGGACTCGCCCTCCGAGAGCGCGACCTTGATCGTGTCCGACGGCGTCCGGGGCGCGAGCGCCCGCGCTCCGCTCTCGTCGAGAAACGCCTGACTCTTGAGGTCCAGGATCGCGCTCATCGCGTCTTCCACGGATCCCGCGAGCACCGGCTGCGAGCCCGCGCTCCAGCCGCCGTCCTTCCCGCGCGCGAGCTTCACAACGTCGGTTCCGAAGGTCCCCTCGAGAGCGGCGGCCTTCGCGCGGTCGAAGCGTACGAGATGCGTCTCACGGAAGGCCTCGGCCTCCTTCGAGAATTCCTCGACGATCGAGCTCGCGACCGTGAACGCCTGCCCGTCGCGCCGGCCGTAGACGGAGTTTCCGTCGGACTTCGTCGATCCGAACTCGACGGTGGTCGTCTTGCCCTTCGCGTCGGAGATCATGACCCGATAGAGCGGCGGCGCGAGGCCCCAGGTCGCGAGCGTGTCCTTGTCGGCGGTGAGGAAATCGATCACGCGAAGCGCCGTCAGGTCGCCGGCCAACCGGGACGCCGCGTCGGCATCCGCGAGGTCCTTCAGCGGCTGCTCGATCCACCAAATGCCTTCGTGCTGGGTGAGGAGCAGGTGGCCCCGGCCGCGCTCGAGATCGAGGCGCGCCACGTCCGCGGTCGAGCCGCCGAACACGTCCTTGCTCTGGAAATCGGAGGCCGGCTTCTTGACGGACGCGGCGACCGACGCCGGAACGAAGAGGACGCGCGACTGACCCGCGACACGGGCCGCCGCGACATCGGTGCCCGGGATGTCGATCCCGAACTCGATCGTGCGCGTGGACGTCTTCTTCGCGTCTGCCGCGTCCTTCCACACGATGGTCGCCTTCGCGGTGGGCTTCGTCAGGCCGTAGTCCTCCGGCCGCGCGTCGGAAGAGTCTCCCCCGACGCGCCGCAGCTGTGCGAGCTGCCGCGCGAGGTCCGAAGCGGCAAACGAATCGGCCGGGTACGGGGCCGGACGGGTCAGGCGCCAGGCGTCGCCGTCATGAACGAGCTCGACGGTCGTTCCATCGTGCTCGAGCTGGACCGAGACGACGCGATCCTCGGGCAGGTCCCAGTGCAGGTCGCCCTTCGACTGGCGCTCGCCGGTGGTGGGCATCTTGCGCTCGAAGAACACGATGAACGCGAAGAGGCCGAAGACCACGGCCGTCAGCAGGAGGAGCTTTCGTGAAGACATGGGCGATCTCGCCGCCGCTCGGGCTAGTCGCGGCGCCGGTACCAGACCCAGACGCCGAGGAGGACGGCGAGAAGCGGCATTCCCGCCACGGCGAAGAGCCCGATGCGGTTGACCTGCGAACGGGTGAGCGACAGCGACGCCTGCTCAGCGGCTTTCGGCGCGATGCCGACGAGCTTCTCCTCGCCGGCCAGCCAATGAATCGCGTTCAGGAACAGGTTCGCGTTGCCCGCGTTCCCGAGCGAGCCGTTCGTGGCGAAACGGGAGTTGCCGACGACGACGAGCCGGGGGACCTTGGCCGCCTTCTTCTCGTCCGCGGGGCCGATCGCCATCGCGATGGTGACCGGGCCCGAGACGTCCTGGGCGTCCTTCTGAACGGCGTCGAGGCGAGTCAGCCCGGTCTCTCCCCAACCCTCCGACGTCGTCTCGACGAGCATCGTGGTGGACGTCGCGGGCGGCGTCTTTGCGTCCTTCACGTCGGTCTTCGAAAGCGAACGGGCGACCGGAAAGAGCACCGGAATGCCCTGCTCCGAGAGCGAGCGCACGATCGCATGATTGCCGAAGTGGTTGGCGATCACCGTCTCCGGGCCCACCAGCGGCACCGCGTTCGCCGGATCGATCACGATGTCGTCGGCGAGCTTCACGCCGTAAGTGGCGAGCAGCGCACCCAGGCCGAAGTCCGACGGCGGCCCGCCGGGAGTCGGAAGGACCGGGTCGAGCATCAGGAGCGCGCGGCCTCCTCCGGCCAGGTACTTCTGCAGAGCGGCGGTCTCGGGCTCCAGAAACGCCGTCCGCGGGCCGGCCACGACGACCAGGGTGGCGTCCGCCGGCACCTCGCCCTTGCCGAGCGAATCCCAGGATGCCACCGTGAGGTTATCCCGCTCGAGAAGCTGCTTTGCCTCCGAGTAGCCGCGGCCGCGCTCGACCCCGTCGAGGGTCGCCTCGCCGTGGCCGGTCGTGAAGTACACCTTCGCCTGCTTGTTCTCGGTGACCTCGAGGATCGCACCGGTGAAGGCCTGCTCGCCCTTGAACGCCTTCATCTCCGGAGCGCCTCCCGTCTGCGCCGCCGTGAAGTCGAAGTCGGCGAGCTTGTCCTCCTCGACGTACTTCTTCTTGTCGCCCGAGCGAAACACGACGGTGCTCTGGCGGATGCCGTACTCCTGAACGAGGGGCGCGGCGCGCGCGGGGTTCCTCTCGGGATCGACGTACTCGATCTCGAGCATCCGCGGCGCCTCGGCCTTGTACGACTCGAGCGTCGAGCGCACCGCGTCGTACACGCGCGACTGACGCGTCATGAAGACCGTGATGCGGACCGGAGACTTCAGCTCCTTCAGGACTTTCTTCGTCGTCTCCGAAAGGGACGACACGCGCGCCTTCGTCCAGTCGCCGTGCCACCAGTGCCGGCTGCCGAGCCAGTTCACGGCGACGAGCAGGGCGGTCGCGAGCGCGATGGCCGCCGCGCCGGTTCCGACGCGCGTCCCGCGGACGCTCACGCCGTCTCCTTCTTCGAGTTGAGGACGACGGTCGCGAGGAAGAGGAAGAAGGCCGTCAGGGAGACGTAGTAGACGAGCCGCCGCGAGTCCACGACGCCGCGGGCGAAGTCCTCCATGTGCTCCCACATGTTGAAGTAGCCGATGAGGTCGGTCTTCGACGGGTCGGACAGGAGCACGTCGAGGAGGCCCGCCGAGAAGAGCGGGATCAGCATCGCGAACGCGAGGATCGCCGCCACGATCTGATTCTTCGTCAACACGGAAGCGAACGTGCCGACCGCGAGGAAGAGCGCGCCGAGGAGAGCGATCCCCAGGTACGCAGAGGCCACGGGGCCGATGTCGATCGGCGTGTGCGCCCGCAGGATGATCACGTAGACGAGCGACGGCGCCCACATCGTGAGGAAGAACCCGAACGCGCCGGCGAACTTGCCGAGCACGACGGTCCCTTCGGATACCGGCGACGTCAGGAGCACCTCGATCGTGCCGCTCTTGCGCTCCTCGGGGAAGAGACGCATCGCGATCATCGGCACCGTGAAGAGCAGATAGATCCAGACGAACGTGTTGGTGAAGAGATAGAGGAGCGCCTGGCCGGCGCGCGCGTTGGGCCCCGACAGCGAGGCGAGGAGGATCCAGAAGACCCAGCCGCTGCAGACGAGGAACGCCGCGAGAATCACGTAGGCGAGCGGCGACAGGAAGTAAGCCCGCCACTCGCGGCCGACGATCGCGAGGAAGCGCCTCACGACGCGGCCTCCGGCGGCGGAGACGCGGGCTCGGGCTCTGCGGCCGCCGGCGCCGCCTCGTCGTGGCGCATCAGCTGGACGAAGACGTCCTCGAGCGAGAGCGCCTCGCGCGTGAGCTGCCGCAGCACGAGGCCGCGCGCGACGGCGAGGTGGAAGATCTCCTCGGAGGGATCGGCGTCGGGCAGACACTCGAGGCGCGCGCGGGTCTCGCCCGGCCCGCGCTCCTCCTCGACCGCGACGACGCCGGAGAGACCGGCCAGAGCGTCGCGGACGGCCACGTCGCCCTTGAAGACCGCGCGCACGACCGGCGTGCCGGCGAGCTTCGAGCGCAGCTCCTGTGGCGTCCCCTCCCCCACGATGCGTCCGCGGTCGATGATGAGCACGCGGTCGCAGACGGCGTCCACCTCCGGAAGGATGTGCGTCGAGAGGAGGACCGCGCGCTCCCTGCCGAGCGAGCGGATCATTTCCCGGATCTTGATGATCTGCATGGGATCGAGCCCGACGGTCGGCTCGTCCAGAATCAGGACCGGCGGCTGGTGCACGAGCGCGCCGGCGAGCGCCGTGCGCTGCCGGTAGCCCTTCGAGAGATTGTCGATCTTGCGGTGCGCGACCTCGCCCAGGAGGCAGCGGTCCACGGCTTCGGCGACGCGGCTCTTGACGGCCGGGCCCGTGACGCCCTCGAGCCGGGCCCGGTACGCGAGGTACTCGGTGACCCGCATCTCCGGATAGAGGGCCGCCGACTCCGGCAGGTATCCGATGGCGGCGCGGGCTTCCTTCGAGCGGGTCACCACGTCGTTGCCGGCGATCCGCGCCGTCCCGGACGTGGGCGGCAGGAAGCCCGTGAGCACGCGCATCGTCGTGGTCTTCCCGGCGCCGTTGGGCCCGAGGAATCCGACGATCTCCCCTTCCTTGACGGAGAAGGTCACGTCCGCCACGGCCGTCTGCGAGGGGTATGTTTTCGTTAGGTTCTGAACTTCGATCATCGAACCGACGTAAAAAAAGCGCCCGACGATAGCATGTATTCCCGGAATCGCGAGGCACGATGATCGTCGTTTCAGAGGTATCCAAGACCTACGGCCGCTTCGGCCGCCGGGCGCAGGCCCTGGCAGGGATCTCGCTCGAGGTCCGTCGAGGCGAAACGGTCGGCCTGATCGGCCCGAACGGGGCCGGAAAAACGACCCTTCTCTCCTGCCTGCTCGGCTTCCTGCGCCCCGACCGCGGGACGGTCCGGGTCGCGGGCCTGCCTCCCGACGACCTGGCGATCCGGGCGATGACGGGCTACATGCCCGAGCGGCTCGGCTTCGACCGCGACCTGACGGGGGCCGCCTTTCTGTCCCACCACTGGCGTCTCGCGGGCGGCGATCCGCGCGAGACGGCCCGCGAGGTGGCCGCGGCCGCCGCGCGCGTGGGGCTCGAAGGCGGGGTCCTCCTGCGCAGGCTCGCCGGCTACTCGCGCGGGATGCTGCAGCGCATCGGCGTCGCCCAGGCGATGCTCCGGGATCCGATGCTCCTGTTTCTCGACGAGCCGGCGTCCGGCACGGATCCGCTCGGTGTCGCCGTCGTGCGCGACCGCATCCTCGAGGCCAAGGCGCGCGGCGCGACGATCGTGCTCAATTCGCACCAGTTGCCCGAGGTCGAACGCGTGTGCGACCGCGTCGTGTTCCTGTCGGGCGGCCGCGTGACGCAGTCCCAGGCCCTTCGCGGGCCGGCGTCCGCGCGGCGCGCCTCGATCCGGGTGCCGGCGGACCGCGTCGCCGCCGCGTCCGCGGCGCTGTCGCGCGAAGGCGTCGCGGCGCAGACGATGCCCGACGGCACGCTCGCGTTCCCGATCGCCGGGGAGGAGGACCTCGCGCGCGCCGTGAAGGCCCTCGCGCTGGCCGACGTCCCCGTTCTCGACGCCCGCTCGACGGCCGACCTCGAGGACATGTTCCGGGCCGGAGGCGGCGCATGATCGAGATGGTGCGGCGCTTTCTGCGGCAGCGCTTCGGCTCGCCCGCGATGGCAACGGCGCTCGGGGTGCTGGCGCTTCTGACGGCAATCCAGGCCGCGGTCTCCCCCGACGCGGAGCGCGCCCTGGCGACGGGTTTCCTTTCGATCGTTCTCATCGCGGCCGGCTCGGTATCCCGCGACGCGTCGAGCGGCGCGTTGCAGATGATCCTCGCGCGGCCGATCCGCCGGACGTCGTACCTCTTCGGGCGTTACGTCGGGATCCTGGCGGCGTACGGCGCATTCCTCGTCGGCACGTGCGGGCTCACGGTGATGCTCGCGACCGTCCTGCCCCGGACCTTCGGGATGGCCTCGGGCGGCATCCCGGCCGCCGCGCTCGCCCGAGGAATGGCCGCCGCGCTCCTGAACGCGAGCCTCTTCGCGTCGATCCTCCTCTTCTTCTCGACGTTCCTGCGGGGATATGCCGACGTGCTGGGCTACATCCTGCTCTCGATCGCTCTGCAGGTCGTCCCCGGGCTCGCGCGAACCCTGCACAAGCCCTGGCTCGCGACCGCTGGAGACGAGCTTCGCCACAACGTTCTCCCGGAGGTCGAGTGGAGCGAGGTGCTCCAGGGGCGCCATGCCCTCGCGGAGCCGACCGGACAGTTCGTGCTCGCCGTCGTGATATTCCTGACGCTCGCGGCGCTCATCTTCAGCCGGCGGGAGTTCTCCTATGGACGCGACTGATCGGATCGGAACGGCGGACGCGGCGCTCGCGCCCCGCGGATCGCAATCGAAGCTCTCGGCGACGATCTTCTTCGTCCTGCTCGCGGCGCTGCTCTTCCGCGTCGTCTCGGGCGTCATGGATCGCCAGGGCAGGGAGAAGGCGGACGCTCCGGCGGCCGACCCGCCGCTCGTGAACTGGGTGGCCGCGGAGAAGGCGCCGCGCAGCGCGGCGTCGGCGGGCCGTCCCGTCCTCTACGATTTCGGGGCCGCCTGGTGCGGGCCGTGCCATCGCCTCGACGAGGAAGGCTGGGGCGACGCGAAGCTCGCGCGTTTCGCGAACGAGACGTTCGTCCCGGCGCGCGTGACGGACCGTGAGAGCGAGGAGGGAAAGAACCCGCCCCTCATCGAAGAGCTGCAGCACAAGTACGCGGTGAGCGCCTTTCCGACGCTCGTCGTCGCGGCCGCCGACGGCAAGGAGATCGCGCGGATGGAGGGCTGGCCCGGACTCGAGGGATTCAGGGATTTCCTGAACGGCGCGAAGGCGAAGGCGGGACGGACCCCTCCCGCGGCCCGCTAACCCCGGCCTTCGCGGGTCTTCCGCTCCCCCGGCGGCGGGGGCGGAGCGATCATCTCGGCGAGAAACTTGCCGGTGACGCTCGCGGGATGCTTGGCGATCTCCTCGGGCGGACCCTCCGCGACGACGCGGCCCCCCGACTCTCCACCGCCCGGCCCCAGATCCACGATCCAGTCGGATGCCGCGAGGAACTCGAGGTGATGCTCGATCGCGACGATCGAGTGCCCGCGCGAGAGGAGCCGCCGGAAGGTCGCGAGCAGGCGATCCACGTCCACGGCGTGGAGTCCCGTCGTGGGCTCGTCGAAGAGAAAGAGCGTTCCGCGCGCGACGGCCGGACGGATCTCGAGGAACGACGCCAGCTTCAGGCGTTGCGCCTCGCCCCCGGAAAGCGTCGCCGTCGGCTGGCCGAGAGGCAGGTAACCGAGGCCCACGTCGAGGAGCGGCTGCAGGCGGCGCTGAATCTTTTCCTCGCCGGCGAAGAACGCCACGGCGTCCTCGACCGTCATCGCGAGGAGGTCCGCGATGTTCTGTCCGCGCCAGCGGGCCGCGAGCACGCGTCCCTGGAAGCGCGCGCCGTCGCAGACGTCGCAACGCACGGTCACGTCGGCCAGGAATTGCATGTCGATCGTCTGCCAGCCGGTGCCCTTGCAGGCCTCGCAGCGCCCGCCCGGCGCGTTGAACGAGAAGTCGCGCGCCGAAAGACGGCGCCGCGACGCCGAGCGCGCGAAGACCTGCCGGATCTCGTCCCACGCTTTCATGTAGGTCACCGGGTTCGAGCGCGCGGACCGCCCGAGCGGGCTCTGGTCCACGAGCAGCACGTCGGCGACGTTCTCGAGTCCTTCGATCCCGTCGTGCTCGCCGACGTCGAGCTGCACCGCACCCTTCACGCGGCGGGCGTAGGCGTTGTAGAGCACGTCGCGCACGAGCGTGGACTTTCCGGAGCCCGAGACGCCCGAGACCGCCACGAGCCGTCCGAGCGGCAGGCGCGCCGTCAGATCCTTCAGGTTGTGCGCCCGCGCGCCACGGATGGTGACGGCGCCC
Organism: Thermoanaerobaculia bacterium; assembly: GCA_036558325.1. GTDB lineage: Bacteria > Acidobacteriota > Thermoanaerobaculia > UBA5066 > Gp7-AA6 > DATBFU01. The sequence continues at coordinate 4,399 of DATBFU010000044.1, read as the reverse complement.
TCCGCACGACGGAACGCCACGAGGCGGCCCGCCGGACGCGCGGGCGTTCCCGCCGGCGCCGCGCCGCGCAGGCCGCGCCGCCGCAGGAGAGCGCCCGTCGCCGATGCGCGGACCCGGGCGAGCGCCCTCGGGCTCCCTTCGAAGAGGAGCTGCCCTCCGCGGCTGCCCGCGCCCGGGCCGAGATCGATCAGGTGGTCCGCCGAGGTGATCGCCTCCGGATCGTGCTCGACGACCGCCACCGTGTTGCCGCGGTCCGCGAGGCGCCGGAGGATGCCGAGCAGGCGGCGCGTGTCGGCCGCGTGGAGACCGATCGTCGGCTCGTCGAGGACGTAGAGCGTCCCCGTCAGCGCGCCGCCGAGCGCGGACGCGAGGCCGATACGCTGCGCCTCGCCTCCCGAGAGGGTGCGCGCCGCCCGCGAGAGCGTCAGGTATCCGAGGCCGACGTCGTTCATGTAGCGCACGCGCGCCCGGATCTCCGACATGACCGATGAGAGCCGTTCCTCCTCGGCCGGCGACAGGCGAATCTCCGAGAGCCAGCGATCGAGGTCGGCGAGCGGCAGGTCGCACACCTCGGCAATCGTCTTCCCGCGGAAGCGCACGCAGAGCGCCGCCGAAGCGAGGCGTGCGCCGCGGCACTCGGGACACAGCGTGTAGGCGCGGTAGCGCGCGAGGAGCACGCGGACGTGGATCTTGTAGCGCTTCGTCTCGAGCCAGTCGAAGAACCCGCGAACGCCGTAGAAGTCGCCGCGCCCTTCGATGAGCACTTCGCGCTCGTGCGGCGAAAGCCGCCTGACGGGGATGTCCGTGCGCACCGAGTAGCGCCGGCAGGCGCGGAAGAGATCGTCGTACGCCGACTCGTAGGCCGGGGTGTTCCAGGGCGCGATCGGACGATCCTCGAGCGCCCGGGCCGTATCGGGAATGACCTTCTCGAGATCCACGCCGATGACGCGGCCGAAGCCCTGGCAGGCGGCGCAGGCGCCGAGAGGCGAGTTGAACGCGAAGAGCGGCGGCGTCGGGTCGCGGAACTCGCGCGCGCAGCGCGGGCAGTGGAGACCGCGCGGAAACGTCCGCGTGCCCTCCTCCGAAGCGGCCGTCACGCGATTTGCCAACGCGAACGCGGTCTCGGCCGCCGAAGCGATCTCGGGCCGCGAGGATTCCCGGACGGCGAAGCGCCCCACGACGAGCGGGAGATTCCCCTGGGCGTCGAGCAGCCCCTCGACCGTCTCGCCGATCTCGACGGTCTGTCCCGCGGCGTCGAGCGCCCGGAAGAACCCGGCCCGCTTCAGTTCCGAGAGCCGCAGCCGCTCCTCTTCCGCGCGGCGCCGCGCGGAGCGGCCCTTCGCGGTTCCGGCCGAGGCCCAGGCCACCGGCGCGACGAGCGTCACGCGCGTCCCCTCGGGCGCGCAGGCGATCGCCTCGACCGCCCGGTCCACGCCGCCCGGCATCGCCTGGACGCCGCAATCCGGGCACGTCGTCGAGCCGCCGTGCGCGAAAAGCAGGCGCAGCGCGTCGTGGATCTCGGTCTGCGTGCCCACGGTCGAGCGCGCGTTGCGCACGCCGTTCTTCTGCTCGAGGGCGATGGCCGGCGGCACGGGCTCGATCGACTCCACGTCGGGGCGGTCCAGCCGCTCGAGGAACTGCCGCGCGTACGTCGAGAGGGACTCCGCGTAACGGCGCTGCCCCTCGGCGTACAGCGTGTCGAAGGCGAGCGACGACTTGCCGGATCCCGAAACGCCCGTGATGACCGTCAGGCGGCCGACCGGAATCGACACGGAGACGTTCTTGAGGTTGTGGGTGCGGGCGCCTCGGATCCGGATGTCGGACGACGGAGGACGGCGGGGACGGCGTGCCATGAAAACTTCGAACTTACCAGAAAGCCGGGGAGAGCTCCGGGATCAGTGGAGGCTCGACTGGAGGAAGCCGCGGTGGAGGCGGCATTCCTGCACCGGCGCGGTCCCCTCGATGAAGACCTCGGTCATCCGCTCGGGACACGCGGGCGTGGCGAGCATGCCGCTCTCCGGATCGATCTCGGCCGTCACGATGTCGGAGGGAACCCGAAAATCGGCCTTGAAGAACTGCGCCGGCAGCGACTTCGAGAAATCCGCGAAGAGCGGCACCGCCGCCTGCGTTCCCGAGAGCTGGAGCGCGCGGTTGTCGTCGTAGCCCACCCAGATCGCCGTCAGGAAGCGCGGCGAGAAACCCACGAACCAGGCGTCGCGCCCGTCGTTGGTCGTGCCGGTTTTTCCCGCGAGGATGCCGCGGACCCCGCCGGACCGCGCTCCGGTCGCGGTGCCGCGGTCGACGGCGCCGCGCAGGAGCGAGTCCACGAGGAAGACCGCGTCGGCCGGCAGCGCGGGCTCCATCGACGTCTCCTTGCGGTCGAGGACCGTGCCCTCGCCCGTCAGTACGCCCACGATCGCCCACGGGCGCACGCGCACGCCGCCGTTGGCGAGGACCGAATAGGCGGCGGCGATCTCCATCGGCGAGATTTCGAAGGCGCCGAGCGCCACGGAGGGATACGCGCGGAGGCGCGAGCCGATGCCCGCCGCCCGCGCCGCGCCGACGACGGTGGGCAGTCCGGCCGCCAGCGCCGCGCGAACGGTCGGGATATTGATCGAGAGCTCGACGGCGCGGCGTGCCGAGATCGCGCCGCGGAATTGGCCGTCGTAGTTCCTCGGCGTCCAGATCTGGTCGTCGGTCCGCTCGTCCCACGCGATCGTGATGGGAGAGTCCACGAACACCGAGGCCGGGGTGATCGGAACGGGCAGGTCTCGGCGCGAGAACGCCGCCAGAAACACGAACGGCTTGAAGAGCGACCCCGGCTGCCGGTGCGCCTGGGTGACGCGATTGAACTGGGAGAGGCGGTAGTCCCGGCCGCCCACGAAAGCACGCACGGCGCCCGTCTCCGGTTCCAGCCCGATGAGCGCGCCCTGAAGCCCCTCTCCCTCTTTCGCCGCGGCGCCCAGGCGCCGGTAGTTCTTCTCGAGCGCCGTCAGGCCGTCGGCCACGGTCCGCTGGCCCGCCTGCTGGAGGTCCACGTCGAGCGTCGTATAGATCTGCAGGCCCTCCGTCTTCAGCTTCTGGCCGTAGCGCTCCGCGAGCTCGGATTTGACGAAATCGACGAAGTGCGGCGCGATCGTGCGCTCGGGATTGGAAGACCGCGTCGAGATCGGCTCCGCGAGGGCGGCGTCGAGCTGCCCCTCGTCGATCTTTCCCTCCTCGCGCATCAGGCGCAGCACGAGATCGCGCCGCTGTTTCGACTTGTCCGGGTTGTGCGCCGGAGAGAACACGTTCGGCGCCTTGATCATCCCGGCGAGCGTCGCCGACTCCGCGAGGTCGAGGTCCTCGACCTGCTTTCCGAAATAGAAGCGCGCCGCCTCGCCGACGCCCGTGACGGCGATCGAGCCATGCTGCCCGAGGTAGATCTCGTTCAGATACGCCTCGAAGATCTCGTCCTTCGAATAGCGCGCGTCGAGGATCAGCGCGAGGATCGCCTCGATCGCCTTGCGCTTCAGGGTCCGCTCGGGCGAGAGATAGAGGTTCTTCACGAGCTGTTGCGTGAGCGTCGAGCCGCCCTGCGTCGCCCCGCCCTTCAGGTTGGAGACGACGGCGCCGAGGCTCCGGCGGATCGACACGCCCGGGTGCCGGTAGAAGTCGCGGTCCTCCGTCACCAGGATGGCGTCGGTGAGGGTGCGCGGCGCCTCCGACAGCCGGACGAGCGTTCGGTCCTCGAACTCCTCGCCGAAGACGGAGCCCAGCCGCTCCGGCTCGATGACGAGCGCGTCGAGACGCTCGCCGTCGAAGGAAACGATCGACTTGACGACCCCTCCGCCGTATTCGACGCGCACCGGAAGCCCGCGCACGAGACGGCCCGGGTAAAGGAAGTCGCGCGTCCACACCTCGACCGAGTTGCCCGCGCGGCGATAGCTGCCGGCGCGCGCCGGAGCGCTCGACGTCTCGCGTTAGAGGAGGCGGTCGAGCTTCCGTATGAGACGTTCCGGGCTCCCGCTGTCGCCGCGGCGCCAGACGGCCATGTCGGAATAAATGCGCGACGGGAGGTTCCAGCGGCGGCCGTCGAAGCGCGTCACGACGACGCGCGTGAAGTAGCCGACGACGAGCGTCGCGGCGAGGAGGATTCCCGCGAGCGACGCGAGGATGACCGCGCGCCGCCGGTACATCCAGAGGTGGAGCGAGACGCGGCGCCGGGGGCGAGTGCCGGTTTTCATCTTCTCAGCGCGAGGAAGGGAGCATAGCCGTTTCGGAGGACGCCGGCCGGGATCGGAGGGCGCCCGTCGTGAGAACGCGCGGCGGACGTTCGAAAATCCAAAATCTGCTCTAATCCCGCGCGTGTCGCGCCGGGGAAAGAAAGGCCCGCCTCCTCCCGCGGGACCGGACCGCC
>DATBFU010000043.1:0-45198 GCA_036558325.1 Thermoanaerobaculia bacterium | reverse complement strand
TCGACGACCGGAGACCAGGGCAATCCCGCGATCGCGTCGAACGGGAGCGGGGACTTCGTCGTCGTGTGGCAATCGTCCGTCAGCGGTCCCGGCGGCACGACGTCCCATGTCTTCGGCCAGCGCTTCCACGCGTTCGCCAAGGCCGGATCGGAGTTCCAGATCAGCCTGGACACTTCGACGAATCAGGTGGCCCCGACGGTCGGAATGGACGCGGCCGGCAACTTCGTCGTCGCGTGGGACAGCGCCGGATCGGGATTTCAGTACGGCATCGACGGCCAGCGGTTCGACGCGACCGGCGCGCCGAGCGGCGCGGCGTTTCCGATCGCGGCATTCGGCGTGTCGAGTCCGGCCCGGCCGCGCCTCGCCATGAGGTCGTCGGGTGAGTTCGTGGTGGTCTGGTTCGACGAGACCGACGGCTCGGCGGCCTCCGTCGTCGGCCAGCGGTTCGACGCCTCCGCCGGAAAGCTCGGGACCCTTTTCCCGATCAACTCCTACACGACCGGCAATCAGAGAGCTCCGGTCATCGGGATGGACGCGGCCGGCAATTTCGTGGTCGCGTGGCAGGACGACTCCGAAGAAGGCTCGGAAACGGGGATTTTCGCCCAGCGATTCAATTCGGGCGCCGAAAAGGTCGGCGCCGAGTTCCAGGTCAATACCTTCACGACCAACGCACAGCAGACGCCGTCCATCGCGGTCCTGCCCTCGGGCCGGTTCCTCGTGACCTGGACCAGCCAGGATCAGGACGGTTCGCAGTCCGGAGTCTTCGGGCAGCGATTCGACCGGGCGGGACGGCCCGTGGGCGGCGAGTTCCCGATCAACACGTATACGAGCCTGCGGCAGCAGAGCTCCTTCGCCGCGAGCGACGGCGACGGATTCGTCGTCACGTGGGACGGTTACTTCGAGGACGGCTCGCCCTTCAGCATCTTCGGACGCCGCGAGAACCTCCGTCCGGCAACGCTTGCCGTGGACGTCCACGGCATCGGTACGTCCGACTTGAACGGCGTCGCCGAGCCCGGGGAGGCCGTCGTCGTCGAGCCGGCATGGGAGAACACCGGTCTCTTCACGGTCGATCTGACCGGCGTCGCGCAGAGTCTCGGAGGACCGCCGGGGCCGACCTATCAGCTCCTGGACGGCGCCGCGAGCTACGGCTCGATGCCGCCGGAGCTTCTGGCCGACTGCAACGACGGGAACCCGAGCCCCTGCTATGCGCTCCAGGTCTCGGGATCGCGGCCCGCGACCCACTGGGACGCGACGTTCGAGGAGGTCCTCTCGACGGGCGGAATCCAGATCTGGACGATCCATCTGGGCGACAGCTTCACGGACGTGCCGCGGTCGGAGCCCTTCTACAAGAAGATCGAGACGCTCCTTCACAACGGGATCACGGCCGGCTGCGACATGACGGAATACTGTCCGTCCGCCGTCGTGAATCGGGAGGCGATGGCGATCTTCATCGCCAAAGGAATCGCGGGCCTGGGTGAGCTCGTGCCTTCGGCAGGAAAGGTCGGTGGTTCGGCGTACGACTGCTCGCCGGGCGGCCATTCCCTCTTCAACGACGTCACGCCGACCGACGCCTTCTGCAAGCACGTCCACTTCCTCGCGGCACAGAACGTCACCCTCGGCTGCAACGCCGCGCAGTACTGCCCGGCGCAGACCATCACCCGCGACGCGATGGCTTCCTTCATCGCGAAGGCGATCGTGGCGCCCGGCGGCGGCAACGCCGTCCCGGTCTCGTACACCGATGCGACGACGTCCCGCTCCTACTCGTGCGTTTCGGGGAGCGCCAACCTCCACTTCACGGACGTGCCCGTCTCGAACGCCTTCTGCAAGCACATCCACTATTTGTGGGCGAAGGGAATCGTGGACGGCTGCACGCCCACGACCTATTGCCCCTCGAGTCCCGTGGCCCGCGACGCCATGGCGAAGTTCATCGCCAACGGGTTCGGCCTGACGCTCTACGGACCCTAGAGCCCGAGGGATCCGCCGCGATCCCCGGAAGGCCCTCGGATGTCGCTTTTCGGAATTCGATTACGCTCTACCCTCCGGAGGGACCATGAGGAAGCCCGTCGGGCGGCTGTCATCCCTGCTCATCGCCCTGGCGCCGCTCCCGCTCGCCGCCCAGACGCCGCCGTCTCTCGCGAGCGAGTTCCAGGTCAATACGTACACGAGCGCGTCGGAGACCGGCCCCGCCGTCGCCTGCAATCCCGACGGGAGCTTCGTCGTCACGTGGACCGACAACGCCGAGGACGGGAGCGATTTCGGCGTCTTCGCCCAGCGCTTCGACGCGGTCGGCCTGAAGGCCGGAAGCGAGTTCCGGGTCAACAGCTACACGACCGGATATCAGTGGTTCCCCAAGGTCTCTTCCGACGCCCAGGGCAACTTCGTCGTCGTCTGGTACGGAGTGGGGGCCGGCAGCACGAGCGCCACGGACTACAGCATTTGGGGGCGGCGCTACAACGCGGCGGGCGCGCCCCTCGGAGCCGACTTCGTCGCCAATACCTTCACCGGAGGAAACGTCTTCGGCGGCGACGTGGCGGTCGCCCCGGCCGGGAACTTCGTCGTGGTGTGGACGGCGAAGGACGAGGTCAGCGATTACGACGTTTTCGGACAACGTTTCTCGAGCGCGGGCGGCAAGGTGGGCTCCGAGTTCCTCGTGAACACCTACACGACGGGCCGGCAGATCGGCGGCGACGTGGCGCTCGATCGCTCCGGCGGCTTCGTGGTCGTCTGGACTTCGGTCGATCAGGACGGGTCGGGCGGCGGCGTCTTTGGCCAGCGATTCAATGCTTCCGCGGTCAAGGTCGGCCCGGAGTTCCAGGTCAACACGAATACGACCGGCGACCAGGATGCCGCCCAGGTCGCCGTGGATCGCGGCGGAAATTTCGTGGTCGTCTGGAGCGAGAACGCCGGCGTCGGACCGGACCAGAACGTCGTCGGGCAGCGCTTCGTCGGCTCCGGAACGAAGGTGGGCGGCCCGTTTCAGGTCAACACCTCGACGAGCTCGCTCTACGGCGGTCCCGGCCTCACGATGGATCCGAGCGGCGACTTCCTCGTCGCGTGGACCGGCGCCGACTCGGACGGCCGCGGCGTGCTCGGTCAGCGATTCGATCACGGCGGAAATCGCATCGGGACCGAGTTCGCGATCAACGCCTACACGACGGACGACCAGGTGAGCGGCGGCGTGTGCGACGCGGGGCACGGTTTCGTTCTGACGTGGTTCAGCCACCAGCAGAACGACGCCGGCTACGGAGTTTTCGGACGTCGCCAGAGATTCCACCCGGACGGCCTGGCGGCGGACGTTCACGGAATCGGCACGTCGGACCTGAACGGCGTCCTCGAGCCCGGTGACGCCGCCGTCGTCGAACCGCATTGGACCAACGAGGGCGGCGGCGTCCACGGACTCAACGGCAGCGTCGCCTCGGTGACGGGCCCGCCGGGCGCGACCTACACGCTCCTCGACGCCACGGCCGCCTACGGGGACATCCTCTTCGGCGTCCAGACCGATTGCAACGCCGTCGGGGACTGCTACGCCGTTCAGATCGGAGGTCCGCGGCCCGCACAACACTGGGACGCGGAGTTCCAGGAGGACCTCGACGTCGGCGGCTCGCAGGCCTGGAAGCTCCATCTGGGCGACAGTTTCTCGGACGTGCCGCGCTCGGAGCCCTTCTACAGGAAGATCGAGACGCTGCTGCACAACGGCATCACGACCGGCTGCAACGCCACGCAGTACTGTCCGGCGACGAACGTTACGCGCGACGCGATGGCCATCTTCATCGCCAAGGGCATCGCCGGGCTGGGAGAGCTCGTTCCGGCGGCGGGCCAGGTCGGCGCCTCGGCCTACGACTGCTCCCCCGGCGGCCACTCCCTCTTCACCGACGTCGCCCCGACCGACGCCTTCTGCAAGCACGTCCACTATCTGGCGGCGCAGAACGTGACGCTCGGTTGCGATGCGACGCACTACTGTCCGACCCAGACGATCACGCGCGACGCGATGGCCTCCTTCATCGCCAAGGCGGTCGTGGCGCCCGGAGGCGGCGCGGCGGTGCCGGTCGCCTACACGGACCCGACGACCGCGCGGTCCTACTCCTGCGTCTCGGGCAGCGCCAACCTCCATTTCACCGACGTGCCCGTCTCGAACGCCTTCTGCAAGCACATCCACTATCTGTGGGCCAAAGGGATCGTGGACGGCTGCACCGCGACCAAGTACTGCCCCGCCTCCCCCGTCCCCCGCGACGCCATGGCCAAGTTCATCGCCAACGGCTTCGGCCTTCAGCTCTACGGACCGTAGAATTCAATCGATGCGACTCGCGCGACTCGGCGCGCTCACCCTCGCGGCGGCGCTGGCGCCCGCCGCGGTGCAAGCGCAGACTCTGCCGCTCGGCGGCGAGTTCCCCGTCAACACGTATACGACCGACGCGCAGACGGATCCGGCGATCGCCGCCTCCGGAAACGGGACGTTCGTCGTCGTCTGGCAGAGCTTCGTCCAGGACGGCGGAACCCTCGGGGTTTTCGGGCAGCGATTCGACGCAAATGGCGCCCCGCTGGGGTCGGAGTTTCCGATCAATACCTACACGACCAACTCCCAGGCGGGCGCGAAGGTCGCGGCCGCCGCCGACGGCGGATTCGTCGTCGTGTGGCAGAGCACTTACCAGGACGGGTCCGGGATCGGCGTGTTCGGCCAGCGCTTCAACTCGAGCGGATCGAAGGTCGGCGCGGAGTTCCGCGTCAACACCATCACCGGCGGGGACCAGACGCCGGCCGCGATTGCGATGCGGCCGTCCGGGGAGTTCGTGGTCGTCTGGTCCGGCGCATACACCGCCTATTCCAACGAAACCGCCCAGCGCTTCGATGCCTCCGGCGCGAAGGTGGGCACGCCGTTCCCCGTCAACACGTACACCACGGGCAATCAGCGCGCGCCGGCCATCGCGATCTCCCCGTCGGGGAGCTTCGTCGTCGTCTGGGGCAGCGACGGGGAGGACGGAGACACGTTCGGCGTCTTCGGACAGCGTTTCAACGCCGCCGGCCAGAAGGTCGGACCGGAGTTTCAGGTCAATACCTACACGCCGGGCGAGGAGGACTATCCCGCGATCGCGATCGATCGCGCCGGCAACTTCGTCGTCGTGTGGACGAGCCTCGACGGGCAGGACGGCTCCGCCACCGGAGTCTTCGGGCAGCGCTTCAACAGCGGGGCCGAGAAGGTCGGTCCCGAATTCCAGGTCAACACCTTCACCGCGAGCCAGCAGGGCGACGCCTCGATCGCGCTCGAGCCGGACGGCGGTTTCGTCGTCGCATGGAAGAGCTTCTCGGAGGACGGCTCGGACTTCGGCGTCTTCGGACAGCGGTACGACCGCACCGGCGCGCCGCGGGGTGACGAGTTCCCGATCAACGTCTACACGACCGGATTCCAGGCGCAGGTCCGCGTGGCCGAGACCGGAGCGGGTTTGGCCGCCGTCTGGACCAGTGCGGGCCCCGACGGCGATACTTACGGCGTTCGTCTCCGGCGGCAGAGGCTCCACGCCGAATCGCTCAGCGTGGACGTTCACGGGATCGGCATCACCGACCTGAACGGCGTGTTCGAGCCCGGCGAGGCCGTCCTCGTCGAGCCCGTCTGGTCCAATCGCGAGTCGCTCGCCATCGACCTGACCGGCAGCGTGACCTCCGACGGTTTCACCGGTCCGCCCGGACCGACGTACACGCTCCTCGACGCGACGGCGGCGTACGGCGGCATGCTTCCGGGGGCCGTCGCGAGCTGCTATGACGGCTCGCCGAACGCTTGCTACGCCGTCCAGGTCTCCAACGCGCGCCCCATGCCGCACTGGGACGCCGTGCTCGAGGAAGACCTCGCCGTCCCCGGCTCGCACAACTGGACGTTGCACATCGGCGACAGCTTCACGGACGTCCCACGGTCGCAGCCTTTCTACAAGAAAATCGAGACGCTGCTTCACAACGGCATCACGTCCGGCTGCACCGAGACGGAGTACTGCCCCGGAACGATCGTCTCGCGCGACCAGATGGCGATCTTCATCGCCAGGGCCGTCGCGGGTCAGGGCCCGCTCGTTCCGAGGGCGGGCGTGGTGGGCGCCTCGGCCTACGATTGCTCTCCCGGCGGCCACTCCCTCTTCGCCGACGTGGCGCCGGCGGATCCCGCCTGTCGCCACGTCCACTACCTCGCCGCGCAGGGCGTGACGCTCGGCTGCGACGCCACGCACTACTGTCCCGGCCAGAACATCACGCGCGACGCCATGGCCTCGTTCATCGCCAAGGCGATCGTCGCGCCCGGAGGAGGCGCGGCGGTTCCCCTGACTTACACGGATCCGATCACGAGCCGATCGTACTCGTGCACGTCGGGAGCTCCGCAGCTCCATTTCACCGACGTGCCGACGAGCAACGCCTTCTGCAAGCACATCCACTACCTGTGGGCCAGAGGCATCGTGGACGGCTGCACCGCCACGACGTACTGCCCGGGCGCCCCCGTGGCTCGCGACGCCATGGCCAAGTTCTTGGCCAACGGCTTCGGCCTGCAGCTTTACGGCCCTTAGCCGCTCCCGGCGGCCCCGGCGCTCCGGGCTGATCCGCCGCGGAAGGCTTTTGCGCGTTACGGGAAGGACTCGGACCGGGAGGCAAAGCCATGGCCGTCGAGAGTCAACGGAACGAGGGACCGGCCCAAGATATAGAGTCGGGCCGCTCCAATCGATGAAGCGGGTCGGGAGGCTCCTGCTGGGCGTGGGCGCCGTCCTCGCGCCGGCCGTGCTGGCGGCGCAGGGGATTCCTCTGGGCGCGGAATTCCAGGCCAACACCTACACGACCGGCCGCCAGGGCCATCCGGACGTCGCCTCCGCCGGCGACGGGAGCTTCGTGCTCGTCTGGGCCCGGGGACCCGGCAACCCGGGGATCTTCGCCCGCATGTACGACGCGGGCGGCGCTCCGACCGGCACCGAGTTCCAGGTCAACTCGGGGACCGCCGTGCCGGGTCAGTATCCCTTCGTCGCCGCGGACGCGTCGGGCGGATTCGTCGTCGTGTGGGGCGACGCCGACGGCGCGAACTCCCACGGCCAGCGCTTCGACTCGACGGGAGCTCCGGCGGGCTCGGAGCTCGCATTCTCCCGCGTCGAGCCGCGGGTCGCATCGGATGCGGCCGGCGAGTTCGTCGTCGTGATGTCGACGCTCGACATCCCTGGCGCGGCTTTCGGACCGCAGTTCCCCGGCAATCTCGTGGGCCAGCGGTTCGACGGCGCGGGCGCCCCGGCGGGCTCCGAATTCGTGGTCAGCGGCTACACGGTCGGCTTCGACTTCGAGAACTTCATCATCGACCATCCCGCGGAGCGCGCGGTTGCGATGTCTTCCGCCGGCGATTTCGTCGTGGTCTGGAACATCTCCGAGTTTTCCGTTCCGGCCGGCGCCCGTCCGACTTCGGCCGCGAACCTGGGCGTCTTCGGCCAGCGCTTCTCGAAGTCCGGCGCGAAGGTCGGAACCGTCTTCCCGGTCACCGCCGACCCCACAGCGGGCGAGGTCGCGGTCACGGAAGACTCTCTCGGCAACTTCGTGGTCGTCTGGTCGAGCGATTCGCAGGACGGTAACGGGCGCGGCATCCGCGGCCAGCGCTTCGACGGCTCCGCAGAAAAGGTCGGCGCCGAGTTCCAGGTCAACACGTACACGGCCGGCGACCAGACGGCGCCGTCGGTGGCGATCGACGAGGCGGGCGACTTCGTCGTCGTCTGGAACAGCGCCGGCCAGGACGGATCGTCCTCGGGAGTCTTCGGCGCGCGGTTCGACCGCCACGGAACGCCGGTCGGCGGGGAGTTCCCGGTCAGCGTCTACACCGCCGGGAATCAGGAGGCGCCTCGAATCGCGGCGGACGGCCTCGGCGTCGTCGCGGTCTGGGAAAGCGCCGACGAAGACGGGGACGGCTTCGGCGTCTTCGGACGGCGTCAAAACCTGCGCGGCGAGAAGCTCGCGGTCGACGAGGCCGCGGCGGCCGGGACGACGTCCGACCACAACGGCGTGCTCGAGCCCGGGGAGACCGTCTTCGTAGCGCCCGGCTGGAGAAACGTCGGCGGCGACGCGCTGCCGCTCTCGGGGACCGCGACCTCGCCCGCCTGCCCTCCGGCAGCGGCCTGCGTGGCGACGGTGGACGGCGCGGCGGATTACGGGAGCGTCGCCGCCGGAGCGGTCGGAGTCTGCAGCGACGGGAGCGACGACGCCTGCTATCGCGTCGCGGCGAGCGGGCCGCGTCCCGGCGCCCACTGGGACGGGCAATTCACGGAAACGCTTTCGACGGGCGGCGGGCTGCCCTGGCCGATCCACGTCGGCGAGAGCTTCTCGGACGTGCCGCGGTCACAGGCCTTCTACAAGAAGATTGAGACGCTCCTCCACACCGGGATCACGTCGGGCTGCACGCCCACGGCTTACTGCCCGGGCTCGGTGGTTTCGCGCGACCAGATGGCGATCTTCATCGCGAAGGGCATCGCCGGTCTGGGCGAGCTCGTGCCCGTCGCGGGTCGGGTCGGCGCGAGTCCGTACAAATGCTCCTCCGGCGGCGCCTCCCTCTTCACCGACGTCGCCCCCACCGACGCCTTCTGCAAGCACGTCCACTACCTGGCCGCGCAGAACGTGACGCTCGGCTGCACCGGAACGACGTATTGTCCCGGCCAATCCGTCACGCGCGACGCCATGGCGTCCTTCATCGCGAAGGCCGTCGTCGCACCGGGCGGCGGCGCCGCCGTCCCGATCACCTATTCGGACGCGGTCACCGGCCTCTCCTACTCCTGTGCGGCCGGGAGCCCGAACATCCACTTCACGGACGTCCCGACGTCGAGCCCGTTCTGCAAGCACATCCACTATCTCTGGGCGCGCGGAATGGTCTCGGGTTGCACGGCGACGACGTACTGTCCGAGTCAGACGGTGACGCGGGACGCGATGGCGAAGTTCATCGCGAACGGGTTCGGGCTACAGCTCTATGGACCTTCGGTCAAGCCCGGCATCACCGCGTCGAACGCGGCTCCGACCGTCAGCGCCGGGACCGACCAGGCGGTCACACAGACGGGCGGCTCGACCGCCGTCGCGCTCGCGGGCACGGCGAGCGACGACGGCCTGCCGAACCCGCCCGGCGCGTTGACCCACAACTGGACGGTGCTCTCGGGTCCCGGGACCGTCACCTTCGACGACGCGGCGTCCCTCTCGACGACCGCACACTTTCCGCAAGCGGCGCTCTACGTCCTGCGCCTCACGGCCTCCGACGGCCTCCTCACGTCGACTTCCGACGTGACGATCAACGTGAACCCGACCGGAGGCGTGCCGCCCGATCCCGGAAGCATCGCGCCGCCGCTCGATCCGGGCACGGCGACGGACATCGCGACGTCGACCGAGTTCCTCTACACCGGGCCGAACCCTCCGCAGACCGGCGTCGCCGAGGGAACGATCGACCCGCGCCGGTCCGCCGTGGTCCGCGGCAAGGTCCTCGCGCGCGGCGGCGGCGCTCTCTCGGGCGTCAAGATCACGGTCCTCCAGCATCCGGAGCTCGGTCAGACGCTCTCGCGCGCGGACGGCATGTTCGACATGGCGGTCAACGGCGGCGGCATGCTGACCTTCCATTACGAGAAGTCAGGCGTCCTGCCGGCCCAGCGGCAAGTCGCCGTTCCCTGGGCCGACTTCGCCTTCATCCCTGACGTTTCCCTCGTGCCGGCCGATTCGCGGGTGACGCTGATCGATCTGACGTCCCCGGTTCCGTTCCAGGTCGCCCGCGGAAACCCCGTCACCGACGCCGACGGCACGCGCCAGGCGACGGTGCTCTTTCCCGCCGGGACGACCGCCGGGCTCGTCCAGCCGAACGGCAGCACCATCCCGACGACGCAGCTTCACGTGCGCCTGACCGAGTACACCGTGGGCCCGAGCGGTCCGAGCGCGATGCCGGGAGAGCTGCCGCCGACGAGCAGCTACACCTACGCGACCGAGCTCGGAGCGGACGAGTCGGTCGCAAAGGTCAACGGCCGGGACGTCGTCTTCAACCATCCGGTCCTGCTGTATCTGGAGAACCTCACGCACATTCCGGTGGGTCAGTCCGTGCCCGCCGGCTATTACGATCCCGCGCGCAGCACCTGGATCGGCGCGCCCGACGGCCGGGTCATCAAGATCCTCTCGATCAGCGCGGGGAAGGCCGATCTCGACGTCAACGGCGACGGCGCCGCCGATACGGGCGCCGCCCTCACGGCGCTCGGCATCACGGACGCCGAGCGCGCGCAGCTCGCGACGCTTTACGCCGCGGGCACGAGCCTCTGGCGCACTCCGATCGACCACTTCTCGACGATCGACACGAACTTCCCCGCCGTCTGCGAGGGCGCCTGCGCGACGCCGAACGAGCCGCCGCCGCCCCCGAATTCCTGCCAGAACAACGCCGGCGGCTCGATCATCGGCTGCGACCGTCAGACGCTCGGCGAGGACGTCCCGATTCCCGGCACGCCCTTCTCCCTTCACTACGAGAGCGACCGCGTCCCCGGCCGAACCGCCGAGCAGAAGCTCCTGATCGGCCTCACGACCAGGGGCGTGCCGCAAGGCGTTCAGGGAACGCAGCTCGAGGTGCTCGTGGCCGGGCAGAAGCTCGCGCAGGACTTTCCCACGAATACGGCGAGCGCGAGCGTGACGTGGGACGGCAGCGACGCCTACGGCCGGCAGGTGGTCGGCTCGACGCGGCTGACGGTTCGCGTCGGTTACACCTACAAGCTCGTTCCCGCCACCCCCGCGGTCGCCGCGATCTCCTGGGCCAGGTTCTCCGGGATTCCGATGTCGGGAGGGTTCGCGCGCGGCAGCGTCACGCTCTGGCAGGAATACACGGGCACGATCACGCGCTGGGACAGCCGCGGGCTCGGGCTCGGAGGCTGGACGCTCTCTGTGTTGCACGCCTACGACCCCGTCGGACGCGTGATCCACTTCGGGGACGGCACGCGGCGCGATGCGTCTTCGGTTTCCACCGGGCCGATTCCCGCCGCCGCCATCCGAACCTTCGCCGGCAAGACTCCCGGCGGCTTCGGCGGCGACGGCGGGCCGGCGACGGACGCCCGCTTCAAGAATCCTTACGGTCTCGCGGTCGGGCCCGACGGCAGCGTGTACATCGCGGACTCCGGCAACCACCGGATCCGCCGCGTGGGACCGGATGGAAACATCACGACGGTCGCCGGCAACGGGACCGCGGGCTTCGCCGGGGACAACGGGCCCGCGACCTCGGCCGAGCTCAACGAGCCGTTCGGCGTCGCGGTCGGACCGGACGGCAGTCTCTTCATCGTGGACCAGAGCAACAACCGGATCAGGCAGGTCCGGCCGGACGGGAAGATCGTCACGATCGCCGGCAACGGATCCTCGACCTTCGGCGGCGACGGCGGCCCGGCCACGTCCGCGGGGATGCTGCCCTGGGGCGTCGCGGTCGGCCCCGACGGCGCCGTCTACATCGCCGACCGATCGAACTCGCGCATCCGGATGGTGGATCAGAACGGAACGATCAGCACCGTGGCCGGCAACGGCCTGGCGCTGCCCGTCGGCGACGGCGTTCCGGCGACGTCCGTCAACATCGGCGTGCCTTCGGACGTCGCGGTGGGCCCGGACGGCAGCCTCTACATCATCGTGGGCGGTCCGGGACGCGTCCGGAAGGTGACGCCGCAGGGAATCATCAGCACGCTCGCCGGCACGACGGCCGGGTACAGCGGCGACGGCGGCCCCGCCAAGACGGCTCAGATCGACTCCCCCGTGCGTCTGGCGGTCGGGCCCGATGGCGGCATCTACATCCCGGACACCGGCAATCAGCGCCTCCGCTGGATCGGGTCGGAAGGGATCATCGCGACGATCGCAGGAAACGGCCTCGCGGGATTCAGCGGAGACGGAGGCCTCGCGACCCAGGCGCAGTTCAGCGATCCCTACGCGGTCGCGGTCGGGCCGGACGGCTCCGTGTACGTCGCGGATTCCTTCAACCAGCGCATCCGGAAGATCGCCTCGGCGCTGCCGGGAGTGTCGGCGAGCGACATCCTCATTCCTTCCCCGGACGGCGTGGAGCTCTACGTGTTCAGCGGCGCGGGCCGCCACAAGAAGACGCTCGACGCGTTGACGGGCGCGCTGCGAGCGCAGTTCACGTACGACTCCGAGAATCGGATCGTCTCCGTGGACGACGGCGACGGGAACGTCACGACCGTCGAGCGCGACGGCACGACCGGCGATCCGACCGGAATCCTCGCTCCCTTCGGGCAGGAAACGACGCTGACGCTCGACGCTCACGGGTTCCTCGCGAGCATCGAGAATCCGGCCAACAACCAGGTCGGGCTGACCTCGACGGCCGGGGGCCTTTTGACGCAGCTCACCGATCCGCGCGGCGGTCTGCACAAGTTCACCTACGACGCCGACGGCCGTCTCACGAAGGACGAGGATCCCGCCGGGGGATTCAAGACGCTGGCGCGCGCGGCAACGACGACGGGAACGACGGTGACGTTGACCACCAAGCTCGGCCGGGCGAGCACGTATTTCACCGAGCGCCTCGCGAGCGGCGCGATGCATTTCGTGCTCACGGAGCCCGGCGGCGCGGTCACGGATGCCTTGCTGAACCTGGACGGCAGCCTGAAGACGACGGATCCGGATGGGACCGTCGAGACGTCGGTGCCGGGACCCGACCCGCGCTGGGGCCTGCTCGCGCCGATCCTCGCCTCCGACACGCGGGCGACGCCCGGCGGGATCGTCGCGACGGTCACCGGCACGCGGACCGCCACGCTCTCGGATCCGAACGATCCGCTGAGCCTCCTCACCCAGACCGACAAGGTGATCGTCAACGGACACACCTGGACGACGGCCTATCAGTCGGCGACATCGACGATCACGGAGACGAGCCCCGTCGGACGAATCGTCACGCGCACGCTCGACGCGCGAGGCCGGGTCGTGTCGCGGCAGGTGACGGGATTGGCCGCCGAGAGCTTCACGTTCGACGCCAAGGGCCGCCCGGCCACCGTGGTCCGGGGAACCGGCGGCGCCGCGCGCACCACGACGTACGCTTACGACGCGAAGAGTTTCCTGAAATCGGCGACCGATCCGCTCGGCCGCGTCACGAGCTATCTCTACGACGCGGCCGGGAGAATCACCTCCCGGACTCTCCCCGGATCCCTCACGACGGACTTCGCCTACGACGCATCCGGAAACGCGACGAGCGCCACGCCGCCGCTCGGGTCCGCGCACGCGTTCGCGTACTCGCCGGTGGACCTCACCGCGAGCTACGCGCCGCCGGCGCTGCCCGGCGGCCCGACGCCCACCGCGTACACCTACGATGCCGACGGCCAGCTCACGCGGACGGCGCGGCCGGACACGATCAACGTCGATTTCGGCTACGACGCCGCCGGGCGGCTCTCGAGCGTCGGGCTTCCGGCCGGCTCGCTCGGCTTCGCGTACGACGCCGCCAGCCGTCTGGCCAGCGCGTCGCCTCCGGGCGGACCGAACCTCGCGTTCTCCTACGACGGAGACCTGCCTACGGGAGAAACGTCGACCGGCTCGGTCGCCGGGAGCGTCGGGCGCGGCTACGACACGAGCTTCCGTCTCTCCTCGGTGAGCGTCAACGGCGCCAACGCGATCTCTCTCGGCTACGACGCCGACGACCTCATGACGTCCGCGGGCTCGCTCACGCTGACGCGGAGCGCGCAGAACGGGCTCCTGACGGGAAGCACACTCGGCTCCGTCACGGACGCGTGGACCTGGGACGGATTCGGCGATCCCGCAACGTACATCGCCTCCTATAACGGAACGGCGCAGCTGAGTCAGACCTACTCCCGCGACAAGCTCGGCCGGCTGACGACCCTTGCCGAGACGATCGGCGGCGTGTCGAGCACCTACGACTACACCTACGACTCCGCGGGCCGCCTGACCGAGGTCGACAAGAACGGCTCCGCGGTCGAGACGTACACCTACGACGACGACGGGAACCGCCTGAGCTTCACCGGCTCGGGCGGACCGCAGCTCGCCACCTACGACGTCCAGGATCGCCTGACGAATTACAAGGGAAACACGTACACGTACACCAAGGCCGGCGAGCTGCAGCAGCGCGGCGCGGGAGCGGTCCACACGGACTTCACTTACGACCCGCTCGGGAATCTCCTCGCCGTGACGCTGTCGAATGGGACGGCGATCGCCTATCTCGTCGATGGCCTGCAGCGGCGCGTCGGGAAGAAGGTCAACGGAACCCTGGTCCAGGGATTCCTCTATCAGGACGGCCTTCGGCCCGTGGCCGAGCTCGACGGCGCCGGGTCCGTCGTCAGCCGCTTCGTCTACACGACCTTCGGAGACAACGTCCCCGCTTCCATGGTGAAGGGCGGCGCGACCTATCGCATCGTCACCGACCCGGCCGGCAGCGTGCGGCTCGTGATCAACGCCGCGACCGGCGCGATCGCGCAGCGCATGGATTACGACGGATTCGGACAGGTGATCAACGACTCGGCACCCGGCTTCCAGCCCTTCGGATTTGCCGGCGGCCTCTACGACAAGGACACGAAGCTCGTCCGCTTCGGCGCGCGCGACTACGACGCCGAAGCCGGACGGTGGACGGCCAAGGATCCGATCGGCTTCGACGGCGGCCAGGCCAATCTCTACGCCTTCGCCGGCAACGACCCGATCAACGGAAGCGACCCCGACGGACTCGCGACCAGGCGTCCCGCACCTCCCAGCCGAAGCAAGATCCTCGAAGTCAAGCAACCGAAGAAACCGTGTCCGCCAAAACCCGCCCCCGAGCCGCAGCCGGCGTCGACCTACAAGACGAGCGACGCGCCGCAGCAGAATGAAGTCCACCGGCCGCAGGAGAACAAGCAGCCGGCTCCCTTCGACCCCAACAAGATGCAGAAGGACGCCCAAAAGCGCGAGCTGGAGAACCGCAAGGGCGCGACCGGGCAGGACTAAGACACCCGCCGGCGCGATCGCGCCGCCGAAAGCACATCACTGACTCCGGGTCAACGGCGTCGCGGACGGCTCCACGCGAGACGCACTGCCCGGGTGAACCCGCCGCGACGGCGCGACGGGCGCGCTCATCGCGAAGGGGCTCGGTCGGGAGCTCCGGGCCCTGAGAAGGCAGGCTGATAGACTCGCCGGAATTCCAAACCGCGGGAGGTTCTATGCGAATCCCCGGGAAACCTCGTTGGACACTCTGGCCGCTCCTCGGACTCACCTTCTGCTCGGCTTCGGTCCTCGCCCAGGCGCCGCCGCTCTCGCTCGAGTTCGTCGCGAATACCTACTCGACGGGCTCGCAGAGCGCTCCGGACGTCGCGTCCGACGGAAAGGGCGCCTTCGTCGTCGTCTGGGACAGCATCGGCGAAGACGGCGATCTCGACGGGATCTTCGGCCAGCGCTTCTCCCCGACGGGCGCCCGCGCCGACATCGAGTTCGGCGTGAACACCTACACCACGGGCTCGCAGTTCGCGGCGCGCATCGCCATGAATCGGACCGGCGACTTCGTCGTCGTCTGGACCGGCGCGGGTCAGGACGGCGGCGCCACGGGAATCTTCGGCCAGCGGTTCGGCCCGCTGGGCGTCAAGGTCGGAACGGAATTTCCCGTCAACACGTACACGACCGGTCTGCAGGGCGAGCCCGCCGTCGCCATCGACGACGCGGGCGACTTCGTCGTCGTGTGGTCGAGCTCCGGGCAGGACGGGTCCGGCTACGGAGTCTTCGCGCAGCGTTTTGCGGCGAGCGGGACGAAGAGCGGCTCCGAGATTCCGGTCAACACCTACACGACCGCCGATCAGCACGAGCCGGTCGTCGCGATGGACGAAGCGGGAAACTTCACGGTCGTCTGGTCGAGCTCCGGCCAGGACGGCGACGGGGAAGGCGTCTTCGGACAGCGCTTCGAAGCCGCGGGCGGCAAGCGCGGGCCCGAGTTCCCCGTCAATACGCACACGGCGAGCGACGAGCGGTTTCCCGCGATCGCGAGCGACAAACATGGAAACTTTGTCGTGGCGTGGGCCGACCACAACCTCGACCAGTCGTCGTACGGCGTCGTCCTGAGGCGCTTCCACGCGGACGGCGAGAGCTTCGGTCCGGAGTTCCTCGTCGACGAGTACACGGAGGAGTCGCAGAGCTTTCCGGCGATCGCGATGGGACCGGCCGGCGATTTCATCATCACCTGGGCCTCCTACGAGCAGGACGGGTCGAGCTGGGGAACCTTCGGCCAGAGCTACGAACGTCTGGGCGGCCGGATCGGCGACAACTTCCGGATCAACGCGACGACGGTCGGAGCCCAGGACGGTGGCCGCGTCGCGCACGACGGGACGGGATTCGTCGCGGTGTGGAACGAGCCGAATCAGGACGGCTCGGGATCGGCGGTCGTCGGTCGGCGGCAGAACGTGCGGGCCGGCGGGCTTTCAGTGGACGTCCGCGGATTTCCCGGCTCGACCGACTTGAACGGAGTCTTCGAGCCGGCGGAGGCGGTCCGCGTCGAGCCGCTCTGGATCAACCAGAGCGAAAGCCCGGTGCTCGGCGATCTCCAGGGGACGGTGTCGGTCTTCACCGGACCGTCGGGGCCGAACTATCAGCTGCTCGACGGCACGGCGACCTACGGGTCGCTCCTTCCGCACGCGAGCGCCGGCTGCGGAAGCGGCGCGCCGGAGGGCTGCTATGCCGTTCAGGCGGGCGGAACGCGGCCGGCCGCGCACTGGGACACGCTGATGCCGGAGAACATGTCGATCGGCGGAACGCACTACTGGAAGCTGCACATCGGCGAAAGCTTCACCGACGTGCCGCGCTCGCAGCCCTTCTACAAGAAGATCGAGACGATGCTGCACCACGACATCACGTCGGGCTGCACGTTGACGGAATACTGCCCGTCGTCGACGGTGTCCCGCGAACAGATGGCGATCTTCATCGCCAAGGGCATCGCGGGCGCGGCGCCTCTCATCCCCAACGAAGGAACCATCAGCGGACAGCCTTACACCTGCGGCCCGGGCGGCGTTTCCCGGTTCGCCGACGTCGCGCCGACCGACGCCTCCTGCCGGCACGTCCACTTCCTGGCGGCGCAGAACGTCACGCTCGGATGCAACGCCACGCAGTTCTGTCCCGGCCAGGACATCACGCGCGACGCGATGGCCTCGTTCATCGCGAAGGCGGTCGTGGCGCCGGGCGGCGGGAACGCGGTGCCCATCACCTACGGTCCCGACCCGGACACGGGCCTCTCGTACTCGTGCGCGGCCGGATCTCCCAACGTCCACTTCTCCGACGTTCCGCCATCGAACACCTTCTGCAAGCACATCCACTTCCTGTGGGCGAAGGGCATCGTGGCCGGCTGCTCCGGGACGCAGTTCTGTCCGGGAGGCTCCGTCGCCCGCGACGCCATGGCGAAATTCATCGCCAACGGATTCGGGCTGCAGCTGTATGCGCCGTAGAAGCGCCGATCGCTTTCGCCGCGCGGCCGGTCCGTGCCTGGCTCTGGCCGGGACGGCGGCCGCCCTGTCCGCGCAGACGCCCTCTCTCGGGCCCGAATTTCCCGTCAACACCTACACGACGTTCAGCCAGGAAGTGCCCTCCATCGCCTCGGCCGGCGACGGGACGTTCGTCGTCGTCTGGACCAGCACTCCCCAGGACGGCTCGTATACCGGCGTCTTCGGGCAGCGGTTCGACGGGGCGACGCAGAAGGCCGGCGTCGAATTCCAGGTCAACACCTCCACGACCGACCATCAGTTCACGCCGCAGGTCGGCTGCGACGCGGCGGGGAACTTCGTCGTGGCCTGGGCGATCGCGCCCGTCTCCGCCGGAACGGCTCCCGAAGACGTGATGGCCCAGCGCTTCGACAAATCGGGCACGAAGGTCGGCCCGGAGTTCCGCGTCAACACCTACACAACCGGAGCGCAAAACCGGCCGGCGGTGGCGGTCGATCCGGCCGGCGACTTCGTCGTCGTCTGGTCGAGCTTCGGACAGGTGTCCGGATACGACGTCTTCGGCCAGCGTTTCAATCCCGCGGGCGCCAAGGTCGGACCGGAGTTCCGGGTCAATACCTACACCACGGGCGCTCAGTACGCCGCGCACGTCGCAATTGCCGGCTCCGGAGAGTTCGTCGTCGTCTGGATCTCCGAAGCTCAGGATGGCTCGGGCGGCGGGATCTTCGGCCAGCGGTTCGATGCTTCCGGGACCAAGCAGGGGCCGGAGTTCGCCGTGAACGGATACACGACGGCTTATCAGAACCAGGCAGGGATCGCGATGGACCGCGGCGGAAGTTTCGTCGTCGTCTGGAACAGCGACACCGAGGACCAGGTCTTCGGCATTTTCGCGCAGCGCTTCGACGCCTCGGGAGGGAGGGTCGGGCCCGAGTTCGCGGTCAACGCGTATACGACGAACGGGCAGTACAGCCCCGCGATCGCCATCGACGCCCGAGGAAACTTCGTCGTGGCCTGGCACGGGGACGCGCCGGACGACCTGAACGACGGTGTCGCCGCGCGCCGCTTCGACCGCGCGAGAAACGCCGTCTCGACGGACTTGCTCCTGAATGCCTTCACGACGGGCGACCAGAACAGCGTGGCGGTCGCGGACACCGGAAAGGGCTTCGTCGCGGCATGGACGAGCTCGCAGGACGGATCGGGCCACGGCGTGATCGGCCGCCGCGAGCGCCTCGCGCCGCTTGGCCTCGTCGCGGACGCGCACGGGTTCGGGCCGTCCGACTTGAATGGCGTGCTCGAGCCGGGAGAGGCGGCGATCATCGAGCCGCTCTGGACCAACGCGGGGGCCGACCTTCCGGGCCTGATGGGGCTCACGGCGACGGTGACGGGACCGCCGGGCCCGATCTACACGCTCCTCGACGCAACGGCCGACTACGGTCCCGTCCCGTCGGAGGCGAGCACGAACTGTGTCGCGGGCGGTTTCTCTTCGTGCTTTGCCGTCCAGATCGGCGGCGCCCGGCCCGACACTCACTGGGATGCGCAGTTCACGGAGACGCTCGACGCCGGCGGCTCCCAGGTCTGGAAGCTGCACCTGGGCGACAGCTTCTCGGACGTCCCGCGTTCGCAGCCGTTCTACAGGAAGATCGAGACGCTGCTCCACAACGGCATCACGACCGGCTGCACCAAGACGCAGTACTGCCCGGCCACCGTCGTCTCGCGCGACGCGATGGCGATCTTCGTCGCCAAGGGAATCGCCGGACTGGCCGAGGACGTGCCGTCTTCGGGAAGCGTCGGCGCCTCCGCCTACAGCTGCAAGGCCGGCGGACATTCGCTCTTCACCGACGTCGCCCCGACCGACGCGTTCTGTAAGCACGTCCACTATCTGGCGGCGCGGAACGTGACGCTCGGCTGCAACGCGACGCAGTACTGCCCGGCCCAGACGATCACCCGCGACGCGATGGCCTCCTTCATCGCGAAGGCGATCGTCGCGCCGGGCGGCGGGGCCGCCGTCCCGGTGACCTACACCGACCCGAAAACCGCGCGCTCCTATTCGTGCATCTCCGGGAGCGCGAGCCTGCACTTCTCGGACGTGCCCGTCTCGAACGCCTTCTGCAAGCACATCCACTTCCTGTGGGCGAAGGGCATCGTGGACGGCTGCACGGCGACGAAGTTCTGTCCCGGCTCCCCGGTCGCCCGCGACGCCATGGCGAAATTCATTGCCAACGGATTCGAGCTGCAGCTGTATGCGCCCTAGCCGCGCCGCCGCTCCCTGGCTGCCGGCGGCCGCGGCCTGGCTCGCCGCCGCGGGTCTGACCGGCCAGGCTCCCCCGCTCTCGGGAGAGTTCGCCGTCAATACGTACACGACCGGCCCGCAGCGGGAAGTGGCGGCCGCCTCGCGCGGCGACGGGACCTTCGTCGTCGTCTGGACGGACGGATACCGCCTGAGCCGCGGCATCGAGGGAGAGGACGGTTCCGTGGCCGGCGTCGTCGGCCAGCGGTTCTCGGCGCTCGGCGAGAAGGTCGGCGGCGATTTCGTCGTCAACACGTCCACGCTTGGATCGCAGGACCAGCCGACGATCGCCCTGAGCCCCGGAGGAAGCGCGATCATCGTCTGGAGGAGTCCGCAGGACAATCCCGCCGAGATCTTCGGCTCCGGTCTCACCGGACAGCGCCTCGATCCGGCCGGCGCGAAGGTCGGCGGAGAGTTCCTGGTGAACACGTACACGACGGGAAGCCAGAGCCAGCCGGCCGCCGCGATGGACTCGGCCGGAAAATTCGTCGTGGTCTGGTCGAGCGTCGGACAGGACGGCTCGGGCAGCGGGATCTTCGGACAACGCTTCGACGCGGCCGGCGCGAAGTCGGGCCCGGAGTTCCGCGTGAACGTTTCCACGGCCGGCGGCCAGTTCTCGCCGAGCGTCGCGATGGACCCCTCGGGCGCGTTCGTCGTCGTCTGGGAGTCCGACTCGCAGGACGGCGACGGGAGCGGCGTCTTCGGCCGGCTCTACGACCGGTTCGGCGCCGCGTCGGGCGGCGAATTCGCCGTGAACAGCTACACGACCGGAGACCAGGGCAGTCCCTCGGTCGCGATGGACCGCGCCGGGAACTTCGTCGTCGCGTTCCAGAGCTACGGACCGGATCTCTCGGGATTCGGGATCTGGGCGCACCGGTTCAACGCCTCCGGCGAGAGCGTCGGAGGCCCCGACTTCGAGGTCAACTCCTATACGCCGGGCGATCAGACGACGCCGTCGGTCTCGGTCGACCGGAAGGGAAACTTCACCGTCGCCTGGCGCAGCGAAGGCCAAGACGGAGCGTCGGGCGGCGTCTTCGCCCAGCGCTTCGACCGGCCGGGCTTCCTCGTGGGAACGGAGTTCGCGGTCAACACCTTCACGACGGACGCGCAGGAAGACGTCCGGACTTTCGACGACGGGGCGGGTTTCGCCGCGGTCTGGTCGAGCACGACGGAGGACGGCGACGGCCCCGGCGTGTACGGCCGCCGGCAACGGATCCATCCGCGAGAGCTCTTCGTCGATACGGCGGGGATCGGAATCACCGACGAGAACGGGATCCTCGAGCCGGGAGAGGCGGCCGTCGTGGCGCCGGCCTGGAGCAACGATGCGGCGGGGACGGTGGCCCTTTCTGCCACGGTGTCCAACCTCACGGGACCGCCGGGGCCGAATTACACGCTCCTCGACGCCACGGGGGAATACGGCTCGGTCTCGCCGGGCGCCTTCGGTCTCTGCACCGACGGCAATGCGAGCAGCCCGTGCTACGCCGTCCAGATCGGGGGCGCCCGGCCCGCGACGCACTGGGACGCGACGCTCCAGGAAAACCTATCGGCCGGCGGAGCGAAGACGTGGAAGCTGCATCTTGGAGACAGCTTCGCCGACGTGCCGCGAAGCCACCCCTTCTACCGGAAGATCGAGAACCTCCTGCACGGCGGAATCACCTCGGGCTGCGACCCCACGCATTTCTGCCCGACGGGAACCGTCCCGCGCGGCGACATGGCGCTCTTTCTCGCGCGCGGGCTCGCCGGCGGAGGCGCGTTCGTTCCGAGGACGGGCGTCTCGGCCGGCCAGCCGTACGATTGCTCGGCGGGCGGCGCGTCGCTCTTCGGGGACGTTCCGACGTCGAGCCCGCTCTGCCGGCACGTGCACTATCTCGCCGCGCGAAACGTGACGCTCGGCTGCGGCACCGCGCTCTTCTGTCCGGGGGCGACGATCACCCGCGACGCGATGGCATCGTTCATCGCGAAGGCCGTCGTCGCGCCGGGGGGAGCGGACGCGATTCCGGCGACGTACGGGCCCGACCCGACGACCGGCCTCTCCTACTCGTGCGCCGCCGCCAGCCCGAACGTCCACTTCATCGACGTGCCCGCGTCGAGCCCGTTCTGCAAGCACGTGCACTTCCTCTGGGCGAAGGGCATCGTCTCCGGCTGCTCCGCGACGCATTACTGCCCGACGCAGGCCGTTACACGCGATGCCATGGCGAAGTTCCTCGCCAACGGCTTCGGGCTCGATCTCTACGCACCGTGACAACGTTCGCTCCGCGTCCGCGAAGGGACGGGCCATCAGGAGAATCCGCATGAAGGTTCGCGTCCGGTTTCTCGTGTTGGCCTCCCTGATGCTCGCGCCCGTCGGCGCGCGTGCGCAGGTCCTGAATATGGGGACCGAATTTCCGGTCAACGCTTTTACGACGGGCCGGCAGGAACATCCCGCGCTGGCCGCGTTCCCCGACGGTGGCTTCGTCGTCGTATGGGGTAGCGAGGGCCAGGACGGCGATTCTTTCGGCGTCTTCGGCCAGCGTTTCAACTCCGTCGGGACCAAGGTCGGCTCCGAGTTCCAGGTGAATGCCTACACGACCGGCGGGCAGGGAGGCGCCGCCGTGGCGGCGGACGGACAGGGCAACTTCGTCGTCGTCTGGGCGAGCGACCTGCAGGTCGGAATCATCGGCCAGCGCTACGACGCCGCCGGCACGAAAGTCGGCGGGGAGTTTTCCGTCAGCACCACGACCGGGAACGGTCACCGCCTGCCCGCGATCGCCATGACGGCGGACGGACGGTTTGTCGTCGTCTGGGAGGGGGCCCATGTCTACGGCCAGCGGTTCGACGCCGCTGGAGCCAAGGCCGGAGGTGAGTTCCAGATAAACCAGTACCCCTTTTATAACCACGCCGTCGCCGGCGTGGCGACCGACGCCGCGGGAAGGTTCGTCGTCGTCTGGACGAGCTCCGGAGACGGCGACAGCGACGCCGTCTCCGGGCAGCGGTTCGACGCCTCGGGAGGAAAGGTCGGACCCGAGTTTCGGGTCAATACGTACACGACCGGCAGCCAGGCATACCCTCGGATCGCGATGAAACGCGCCGGAACCTTCGTCGTCGCCTGGGACAGCGTGCCGGGGGACGGCGACTCCACCGGCGTCTTCGCGCAGCGCTTCAACGCGAATGCCGAGAAGGTCGGCCCGGAGTTTCAAGTCAACGAGTACACGACCGCCGAGCAGCGAACGGGATCCGTGGCCTTCGAAGCGGACGGCGGCTTCGACATCGCGTGGAGAAGCTTCGGGGAGGACGGCGACGGATTCGCCGTCGAAGGGCAGCAGTTCGACCGGACCGGGACGCGGCGCGGGTTCGGCATCGGGCTCGGCAGCTTCGTCGGAGGCAACCAGATCGACCCGAGGATCGCGTATTCGTCGGCCGGCCTCGTCGGCGTCTGGGAGGGCGTGGACGAGGACGAAACGGGCATTCGCGGCGGACGGCAAAGGTTCCAGCCGACCGCGCTCGCCGCCGACATCCATGGCGAAGGCAACTCCGACTTGAACGGCGTGATCGAGCCGGGCGAGGCCGTTCGGGTCGAGACGACGTGGCGCAATCGCGCCCCGGGGCTGGTCAACATGGACGGGACCGTCCTGGCCGCCGGGTTCGAGGGACCGCCGGGCCCGACGTACACGCTCCTCGATGGGTTCACCGAGTTCCCGACGATCTTCAGCGGCGGTTCGTCGACCTGCGGCGCGGACCCGAGCCCCTGCTACGCGGTCCAGGTCGGCGGCGCGCGGCCGTTCCCGCACTGGGACGCCACGCTGACGGAAAACCTCTCGCTCGGCGGCCAGCAGATCTGGACGCTGCACATCGGCGAGAGTTTTCCTGATGTTCCGCGGTCGCAGCCGTTTTACAAGAAGATCGAGACCCTGCTTCACCACGGCATCACGACCGGCTGCGACACCACGCACTACTGCCCCGGCACGGTCGTCTCGCGCGACGCGATGGCGATCTTCATCGCCAAGGGCATCGCCGGATCGGGCGAATACGTGCCGAGCTCGGGAAACGTCGGCGCCGCCGCCTACAGCTGCAAGTCCAGCGGCCACTCCCTGTTCACCGACGTCGCGCCGACGGCATCCTTCTGCAAGCACGTTCACTATCTCGCTTCGCAGAACGTGACGCTCGGCTGCAACGCGACGCAGTACTGCCCGTCTCAGACGATCACGCGCGACGCGATGGCGTCCTTCATCGCCAAAGCGATCATCGCTCCGGGAGGCGGCAACGCGGTGCCGGCGAGCTATACGGACGCGACGACCGCGAGGTCGTACTCCTGCGTGTCCGGCAGCGCGAACCTGCACTTCTCGGACGTGTCCGTCTCGAACGCCTTCTGCAAACACATCCACTACCTCTGGGCCAAGGGGATCGTGGACGGCTGCACGGCGACGAAGTACTGCCCGGGCTCCCCCGTCGCCCGCGACGCCATGGCCAAGTTCATCGCCAACGGGTTCGGGCTCCAGCTGTATGGGCCATGAAAAATCGTCATGGAACTTCGGAGCCGTGATGAGCGAGAGGAGGATCGCCTTGATCCATCGACGCGTTGCGTTCCTCGCGTGCCTCTGCCTCGCCGCTGCCAGGCTTCCGGCGCAGACGATGAACATCGGGCCCGAATTCGTCGTCAATACCTACACGACGGATTCCCAGACATACGCCGCGGTGGCGGCCGCGACGGACGGAAGCTTCGTCGTCGTCTGGACGAGCAACCAACCGGAGGACTCCGACTTCGGAGTCTTCGGCCAGCGGTTCAGCCCCCTGGGGGCCAAGGTCGGCGGCGAGTTCCACGTGAACACGTACACCCACTACTTTCAGGGAAATCCGGCGATCGCGATGGACTCCCAGGGCAACTTCACGGTCGTCTGGGTGAGCCTGTTCCAGGACGGGTCCTCCCACGGCGTCTACGGCCAGCGTTTCGACGCGGACGCGGCGCCGCTCGGCGGCGAGTTCCTCGTCAACATGACGACCACGGGTCAGCAGATCGCTCCCGCGATCGCGATGGCGGCGGACGGGAGGTTCGTCGTCGCGTGGAGCAAGGAGTTCTATCAACCGGAGTCGAACGTCTGGGGGCAGGCTTTCGCCGCGTCCGGCGTGAAGACCGGCGGCGAGTTCCGGGTGAACACGTACACGACGGACAGCCAGAGCATGCCCGCCGTCGCGGCCGATGCCGCGGGACGGTTCGTGATCGTTTGGCAGAAGGAGCCTGCCGGCGTCCTCGGACAGCGGTTCGACGCCTTCGGGAAGAAGGTGGGCCCCGAGTTTCCCGTCAGCACTTCCACGACCTCGAACGGGGAGCAGCCCGCGATCGCGATGGACCGCGCCGGGAACTTCGTCGTGCTCTGGCGCTCGAACGGGATCGTCGGCCAGCGATTCAACAGCGGCGCCGAGAGAGTCGGCGACGTGTTCGCCGTCGATACGTTCACGGCGACGGGAAGCCCCCGCGTCGCGTTCGAGCGCGACGGCGGATTCGTCGCGGTCTGGGAAAGCAATGGCGAGATCGCCGCCCGACGTTTCGACAAGACCGGCGCTCCCGCCGAGCCCAAGTTCATCCTGAACACCACCTCGGCCAACACTCAACGCCACCCCGCCATCGCCGCAGCGCCCGCCGGAGTCGTCCTGGGGTTCTGGGAATCTCCGGGCGTCGATGGCGACGGCAACGGAGTGATCGGCCGGCGGCAGAGGCTCGAGCCGTTCGCGCTCCTCGCCGACGCGCACGGCGACGGGGGCTCGGACGAAAACGGAGTGATCGAACCGGGTGAATTGGTCCGGATCGAGCCGACGTGGCGCAACCGGGGCCCGGGAATCGCCAAGCTCGAGGGGACCCTCTCCGACGCCGATTTTTTCGGCCCGCCCGGGCCAAACTACACGATTTTCGACAGGATCGCGGGGTACGCCTCGATCTTCGTCGGCTCCGCCACGACCTGCGGCGAAAATCCGGACCCGTGCTTCGCGGTCCAGGTGTCTGGCGATCGGCCGGCCCCGCACTGGGACGCGACAATGAGAGAGAACCTCTCGCTCAGCGGTTCGGTCGACGGTTCCCAAGTCTGGACGCTGCACATCGGCGACAGCTTCCCGGACGTGCCGCGAACGCAGCCCTTCTACAAGAAGATCGAAACGCTGCTCCACCACGGAATCACGAAGGGCTGCAACGCCACGCAGTACTGCCCGTTGACCGTCGTCTCGCGCGACGCGATGGCCATCTTCATTGCCAAGGGGATTGCCGGATCGGGCGAGTACGTGCCGGCGGCGGGACAGGCCGGCGCCTCCGTCTACAACTGCTCCGCCGGCGGCCACTCGCTCTTCGGCGACGTCCCGCCGACGGCCCCGTTCTGCAAGCACGTCCACTACCTCGCCGCGCAGAACGTGACGCTCGGCTGCAATGCGACGCAGTACTGCCCCGGCCAGTCGATCACCCGCGACGCGATGGCCTCCTTCATCGCCAAAGCGATCGTCGCTCCGGGTGGCGGCGTCGCCGTGCCCGCGACCTACACGGATCCGACGACGGCGCGCTCCTACTCCTGCGTCTCCGCCAGCGCGAACCTGCACTTTTCGGACGTAACCGTCGCGAATCCTTTCTGCAAGCACATCCACTTCCTCTGGGCCAAGGGCATCGTGGACGGCTGCACGGCCACGGCGTATTGCCCGGCCTCTCCCGTCGCGCGTGACGCCATGGCGAAGTTCATCGCCAACGGGTTCGGGCTGAAGCTCTACGGACCCTGAGAAGGAGGGGAGCATGACGCGTCACGCCGGCTCGCTGCTGCTTCTCGCCCTGCCGATCTCCACCGCGCAGTTGACCGCCCAGGCGCCGCCGCTCTCCGACGAGGTCGTGGTGAACGCCTACACGACCGCGGACCAGCGAAGCGCGGCCGTCGCCTCCGACGGCAGCGGAGGGTTCGTCGTCGCCTGGACGAGCCGCTACCAGGACGGCTCGGATTTCGGCGTCTTCGGACAGCGCTTCGGACCCACCGGATTCAAGGTCGGCTCCGAGTTTCGAGTCAACACGTACACGACGGGAAGCCAGTACGGACCGTCCGTCGCCGCGGCGGCCGGGCACGGCTTCGTCGTCGTCTGGCACAGCGAGAATCAGGACGAATCGAGCTATGGGATCTTCGGTCAGAGGTACGACGACACGGGAGCGCCGGCCGGAGGCGAATTCCAGGTCAATACCGACACGACCTCGGCACAGACGGTTCCCGCGGTCGCGATCGACGCCGCGGGCGACTTCGTCGTCGTCTGGAGCGGTCCCGAGGACGTCTCGAACTTCGGAATCCGCGCGCAGCGTTTCGACTCCGCTGGCGTCAAGGTGGGAACCGAGTTCCCCGTCAACACGCACACCGAGGACACCCAGTCGGATCCGGCGATTGCGCGGCTACCCGACGGCGGCTTCGTCGTCGTTTGGACGAGCAGGAATCAGGACGGTTCGGGCATCGGCGTCTTCGGGCAACGGTTCGACGGGTCGGGCGCGCTCGTCGGAAATGAGTTCGCCATCAACACCTACACAACCGGTGACCAGGGGCCCCCGGCGATCGCGATACACAGGTCCGGAGACTTCGTCGTGGTCTGGAACAGCGACGGTCAGGACGGTTCGGATCTGGGGATCTTCGGCCAGCGATTCAATCGGGCCGCGGAGCGCGTCGGACCGGAGTTTCAGATCAACTCCTACTCGCCCGGCAGGCAGGTCGGCCCGACCGTGGCCTCCGAGCAGAACGGCGGCTTCGTGGTCTTCTGGACCAGCCTCGACCAGGACGGAGACATGGGCGGGACCTTCGGACAGCGTTTTGGCCGCGATGGCAGTCGCGTCGGCTCGGAGTTTCGAGCCAACGTCACCACGGCTTCGGGCCAGATCTTCCCCGCCGCCGCCGACACCGGACACGGCGTCGCCGTGGCCTGGGACAGCGACGATCAGGACGGTTTCACGGACGGCATCGTCGTCCGCCGCCAGGAGTTCCTGCCGTCGCGGCTGATCGTGGATACCGACGACGCGGGTTCATCGGACACGAACGGCGTTCTCGAAGCGGGAGAAACGGTCGTGGTCGAGCCGGGCTGGCGGAACGGCACGGCGAACCCCACGTTCCTCGCCGGAACCGCCGCCGGCCTCACCGGGCCCCCGGGAGCGACCTACAGCCTCGTCGATGCCGCAGCCCTCTACAATGCCGTCGCATCGGGCGCGATCTCGAGCTGCAACGACGGGTCGCCGAACGCCTGCTACTCGGTTTCGGTCGGCGGCACCCGGCCCGCGACGCACTGGGACGCGACGCTGCGCGAAAACCTCTCCTCCGGCGGCGCGGCGTACTGGACGCTGCACGTCGGCGACAGCTTCGCCGACGTCTCGCACTTTCAGCCGTTCTACAAGAAGATCGAGACGCTCCTCCACCATGGCATCACCTCGGGCTGTGACGCGACGAAATACTGCCCGTCCACGGTCGTCGCGCGCGACGCAATGGCCATCTTCATCGCGAAGGGGATTGCCGGCCTCGGCGAGCTCGTGCCTTCGACCGGGCGGATCGGCGCCTCGGCCTACGACTGCTCCTCCGGCGGCCATTCCCTCTTCGCCGACGTCGCGCCGACCGACGCGTTCTGCAAGCACGTCCACTTCCTCGCGGCGCAAAACGTCACGCTCGGCTGCGACGCGACGCACTACTGCCCGTCGCAGACCATCACGCGCGACGCGATGGCGTCCTTCATCGCCAAAGCGACCGTCGCTCCCGGAGGCGGCGCCGCCGTGCCGGCGAGCTACACGGATCCGACGACGGCGCGCTCCTACTCCTGCGTCTCCGGAAGCGCGAACCTGCACTTCTCCGACGTTCCCGTCTCGAACGTCTTCTGCAAGCACATCCACTACCTCTGGGCCAAGGGCATCGTGGACGGCTGCATGGCGGCGGCCTACTGTCCCGGCTCCCCCGTCGCCCGCGACGCCATGGCCAAGTTCATCGCCAACGGATTCGGGCTGCAGCTCTACGGGCCCTAGCGCGCCCGCGCCTGTCGTCTTTTCCCCACCGATTACGCTCTCCCTTCCGGAGGGTATTGCCCTGATGGAAGCTCGCTCGTCGAAGGGGACGTCCTTGGGCCTCGCGGCCGGCCTCCTGCTCGGTCTCGCCGGGGGGCTGATAGCGCAGGCCCCGCCGCTCGGCTCGGAGTTCCAGGCGAACGGCTACACGACCGGGTTCCAGGGCAATCCCTCGATCGCCGCGGCTCCCGATGGGCGCTTCGTCGTCGTGTGGGAGAGTTACGATCAGGACGGGGCGAAGCTCGGCGTCTTCGGGCAGCGGTTCGATCCCCTCGGCCAGCCGCTCGGAACGGAGTTCGCCATCAATACCTATACGACCGGCAACCAGCGAGATCCTTCCGTCGGCATGGACGACGCCGACGGCTTCGTGGTCGTGTGGGCGAGCCAGCGGGCGGACGACACGGACTATGGGATCTTCGGCCAGCGATTTGCCTCCTCCGGATCGAAGGTGGGAAGCGAATTCCGCGTCAACACGTATACGACGAACCGGCAGGATTCACCGAAGGTCGCCGTGAACGGCGACGGCAGCTTCGTGGTGGTCTGGAACGACAATTCGAGGGATCTGTCGGGGTCGGCCGTGACCGGCCAGCGTTTCGATCCCTCGGGGGTCAAAGTTGGTTCCGATTTCCCCGTCAACACCCATACCGACGACTTTCAGGAATTCCCGGGAATCTGCGCCGACCGCGCGGGAAGCTTCGTCGTCGTCTGGGACAGCCGTTTTCAGGACGGCAGCTCCTACGGCATCTTCGGACAGCGGTTCGACCGCACCGCGGCGAAGGTCGGTCCCGAATTCCCCGTCAACGCCTACACCCTTGGCGCGCAGATCTTTCAGACCATCGCCTGCGATCCTCGAGGGAACTTCGTCGTGGCTTGGGAGGAGTACCCGGTCATCAACGGGAGATCCGGCGTCTTCGCGCAGCGTTTCAACAGCGGCGGGGAACGGGTGGGATCGGAGATCCCGGTAACGGACTACGGAATGGCGGCGACGTTCGAAGGTCCGACCGTCGCCGTGGACGCGAAAGGGAATTTCGTCGTGGGATGGCACGGCCTCGCGAACGTCGGCACCCTTCTCCCCCCGGCGATCTTCGGCAAGCGATACGACCGTTCCGGCGATGCCATCGGCGGCATCTTCCAGATCGACGTGCACACGTTGAGCTCGTTTGCGCCGGTGATTGCATCCGGGTTGAACGGCGACCTGGTCGTGGTGTGGACGGGAGCCGACTCGTCGGGCGCCGGCATCATTTCTCGCCGAACCAGCTTTTCGCCCGACGATCTGATTGTCGACGGATTCGCCGGCAAGTTTCCGACCTCCGACGTGAACGGAGTCCTCGAGCCCGACGAGTCGGTGATCGTCGCGCCGACGTGGAAGAACGTCACGGGAGAAGGGCCCACGCCGGCGGGTGTCCCGTTGACCGGCGCCGCGGACGACCTCTCCCTCATCGGGGGCGGAACGCCTTCCATGACGCTCGACGATGCCTCGGCGGACTACGGGGTCGTTCTGCCTGACCAGGCGAGCAACTGCTTCGCGACCTCCGGCTCGGGCTGCTATCGCGTCTCGCTCAATCCCGAGGCTCACGCCGGCATTCATCAGGACTTGTCCCTCCGCGAGAACCTCTCGACCGGCGGCTCCAAGGACTGGAAGCTGCACATCGGCGAGACCTTCTCCGACGTGCCGCGGGCCCAGCCCTTCTACAAGAAGATCGAGACGCTCCTGCACAATGGCATCACCACCGGCTGTAGCGCCGCGCAGTACTGCCCGGACGCCGTCGTTTCGCGCGACCAGATGGCGATCTTCATCGCGAAGGGGATTGCCGGACTCGGCGAGCTCGTCCCGTCGGCCGGCCAGGTCGGCGCCTCGGTTTACGTTTGTTCCTCCGGCGGCCACTCCCTCTTCGCCGACGTCGCGCCGACCGACTCTTTTTGCAAGCACGTTCACTATCTGGCGTCGGAGAATGTGACGCTCGGATGCGACGCGACGCACTACTGCCCGTCACAGATCATCACGCGCGACGCGATGGCCTCCTTCATCGCCAAGGCGATCGTCGCTCCGAGGGGCGGCGCCGCCGTGCCGGCGACCTACACGGATCCGACGACCTCGCGCTCATACTCCTGCGTCTCGGGAAGCGCGAACCTGCACTTTGCGGATGTGTCC
Organism: Thermoanaerobaculia bacterium; assembly: GCA_036558325.1. Taxonomy (GTDB): domain Bacteria; phylum Acidobacteriota; class Thermoanaerobaculia; order UBA5066; family Gp7-AA6; genus DATBFU01. Next base: position 14,377 of record DATBFU010000043.1, on the reverse strand, counting down.
GTCTCGAATGCCTACTGCAAGCACATCCATTTCCTGTGGGCCCGGGGCATCGTGGACGGCTGCACCGCGACGGCCTACTGCCCGGGCTCCCCCGTCGCCCGCGACGCCATGGCCAAGTTCATCGCCAACGGGTTCGGCCTGCGGCTCGACGGACCCTGACGCTCTCGACACCCTTCGCGGCGCGCCAAGGCTTCGCGAAACGTCGAGCGAAGCGACGGCCTAGAACAGGCTCGGCTTGAGCGCCCCGTTGACGTCGAGCAACGTCCCGATGTCCTTCAGGTTCAGGACGAACCGGAGGTCGTTGCGGCGGTTGCCCGGAAGCCGCAGCTGCCGCAGCTCGAGGAAGAGCGTGTAGCAGGACCCGCGCCATGTCAGGAGCGAGCGGTCCTCGAGCACCTGCCCCTCTCGCACGTCGTAATTGATCTCGGTGTCGAACCGCAGCGGCTTGGAGATGTCGAGGCCTCCGGAGACGCGGATCTGGTCGGTGTCCACCGCCGTCGTGCCGGGCAGCGCCACGGGCCGGCCCGAGAACCAGGTCGCGTTGAAGAAGCTCGTCTTCCACGTCATCGACGTGGTGACCGTCGTCGACGTGAGCTGACCGGCCTTCGCGTCGTAGGTCATCCGGCCGTCGAAGCCGATGAGGGCTCCGGAGATCGCGGCGCCCGGTGTAAACCGCAGCGTCGCGTCGATCGGCCCGGCGTTCTGGAACGTCGGCTCGGGGCTTCCGATCGTCGTCTGGGCCGGCTCGAAGGCGTAGGTCTGTCCGATCTCGAGCGAGGCGACCTCGGACGCCGTGCCCGCCTTCGCGTCCGACGGCCGCGCGAGGAGCCGGTTCACGATGGCGTAGTGCACCTGGTTCATTCCCAGCTGCGTGTCGATGTCGTCGTAGATCGGGATCCGCGCGGCATCGCCGACGTTCGAGACGTAGTTGTAGTCGATGCGCGGCTCGATGACGTGCTTGAATTTTCCGAAGGGGCCGAGGTCCCAGTCGAAGATCTTCGAGAAGGTGGGACCGACGATCGCCACTTCCGCCTCGCCGTAGGCGCGCACGGCGCTCGCGCCGACGAACTGCGTCTGCGTGGCGTCGGTCGAGTCCGTATAGCCCGTCCAGCGCCCGCCGGCCGTCGCCGTCACCGACAGCCACGGAAGCGCCTTCCACGGGATGGAGAAGTCCGGGTGGAAGTCGGCGCGGCCGTACCCGCCGTGGAGGAAGCCGGGGCCGCGATTGATGAAGAGATTCGATAGCGACGACTGCATCGAGAAGTAGATCGGGCTCTGGCCGATCTCCGACGTGCGGCGGAAAAACTCGAGCGTCGGCATCCGTTCCTGGAGCACCGTCGCGCCGAGGAAGGTCTCGCTCCGTTCGAACCGGAGGTTGAGCGAGTTGACGTCCCAGTTCTTCGTGAGGAAAGCGCGGGAAAGGATCTCCCGCGTCGAGGTCAGGTCGAAGGACCGCTCGAAGTCCTGCAGGTACTCCGCGTCGGAGTAGTCGCGGATCGCGACCACGCCGCGAAGGCCCCACGGCAGGTCCTCGGAGACGTGATCGAGACGGATCTTCCACCGATTCTTCGTCTGCGTCGTGAGACCGCCGGGGGATCCGTCGGCGTTCGTGCACGGCGCGGCACCTGCCGGCGCCTCGGCGAAGGGCACGCAGACGGTCGCCTCCGTGTCGTGAGCGTAGTAGCCCTGGAAGATTCCCGCCGACTCGGCCGACGGCGCCCAGCGGAACTCCTCGCCCAGACCCACCGTGCCCTGCGAGAACAGGTCGAGCTGCGTCGTCAGATCGGTGGAGGTGCCCGTGACCCAGTAGTGCGAGAGACCGAGATACGCGCCGCGCCGCTCGGAGAAGCCGATTCCCGGCACGAGAAGGCCCGACACCCGGCCCTCCTTCGTCGGCCACACCATGTAAGGCGTGTACAGAAGCGGCAGGTCGCGCGCGCGGAACGCCACGTTCTTCAGGCGCGCGTAGTCGTCGAGCGTCACCGTCGCCTCGGACATCGTGAACGACCAATCGGGCGTCGGCACGTCGCAGGCAGTGAAGAGGCCGTGATGGACGCGGTACGTCGCCTCGCCGATCTTGTCGATCGAATCCGCGATGATGTGGTAGCTCGGCGGCAGATTCGCCGTCGCGCGCTCGAGGGTTCCCGTCTTGGTGTCGAGTCGAAAGACCGCGTGATCGCCCGAGAGACGGGTCGGACCCTGATCGATGACGACGTGGCCGTCGAGCGTGGCGGTCTTCGACGCAAAGTCGTAGCGCGCCTTGTCGGCGGTGATCTTGACGTCCTGGTATTCGATGCGCACGTCCTCGCTCCCCTCCCAGAAAACGTCCTTCTCGTAGTGGACCGGCTGCTTCGTGTAGAGGCGCACCTCGCCGCCTTTCGCCGGCGCGCGGAACTTGATCTCGAAGCCGGCCTTCGGGTGGAAGCGCGACTCGTACGGGTCGGTGCCGAACGAATCCGACGTTTGGGCGCGCGCGGGCGCGGAGAGCGCCGGGAGGGCCAGCAGCGAGAGAACGAGCCGCGCCGCGCGGCGTGAGACGGGCTGGCGGGTCCCGCTCACGGACGACCTACGAAACCGCCCGCCACCTCCTCGCGGCTCAAAGCTCCATCGGGCGAACTCGCGGAGAGACGCGGAACGCCGCCTCCGTCTTCGCCCGGATCTCCTCCACGCCGATACCCGGAGCCGTTTCGACGAGGTCGAGACCCTTTCCCTCGCCGAGGACGTCGAAGACCGCCAGATCCGTGATGACGCGATCGACGCAGCGACGGCCCGTCAGCGGAAGCCGGCAGCGTCCGAGGATCTTGGGCTCGCCGGCCCGATTCGTGTGCTCCATCGTCACGACGAGACGCCGCGCCCCCGCCACGAGATCCATCGCGCCGCCCATCCCCTTCACCATCTTGCCTGGGATCATGTAGTTGGCGATCGAGCCCTCTTCGTCCACCTCCATGGCCCCGAGCACGGAGAGGTCGATGTGGCCTCCCCGGATCATCGCGAAGGAGTCCGCCGAAGAGAAATACGAGGCGCCGGGCCGCACCGTCACGGTCTCCTTCCCGGCGTTGATGAGGTCCGGATCGACCTCGGCGTCGGTCGGATACGGCCCGAGGCCGAGGATGCCGTTCTCCGACTGCAGAATCACTTCCATCCCGGGCGGGATGTGGTTGGCGAGAAGGGTCGGCATGCCGATGCCCAGGTTGACGGTGAAGCCGTCCTGAAGCTCCTTCGCCGCGCGACGGATGATGCCTTCGCGATCGAGCATGGCGGCCGTTCCCTTACGCCCTCACGCCTTCCGAACCGTGCGCCGCTCGATGCGCTTTTGCCGCGGGGCGACGACCACGCGCTGCAGAAAGACCCCCGGCGTGTGCACGTTCTCCGGAGCGAGCGCGCCCGCCTCGACGAGCTCTTCGACCTCCACGATCGAGATCTTCCCGGCCGTGGCCGCCATCGGGTTGAAGTTGCGGGCCGCCTTCCGATAGACGAGATTCCCGAGACGGTCGCCCTTCCAGGCGGCGACGAGCGAAAAATCACCGACGATGCCGCGCTCGAGGACGTAGTCCCGGCCGTCGAACGACCGGACCTCCTTGCCCTCGGCCACGAGCGTTCCGACGCCGGTCGGCGTGTAGAAGCCCGGGATCCCCGCGCCGCCGGCGCGCATTCTTTCGGCGAGGGTGCCCTGCGGGACGAGCTCCACCTCGAGCTCGCCCGAAAGAAACTGCCGCTCGAATTCGGCATTCTCGCCGACGTAGGAGGAGACCATCTTCTTGATCTGGCGCGATCGGAGGAGCAGGCCCAGGCCCCAGTCGTCCACGCCGCAATTGTTCGACACGACGGTCAGGTTTTTCACGCCGCGGCGGACGAGGGCCGCGATCAGGTTTTCTGGAATCCCGCAGAGGCCGAAACCGCCGACCACGAGCGTCGCGCCGTCGAAGACGTCGGCGACGGCCGCGTCGGCGCTCGCGACGACCTTGTCGATCATCGCGAGCGATGATAAGGCATCCGGCCCTGCGAGACGGGCCCGCTAGGCGGTCTCGACGAGCATCGCGGTGGCCTCGCCGCCGCCGATGCAGATGGCCGCGACCCCGCGCTTTTTCCCCTCGTGCCTCAGAGCGTGAATCAGGGTCGTGAGAATGCGCGCGCCCGAAGCGCCGATCGGATGTCCGAGGGCCACCGCGCCGCCGCGGATGTTGACCCGTGCGGGGTCGAGCGAGAACTCGCGGATGGCCGCCATCGCCACCGCCGCGAAGGCCTCGTTGATCTCCCAGAGATCGATGTCGGCGACTTTGAGGCCGGTCTTCTCGAGGAGCTTCTGGATCGCCCCGACCGGCGCGGTCGTGAACCACTCGGGCGCCTGGGCGACGCCGGCGGATGCGAGGATGCGCGCGATCGGCGTGTACCCCTTCGCGCGCGCCCGATCCTCGGAGCAGACGACGAGTGCGGCGGCGCCGTCGTTGATTTTCGAGGAGTTCGCGGCGGTCACCGTGCCGTCCTTCTGGAACGCCGGCTTGAGCGTCGGCATCTTCTCGAGGGGCGCCGCGAACGGCTCCTCGTCCTTGTCGACCTTCTCGGGGTCGCCCTTCTTGCGCGGGACCTCGACCGGGACGATCTCCTGGCCGAAGAGGCACCGCGTCGACGCGTCCTGGGCGCGCCGGTACGACTCGAGCGCGAACGCGTCCTGCTCCTCGCGCGTGAACTCGTATTTCGCCACGCAGAGCTCGGCGCAGTTGCCCATGTGGGTGTCTTTGTAGGGATCCCAGAGGCCGTCCTTGATCATCGAGTCGATCAGCGGCGCGTTGCCCATCCGATAGCCGGTCCGCCCGTGGTCGAGCAGATACGGCGCGTTCGACATCGACTCCATGCCGCCGGCGACCGCCAGCTCGTACTCCCCGGCCTGGATCGCGTTGCCGACGTCCATCACGGCGCGCATTCCGGAGCCGCAGACCTTGTGCACGGTCACACAAGGCACGCTCGCCGGGATTCCCGCGCCGAGCGAAGCCTGCCGCGCCGGAGCCTGGCCCTCGCCGGCCTGCAGCACGTTGCCCATCACGACCTGCTCGATCTCCGCGGCCGGAACCCCCGCGCGCTCGACGGCGCCCCGGATCGCGGCAGAGCCCAGAGCCGGTCCGGGGAGTGCGGACAAACGGCCCAGGAAGGAGCCGATGGGAGTGCGTGCGGCGGAGAGAACGACGATGTTTTTCATGGCCGGGCGATTCTAAGGCTTTCGGCCGCGGCGGTCGAAGACGACCGGCAGCCGGGAGTTTCGGCCCGGCCAGGGCGCCTGCTAATCTCTTGGTGATGCGCATCTTGGCCGTCGACTTCGGCGAGAAACGGATCGGCCTCGCGACGTCGGACGCCTCCGGGACGCTCGCGACGCCGCGGCGCACGCTCGAGAGGCGGGACGACGCCCGCGCCGCCGCCGACATCGCGCGATTCTGCCGCGAGGAGGAAGTCGAGCTCGTGGTCTTCGGCCTCCCCCGATCGCCCGACGGCGCCGAGTCGCCTTTCGCCTCCCGGATTCGGTCCTTCGCCCGGAAGTTCGGAGCGGAGTCGTCGCTGCCGGTCGCCTTTCACGAAGAGACGCTCACGTCGAACGAGGCGTCGCGCCGCGTGCCCCCCGGGTCCCCGCGGGAGGCGCTCGACCGAGAGGCCGCCGCGGTGCTCCTCGAGGATTACTTGAAGCACGGAAAGGCCTTGCGGTGAGCGCCGGCAAGCGGCTCTTCCGGCTCGGTCTCCTCCTCATTCTCCTCGCGACAGCGGTCGCCGTGTGGCTCATCTACGGCCTCGAGCGGCCGGGGCGACTCGCCTCCGGGCCCGCGGAGGTGAACGTGTACTTTCCGCCGGGCACCTCGACGGCCGCGATCTTTCGCCGCCTCGCCCTCGAGGGCGTCGTCTGGAACGCGCGGATCGCGGAGATCTACTACCGGATCCGCGCGAGCGCCACGACGCTGCAGGCCGGGGAGTACCGCTTCAGCCGCCCCATGCCGATCGACGAGATCATCCGGCGGATGGGCCGGGGCGACGTCGTCCAGCACGTCATCGTCGTGCCCGAAGGCCTCACGGCGGAGGAGACGTTTCGTCTCTTCCTCGACGACGGGATCGGCACACCGGAAGCCTTCGGCGCCGCGCTCGCCGACACCAGCCTCGCGCCGGGACTCGCGACCGGCGCGCCAGATCTCGAGGGCTTCCTCTTTCCCGAAACCTACCGCGTGACGCTCTCGACCACCGCACGCAAGGTCGTCGAGGCGATGATCGCCCAGTTCCGTCTTCGCTTCACGCCGGAGCTTCGCGAGCGCGCGCGGGAGCTCGGCCTGACGCCGCGGCAGGCGGTGACGCTCGCCTCGATCGTCGAGAAGGAGACGGCGCTGAAGAAAGAGGCTCCGATCGTCGCCGGCGTGTACCTGAATCGCCTCGCCCTCGGCATGCGTCTCCAGGCGGACCCGACCGTGACGTACGCTCTCAAGCGCGACGGCAAGTGGACGGGGTTGCTCCACCGCTCCGACTACGCATACCCGTCCGCGTACAACACATACCTCTACGACAGCCTGCCGCCCGGCCCGATCTGCAATCCGGGACTCGCGGCCCTGACCGCGGCGGTCACCCCGGCGCGAACGGACTTCCTCTATTTCGTCGCCGACGCGGCCGGAGGCCACACGTTCTCCCGCACCTTCGAGCAGCATCTCCAGGCGATCGCGGCCAATCGGAGGCTCCGGACCGAGGCCGGCGCCGCCCTGCCCGAGACGCCGCCGTCCGAAGCCAACTGACCCGATCGGAGCCGGGCTTCGGCCTTGACCCGCGGACGCGCGCGTCCGACAATGGGTCGTAACTCCAGGAGTTCGAAATCTGAACGCTTTCTCGCCGAGGTCTGCGGCCCGCCCGTGAGCGAGAGTCTGCCGCGGCACTTCGGAAGCTACGTCCTGACCGCCCGGCTGGGCGAGGATGCGCTCGGTACGGTCTATCGCGCCCTGCGCGAGGGGCCCGAGCGGGGATTCGTCCGGCTGCGAATTCTCGAGTCGCCGGAGATCGAAGAGGACGCCGTTCTCGACGCAATCCAGGAAAACGGCGAGATTCACGCGTTCCTCAAGAACCCGGCGATCGCGCGCGCCGTCCAGATGGATTCCGTCGAGGGCGTTCCGTTCCTGGCCTGGGCCGAGGAGAGCGGGCGCACGCTCGACCGGCTGGTGTCGCGCGCGCCGACGCTTCAGGGGCGCATCCCGATCGAACACTCGCTGCTCATCGCCGAGAAGATCGCCACCGGCCTCGACCACGCATACAACACGACGGTCGAGGGCGAGCGGACGCTCCACGGGCTCGTGTGGCCGGGGTTCGTGTCACTCTCGGACGACGGCGAGACGACGCTCGTCGGGTTCGGGATCGCGCCGGGACTTCTTCCGTCGCGCGGGCGGCCGCGCTTCGCCAAGGAGATCTCGCCCTACCTCGCGCCGGAGGAACGGAGTGAGGGAAAGATCGGCAAGAATTCGGACGTCTACTCGGTCGGCGTCATCCTGTTCGAGCTCCTGACCGGGCGCCTTCCCGCCCCCGGCGGGCCGGTCGCCGATCTCTTCGCGGTGGCGCGCGGGCCCTCGCCGCTGCCGCCGGAAATCACCGCCGTTCTCAAGATGTGCCTCTCCGAGGCGGGATCGCGATACCAGTCGAGCGGCGAGCTGCGCCGGGAGCTCGGAAAGCTGTTGTTCTCGGGACCCTACTCTCCCTCGACGTTCAACCTGGCCTATTTTCTGAACAACGTCTTCGGGGCGGAGATCGAGATCGAGACGCGCGCCCGCGAAAAGGAGGCGGCGCTCGAGCCCGGCGCCATCCGCACCGCCCCGAGCCCGGCGCCGGCAACAGCCGGGGCGGCCGCGGCGCCGTCGAAGGCTGCCCCGAAAGCGGCGCCGCCCGCCGCTTCCTCCGGAACGAAGCCCGGCGTGAAGCCGCCGCCTCCGAAGACGACCACCGCGCCCAAGTTCATGGCGCCGCCGCCGGGTCGCAAGGGCCTGCCCGTGGGCGCGATCGTCGGCGGCATCCTCCTCGCGGCCGCGCTCGCCGGAACGTGGCTGGTGATCTCGAAGAACCGTACCGCGCCCCCCGTTCCGACGCCGGTCCCGACCGCGCGGCCGACGGCCACCGCGACGCCGGAACCCGGTCCGTCCACCGCGGCGATGACCGCGGCGCAGTTCAAGGAAGAGGTCTCGCGCCGCGTCTCGGAGGAGGTCAAGAAGCTCGAGGAAGACGCGCAGCGCCAGCGCGAGGCCGAAGCGTCCGCGCGTCAGGCCGCGCTCGCCGCGACGGCGGCCGCGATCGCCGCTTTCACGCCGACGCCGGCGCCGACCGCGGTCGTCGTCGCCCAGCTCCCCCCCACCGCGACGGTCCCTCCGCCCCCGACGGCCACACCGCTTCCGGCGCGCGAGATTCCGCCGTCGATTCTCAAGATCGTCAAGCCCATCTATCCGCCCGTCGCCCTCCAGGCGCGCATCGGCGGGCTCGTCCTACTCCGGGTTCTCGTCTCGGAGACCGGCCAGGCGCTCAAGGTCGAGGTGCTTCGCGGCGCCCAGGCCGGACTGACCGAGGCCGCCGTCGCCGCCGTCAAGCAGTGGAAGTTCACGCCGGCGAAGAAAGGCGACACGGCGGTGCAGGCCTGGACGACGGTACCGATTCCGTTCGAGCCCTGACACTGTCATCCCGAGCGAGAGCGAGGGATCCCGAACTCGGCAGGATCTGAGCCGGGACGGCGTTCTCGGCGGGATAGCTCGGGATCCCTCGTCGAAGACTCCTCGGGATGACCCCGAGGACGGGGTCACTTCTTCGCGCCCGGCGGCGCGTACTCGATCGTCTTGATCTTCGGGAAGATGGTCCGCAGGTAGTCCTCCATCACTTTGTCCTCGATCCAGGTGATTTCGGTCCCGTCGATGAAGTACGTCGGCGTGGAATTGACGCCGAGCCGGTAGCCCTCCTCCATGTCCTTGATCACTCGGGCGAAGCTCTCGTCCCGCAGATAGCACGACAGGAAGTCCGCCGACGAAACGCCCTCGGCCTCCGCGGTCGTGACCGCGAGCTGATCGATGCCGCCGACGGTCATCGAATCCTGCACGGCGTAGACCTGACTCTTGAACCGGAACATCGGCGCCGCCCCGGCGAAACGGAAGATGCAGTCGGCGGCGGATGCGGCCTTCATGGCCCAGACGTGCGCCAGCCAGAGCGGAAAGAACTTGTAGTGCCGCCGGACCGAAACGATCCCGGTGTTCTCCTCGAGCAGCTTGTCCATCTGGAGACCCCGATACTTGCAGTACCCGCACTCCATGTCGGCGTACTCCACGACGGCAACCTTCGCGTCGGCCGGTCCCGTGGCGCGGCCGGTCGTCAGGTCGATCATGCGCCGGCGCTCGGCGCGGGGGTCCTCGGTGAAATCGAAGATCGTTCCCTGCAGGAAGACGCGGCCGTCGGCCGAGGCGTATCCCGGCAGCCGGGCGCGACCGTATCCGGTCTCGGTCCAGACGACGACCCCCTTCAAATTGGCCTTGTCGCGCTCCGGAGCGAGCGCTGCCTTCGTCGGGGTTCGGAAGAGGTTCGTCAGGTACGAGCTCAACCACGAGAGGTCGTCCGAGGAACGCACGGGCCGCGGGTCCTTGTTCGGCAGAACGTCGCCCGCGAAGAACCACTTGCCGTCGTCCGAAACGTACACGACCTTGTCGCCGTTCAACTTTGCGTACCGGCCCGTGCGATGGGACTTGTACGCCCGAAAGCCCGGAACCGGCTTCTCGTTCGACGGCGCGACCGTGACCTTCGAGTCGGGATCGAAGGCCAGATACTTGTCGAGGTAAGCCTCGAGGGTCTTCTCGACGGACCCGGCGCCGGCTGCGGGTGGGGTCTTCGCCGGGGCCGCGGGCGGTGTCGCCGGCATCGCGGCCGCGAGGCCGCCCGAAAAGATCGCGACGAGTGCGAATGCGTTGCGCTTGCGCTGACGTCTGCCTGCCTGCTTCATTTCTCTCCTCTTCACGAACCCGGGGGGAGCGCCGCCTCGGCCGCGCGCAGGAGCTTCAGGGACTGGATCACGCCGGGCTGGTCCGGCTTGATCTGGAGCGACCGTTCGAAGAGCTTCTTCGCTTCGTCCGTGCGTCCGAGGCACGTCCGGACGAGGGCGATCGCGTTCAACGTGTCGGGGTCGTTCGTCGTCGCCTCGTGCGGCGCGAGCGCGGAATCGGCCCCGGGACAATCGTGCCCGCGGAAGCGCGCCAGCGCGAGCTCGCGCGCAGCGTGCTCGCTCGCCGGATACCGGGCCGCCGCGCGCTCGAGCAGGCGCCGTTCGTCCGCCGGCCGCTTCTCCACCCGATAGATCGTCGCCCAGTTGTCGATCGTGCCTTCCGGATCCGCGTGTCCGGCCGCGAGCGAGCGGAAGAGCCAGTCTTCCGCCAGCGGCAGCCGGTGCTGATCGCGATACATCACCGCCAGATTGAACATCGGCGAATGATAGTCGGGGCGCAGGGCGAGGGACTTCTCGAACGCCGCCTTCGCGGCGGGAAAATTCTTGCGCTCGCGCTCGTAGAGGCCCAGGTTGTTCCAGGCGCCCTCCGTCATCCCGGGCGCGTCTCCTCCGGCGGGCGCGAGCGGGCGCGCCTCGCTCCCCGACAGATATCCGAGCGCCAGGAGCTTCTTCGTGTACTCGTTCGCCTGCTCGGGACTCATGGCCTCCGCCGCGACGCGGCGCACCTCGACGCCGGCGAACAGATTCCGGCGCGGAAAGTCGACCTTCGTCTCGAACGCCTTGTCGAGCGCATGTCCCGTCATCCGGGTATCCGGCGGCAGACCGAGAAGACCCAGCACCGTCGGCGCGACGTCGAAGATCGAAGCCTGCCCGCGCGCGGCACTCGGGCGGACGCCCTTTCCCCAGAACGCGTAGACGCCGTCCAGGCGGTGCCAGAAACCCGCCGTCGCCCAGTTGAGCGACGAGCGCTCGCAGGGCCGGTCGGCGCCCCACTTGAAACCGTGGTCGGAGTGCACGACGAGCGTCGCCCCGTCCTCGGACGCCCGGCGCATCCACTGTCCGAGGATGCGGTCGATCGCGGCGTAGTAGACGTCCACGGCCCGGGAATAGCGCCGGAAATCCTCGTCCGAGACGCACGCGAGCTTCGGCGGCACGAAGGAAGCGAAGACGTGCCCGACCTCGTCGGTGCCCTCGATGTAGAGCGCCATGAGGTCCGGGTGATTCCGGTCGTACAGGTCCCGGGCGATCCGTTGATAGACGCGCGTGGCGGAAAGAATCCGCGACAGCGCGACGACCTTGTCCTCCATTCCGGCCCCCGACGCGAGCTCCGCCGCGATGGCGTCCGGGGGCATGTCGAGGTAGGGGGCGAGGTCCGCGGCGCCGATCCGTCCGTCGCGGGCGACGACCTGCGCGACGCCGGCCTCGAGGTTCGACGGATAGGCCACGCCGGCGAGCGGCAGCTTCTCGAAGAGGATCGGGCTCGCGCGGTCCGAGACGAAGAAGCCCTGCACCTGCTCGGCCGGGTGCGTTGCCCAGAAGCCCACGACGCCGACGCGCCGCCCGGAGGCGGACGCGAGATTCCAGAGCGCGGGCACCGCGCGCGAGAACCCGGAGACCGGCACTTTCTGTCCGGTCCGGGCATCCACCTCCTGGAAGTCGAGCACGCGATGCACGTCGGGACCGACGCCTGTGGCCGCCGTGGTCCAGACGACCGGCGAAAGGATCGGTACGAAGCTCGTGAGCTTGCCCGAAGCGCCCTCGGCGACGAGCCGCTTCCAGTTGGGCATCTTGCCTTCGGCCGAAAGCCGGTCGAGGAGCTCCCAGTCGAGCCCGTCGAGGCCGAGCCAGATGACGGCCGGCTGCCCGCCGGCCGGGCGCGGAGTGCGTGGGCCGTCCGAGGACTCGACGGCCTCGACGGGCGCCGGAGTCGGCGCGGGCACGCTCGCGCTCGAGGACGTCACCGGGCTCTCGCCGCGCCGGCACGAAACGAGCGCCGCCAGGACGACGGCCGCGCTGGCCCCGACGGCCCTCTTGAGTCTCGGCATTGGAGGGATTCTCAGCGCTTGTTCGCTGCCGGCGGCTTCCCGAGCCGTTCGAAGAGGCGGTTCTCGAGAAGGCCCGCCTCTCCCGAGACGAGCATCCCGTCGTGCACGAAGGTCGGCGTGATCACGACGCCGAGCCGGGCGGCGAGCGCCTGGTCGGCCAGAACGCGGTCGCGGGCGCGGCCGTTGGCGATCTCCTGCCGGTAGCGCGCGCCGACTCCCGCCGCCTCGGCGACGTCCGCGGCGACATCACGGCAACCCTGCTCGTTCAGGCCCTCCGCGCGCGCGAAAATCGCGGCGCGATATTTCCCGTAGAGCGCGGGATCGATCGAGGCGAGCGCGGTGGCCGCCTCCGCCGCCGTGAACGCCCAGTCGTGGAACCGCACGAGCGGCAGGAAATGCGCTTCCACCGCTCCTCCGTAGCTCGCCGCGACCTTCTCGACCTCGGGCGCGCGCACGCGGCAGCGCTCGCACTGAAAGTCGATGAACTCCGCGACGAGGGCCTTGCCCGATCCCACGCGGATTCCCGGCTGCGCCGCGAGGAGCTTCTGACGGAAGGCGCGCGGCGACTCGGATACCGGACGGAACTCGCCAATCGCGAGAACCGAGCCGTCCTCCGACACGAAAGCCGGCCGGTTCAGGACGGCGTCGTTGCGCTGCCGCACGCCGATCGTGAGCGGGCGGAGCACGCCGTGCGCCGGGCCGGCCGCCGGAGAGACGCGCACTTCGAGCCCGAGCGCTTCGGCGAGCGAAGCTTGGATGTTCGGAAGATCGGCCGCGGGAGTGAACGGGCGGCCCGCGCCGCGGCGACGCGGATCGCCGAAGACGTCGCCGACGAAGATCTCCTCGCCCGGGCGGTCGAAAAGGGCGACATTCGACTCCTGATGGGACTGGGAGCTCGACCGGCGGTCCGCACGGAACGCGTCGAGACCGGGCAGCGACAGCTCGGCGACGGGTACCACGGCGACCGAGGCGCCCGGAAAGTACGGAAACCACTCCTCGAAGTACCGGCCCACACGATCGGGAGCCGGCGAGCCCGCCGCGAGCGCTCCCGCCGCGGCGACAGCGAAGAGCGCCAGAAGAATCAAAGAGATACGCGGTCGAGAGCGCACGCTGCGCAATCTAACACGCGAGCGACGGGCGCCGATTCCGACCAACGGCGAACGGAGTCGCGATTAGCTGGTTTTCTTCGGGATCGCTCTCGACCGGTCGAGCGCCGTCAGGATCGCCTGATCGCGCTGGAGGACGTTCTTCCCGTAACCGACCTTCGTCACGAAGTCGAACTCAAGCGACTGATTCGGGATCTCCTTCGGCAGACTCACCCGCTCGTAGTGCCAGGCTTCGATCCAGTTGGCCGCGGCGTCCAGGATCGAGGTGCCGGGTCCGCTGACCTGGCCCTGACGCGCCTCGCGCTCGGCGTTCGAACCGGCGGGCTGCGAGGCCGCCCGGATCTCCGACGGCGTGTAGCGCGAGAGGCCGGAGGCATCGGCGGCGTCGTCGCCCGTCTTCAACGGCCGGCGGCCGCTGTAAGTGGGCGGCCCGAGGAGAATGAAGACCATCCCCCGGTCCGTCAGGCTCCCGCGGATCTCGTCCTGTGCGAAGCGCACGTCGGCGAAGGCGACCCGCTTGTCGAACTCCTCGCGGAACTCGTTCTCTGGAGTCTCGGGCTTCGGATCGCGCCCGCGCCAGAACGTGGCGATCATTTCGGAGCGCGAGATCGGGTCGGGAGCGTCGGCGAACGAGCGCTTCTCCTCGGCCGTGAGAAGCCAGTGCACGGGGCCATCGGCCCAGTTCTCCCGCGCGCTTTCGTCGGCGTGGCCGGTGGGCGGGATGAACGCGCGGTAGGCGTTGGCGATCACGCCGGTCTCCTCAGGGCGGTTCGCGCCGGAACGATCCTCCACGGTCTTGCGCGCCGTCTCGAGCGCCGTGACGACGGACTTCGGGTAGACGGCGGGATCGAGCTGGCTTCCGGGCTTAAGCGCGAGAAAGGCCTCGAAAATCTCCTCGGCCTCCGCGGATTTCCCCAGAGCGGCGAGGGACGCGCCCTTGTAGAAGAGAAGCCCGGGCAACACGGCCTGCCGCTGCGTCTCGAAGCCGGGCTTCGCGCTTTCCGAGTCGAGCTCCGACAACGTCGCGAGCGCATCGCCATACGCGCCGAGCTTGAACTGCGTCTTCGCTTTTTGGAAGAGCTCGGGAAGGGTGGCCGTCGCGAGGAGAACGGAAAGGAGCAGAGGAAGGAACGAGGAGACCATGGCAACCTCCGCCGTCAGACTATGTCGCTTCCCCGAAAAAAGAACGAGGGGGGCCCGGGAGCCCCCCTCTCGGAACCGATCTCAGAGTATCTCCGTCAGAACGAAATCTTGAC
>DATBFU010000042.1:0-20421 GCA_036558325.1 Thermoanaerobaculia bacterium | reverse complement strand
ATCGGGTAGTTCTCCGATGGCCCGAGGATCTCGACGGCCGAGGCCGTCATCTCGAAGCCGCCGGGCGCGCGCTTGTCCTCGCGCACGGTGCCGGTGACCCGCAGGGAGGTCTCCTGTGTCGCCCGTTCGGCCGCCTCCCAGGTTTCGGCCGCGACCTCCGCCTTCGGCACGACCGCCTGGAGATAGCCCGACCCGTCGCGTACGACGAGGAACTGGATTTTTCCCGACGAGCGCTTCTGGAAGAGCCAGCCCTCGACCGTGGCCGTCTGCCCGGTCTTCTCCCCGACGTGGCGAATGGCGGTTGTGGCCATAAAAGGCGGGGATTATAAGGGGGATGGCGTTTCGGCGGGACCGCCCGGGCGCGCGTCTTTCCGCGTTCGGGCTCGTTGCGGCGCTCGCCGCGTACGGCTCTTTCGTCGCGCGCCACGCCTCGCACGCGGTCGGCGGCTCGGACAGCTCGGGTTACGCCAACACCGCGCGCCGTCTCGTCTCCGGCGGCCTGGTCGCGCGGCCGCCTTCGCTCGACCGTCTGGGACTCCCCGATTCTCTCGCGCCGATCTTCACGCCGCTCGGATTCCTGGCGGGACCGCGGCCGGGGACGATGGCGCCGCTCTATCCGGCCGGCTTCCCCGCACACCTGGCCGCGGCGGCCGTCGCGTCCGGCTGGGAGACCGGGCCCTATCTCGTCAGCCCGACGGCCGCGGTGCTCTGTCTGGCGTTCGTCTATCTGATCGGCCGGGAGCTCGATCTCTCGCCCGCCTGGTCCGCGGGCGCCGCCGCCGTGCTCGGCGCCTGGCCGGCTTTCCTCTTCCAGGCGATCCAGCCGATGAGCGACGTCGTCGCGACACTGTGGACGACGGCCGCGATCTTCTTCGCCGTGCGCGCCCGGAGGCGCGCGGCCTGGGCCGTCGCCTGCGGAGCGGCGCTCGGCGTCGCCGTTCTCGTTCGACCGACGAATCTCCTCCTCGCCGTACCGCTCGCCTTCGCCCTGCCGCTCACTCTGCCGGTCCTCGGACGGGTCGCCCTCGGCGCCCTGCCGCCGGCCGCGGCCCAAGCCGCCTTCGCGCGATACTGCTACGGCGGGATCCTGTCGACCGGCTACGGAAAGACGGGACACCTCGACGTGATCGCGCTCTCGAATTTCCCGGTGCGCCTGCGCTACTACGGCGACTGGATTCTTCGCACGACTACCGTCATCGTGCCGTTCGCCGCTCTGGCGTCGCTCGCCGATCGCCGCACTCCGGTCCGCGACCGCTTCCTGCTTCTGGCCTGGTTCGGCGTCTTTCTCCTTTTCTACTGCTTCTACGGCCCCTACGAATCGTTCGGGTTCCTCCGCTTCCTCCTCCCCGGGCTTCCGGGTCTGCTGCTCGCCGCCGCGCTCGGGTTGCGCGGCGCGCTCGCCCGCCTTCCCGCTCCGCGCCTCGCCGCCGCCCTGGCGCTGGCCGCGCTCGCCGCGATCGCGGCCGTCGAGATCCGACAGACGCGCCGGATCGGCGTCCTCGGAACCGCGGAGGCGCAGGCGAGCTATCCGCTGGCCTGCCGCCGCGCGGCGGCGACTCTTCCGGCGCGAAGCGTCGTGGTGGCGACCGATGCGAGCGGCGCGCTCGCGTACTACACGGACCTTTCCTGCGCGCGCTGGGACCCGATCGCGCCGGAACGGTGGCCGGCGCTCCGGGGCGAGATCGAGGGGCGCGGCTACCGCTTCTACGCGCTCCTTTTCCCCGAGGAGGAGAAGGAGCTCGCGGCCCACGTCCCCGGGGACTGGCGGAAGATCGACACCGTCCGCGAGGTTGGCCTCTGGGAGCTCCCGCCTCTGCCGAGAGAAGTCACCGGACGCGAAGGACGCGGCGGACCGCCCTCTCTCCCCCGTCCCGCGCGACGGCCGTGACGGTCAACGTGTGCTCGCCGGGGGGCAGGTCCGGCATCGGAAAGTGGTACCCGAGCCGCGCGCCGTCCGGATTCCCGGGGAAATAGCGGGCCACGTCGCCGCGCTCGTCTCCGGCCGCGGCGTCCGGCGCCGGGCCGATTTCCGTCTCGACGCGCACGCGCGCGATGCCGGAGTCGTCGGCCGCCCACCCGTGGGCGACCGCTCCGGCGGAGATCTCGAGGCGCTCGGACGGAAAGTCGAGGGCGATCGCGGGCGGCGAGCTGTCGAAGCCCGGGCGAAGGATCATCGCGTGGAAGGCCTCGGCGGCTCGACGGCGCTCCTCCGACGTGAGGCCGGCGTCGAAAGCCGGCGCGCGCGCGAAGCGGAAGACGAAGTCCCGATCGACTCCGTGCGGGAGATCGACGAGCAGCTCGATCCGTCCCTGCGCGAGGCCTCGTCGGACGGCTTCCGCGTAGCCGAGCAGCACGACCGGCGGCGCGTCGTGCGGGTGGAAGACGAGGACCGACGCCTTCACGGCCGCGGCGCGATCCCAGACCGCGTCCGGGATCGGATACTTCGAGACGGCCTCCGAGAGACGCAGGTAGTCCGGCGGGAAGAAGCCGGAGGAGCCGTTCACGATCGGTTTCCAGTGCGCCGTCGAGCGGAATTGATATTCGAAGTCGTACATCGGCGAGAGCGGCCACTCCATGACCCCGGCGGGCACTCCGGGGCGCGCGAGCCAGCGGTAAACGGGCGCCGGCTCGGCCGCCACGTCGTGCAGGTCGAACGGGAATGCCCGGTACTCGACGCCCGTCAGGACGAGCGCTCCCAGGATCGTGGCGCGCCGAGGGAAAGACGGAGCCGCTCCGGCCGCGAAGGACAGTCCCCACGCGGCGAGAACGGCCAGCGCGAGATCGAACAAGACGATCCCGCGCGCCGGGGCGCGGATCGACCGGAAGACCGCGCCGAAGGAAATGAAGAGGAATCGGTAGTAAGGCGTGTGGAGGCCGAACGCGACGAGCAGACCCACGGCCGCGACCGCGAGGAGGAGCGTCGCCCGCGGGTCGAGCGGCAGGCGCCGCAGGAAGTCGCCGAGATCCCGATAGCGGGAGCGGGTCGGGAACGCCAGCGCGAGGCGCACGAACGCCGCCATCGTCGCGAAGACGACGGGCCGCGAGGCGTCGCCAAGGCGCAGCGAGCCGATCGCGAGGCCCGGCACGATCTTCGCCGCGGCGCCGACGGCGAGGAAGGCCACGACCGCGACGTCCAGGACGCGAATCCAGACGCGCCTTCGGCGATCGGGGGGCGCCTGCTTCGCCGGAGAAGCGGCCGGACGACGCAAGCGCCGGAGCGCGAACAGGGCGAAGGCGACCGGGACGATGCCGGGAAAGAAGTCGCCCTCCGGGTGCGCCCACCTTTGCGTGATGGCGCCGTAGAGCTTGTTCCGGATCCCCGCGGAGAGAAACTCCGAGAGCCGACCCGAGAACCACTCGGCCTCGTGCTCCGACCGGACGAAGCCGTACAGGCGCGACGCGAGGGCGTATGGGTAGAAAAACGGGGCGAGGACGACGCCCGCCGCCGCCGCCGCGAGCCCCGCAAGAAGGACGCGGCGGCGCGGTTCGCCGGGTTGCGCGGAGAGCCATCGCCCGAGCAAGACCGCTGCGACGAGAAGAACCGAGAAGATCGCGTAGTGGACGTTCGCGAGAGCGTTCCAGGCGAGGGAGGCGACGAACAACGCGAGATCGCGGCGCCGCCCCGAGTCGAGAAAGCGCCACAGGAAGAGAAGCAGGAGCGGAAGAAACGTCCCCCACTGGAACTGCAGGTGCGGGGCCTGCGAGATGCGCCACGGCAACAGCGCGTACACGACACCGGCCAGGAGCGACGCCGCCGGGTCCCCCGTCATCTCGCGCGCGAGCGCCCAGGCGGCGAGCGCCGAGGTGAACATGCCGAGAAGGAAAAGGACGTTGTAAACCGTGAGCGTCGAGAGCCCGGCCGCGTACAGCGGAAACCCGAAGAGGGCCACGCCGAAGAGGTTCTCGGAGAAGGCGAGCGCGTACCGCGCGGGGAAGAAAATGTTCGCGTCGTAGAGACGCAGCGGATCGCGGAACGTCTGGTGGAAGTCCCAGTGAAGGATCCAGCCGGTCAGCTTCGCGTCCCAGAGGTCCGGGAGCGCGGAAGATACCCGCGCCGCGAGCGGCCAGGTCTGGAGCAGCGTCGCGCCGAAGAGGACGAGCGCCGCGAGAAGCGCTTGGCGGCCGCGGCGAGGGCCCGGCGTCAGCGCCGCCGGCTCCGCGCGTTGTTCGCGATCGTCAGGGCCTGCTGGAGGCGCTGCAACTTCCGCTGGCGGTTCTGCGTCGCCATGATGTCGTCGGGGGGAGCGGGGTTGCCGCGAATTTCCCGGAGAAGCCGGTCCGCCTCGAAGAGAAACGTCTGGAAGTCCGGATCCCGGAACTGTTTGAAGGTCAGCTCGGTCGTGATGATGTAGCCGTCGGCGATCGACTGCGCCATGTTGTAGGCCGAGCCGCCGGCGAAGACGCTCATGGAATTGCCGTCAGTCTAAATCAGCGGGACGGCGCCCGGAACGGGCGGTCTTGAGGTATTCTTCGCCGTCCCGATGGCATTCGACGGCGTGGACTATCTCGACTTCGACGCCCTCCTGACCGAGGAGCAGCGCCTCGTGCGCGACACCGTGCGCGAATGGGTCGAGGACAAGGTCCTCCCGGTCATCGAGGACGCGGCCTGGGAGGGGCGATTCCCGAAGGAGCTCGTGCCCGACATGGCGGGCATGCATCTCTTCGGATCGACGATTGCCGAGTACGGCCTCCCGGGACTCGACAACATTTCCTATGGCCTGATCATGCAGGAGCTCGAGCGCGGCGACTCGGGGCTGCGCTCCTTCGTCTCGGTGCAGTCCGCTCTCGTCATGTACCCGATCTATGCCTTCGGCTCGAAGGAGCAGAAGGACAAGTGGATCCCGAAGCTCGCGAAGGCGGAGGCCATCGGATGCTTCGGTCTGACGGAGCCGGATTTCGGCTCGAACCCCGCCGGGATGCGGACGACGGCGAAGAAGGACGGCTCGGGCTACGTCCTGAACGGGGCGAAGGCCTGGATCACCAACGGATCGATCGCCGACGTCGCGGTCGTGTGGGCCAAGCTCGACGGCGTCGTGCGCGGATTCCTCGTCGAGAAAGGCACGAAGGGCTTCTCGACCTTCGAGCACAAGGGCAAGATGTCGCTGCGCGCCTCGGTCACGTCGCAGCTCGCCTTCGAGGACTGCCGCATTCCGGGAGACGCGATGCTGCCCGGCGTCGAAGGGCTCAAAGGCCCGCTCTCCTGCCTCACTCAGGCGCGCTACGGAATCGCCTGGGGCGCGATCGGCAGCGCGATGGCCACGTACCGGGCCGCGCTCGACTACTCCAAGAGCCGGAAACAGTGGCAGGACCGGCCGATCGCGGCTCATCAGCTGGTGCAGGAGCGTCTCGCCTGGATGATCACCGAGATCACCAAGGCCCAGCTGCTCGCCTGGAAGCTCGGGGCGATGAAAGACGCCAAGACGATGCGGCCGCAGCACGTCTCCATGGCCAAGCGCAACAACGTCTGGGTGGCGCGGGAGTGCGCCAAGCTCGCGCGAGAGACCCTCGGCGCGAACGGCGTCGTCAACGAATATCCCGTCTTCCGCCACCTCGCCAACATCGAGAGCGTCTACACCTACGAGGGGACGCACGACATCCACACCCTGATCATCGGCGAGGCGGTGACGGGGATCGCCTCCTACAACCCTCCCGCCGAATAGGCCCCCCTCCCGGCCCGGCCGGCGTGGCCGGATCTCGTTTCGGCTAAAATAGATCGGTTCCGGACAATCGAGTGGGAATCAGCGGCAACCTGAACACGATGCAGCTCTCCGAGCTGCTTCAATGGCTGTCCCTCGGGCAGAAAACTGGAACTCTGCTCATCGAGGGCCGGGGCGTCGAGAAGCGCATCTACTTCCAGAACGGCCGGATCAACTCGTCCTCCTCCTCCGACCAGCGCGAGTACCTGGGCCACTTCCTCGTCTCCCACGGGTACATCACCGAGGAGGAGCTGAAGATGGCCATGGAGGTGCAGGAAGAGTCGAACATCCTCCTCGGGAAGATCCTCGTGATGATCAACGCGATCTCCGAGACCGATCTCCTGCGTCTGATGCGCAAGAAAGCCGAGGAGTCGATCTACGACGTCTTCCTGTGGACGGAAGGAAACTTCGAGTTCGTGGACGGCGAGCTGCCGGAGCTCAAGATGGTGCCGCTGTCGCTCGACGTGACCGGCATCATCATGGAAGGCCTCCGGCGGTGGGACGAGTGGAAGCGCATCCGTGTCGAGATCCCGGACAATCAGATCGTCCCCCGGATCACCAAGCCGCTGAACCTCGACGCGCTGTCCGAGCAGGAGAAGCTGATCGTGCCGTACATCGACGGACAGCGCACGATCGAGGAGATCGCCCTCCAGACGCACAACGCCGAGTTCAACGTCGCGCGGCTGGTCTTCGAAGGACTGCGCGGCGGCTCGATGGCGCTCGTCGAGGGCGCGGTCGCGCGGCAGCGCGCGGTGGCCGGCGGCGGCGCGATCGCGGGCAACGAGGTGGAGCACTTCCTCCAGCGCGGCCTCGCCACGCTCAAGCAGGACCCGCAGACGGCCTATCGGATGTTCAAGGTCGCGTCGGATCTGAATCCTTCCGACGGCCGTGCCGCCGAGGGGATCCGGGACGCCGAGCGCATCATCAAGTCGAGTCTCGAGAAGGACGGCATCAAGGGCGAGAAAGTCCCGGAGCTCGCCATCTCGATCTCCGAGGTGACCGACCGCACGTTCTCGCCGCACGAGGGCTTCGTGCTGTCGCGCATCAACGGGCAGTGGGACGTGAAGGCGATCATGAAGATCTCCCCCATCCGGGAGCTCGACGTCCTCATGATCTTCCAGAAGTTCCTCAAGGACGGCGTCATCCGCTGGAAGGCCAAGAAGTGAAATCCCGGGCGCGCCGCCCATGACTTCCGCGCCCGCGCTCGATCCCGGGCCGCGCGAGAAGCGATTCCGGATCCTCCAGCTCGCCGTCATCGGATCGGCGGCGCTCCTGTTCCTCCTCGAGCTGCCCTCGATCCCGGCGGGCCGTTTCCTGGAGCTCGCCTTCTTCATCGGCCTCGCGACGCTCGCGTTTCGTCTGCGCGTACGCTATGCGGGCAACTTCCTCGGCCTCGAAGCCGCGGCGATCGTGCCGGTCGTCCTCCTCTTCGATTCCCCCGGCGCCGCCATCCTCGTCTGCGTCGCCGCCGACGTCCTCGCGAAGCTCCTGCGGCGCACGAGACGCCTGACGCTCTCGACCGCCTTCGACCTCTCGCAGCTCGCCCTCTCCTACGGCCTCTCGGCCCGCTTCTTCCACGCCCTGGCGCAGCCGCCGGCGGGGCCCGCGGCCGTCGCGGTGGCGGCCGCGATGGTCCTCCTCGTCTTCTTCTTCATCAACACGGCGCTCGTCTTCGGGTACCTCGAGCTCGGCAAGCTCGTCCCGACGGACCGCCTCCTCGGCATGGGCGTCTTCCAGCTCGTGGCCCTGCTTCTCGTGGTGCCGATCGTCGTGCTCGAGATCCTCACCTACAACCACTACGGCGTCATCGGCCTTCTCCTCGCGTTCTTCCCGGTGGTCCTCACCTCGCTCGTTCTCCGAGGCTTCTCCACGATGGAGGAGAAGTACGCGCGCGTCGCCCGGGAGAACCGGGAGCTCGAGGTCATGCGGGAGGTCTCGAACATCTTCTCGCTCGGCGCCCGTCCCGATCGTTATCGCCGCGCGTTCGAGGCGCTGCGCAAGCTGCTTCCCGTCGAAGCCATGGCATTCGTCGAGTGGCTCGACGACGCGGAAGAGGCGATCGACATCCATCTCGAAGGTTCCGCCGCCGTCTCGCGGGAAGAGATCCGCGACTGGGTGCGGCGCCGGCGGCTGGACGAGGCGCTCGACGTCACCGCGGAATCGGTGTGGCCGCTCACCGGCGGCGAGCGGGAGGTCGCGCTCTCTCCGGTGACGCGCCATCAGCTCGTCGCCCGGCTCTCGACCTACGAGCTCCACACGGGCCTGCTCGTTCTGGAGAGCTCGTATCCGGCGCTCCACGCGCCGTCGTCGATCGCGTCGCTGCGGGCGCTCGCGGGCCAGATGGCCCTCGTCCTGCAGGACCGCGCGATCCGTGCGCAGGTTCACGAGCTCTCGATCCGCAACCGGGAGCGGGCCGAGACGCTCGGGCAGATCCTCGAGATTTCGAACGAGGTCAAGCGGCACCTGACGCCCGACAACCTCTTTCAATCGATCGTCACCGCCGTCGGACGCAGCCTCGGCTTCGACGCGGTGCTCCTCTCCCTCTACGTTCCCGAGCGCGATCTCTTCGTGCGCCGCGCGCAGTACGGGCTCGACCATCGATGGGCCGAGATCCGCGGCCAGGAGGTCCCCTCGAACGAGCTCACCCGCCACTGGACCGAGCGCCACCGCGTCTCCAAGTCCTACTTCGTGCGAGAACGGACCTCGGACGAGCTCACTCGCTTCGACGTCGTGACCGCGCGGCCGCGACGGCCCGTCTCCAACGGCTGGCGCCCCTACGACATGCTGTTCATCCCGCTCCATTCCGGCGAGAGCCTCGTCGGCTGTCTCTCGGTGGACGAGCCGCGCAACGGCCAGGCGCCGACGCTCGAGACGATCCAGGCCCTCGAGATCTTCGCCAACCAGGCGGTCACCGCGATCGAGAACGCGCGGCGCTATCACGACGCGAAGGAGCAGAGCATCCGCGACGGCCTGACGGGCGCCTACAACCACCGCCACTTCCAGGAGACGCTGCAGCGCGAGCTCGGACGCGCCGATCGCCAGAGCCGGACGCTTTCCGTGCTCATGCTCGACATCGACGACTTCAAGGCCATCAACGACCGGTACGGCCATCCCGTGGGGGATGCGATCCTCGAGCGCATCGTGGCGGAGATTCGCTCGGAGGTCCGCGGCGACATGGACCTGGTGGCCCGCTACGGCGGGGAGGAGTTCGCGGTCATCCTCCCGGAGACGCCCACGGAGGTCGCGGTGGAGGTCGCTGAGCGCATCCGCCGGAAGATCGACGAGCGCCTCTTCCGGCCCCCGGAGGGCGAGGACGTCATCCGCGTGACCGTCTCGATCGGCCTCGCCGCGTACCCGAACGACGCCTCGAACAAGAAGGAGCTCGTCGAGCGGGCCGACGCCGCGCTCTACCGGGCCAAGCGGAGAGGCAAGAACGCCGTCGTGATGACCGGCCGCCCGGACGACGAGCCGATGCCGACCCTCCCCCACTGATTTTTCGCCCCGCCGCGTAACCCGGGCGGCTCCGGGACGTCTGACCCGCATGAACATCCTGACGCCGGGACTCCTCTCGCTCGCGCTGTCCGCTCCGGCGCTCGCACTGACGGGCCCCTCCGTGCGTCCCGCCCCTCGCGACACCTACGTCCTTTCGCGCGGGCACTTCGTCAGCATGGACGGCTCGATCGACCGGCTCGAGGCGCTTCGCGACGAGTACGGAGACGAGTTCCTCTGGGTGCGCCGCGGCGGCGTGCGCTATCTCGTGCGGGACTCGAAGGTGCTCGAGGAAGCCATGGCCTGCTTCGAGCGCGTGAGCGCGCTCGAGCCCGAGCAGGACGCCCTCCAGCACAAGGAGGAGTCACTCGATCGGGAGGAGGAGGCGCTCGACCGGCGCCAGGAGAGGCTCGAGCGCGCGTCTGAAATCGGCGAGGACGACGAGAACGCCCCGCCGCCCGATCCGGCCGTCGCGACCGAGCAGAGAGACATCGAGAGGCGTCAGACGGAGATCGAAACGCGCCAGCGCGAGCTCGAGGTCGTCGAGCGCGATCTCGACCGTCGCGAAGACGTCCTCGAGAAGGAGGCCGAGGCCGCCCTCTGGAAGCTCGTCGACCGCGCCATTCGCGAGGGCGCCGCCGTCCCGTTGTCGCGCTGACGGCCACGCGAGCGCTCAGCGCCGCGAGACCGCCGGCGAATCCCGGTCGAAGAAGCGGAGCCGCCAGGAGGCCGCCTCACCCGCGTAGTCCACGCCCACGCGGGTCGAGACCGCGATCCGCGGACGCCGGCCTCGGCGGCGGAAGACCCGGATCGGCCCGGGCCCCAGCAGATCCCGTCCGCTGTCCCGCGTCGTGACCCCGAGCGCCGCGCAGAGGCGGCCCGGGCCGGACAGGAGCCGGGCCGGCGCCGAAGAATCCGGCGGGAGCTCGGCCGCGCGCAGGAGGACCGCCTCGGGCACCTCCGCGCGGCGCGTGACGACGTTCGCGCAGAAGTGCATCCCGTAGACGAAGAACACGTAGAGGTGGCCGCCGTCGGCGTACATCGGCTCGACGCGCGCGGTGCGGCGTCCGTTCCACGAGTGCGCGGCGCGGTCCTTCGGCCCGAGATACGCCTCGGTCTCGACGATCCGCGCGCCGTACCACCGCCCGCGATGCCGCCGAGCGATCCAGGCGCCGACGAGATCGCGAGCGACCGCGGTCGTCGCTCGGCGGAAGTACGCGCGTCGGGGCGCGCGCAGTCCGAGCGTGTCCGGATCGAAGCGGAGCCGGGGATCGGGCGGCCTTTCGGCTATCATGGCGTCGCGATCGAAAGTCTATGAACATTCTCGTCACCGGCGGAGCCGGATTCATCGGCTCGCGCATGGCCGCGCGGCACCTCGCCGACGGGCATCGCGTCGTCGTCGTGGACGATCTGTCCGCGGGCAGGCGCGAGAAGGTGCCGGCCGCCGCCCGCTTCGTGAAGGCCGACATCTCCGAGACCGACCTCGAGCCTCTGCTGCGCGAGGAGAAGATCGACTTCGTCTCGCACCACGCGGCTCAAATCGACCTGCGGCACAGCGTTTCGGACCCGCTCTTCGACGCGCGCGCCAACGTCCTGGGGTCGCTCAGGCTCTTCGAAGCGTGCCGCCGCTCCGGCTCGAAGCGCGTGCTCTTCGCGTCCACGGGCGGCGCGCTCTACGGCGAGCCGGAGGGCGGCCGGCCCGCGCCGGAGTCCCATCCGACAAACCCGATCTCCCCCTACGGCTGCGCCAAGCTCTCGATCGAGAAGTACCTGTACTACTACCGCGTCGTGCACGGATTCCAGACCCAGGTCTTCCGCTACGCGAACGTGTACGGGCCCGGGCAAAACGGGACGGGAGAGGCCGGCGTCGTCGCGATCTTCTCCGAAGCGATGCTCGGGCACCGCGCGCTCAAGATCAACGGCGACGGGAAGCAGACGCGCGACTACGTCTTCGTGGACGACCTGACGCGCGCCGCGGCCGCGGCGGTCGGGACGGACCGCAGCGGGACGTGGAACCTCGGCACCGCAGTCGAGACGTCGGTGAATCGGCTCTTCGAGCTTCTCGCGAAGCAGTTCGGCTACACGGCCGCGCCGCCCCATGCGCCGCCGCCGCCCGGCGAGCAACAGCGCAGCGTCCTCGACGGCTCGGCGGTCCGGCGCGACTTCGGTCTGCCCGACTGGACGCCGCTCGAGAAGGGCCTCGCGGTGACGGCGGACTACTTCCGAGACGCGTCTCCGCCCCGCGCCTAACGATTCCCGGCCCCGGTCCCTACGTCTTGATCTCGCCGCTCGGCCGCGGCGACTCGGGAGCGAACGGCTCGGTGTGGCGCTTCAGAACCACGACGGTGCGATCGTCTTCGGGGTCTCCGCCGCCCGACCAGTCCCCCACCCGCTTGATCAGCGCGCGAGCGATCTCGTCGGACGGGAGCTCGCGGAGGTCCAGAAAATCCTTGATGAGCCGGCCGACGCCGAACTCCTCGTCGCCGGAACCGTGCGCCTCGACCATGCCGTCCGTGTAGAGCAGGATCGCGTCGCCCGGGTCCAGGCGGCGGTAGCCGCGGCTGTAGGTTGCCTTCTCCGACGGCCCCAGCACGAGCCCGGTCTGGACGAGCGGCGTCACGGTCGTGCCGTGGAAATGCAGCGGGTGTGGATGCCCCGCGTTGACGTACATGAGGCTTCCGTTGTCCTCGATCTCGCCGTAGAAGAGCGACACGAACCGCGTCGTCAGGCGCGACTGGTGGATGATGCGGTTGAGGCGCTCGACCGTACGCGTGATCTTGAAGTCGCGTTCCACCGCCATCCGCAGGCCCGTGTACACGTCGCGGACCTGGAGCGCCGCCGGGAGCCCGTGCCCGGACGCGTCCGCGATCGCGATCCCGAGGATCCGGTCGGAGACGGGGATGAAGTCGAAGTAGTCGCCACCCACGAGCTCCGCCGGCGTCGTGAAGCCCGCGATCTCGATGTCCCCGCGGCGCACGGCGCGTTTCGGCAGGATCGAGAGCTGAATGCTCCGCGCTTCCTTGAGCGCCGAAACGTATCGGCTCTGCTTGAGCTTCTGGTCCACGGCGTGGCGAAGGATCCCGAGCGCCGCGAGCAGGTCCTCCTCCGACGCCGTCGGTTCGACGGTGAAGGAGATGACGTACTCGTCGTCGCCCACCGCGATCGCCGCAAAGCGCTCCGCGCCGAGCCGGCGCTCGAGCTCGGCGTCCACTCCGGGCGCCGAGAGATCCATGACGACCACCCCTTCGTCGACGACCCGCTCGACGGGCGGATAGACGTCCGGGATGAAGAGCCCCGGCGCGATCGCCGGAACGCCGCCGAACGTCCGGACGAGCTCGTATCCGCCGTCGCGACGCTCGTAGAGCCGGCCGCCCCGCACCCCGAGGGCGTCGGAGAACTGCTCCAGCACCGACGACGCGGTCTGCGTGATCGTCGAGGAAGGATCCGAGGCGCTCTCGATCGCTTCGAGAGCCTTCTCGACCTTGCGGAAGAGGAGCTTGCCCGTTGTAGCCGTGGACATGAGAGCCCGCGATTCTACCCCGGCCGCGGGAGTAGATTGGGACCGTGAGCGCCCCGCCGCCCTCCCGCTCCCGGAAACGCGTCGTGATTCTCGGCGCCGGTTTCGGCGGGCTCTCCGCGGCCCGCGAGCTCGACGGCGCACCGGTCGAGGTCGCGGTCGTCGACCGCCGCAACCACCACCTCTTTCAGCCGCTCCTCTACCAGGTCGCGACGGCGTCGCTCTCGCCGGGCGATATCGCTTACCCGATTCGTTCGATCTTGAGGCGCCAGGAAAACGTCCGCGTGCTCCTCGCCGAGGCGACGGCGATCGATTCCGGGGCGCGGGAGGTCCTGCTCGCGGACGGCCGCCTGCCCTACGACTACCTGATCGTCGCGACCGGCGCGCGCCACGCCTATTTCGGTCATGACGAGTGGGAGCCGAACGCGCCCGGCCTGAAGACGCTCGAGGACGCGATCGAGATCCGCCGCCGCATCCTCCTCGCCTTCGAGCGCGCCGAGCGCGAGACCGATCCGGAACGGCGCCGGGCCCTGCTCACGTTCGTCCTTGTGGGCGGCGGCCCGACCGGCGCCGAGCTGGCCGGAGCGATCGCCGAGATCGCGCGGCACGTCCTCGTGTTCGACTTCCGCTCGATCGATCCGCGGGACGCGCGCATCGTCCTCGCGGAGGCGGGCCCGCGCATTCTGCCCGCCTTTCCGCCGGAGCTCGCGCGCAAGGCGAAGGAGGAGCTGGCCCGGATGGGCGTCGAGGTCCGCGAGGGCGCGGCCGTCACCGACGTCGGAACGGGCGCCGCCGTCGTGGGCGGCGAGCGGATCGCGTCGGAGACGATCCTCTGGACCGCCGGTGTGCTCGCCTCGCCCCTCGCGCGCTCGCTCGCGGTGCCCCTCGACCGCGCCGGCCGCGTCTCGGTCGAGCCGGATCTCTCGGTCACCGGACATCCGGAGATCTTCGTCGTCGGAGATCTCTCCCGGTTCACGCACCAGACGGGCGAGCCGCTGCCCGGCGTGGCGCAGCCCGCGATCCAGGGAGGGCGCCACGCCGCGCGGAACGTCCTCCGCGCGGTTGCAGGGCAGGCTCCTCTCCCTTTCCACTACCGCAACCTCGGAAATCTCGCCGTGATCGGCCGGTCGGCCGCCGTCGCCGACCTGCCGTGGCTGCGCTTCTCCGGCTACCCGGCCTGGCTCTTCTGGTGCTTCGTCCACATCATGAAGCTCGTCGACTTCCGCAGCCGCGTCCTCGTGTTTTTCGAGTGGGCCTGGTCGTACCTGACCTGGCAGCGCGGAGCGCGCCTGATCACGGGCAGGGACGAAGAGCCGGTCGGGCGGGACTAGAATCACTTACAGCGATTCGACAGGAGGCGTCATGCCGCTCCATCGCCGCGCCCTTCTCGCCGGTCTCGGGGCCGGTCTCTCGGCCACGTTGCTGCCCGCATTCCGCGCCGACGCGGGAATCGCCCTCGCCGAGGCGTCACGAAATGCCGGCGATCGGACGCCGTCCGAGCTCGCGAGCGAGGAATCCTACTGGGCGCAGATCGCGCGCGCTTTCGACGTGGACCGCACGCTCGTGAACCTGAACAACGGCGGATGCAGTCCCGCGCCGGCGCACGTGCTCGAGGCGATGATCCGGGATCTGCGGTTCTCGAACGAGATCCCCGTCTACCACATGTGGAACGTGCTCGAGCCGCGGATCGAATCGGCCCGCCGCGAGCTCGCCACCGAGTTCGGCTGCGACCCCGAAGAGATGGCGATCGTCCGCAACGCCTCGGAGGCGCTTGAGACGCTGATCCTCGGAATCGACCTGAAAGCCGGGGACGAGGTCGTGGTCACGAACCAGAACTATCCGCGGATGATCACGACCTGGAAGCAGCGGGAGCGCCGGGACGGCATCGTGCTCAAGCAGATCTCGTTCCCCGTCCCGCCGCCGTCTCCGGGCGACGTCGTCGAGCGGTTCCGCCAGGCGATCACCCCGCGGACCCGGGTCATCGAGGTCACGCACATCACGAACCTGACCGGCCAGATCCTCCCGGTCCGCGACATCATCGCGATGGCGCGGCCGAAGGGCATCGAGGTCTTCGTGGACGGGGCGCACGCGTTCGCGCACTTCCCATTCCGCCGCGACGAACTCGACTGCGACTACTACGGGACGAGCCTCCACAAGTGGCTCTTCGCGCCGATCGGGACGGGGTTCCTCTACGTGCGCAAGGCGAAGCAGAAGAGCATCTGGCCGCTCATGGCCGCGCCGGCCGCGATGGATGAGAACGTGCGGAAGTACGAGGAAATCGGCACGCACCCCGCGGCCAACCACAACGCGATCTCCGCCGCGATCCTCTTCCATCGCAGCATCGGTGCCGAGCGGAAGGCGGCGCGGCTGCGGTGGCTGCGCGACCGCTGGGCGATGCGCGTCCAGAGTGGGAGCCCGCGCGTGCACATCCTCACGCCGTTGAACGACCGGGACTCCTGCGGGATCGGGTTCGTTCACGTCGACGGCATCGACACCGAGAAGCTTCAGGCCTGGCTCTGGGACAAGCACCGCGTCATGACGACGCCGATCGTGCACCCGGAGTTCAACGGGCTCCGGGTGACGCCGAGCGTCTACACGACGCCGGACGAGATCGACCTCTTCTGCGAAAAGATGGAGCAGGCGCTGAAGACCGGGATCGCCTGAGCCTCGCCGGCGCCGCCGGCTCAACCGCCGCTATTTCTTTGTCATGAGCAGCTCCATGATGAGCCGCTCCTTGCCGTCGCCGTCGGGAACGTACTGCCGGTGGATGAGCTTTCGGCCGCCGTCCTCGAGATGCGTCTGAGTGCGAGAGCGCGGCCGGGCGCCGTTTGCCGCGCTCCCCGCGCCGCCCTCCGCCGGCTCGTCGAGCGAACGTCCGTAGAGCACGATCTCTTCGCCGTTGAAGGGCGTCTCACTTCGGCGCAGGGACATGCGGGTCGAGCGGGAATCGACCCACACGCTCGTGAAGAGACCGGACTCGGGCTCCCACCCGATCAGGCCGAGCCCCGTCGTCTTTCCCGACGGTGCGTCGAACGTGAAGTCCGATTGGAGGAATCGGCCGTCATTGATCATCGCCTGGTGGGCCCTTCCGTTGGATTTCACGGGGTCGCCGGTCTTCGGGTAGAACGTCTTCACGACGTCCCAGTCGCCGGCGAGCTTCTCGAGGTACTTCTGTCCGGCCCCGGGGCCCGATCGCGGCTCATAGGCCGACTGGGCTTCCTTGGGGGTCGGCTTGGGCGCGGGCGGACTCTGGGCGAGGGCGCCGGAGGCCGCCGAGATCAGGAACGCGGAAGCGAGCCCGAGGGCGCCACGGCTGCGGATCGTGGAATAGCTCATGGTCCAAGACTATCCGTAGGCGTCGGAGTCCGTCCAGATCGGCGGGAACCGCCGCGGGCCTGCCGGTGTCCCATACACTGTTGCGGACGAAACCCGTGTCGCTCGACGAACCGCGGCCGTTCTCCACGACCCCGGAGGGTCTCTCCGACGAGGAGCTGATCGGGCGCGCGCGCGGAGGCGACGAAGCCGCCTTCGGCGATTTCGTCCGCCGGCATACGGCGGCCGTGCATCGCTGGATGGCGCGGTCCGTCGGAGAACAGGACGCGGAGGACATGACCCAGGAGGTCTTTCTGAAAGCGTATCGCGGTGTCGCACGGTTCCGCGGGGACGCTCCCGCGCGCGCGTGGCTCGCGGCGATCGCCGACAACGCCGTCAAGAACCGCTACCGGAGCCTCTCGCGGTTCCGCCGGATCTTCTCCGGCGCCGACCCGTCGGAGATCGAGGCGACCGCCCCGTCGGCCGACCCGGAGCAGGCCGCCGGCACGGACGAGTCGCGCCGCCACGTCGCGGAGGCCTTGCGCCGGATCCCGGCGGAGTTCCGCATGCCGGTCGTGCTGCGCGACCTCGAGGAATGGAGCTACGAGGAGATCGCCGTCTCGCTCGCGCTCCCGGTCGGAACCGTAAAGTCTCGAATCGCGCGCGGTCGGGGACAGCTGAAAGCGATCCTCCTGCCGCTTCTGCAAGCGGGAGAGGCGGCGCGATGAGCCGCGCGACGCATCCCGCCCGCTCGCTCGAGTTCCTGTCGCGGCTCCACGACGGCGACCTGACGGCCGCGGAGAAGGCGCACTTCGAGTCGCACCGCTCCCACTGCGACGAGTGCCGCAAGTCCGCCGCCGACTTCGAGTCGACGCTCTCGCACTACCGGACGACGGGCACCTCGCCGGCCGCCTCGGATCTTTCCGCGCGCATCCTCCGGAAGCTCGAAGCCTCCAATCGGCGCCGGCCCGGTCTCGGCGTCGTCTTCGGCATCGACCTGCGCTGGGCGGGCGCTTTCACGGCCGCGATCGTCGCGGTGATTCTCGGCACATCCCTGCTGGAGCGGCAGCGCGCGTCGCGGACCGTCCGCAGCATTCCGGTCTCGTTCGCGACGCCGCCCGCGGAGCGGAGCGCGGCCGATGCGCTCGCAAAGACAGAGACGCTCGCCGCCTCCGCCGAGCTCGCCGCGCGCGAGAAGGCCGTCTCCGCCGAAACGGCGAAGGACGCCTCCGCGGCGTTGCAGAAGGAGCCCGCCGCGCCGCCCGCAAACCGGCCGCCGGCGGCACTTCTCGCCGACAAGACCAATCTCACCGTGGCGGTCGCCGCACCGGCCGCCGCCCCGCCCTCCGCCGCCGCGAAGCCGGCGCGCGCGAAGGGGCCGGGGCGCGACTTCGGCGGAGACTCGGCGCTCGCCGAGGAGAAATCTCGACGCGCACGCAATGAGGCCGATCTCGAGACGCGGCAAGCCGCGGCCGGATCCCTCGAGCTCGACGCCGCCTCGTCCGTCCGAATCACGGTGACGGCGCTCGACGACGGAGGCCTCGCTCCGGCCGTCCTGAACGGCGAGCGCGTCGCGCTCACCGAAGCCGACCGCGGGCGCTACGTCCTGACCGTCGGCGCCGACGGCGTGCCCCTCGACGTGTCTCCCGAGACGCACGACGCGAGGGCGAAGATCGCGTCGCCTCCGGGCGTCCGGACGCCCTCGCTCCGCGCCGTTCGGGCGCTCAAGGAGCTTCGGTTCGCTCCGGGCGACCGCGCGCGCCGGCTGCTCGCGCGCGTCGAGTAGACACGGCTCTTGTCGCGTTTCCGCGAGCGCGGAAACGTTCATGCTGCGTTCACTCGCCCGCCTCTAGTCTTGCTCGCGTGAGGATCGCGCGGGCATGAGGCCCGCAGCGAAAAGGAGAAGTTGAAATGAAGAAGGCCCTGTTCCGCATCTCGTCCCTCGCGGTGATCGCCGCCCTGCCCGCGGTCGCTTTCGCGCAGTCGACTCCGGCCCCGACGCCGGCGCCGACGAAGGCGGCCACTTCCTCGACGACCCACACGACGAAGAAGCACAAGTCCTCGAAGAAGCACACTCCCAAGGCGACGCCGGCTCCGGCCACGACCCCGTCGGCGAGCAAGAACTAACTTTTCGAGCGATTCTGAATTCTCGGGCGTGCCGGACGGCCGGCACGCCCTTCTCTTTTCGCCCGCGCCCGCGGGCTATCATCGTCCGGTGCGCGACCGCCTCGTCTCCGGCTCGGTCCAGCGGGCGGAGTGGGACGCGCCGGCCGCCAATTCCGATTTCGACGAGGCCGGGCTCGTGCTCTCGCTCGGCGGCGGCCGCACGTTTCCGATCCGGATCTCGGCGATGAAACGAGCCGGGCGAGCGGCCGCCGAATGGCGCGCGCCGGCTCTTCCGACGGGCCACGCGCGCCGAGCGCGCCGCGGCGAAAGGCGAAGACCATGCTCAAGGTGCGGGAGATCCGCGATGAGGGAGCGAGCAGGACCGTCTATCGATTGACGGACGACGACAGGAAGCCGGCCGCCGCCACCCTCGACAAGCTCGTCGCCGTGGCGACACGGCTGCTGATCGAGAACGGCCTCGCCGGCGCCTTCCGATTATCGGGCGAAGAGGAGGTGACGCTGGACCTCGCCTCCTCCCCGCACCACTTCATGCACGACGGAATCCTCTTCGCGGCGCTCGACGCCGTGAACGATCCCGTCAAGAACCCGACGCTGAACCTTCTGTCGGGAGGCGAGCCGCCGAAGGAATGACCGCGTCGGCGCCCGCGGATTTCTCCACTCGCGCCGACCGGAGCATCGCGGACGCCGCATAGGCCACGACGGCGACGACCAGCCACCGCAGGGCGGTCAGCGGAAGCTCCTTGACGATCAGCCCCGCGACGAGCACCGCCGGGATGCCGCCGAGCATCAGGCCGAGCGAAGGGCCGACGCTGTAGCTGCCGGCGCGGACGAAGCGGATGCTCGCGACCGGCATGAGGAAGGCGCAGGCGCCCATCATGATCGGGAACGCCGCGCGCGGGTTCATGCCGAGGAGGGCGATCAGAATCATGCACGGCGCGTACAGCCCGATGCCGAGCGTGTTGAAGGCGCCGAGCACGAAGATCGCCAGGACCGCGATCCAGAACAGCGCGCCGTGGAGGCCGAGCGCCTCGCCGCCTCCGGGAAAGAGCCCGAGGTTGGTCATCGCGAAGAACACCGCGGCGGCGAGCAGCGCGATCCCCATGCCGATCTGGATGCGGCGCCGCCGCAGGCCCGAGACGACGCCCGCCCCGAGCCACGCCCCGAGAATCGCCGCGGCGATCGTCGTGAAGAGCGTCGGGAGCTCGACCTTCACCGCCGAGATGAAGATGAAAGCCTGCACGACGACGGGGATCGCGTGGCCGATGTTGAGCGTTCCCGGGATCTTCTCGTCCGGGACGATG
Organism: Thermoanaerobaculia bacterium; assembly: GCA_036558325.1. GTDB lineage: Bacteria > Acidobacteriota > Thermoanaerobaculia > UBA5066 > Gp7-AA6 > DATBFU01. The sequence goes on along the minus strand of DATBFU010000042.1, from coordinate 979 downwards.
CGGCGGAGCTTGAACACCGACGTCGTCGGCGCGAACGATCCGATGCCGAGCGTGTCGAAGAAGTTCGTGACGGCGCCGATGACGACCTCGAAGAACGTCGGCGCCGCTCGCTCCCCCGCCCTCGCCCGGCGCCGCGCGTCGGAGAGCCAGATCGCCGCATAGACCGCCGTCCGGACGGCGAGCGCCGCGAGGAGAGCGCCTCTGGGCTCGAGCAAGCCCGTCCATCCTAGTCGCTCCCCGGCCGGCCTGCTAGAGTCTCGCGCCGATGAAGATCTCCCGCATCGCGGCGTACCGGGTCGAGCTGCCGATCAAGGAAGGCCGCTACGCCTGGTCCGGCGGCAAGTCCGTCGAAGTCTTCGACTCGACGCTCGTGCGGGTCGAGACGGACAGCGGGCTCGCCGGCCACGGCGAGGTCTGCCCGCTCGGCCCGGCGTACCTGCCGGCGTATGCCGAGGGCGTGCGCGCGGGGCTGCGGGAGCTCGCGCCGCACCTGATCGGCGAGGACCCGCGGCAGCTCGAGCGCCTCAACCGCCGCATGGACACCGTCTTCAAGGGCCACCCGTACGTGAAGTCGGGCGTCGACGTCGCCTGCTGGGACATCCTCGGCCAGGCGGCCGGGCTGCCCGCCGGGGCGCTCCTGGGCGGGCGATACGGCGACGACTTCCCGCTCTACCGCGCGATCTCGCAGGAGTCGCCCGACGAGATGGCCCGCAAGGTCGCCGGCTACCGGAGCGAGGGCTACTACCGGTTCCAGCTCAAGGTCGGCGCCGATCCGGAGACCGACGTCGCGCGCATCCGCGCCGTGCGGGCCGTGCTCTCCCCCGGCGACGTCCTCATCGCCGACGCGAACACCGGATGGCTCTCCCACCAGGCGATGCGCGTCGCGCGGGCGGTGCGCGACGTCGATGTTTATATCGAGCAGCCCTGTTTGTCATACGAGGAGTGCCTCTCCGTCCGCCGCCACACCGACCTCCCGTTC
>DATBFU010000041.1:0-23712 GCA_036558325.1 Thermoanaerobaculia bacterium | reverse complement strand
GAAGAGGCGAAATCTAGCACAAAGGCGTGCGGGACCGGCAATCGGCGGCTGCCCGGGCGGCGTCCCGGAGATGGTGTTAGCGTGAAGTTCTGATCGCGGGCGGAAGACCGATGAAGCTCGTCATCCAACTGCCGGCCTGGAACGAGGAGGAGTCGCTCCCCCGAACTCTCGCGTCCCTCCCGCGCCGCCTGCCGCCGTTTCGCGAGGTCGAGATCCTGGTCGTGGACGACGGCTCCTCGGACGGCACGGCCGAAGCCGCGCTCGCGGGCGCGAACCGCCTCGTGCGTCTCCCGGCCCACGCGGGACTCGCCGCGGCGTTCCGCGCCGGTCTCGACGCGGCGCTCGCTTCGGGCGCCGACGTCATCGTCAACCTCGACGCCGACGGCCAGTACGATCCGGCCGACCTTCCGGCGCTCGTCGCGCCGATCCTCGCGGGAAAGGCCGACCTGGTCATCGGGGATCGCGGGCCGGGAACGCTCGCGCACTTCTCGGCCTCGAAGCGTCTCCTCCAGCGGCTCGGGAGCTGGGTCGTCGAGCAGGCGGCGGGCATCGACGTTCCGGACGCGACCTCGGGGTTCCGCGCTTTCTCACGCGACGCCGCGCGGAAGATCAACGTCTTCTCGCGCATGACCTACACGCTCGAGACGATCATTCAGGCCGGATCGAAAGGTCTCCGCGTCGCGTCGGTGCCGGTGCGCGCCCACGAGACCAAGCGCAAGTCGCGCCTGCTCTCGTCCGTCCCCCATTACGTGGCCGTCCAGGCGGCCAACGTTCTGAGAATCACCGCGCTCTACAAGCCGCTCAAGCTCTTCTCGGCGGCGGCCGCGGCTTTTCTGCTTGCGGGCGTGGCGCTCGGGGCGCGATTCCTCTACTTCTTCTTCTTCACGCCGCGCGCGGCCGGGCACGTCCAGTCGCTGATTCTGGCCGCGGTCCTGATCCTCGTGGGCGTGCTGACGTTCCTGATCGCGCTCCTGGCGGACCTCGTGTCGATCAACCGGACGCTGCTGGAAGAGCTGCGCCTGAGAGGCGAGCCCGCACGGACGGAAGAAACGGCTCGGGCTCGGTCCTCCGAGCCGGGCGCCTAGGCCCAGTCCCCCGCTTTTCGCGACAGGACCGGCGCGCCCTCGAGCACGGTGAGAACCGCCTTCGTGTTCTCGGCGACGGCGAAGAGGATCCGATCTTCGGCGCGCGCGTACTTGTTTCGAATGGCGGCGTCGAACTGCGCGAGCAGAGGATCGAAGTAGCCGCCGATGTTCGCGATGACGATCGGCTTTCCGTGGATCCCCATCTGCTTCCACGTGAGCATCTCGATGATCTCTTCCATCGTCCCGAAGCCGCCCGGAAACGCGACGAACGCGTCGGACAGATCGAACATCCGCTGCTCCCGCTCGTGCATCGTCGACACGACCTGAAGCTCCGTCAGCCCGCGGTGCGCCGACTCGCGTCCCTCGAGCGCCTTGGGGATCACGCCGACGACCTTCCCGCCGGCCGAGAGCACTTCGTCGGCGAGCGCTCCCATGAGACCGCGGCTCGAGCCGCCGTACACGAGACCGACGCCGCGCTGGGCGAGCTCGCGGCCGAAGAAACGGATCTCCTGCTCGACGGCGGTGTTCCGCGAGTCGCTGCTGCTGCAATAGACGCAGACGCGTTTCAGGTCCATGGGCGGATCTTAACCGGCCTGCCGAACGAACCGGCTGCCCGGCGAATCGATGGGCACGCCTTCGCGGCAGAGCGGGCATTCCGAGTCCGGCCACGAGGGGACGGACAGCGACAGGAGCGAGCGCGCGGGCACCGCGAAGGCGCCCGGCGGCAGGCCGCGATCGACGACGGAACCGACGGCCACCACGGCACCTCCAGCGCTCTCGACGGCCGACGCCGCCTCGCGCGTGGACTTGCCGGTCGTGAAGACGTCCTCGACGACGGCGGCCCGCTCTCCCGGCTCGAGGGCGAACCCGCGCCGAAGAACGAACACGCCTTCCAGCCGCTCCACGAAAAGGAAGCGCGTGCCGAGCGCCCGCGCCGTCTCGTGCCCGATGATGAGGCCTCCGAGGGCCGGCGACACGACGACCTGGGGCGAGAACTCGCGCAGCCGGTCGGCGAGCTCCCGTCCCGCCGCCTCCGCGCGTTCCGGCCACTGGAGCAGGCGCGCGCACTGGAGGTACGTGTCCGAGTGCCGTCCGCTCGAAAGGCGGAAGTGGCCGGAGAGGAGCGCGCCGGTGTCGCGAAAGTCCTGGAGCGTGAGCATGGTGCCGGAGGCTATCAGCTGTCCGGCGGGCGCTCTCAGGCGTCGGACTCGCGCGAGATCTTGTGGTGCTCGATCTTCTTGTAGAGGTTCGAGCGCGGCGTCTGGATCACCTCGGCCGTCCGGCTGATGTTCCAGCCGTTCTCGCGCAGCTTGGCGACGAGGAACTGGCGCTCGGCGAACTCCTTGAACTCGGAGAGCGTCCCGAGGCGAGCGCTCCTCTCCGAGATCTCGGCCGGCGAGACCCGCGCCTCCGGCGGCAGGTCACGCGCCTCGATCGGGTCGGCGTCCGTCATGATGAGAACGCGCTCGATCAGATTGCGAAGCTCGCGGACGTTTCCCGGCCAGGCCCGCGCGGCGAGCATCTCGAGAGCGCTCGCTCCGAAACGCCGCGGCCGCCGATGGTCGCGCTCCGAAAACGCGCGCGTGAAGTGCTCGATGAGGTCCGGAATGTCCTCCGTGCGCTCGCGCAGCGGCGGCGTGCGAACCGGCACGACGTTGAGTCGGAAATAGAGGTCCTCGCGGAACCGGCCCTCGCGGATCCAGACGGTCAGGTCGCGGTTGGTGGCGGCGAGCGCCCGCACCGTCACCTGACGGACGCGGGCCGCACCGACCGGCTCGACCTCTCCGGCCTCGAGCACGCGCAGGACTTTGGCCTGAGCGCGTGCCGACATGTCGCCGATCTCGTCGAGGAAGATCGTGCCGCCGTCGGCCTCGACGAACTTGCCGACCTGCCGCCGCACGGCGCCCGTGAACGAGCCCTTCTCGTGGCCGAAGAGCTCCGATTCGATCAGCTCTTCCGGAATCGCCGCGCAGTTGACCTGGATGAACGGCCCCGCCGCGACGCGCGAGGCGCGATGGATCTCGCGCGCCACGAGCTCCTTGCCCGTACCGCTTTCGCCCTGGATCAGGACCGTCGCGCCGGTCGGCGCCGCGCGGGCGATCTCTTCGCGCAATCGCTGCATCGGCGCGCTGCGGCCGACGAGAACCGAATCCTCGTCGAGGCGGCGCCGCAGGCGAACGTTCTCGGCGGCGAGCGTGTCCCGGGAGAGCGCGTTCGCGAGCGAGACGAGAATCCGCTCGCGCTGGGGCGGCTTCTCGAGGAAGTCCACGGCGCCGCGCCGCGTGGACTCGACCGCAGTCGCGATGTCGCCGTGGCCCGAGATCATGAGCACGGGCGGCGCGCCGTCGCGGGCGGCGATGCGGTCGAGCACCTGCAGCCCGTCCATGCCGGGCATCTTGATGTCGAGAAGAACGGCGGCCGGAGGGTTCGACTCGAGCTCGGCGAGAGCGGACGGCCCGTCCGCGGCCGTCGTGACGGTGTAGCCCTCGTACTCGAGGATCATTCGGAGCGCGTCGCGGATGTCGGGTTCGTCGTCGACGACGAGGATCGGTCGCGTCATGGGCTTCGGCCGTCAGTCTAGAGGCGCGGGGGCGGCCGGCGCCAGATCGATCTCCACGCGACTCTCAACTGCCGGCGGGCGGGATTCCTTCCCCCGAAACGAACGCGCCCGCCGGAAGGGCGGGCGCGGAGCCGTCGTGGGGATTGCGAGAGCTCAGTCGATCTTGACGAGGGCGAAGAAGGAGATCTTGCCCTGCGGGCGGTAGACGTACAGGCGCAGATAGTCGCCCGACTTGGCGGCCTTCACGAGGCGGCCGAACTCCTCGGTCGACGTCACCGCCTGGCCGTTGACCTGCGTGATGATGTCGCCGTCGGCGAGGCCCGCGTCGGCGGCCGCCGAGACGTCCTTGACGTGCACGACGAGGAGACCCTGCGTCGAGGACTCGATGCCGGCCATCTGCCTCACCTGGCTCGTGAGCTCCTGAACGGTCACGCCGATCTTGCCGCGGGAGTCTTCCGAGCTCGCCTTGCCCTTGTCCTCGTCGCCGGAGCCCTCCGCGCCGCGCTCGGCGAGCGTGGCCGTGACGGTCTGGTCCTTGCCGTCGCGGACGATGTCGATCTTGACCTTCGCGCCCGGCGCCTTCGAGGAGACGTACCCGATCAGGTCCCGGATCTCCTTGACCGGCGTGTTGTCGACGCGCACGATCGTGTCGCCCGGCTTGATGCCCGCCTTGTCGGCCGGCTCGCCCGGCATCACCGACTGCACGAACGCGCCGTCCTGCGACTTCAGCTTGAAAGCGGCCGCTTTGTCGCCGTCCACGTTCTGGATGTTGATTCCGAGATAGCCGCGCACGACTTTTCCGTGCTCGCGAAGCTGCGGCAGGATGCCCTTGAGCGTGTTGATCGGGACGGCGAAGCCGATGTTCTGTGCCGGCCGGTACATCGCGGTATTGATTCCGATGACCTCACCGCGCGTGTTGAGCAGCGGGCCGCCCGAGTTGCCGAAGTTGATGGCCGCGTCCGTCTGGATGAAGTTCTCGAACGAGCGCGTCGTGGTATCGGCGGTCAGACCCGAACGGTCCTTGGCCGAGACGACTCCCACGGTCACGGTCTTGTCGAAGTTGAGCGGGTCTCCGATCGCCATGACCCACTCGCCGACGCGCAGCCGATCCGAATCGCCGAGCGGGAGAACGGTCAACTTCTTCTTCGCGTCGATCTTGAGAAGCGCGAGATCGGTTGCGGTGTCGCGGCCGATGACTTTGGCCGTGTAGCGGTCGCGGCCGACGCGGACCTCGATCTTGTCGGCGCCGTCGATGACGTGGTTGTTCGTCACGAGCTCGCCGTCCTCGGAAATGAGGAAGCCGGTTCCGCCCTGGAGCTCCTTATGGTCCTCCTCGTCGCCGCGCCCCTGGCCGCGGCGTCCGAAAGGCTGGCCGAAGAAGAACTGGAACGGATCGTCGCCGCCGTCGCCCTGATATGGACTCATGCGGTAGCGGTTCGATCCGCCTTTCACGATGTCGGTCGATGTGATGGAGACCACCGAGCTCATCGCCCCGTCGGCGATGTCGGCAAACGAAGGAAGCGCCACGGACGCCGCTTTGACGGGCGCCGGGCTCGATTCGCGCTGCGCTTCGGAGCGCGGCGTCAGGTTGACGGACCCGGCGACGACCATTCCGAAGGCGACCGCGGCCGCGATCAGCGCCGAGAACGACAGGGCGCGCTTTGTGGACTTCTGCATGGGATTTCTCACTCCTCTTTAGCCGGGGGCTCGCCCCGGGCAAGAACGGAAACGCGCGGCTCGGCGGGCGAATTCCGATTTCGTGCCAATCCGAGCCGTCCGTGCTCGACGGCGATGCAGCGGTCCATCGCGACCGGAATGCCCGCCTCCTCCAACTGCCTGGCCGACTCCGGATCGACGACCCCCTGCTGCATGAAGAAGAACCCGACGCCCCGTGCCACGGCCTGCCGGGCGGTCGGCGCGACCTCCGAGGACCGGCGGAAAACGTCCACGATGTCCAACCGGATCTCCCGCGGAATCTCGGCGAGGCTTCGATAGCAGGTCTGACCCAGGATCTCCCGGTGTCCCGGGTTGACCGGAATGATCCGGTAGCCGGCCGCCATCAGATACCGCGCGATCTCGTGGGACGGCCGGTCGGGATTCGGGGAGCAGCCGACGATCGCGACCGTCCGCGCCCGCTCGAGCGCCTCACGAATCTCGGAAGCTTCGTTCAATGCGCACTCCCGCCGCCCTCTTCTCCTGGACGAATGTTGTAGAAGAAGGTTACGGTGACCCCTTCCTTGTCGGAGTTCAGGTCCTTCGGAAGCGGCCGGAAGGGCGAGGAGGTGGTGATGGCCTGGAACGCCGCGTAGTCGAACGGCGGCACGCTCGACTTCGAGAGGATCGTCGTTCCCTCCACGCGGCCGTCGCCGCGGATGTAGAAGCGGATCGTCACCCGGCCCTTCCAGCCGAGCCGGGCGAGCTCCGGAACGTCCCAGTGCAGCTTGATGCGGCGGATCATCTCCGCCGCGTACGGGCCCCAGTCGTACCAGGAAGTGTCGAAGGAGAGCGGGCCCGAGTCGACAAAACCGCCGTTCGGATTCGGGAAACCGGAGCCGTCCTCGCCGCCCGGCGCGACGCCCTTCGCCGCGTCCTTGATCGCCTGGTTCAGCCCCTGGAGGGTCGGGGCCGCGGCCGCGCCTCCCGCGGCCGGCGATCCCTCCTTCGGCTGCGGCTTCGGGAGGATCAGTGCGTCGGCCACCTGCTCGGACGGTTTCTCCGGTTGCGTCTTCTCGCCCCCCGGGGCCCCGCCCTGCGGGCGGGCCTCGGCCTGCCGAAACGGCGCCCCGGGCGGCGGGACGGCCGGCCGCGAAGGCGGGCGTCTGGGCCCGGGCGCGAGGCCCTCCTTTCCACGGCGCTCGGCGACGAAGGGAGAGTCGGCCTTCTTCCTGGAGGGATCGCCGCCTCCCGCGCGGCGATCCGCATCGGACAAGTCCGACTTCTTCGGGTTGGCGCGCTCCGGCCCCGGAGCTTCGCGGAAGATGACGGGGATCTTGTCGTCCGCCTTCGGCGGCGGGACCAACGCGGCGAGCAAGCCCTTGCTCGGGTCATGCGCCGAGGAAGGCGCCTTGAGAATGAGGAGAAGGAGGAGCGCGTGGACGACGAGCGAGGCCAGGATGGCGCGCTCGCGAGGGAACGCCGGCTCCGCCCGGTGATCAACGTCCTTTTCGAATTCCGGAACGTCCACCTCGGCCGGCTCGGCGAGCCCGGGGGCCGTAAACGGCGCAACCGCCAGGGGCCCGGCATACGGCGCCCCTTCGAGACCGAAAAACGAGCGGCTGGCCGGCTCCCGGCGCGCCGGAGAAGACATCGCGAGCCCGAAGAAGGACGGCGACGCCGCCGGGGTCGAAGGCGGGCGGGGCCTCGGAGCGGGCCGGCCGCGGCGGAGGATCGCGAGCGGCGCCGGCGCCAGCGCGTCCAGACCCAGAAGCGATGTGTTGGGAGGCGTCCCGTCGGAGCCCGGAGCGGGGGGGCGGCGGACGAAGGGCGCGGGCGCAAGACCCGAGAGCCCGAGAACCGACTCGCGCGGGGAGTCGCCGGGCCGGGTGACGAGAGCCTCCCGGCAGAGCGGCGCCGCCGAAAGCCCCTCGAGGCCCAGGATCGAACGGTTGGGCGCGGAGCCGTTGTTGCCCGGAGGCGACGGAGGGAGACGGAGCGGGGACCGCTCGACGTGCCCGAGCTTCAGGATGCTCGTCGACGGCGATTCCTCCGCCTCTTCTTGTGCTTTCCCGAATTCGAGCACACGGTCTCCCACCAAGTGGACGGGCGTCCTCCGATGGTAACGCGGACCGGACCGAAGCGATTTCTGCCGCGTCCGCTTTTCGCCGGGGCCGGGTTCCAAGACACTCCACCGCAATGGCTTGGCGTCCGCTCCGGCGTCTCCTCGTTGCCTCGACCGGGCCCCTTCTGATAGAAGAGGACCTGCTTTCGGCTTCTGGGGAAGTGGAAGCGGGCCTCGGCCCGCTTTTTTGTTCGATGCGGAACCTGAGCGAGGGGACATTGAGGCAGTTGGAGGCCGTGGCGGCGGAGAGCGGTTGCCGCCTGCTCGAGGTCGAGTCGAGCGGGTCCGGCGCCTCGGCGGTGCTGCGCCTCGTCCTCGAACGGATCGACGGCTCGCCGGTCACGATCGAAGAGTGCGAGGCGGTTTCGCGCGACGCGTCGCCGATCCTCGACGTCGCGGACGAGATCGCCCACCGCTACACGCTCGAAGTCTCCTCGGCGGGTCTCGACCGGAAGCTCTACTCCGCCGAGGACGCGGCCCGGTTCGTCGGAAAACGCGTTCGGGTCCAGACGCAGACACCGGTCATGCCTTCCATCGCGGAAGCGTCGAAGGCGCGGACGCTCCCGTCGCGAAATCTGAACGGCGTGCTCTCCGCCGTCGACGGAGACGCGCTCACGATCGTTGATGAGGAGAATCGCAAAACTTATAATGTCCGATTTGCCGATATTCGGCTGGCCCGGCTCGACTTCGAGTGGCCTGGCAGGGGCAGGAGTGCGCTGAGGAAATGATCATCGATCCGTCGGTCATCCGACAGGTCTCGCGCGAGAAGGATATCGACGCCGAAAAGATGTTCGGCGCGCTCGAGGAAGCCATGTCCTCGGCGGCGCGCAAGTACTACCACGACAAAGCGGTGGTGACCTCGATCGACCGCAAGACCGGAGAGATGACGGTCACGTCGCGCCGCACGGTCGTCACGGAGCTCGACACGGAGTCCGAGGAACCGCCGCCGCAGATCCTCCTCGAGGAAGCGCAGGAGCTCGTCGGCAAGCACGGGACCGGCGGCCCGGTTCGCGTGCTCCGGCCGGGCGCCGAAGGCGAGACGCCGACCGAAGTCGCCGACGTGCAGCTCGGCGACGAGATCCGCCAGTACCGTGAGCCGGTGGGCCTCGGACGGATCGCCGCGCAAACGGCGAAACAGGTGCTGTATCAGAAGGTGCGCGAGGCCGAGCGGGACAACATCTACAACGAGTTCTTCCCGAAGCTCGGCGAGCTCATGAACGGAACGGTCAAACGCTTCGAGCGCGGGGACATGGTCGTCGACCTCGGAAAGACCGAGGCCGTCATCCCGCGGGACCAGCAGTCCCGCATGGAGCGCTACGGACAGGGCGAGCGCATCCGCGCGGTTCTCCACGACGTGCACAAGAACCCGAAGGGCCCCCAACTGATCCTCTCCCGGACCGATCCGCGGCTTCTGATCCGTCTCTTCGAGATGGAGGTGCCCGAGATCTACGACGGCACCGTGGTCATCAAAGGCGCCGTCCGGCAGCCCGGCGAGCGCGCGAAGATCGCGGTGCGGTCGCGCGAGCGCGACGTGGATCCGGTCGGCGCGTGCGTCGGCATGCGCGGGAGCCGCGTTCAGTCGATCATGCGCGAGCTGCACGGAGAGAAGATCGACGTCATCCTCTATTCCGACGACCTGATCACGTTCGCCCAGAACGCGCTCGCGCCGGCGAAGATCACGCGCGTCTCGCCGATCCATCACGAAGACGGCACCATGAGCCTCGACTGCGTCGTCGAGGACGATCAGCTCTCCCTCGCAATCGGCAAGAAGGGCCAGAACGTCCGGCTCGCGTCCGCGCTCATCGGAATGAAGATCGAGATCAAGGGCGAGTCCGAGGTCAAGGGCGAGGTCGCCGAGGCCCTCTCGCGCATGCTGCAGGCCTCGCGGCTCCGGCAGACGCCGGTCGCCGAGATCCCCGGCATCGGCGAGAAGACCGCCGAGAAGCTCGTCGAAGCGGGTCTCGCGACGCTCGGCGAGCTCCTCGACAAGAGCGCCGAGCAGCTCGCCGAGATTCCGGGGCTCGGAGAGAAGACCGCCGAGAAGATCCTGGAGGCCGCCCGCGCCGCCGAGCAAGCCGCCCACGACGAGGCCGAGGCGGAGGGCGAAGCGGAGTCCGAGACCGCAGAAGAAACGACCGTCACGGAGTAGATCGCATTCATGGGAAAGATTCGCGTCGAAGAGCTCGCGGCCCAGATGGGCGTCGGCAGCAAAGAAGTGCTCTTTCTGCTGCAATCGATCGGTGTCGACGTCCAGTCGCCGCAGGCGACGCTCGATGATTCCACCGTCCTGGCGATCCTGCAGGGCAAGACGCATGCGCCCAAGCAGCTGATCGTCCGGGACCCGGAGGCCAAGGCGTTCCGGCCGCAGAAGAGCGCCCTCTCGCGGATCAAAATCGTGGAAAAGACGGCCGCGCCCGCCAAGCCCGCCGGAGATGCCGAGGCGCAGCCTCCCGCGCGCGCCGCCGAGCCGCGCGGGAAGGCGCCGGCCGAGCCGGCGCGCACGGCCGTCGTCGCGCCGGAGCCGGAAGCGGAGCCCGCGCCGGCCCCGGTCCCCGCTCCCGCGAAACCCGCGGCGCCGCCGGTGCCGCGCAAGATCGTCCTGCCGCCGCGGCCCGCGGCGCCGCCGCCGGGACCGCGGGTCACCGCGGGACCCGCGGGCGCTCCGCGTCCGGCCGTGCCTCGCCCGCTCGGGCCGACCGGCCCGATGCGACCGATGGGACCGAGCGGGCCGGCGCGCCCCATGGGTCCGAGCGGACCCTCGGTCTATCGCCCCGGACCCGGAGCGCCCGGCCGGCCGACGGGCCCCAGGCCGGGAGGACCGCTTCGTCCCGGCGGTCCGATGGGCCGTCCCGGCGGTCCCCCGATCGGCCGGGCCGCCCCGCCGGCGACCGCGGACCGCCCGTCCACGAAACGGAAGAAGGACGACAAGGAGAGCGAGGCGAAGAAGCCCGCGAAGAAGGGCGGCGCCAAGCCGAAGATCACCGTCGCCGACGAGGTCGATCTGCGGGAGTTCGTCGGCGTCTATCAGGAAGACACGTATTCCGACATCACGCTGCCGCTCATCGAGAAAACGGCGGAGACCGAGGAGACAACCGCCGCGGCCGAGCCGCGCCCGATGTCGAAGTCCGCGATGCGGCGCGCCTCGAAGGAGACGCGCGCCCACGATTCGGGAAAGCTGCTCGAGTTCAAGAAGCCCCTGCCGACCGGCCCCGTCTTTCTTTCGGAGGGCGTGACCGTCAAGGAGCTCTCGGAAAAGCTCGGCGTGCTCGCCAAGGACATCGTGCGCCTGCTCCTCCAGCGCGGCGTCATGGCCACGATCAATCAGCCGCTCGACGCGGCGACCGCGATCCAGATCGCCAAGGAAGTCGGCGCCGAGGCCGCCGTCGTCTCCTTCGAAGAAGAGATGGAGCTGTCGCGCACTCCGGCCGCGGCCGAGGCGGTCGCTCCCGCCGCCGCGCGCGCGCCGCGGGCGCCCGTCGTGACGGTCATGGGACACGTCGATCACGGGAAAACGTCGCTGCTCGACGCGATCCGCCAGACGAAAGTCGCGCAGGGCGAGGCGGGCGGCATCACGCAGCACATCGGCGCCTACCGCGTGGACGTTCAGGGCCGGCCGATCGTCTTCCTCGACACCCCCGGCCACGAGGCTTTTACCTCGATGCGCGCCCGCGGGGCGAAGGCGACGGATATCGTTGTCCTCGTCGTCGCGGCGGACGACGGCGTGATGCCGCAGACCGTCGAGGCGATCGACCATGCGCGGGCCGCGAAGGTCCCGATCGTTGTCGCGATCAACAAGATCGACAAGCCCAACGCGAACCCCGACCGCGTCAAGAAGGAGCTGGCCGACCGCGGCGTCCTCCTCGAGTCCTGGGGCGGGGACGTGCCCTCGGCGGAGATCTCGGCCCTCAAAAAGCAGGGCATCGACCATCTGCTCGAGCTGATCCTCCTGTCGGCGGATCTTCTGGAGCTCGCGGCGCCGACGGCGGGCGAGGCCCGCGGCGTCGTCCTCGAGGCGCGCCGCGAGGCGGGCCGCGGAAACGTCGCGACGGTGCTCGTTCAGTCCGGGACGGTCCGGGTGGGCGACGTGTTCTTCGCCGGCTCCGCGTTCGGGCGCGTCCGATCCATGCACGACGACCGGGGCGAGAAGCTCGATGAGGCGGGCCCCGCGACGCCGATCGAGATCACGGGATTCGAGGATCTCCCGCAGGCCGGCGATCCCTTCCAGGTCACCGAGGACGAGTCGAAGGCGCGGTCGGTCGTCTCGTTCCGGCGCGAGCGGGAGCGCGAGAAGGCCTCGGCGGCTTCGTCGAAGTTCTCCCTCGACCAGCTCTTCTCGAGAATCCAGGAAGGCCGGATCAAGGAGCTGCCGATCATCCTGAAGGCGGACGTCACGGGCTCCGTCGAGGTGCTGTCGCAGTCGCTGAAGAACCTGTCGAACGAGAAGGTGAAGGTTTCGCTGCTCCACGCCGGCGTGGGCGCCATCAACATCAACGACGTGCTCCTCGCGTCCGCGTCCGGGGCGATCATCGTCGGGTTCAACGTCCGCCCGGAGAAGAAGGCGGAGTCCGAGGCCGAGAAGGACGGCGTCGACATCCGCCTCCACACGGTCATCTACCACGTCACCGACGAGATCAAGGCGGCGATGGAGGGCCTCCTCGAGCCGACGCTGAAGGAAGTGGCCCAAGGCCGCGCGGAAGTGCGGAACACCTTCAAGGTCCCGAAGTTCGGCGTCGTGGCCGGCTGCTATGTAACCGAGGGCTCGATCTCGCGCAGCTCCAGTCTCCGCCTCCTGCGCGACAACCGGGTGGTGTACGAGGGTAAGGTGGCTTCGCTGCGCCGCTTCAAGGACGACGTGTCCGAGGTCAAGCAGGGCTTCGAGTGCGGCATCGGTCTCGATCGGTATCAGGACGTGAAGGTCGGCGACGTCATCGAGGCCTATCAGGTCGAAAAGGTCGCCGGCGTCATGAACGGCTGAGAGTACAGCTCCCAGCTCACAGCCGTCAGCTTTCAGCCAGAAGAGAACCCCTTGCAAGCTGACAGCTGAAAGCTGTTAGCTGTCAGCTGTCAGCGATCCCATGGTCATCGCCTACGCGGTCTTCGATCTGCATTTCCCGGGCGCGCGCGGGCTGAAGGAGAAGCGGATGGCGCTTCAGAGCCTGAAGACCCGCATCCGGAACGAATTCGAGGTATCCGTGGCGGAGGTCGACGGTCAGGATCTGCTTCAGCGCGGGGCGCTCGCCGTCGCCGCGGTCGGCCCGGACCAGGCGCCGCTCGACGCCCGGCTGCAGAAGATCCTGAGCTTCGTGGAGTCCAATTTCGCCGGCGAGATCCTGGGGTACGAGAATGAATTCCTGCACGTCTGAGAAAGACCGATGAGCGGCTCCCGGCGTCCGCAGCGCGTCGCGCTCCTCGTCCGCGAAGAGCTCTCTCGCCTCGTCCTGACGGTCGCGCACGACCCGGATCTGCGCCGCGTCACGATCACCGACGTCGAGATGCCGGGCGACCTGCGCTCCGCGCGGGTCTTCTTCTCCTGCCTGGGGAGCGAGGCGGAGCGGGAGCGCGCGGAGGCTGCTCTCGGCCGCGCCGCCGGGTATTTGCGCCGCGAAGTCACGCGGCGCTGCGGGCTGCGCTACGCGCCCGAGCTGACGTTCCGGTTCGACGAGACGCTCGAGCGGGGCGCGCGGATCGAGGAGATCCTGGCTCGCGTCAAGAGCACGCCGGACGAGAGCGCCGCCGAGACCGAGTCGGAGCCGCGGGACGACGAATCGTGACGCGCTCGGCGGGCACCCTCCTGCCGGACGCGCTTCGCCGCGGCTTCCTGCTCCTGATCGACAAGCCGTCGGGGCTCACGTCGCACGACGTCGTCGAGCGCGCGCGCCGCACGCTCGGGCTCGCGCGAATCGGGCACAGCGGGACGCTCGATCCCATGGCGACGGGGCTCCTGCTCCTTTGCGCCGGCGGCGCGGCGCGCCTCCAGAGCTTCTTCACGCGGATGGACAAGACGTACGAGGGGACGATCCGGCTCGGGCGCGCCACGACGACGTATGACCGCGAGGGCGAGGCCGTGGGACCCGACCGCGACGCGTCCTCGGTCCGACGGGCCGACGTCGAGGCGGCCGCCGCCGGATTCCGCGGCGAGTTCCTGCAGGCGCCGCCGCCCTACTCGGCCAAGAAGGTCGGCGGCCGCAAGCTCTACGAGCTCGCGCGCAAGGGCGAGAGCGTGACGGTCGAGCCGAAGAGGGTCCGCGTGACCCGGCTCGAGGTCGGCGACCCCGCGGCGGGACGCCTGCCGTTCACGATCTCGTGCTCGTCGGGAACCTACATCCGCTCGATTGCCTCGGAGCTCGGCGAGCGGCTCGGCTGCGGCGCGCACCTCGATTCCCTGCGGCGGACCCGCGTCGGCGAGTTCACGGTCGACGATGCCGCCCCGCTCGACGCCTTCGAGGCGATGGCCGCCGATGCGAGGCTCTCGCCGCCGCACACCGTCCCGCTCTCGCGCGTTCCGTTCCCGTTCGCGCGCGTCGCCGTCGCGTCGCTCGAGGCCTGGAAGCTCCGCAAGGGCCAGTCGATCCCGCTGCGCGGCTCCCCCGCCCGCGAGGGCGACTGGGTGACGCTCGTCGGACCAGGCGACGAGATGATCGCGCTCGGGCAGGTGACCCCGATCGGACACGGCGGCGTCAGCCTGGTGCGGCCGAAGATCGTCCTCGAGGGCTAGAGCCGCTCGGGCGGACACCCCTTCCGCGGCCTGTGATAGGCTGGCGGTTTATAGAAAAAAGTGTGAATAGAGAAAGCATGGAGGTTGAGTGAACGTCACGGATTACGCGTCGGAAAAGCCGAACATCGTCAAGCAGTTCCGCACGCATGACAGCGATACCGGTTCCCCCGAGGTCCAGGTCGCGCTGCTGACCAGCCGCATCGGATACCTGACCGAGCATTTCCAGGGCCACGCGAAGGATCACCACTCGCGGCGGGGACTGTTGAAGCTCGTCAACCAGCGGCGGCGGCTTCTCGCCTACCTCAAGAGCGAAAGCCCCGAGCGCTACCAGAAGTTGATCGAGCGCCTCGGCCTCCGCAAGTAGAGACCCGACGGCTCCCGTCGGGTTCGGGCGATGTCGCCCGGGGGAGGCGCGGCCTCCGGACCCCCTTCCCTTTCCGCCCGCCGCGGCGCCGCTTCGACATTTGAAGGAACAGCCATGATCCACAAAGCCAGCGTTCCCCTTGGGGCCGCGTCCCTCGAGCTCGAGATCGGAAAGCTCGCCAAGCAAGCCGACGGCGCCGCCGTCCTCCGTTTCGGCGACACGGTCGTGCTCGCCACCGCCGTCTTCGCCAAGGAGCCGAAGGAGGCGGCCGATTTCTTTCCTCTGACCGTCGATTACCGCGAGAACACGTACGCCGCCGGGCGCATCCCGGGCGGCTGGTTCAAGCGCGAAGGGCGGCCCACCGAGAAGGAGATCCTGACCTCTCGCCTGATCGACCGCCCCATGCGGCCCCTCTTCCCGAAGGGCTTCTTCCACGAAACGCAGATCATCGCGTTCGTCCTCTCGGCCGACGGGCAGAACGATCCCGACGTCCTCGCGTTGAACGCCGCCTCGACGGCGCTGACCTGCTCGCTCATCCCGTTCCCGACGCCCGTCGGCGCCGTCCGCGTCGGCCGCATCGGCGGAAACCTCGTGCTCAATCCGACCAACGCCGACCGCGACCGCTCCGACATCGACCTGATCGTGGCGGGAACGGAGGACGCCGTCGTCATGGTCGAGGCCGGCGCCCGCGAGGTTTCCGAGCGCGACATGATCGACGCGATCTTCTTCGGCCACGAGGCGGCGCGGCGCATCATCGCGGCACAGAAAGACCTCGCCGCGCGGGGCGGCTATCAGAAGCCGCACTGGCAGGCGACGGAGAGCTACCCGCCGGCGATCGGGGCGGAGGTCCGGCGGATGTGGGAGGCCCCGATGATTGCGGCCCTCACCATGAAGGGAAAGATCGCTTCCTACGCCGAGATCAAGGCCGTCAAGAAGGCCGCGGTCTCGGTCGTGTCCGAGGCCGAGACGGAGCGGCGCGGGCAGACCGCGAAGGCCGCCGACGACCTCGTCAAGACCCTGACCCGCGAGACGATTCTCGGCCGGTCGCAGCGCCTCGACGGCCGCCGCTTCGACGAGGTCCGACCGATCACGTGCGAGGTGGGGCTG
Organism: Thermoanaerobaculia bacterium; assembly: GCA_036558325.1. Taxonomy (GTDB): domain Bacteria; phylum Acidobacteriota; class Thermoanaerobaculia; order UBA5066; family Gp7-AA6; genus DATBFU01. The sequence continues at coordinate 8,103 of DATBFU010000041.1, read as the reverse complement.
CTGCCTCGCACGCACGGCTCGGCGCTCTTCACGCGCGGCGAGACCCAGGCGCTCGTCACCTCGACGCTCGGCACCGCCGACGACGCGCAGATCATCGAGGAGTACGAGGGCGAGTCCGAGCACACGTTCCTGCTCCACTACAACTTCCCGCCGTTTTCGGTCGGCGAGGCGAAGTTCCTCCGCGGGCCGTCGCGCCGCGACATCGGCCACGGCAACCTGGCGCGCCGCGCGCTCTCGCCGGTGCTGCCGACCGAGGAGGTCTTCCCGTACACCGTCCGCGTCGTCTCCGACATCCTCGAGTCGAACGGCTCTTCCTCGATGGCCACGGTCTGCGGCGGAACGCTCGCCCTCATGGACGCCGGCGTCCCGATCAAGGCGCCGATCGCGGGCGTCGCGATGGGTCTCGTGACCGACGGCAACCGCTTCGCGATCCTGACCGACATTGCCGGCCAGGAGGACCACTACGGCGACATGGACTTCAAGGTCGCCGGCTCCGCCGAGGGCATCACCGCCCTCCAGATGGACATCAAGATCAAGGGCCTCCGCCGCGAGATCGTCGAGCAGGCGCTCGATCAGGCGCGCCGCGGGCGCCTCGAGATCCTGCAGAAGATGGCCGCCGCGCTCGACAAGCCGCGGCCGAACATCTCGCCCTACGCGCCGCGCATCTTCACGATGCAGATACCGCGCGACCGCATCCGCGACGTCATCGGCTCGGGCGGCAAGACGATCCGGGGGATCATCGAGGCCACGGGCTGCAAGATCGACGTCGAGGATTCGGGGCGCGTGTCCATCGCGTCCTCCGACGAGGCCGCCGCCTTGCGCGCGATCGAGATCATCGAAAGCCTCACGCAGGAGCCCGAGATCGGCAAGGTCTACAAGGGCAAGGTGCGGCGCGTCGAGCCGTACGGGGCGTTCGTCGAGATCCTGCCCGGGCAGGACGGCCTCGTGCACATCTCCGAGCTCGCGCCCTATCGGGTGCGCGAGACGACCGACGTCGTCAAGGAAGGCGACGAGGTCACCGTCAAGATCATCGCGGTCGATCCGACCGGCAAGATCAAGCTCTCGCGCAAGCAGGCGCTCTCCAAGGAGGAGCTCGAGGCCGAGATGGCGATGGCGCCCGTCGGCGCGGCCGGCGAGGACGAGGGCCGCGGCGAGTTCCCGCGCGGCGGGCGCGGGCCGGGCGAGCACCGCGGGCATCCCAACCGCGACCACCGCGGACCGCGCGGGCCGCGGCGCTAGAGGCGAAGAAGCTCCGGCATTTGGAAGGCGCGGCTTCGGCCGCGCCTTTTTCTTTTCGACACCACGCGCTAGCCTGTCCGCTTGGCGCGCCAAAACGTCGACCCGAAAGACTTTGCCGGGGCTTTCGAATTTCGCCTGCTCGCCGCAGGTACGTTCGCCCTCGTCGCGCTCTTCGTATTCACATCGCCGTGGACGATTGCCGGTCGGCCGGTGTCTCGGCTTTCGGCGATCCTCGCAGCCGCGTTTTTCTGTCTCGCTCTAGGCATGCTGCTTCCGAGGTGGCGCGCGGAGGCCGGTCGACTCCTTCAATCGGAGATTCGAATATCCGGAGTCGCGCCTCTCGCCGGAGCGTGCGCCGCTGCGGTCCTGTGCGGGACCGCCTTGTACTCCCGCTACGCAGCCCTCGAGCTTTCGGCCTGGGACACGACCATTTTCTTCGACCGGCCGATCGCCGCAACGCTCTCGGACGGCGTCCTCCCCGTCGCCGCGACGGGCCGCAGCTACCTCGGAGTCCACGCGAGCTACGTCCTCCTCGCTTTCGTGCCGTTTTATGCCATCGCAAGGTCGCCTCTCTGGCTGCTCGCGGCGCACGCGCTCGCCATCGCCGCGGGCGCCGCCATGGGCTACCGGCTGTTCCGGCGAATCCTCGGCGACGACGGCGCGGCGGCGCTCCTCGGAGCGGCGTTCGTTCTGAACAGCTTCACCGCGCGGGCGGTCGGATACGGCTTCCATCCCGAAGTCTTCTATCCCCTCGCGCTGTTCGGCGTTGGCTACGGTCTGATCGCGAGGCGCGGATCTCTCCTCGCAGCGTCCGCGATCCTCGCGATCTCCGTCAAAGAGGACTCGATGCTTCTTCTCGGAGGCGTCGGTCTCGCGGTAGCGATCTTCACGAAGTCCCGGCGAGACGGTCTGGTCCTCGCCGCAAGCGCCTTCGCCATCTTCCTCGTGAGCACCCGTATCGTGATGCCCGCGGCTTCTGGGAGTCCGGCCGACCGGCCCTGGTATTCGTTCTACTGGAACTCCTGGGGCGCGACGCTCCCCGCTGCCGCGGCCGGAATGGCGCGGCATCCCGTGCGTTTGGCGCAGCGGCTGGCTCATTCCGGTATTCCTTCACTCCTCGAGTGTGCCGCCTTCGTGCCGCTCGCCGGGCCGGAGGCGCTGGTCGCTTCCCTTCCGGCGCTCGTCCCGTGCGCCGCCGCCGACTTCGGGCCGCTTCGGCGGTTCGGTATCTACTACTCCCTTCCGGTTCTTCCCTTCGTCTTCGCCGCGGCGGCCTTCGGCATCGCCCGTCTCTTTTCGGACAGACGTCGGCGCAGACTTCTGGCTCTTCTCGTTTTCGTGGTCGCATCGCTCGACGGCGCGAGCTACACGTTTCGTCGGACGAGCCCGGCGCGGAAAGATCTCGACGCGGTCCTCGCCTCGCTCGGAGACCGGCCGGCCGCGATCCAGGGGACGCTCTATCCGCACGCGGGCTACTCGGCGGCGCGACGGCCACTCGAACGCGGGCCGTTACGGCGGCGAGAAGCCGTGGTTCTGGCCCCGGCGACGGACTCCTATCCGTTGACGAAGGGCGAGCTGGCTTCTCTGGTCGCCCGTCTCGCCGCAGACCCGCAATATCGTCGCACCGAGTCGCCAAACGGCATCGTCATGTTCCTGCCGTCCGCTCCCTGATCAATCAGTACGGCATCTCGTCGTCGTCGAGGCCGAGCATGTGACCGATCTCGTGGACGACGGTGTCGCGGATCTCGCGGACGGCCTCGCCGCGCGTCTCGCAGGAGCGGAGGATCGGGCCGCGAAAGATTACGATCTGCGCGGGCAGGGCGGGCGTCGCGGCTTCGCGCTCGAAGAACGGCACCCCGCGGAAGATGCCGAAGAGCTCGTCCTCGTCCGGCGTCTCGGTTTCCTCGTAGTCCTCCTCGGACGCCTCCTCCTCCACGACGACGACGGCGTTCTCGAGGTACTTGCGAAACGTCTGCGGGATCGCGGCGAGCGCCTCCTCCACGCAGGCTTCGAACTGATCCGGAGAGATGCGGCGAGAGGACAGATCAGGCCGTCCCGTCCACGAACAGCCGCTCGAAGTTGCCCGTGGTGGCGCGGGCCACGGTCTCCAGCTCCACGCCGTGGACTTCGGCGAGCTTCTTCGCCGTCTCGACCACGAAGGCGGGCTCGCCCGGCTTGCCCCGATGGGGCACCGGCGCGAGATACGGGGTATCGGTCTCGATGAGCATCGCGTCGAGCGGGAGGCCGCGCGCGGCCTCGCGGATGTTGTCGGCGGCCCGGAACGTGATCATCCCGGAGAACGAAACGAGGTATCCGAGATCGATGGCTCGACGGCCGTAGTCCGCGCTCTCGGTGAAGGAATGGAAGACCCCCGGACGCTCGCGGCGCGGCCGGCGCTCGAGCAGCGCCATCATCTCCGTCCCGCTCTCCCGGTTGTGCAGGATCGCCGGCTTGCCGACGCGCGCGGCCAGATCGAGCATCCACTCGAGAACCGCGATCTGCTCCGCGCGCGGCGAGTGATCGTAGTGAAAGTCGAGGCCGATCTCACCGATCGCGGCCACGCGCGAGTGGTTCGCGAGCTCCTCGAGCGCCGCGCCGTCGCGCGCCGGATCGAAGTCCTTCGCCTCGTGCGGGTGGACTCCGACCGCCGCCCAGACGTCCGCCTGCTTCTCCGCGAGCGCCACGGCGGCGGGCGAGTCCGCGAGCGTCGTTCCCGGCACCAGGAACCGCGAGACGCCCGCGGCGCGCGCCCGCGCGAGCAGCGCGTCCGCGTCGACGCCCATCTGCAGGTGGCAGTGGGAGTCGGAGAGCGCGATGCCCGACGCAACCAAGCTACTTGACCCGGCTTCCGGGCGGCACGTCGGCGGCGACCTCGAGGAGCGACGGCTCCCCCGCCTCCCCGACGGTCGCGGCGAGCACCATGCCGTTCGACTCGACGCCCATGAGCTTCGCGGGTTTCAGGTTCGCCACGACGACGACGTTTCGCCCGACGAGCGCCTCGGCTTCGTATTTCGCCGCGATGCCCGCCACGATTTGACGCTGCTCGCCTCCCAGGTCCACTTGCAGCTTCATCAGCTTGTTCGACTTGGGCACGCGCTCGGCGGCGAGCACCTTCGCCGTCTTCAGCTGCACCTTCTGGAACTCCTCGATGCCGATACGCCCATCGGACGCGGGAACCGTCGCCGGCGCGGGAGGCGCCGGAGGCGTCTGCGATTCGCTCATCATCTGCTCCTTTCCGCCGAGATAGGCTGCGGCGTCGGCGCGGGGGAAAAGGGGCGGGAACTCCGCGAGGGGCGTTCCCGGGACGAGCCCGCCCCACTCGAAATCGGCCGTCACGGGATCGCGCGCGGGCCGACCGAAGGTCTCAAAGATCTTCCGCGCGGTCGCGGGCAGGAAGGGCGACAGGAGAACGGCGAAGAGCCGGACGCCTTCCGCCGCCGCGTACAGGATGTGCGAGAGCCGGGCCGACGCGCCCTCTTCCTTGCGCACCTTCCACGGCTCGCGCGCCACCACGTGGCCGTTGATCTCGGTCAGGAAGCGCCACAGGGTCTCGAGCGCGCGGTTCCAGGCGAAGCCTTCCATCGCCGCGCGCCACTCGGGCAGCGCCCGCTCGTACGCCGCGCGCACTTCGTCGCCGGCGCCGCTCTTCTCCGGCGGCACGCCGCGGAAAGACTGCCGGCAGAGGGCCGCGACGCGCGAGACCGTGTTTCCGAGGTCGTTGGCCAGGTCCGCGTTGTAGCGCGCGAGGAAGGCCTCGTCGGAGAAGAGCGCGTCCTGGCCGAAAGCCATCTCGCGCATCAGAAAGTAACGCAGCGAGTCCGCGCCGAAGCGCGCGACGAGCGCGTCGGGGCGCACGACGTTCCCGACGGACTTGGACATTTTCTTCGCGTCGCGCAGCCACCAGCCGTGCGCCCAGACGGTCGTCGGGAGGGGAAGGCCGGCCGAAAGCAGGAAGGCCGGCCAATAGACGGCATGGAACCGCAGGATGTCCTTGCCGATGAGGTGCACGCGGCGCGCGTCGGCGGGCGCCCAGAACTCGCGGTAGGGCCCGTCCTCGGCCGACCCGAATCCGAGGGCCGTGATGTAGTTCGCGAGCGCGTCGAACCACACGTAGACGACGTGCCCCGGCCGATTCGGGAACGGAATCCCCCAGGTCAGCTTCGCGCGCGAGACGGAGAGGTCCGTCAGGCCGCCGCGGACGAAGGAGGCGACCTCGGCGAGGCGGGTCTCGGGGCGGACGAAATCGGGGTGGGACTCGTAGTGGCGAAGGAGGGGCTCGGCGTATCGCGAGAGGCGGAAGAAGACGTTCTCCTCGGATTCCCACGTGCAGGGCGTCCCGTGGTCGGGACATCGACGCTCGGTCCCGATCTCCTTTTCCGTATAGAAGGTCTCGCAGCTCGCGCAGTACCAGCCCTCGTGCTTCGCGACGTAGAAGTCGCCGGCCGCGTCGATCCGGGCGATGAGCGCCTCGACGCCGCGGCGATGCCGGTCTTCCGTCGTCCGGATGAAGTCGTCGTTCGCCACGTCGAACGTGCGGTACAGCTCGTGATAGCGCGCCACGACGCGGTCCGCGAGCGCGAGAGGCGCGACCCCCTGCGCCGCGGCGGCCTTCTCGATCTTCTGCCCGTGCTCGTCCGTCCCGGTCAGCATCCGCGTGGGCTCGCCCAGGAGCCGGTGGAACCGGCTCGCCACGTCGCAGACGACCGTCGAGTAGATGTGCCCGATGTGCGGCAGGTCGTTGACGTAGTAGATCGGAGTCGTAATGTAGAAGGGCTTCATCGGAATCGCGAAAGATATCAGGACGCGGTCACAGCAGCCCGGCCTCGCGGAAGGAGACGCAGCCGTCCCGCGCCACCACGATGTGGTCGAGCAGACGCAGTCCCACGGCGTCGGCCGCCGCCGCGAGGCGCCGCGTGAACTCCCGGTCCTCGCGCGAGGGAGACGGATCCCCCGACGGGTGGTTGTGGTACACGATGAGCGCCGCCGCGTTGGCGAGCAAGGCGCGCTTCAGGAGCTCGCGAGGCTCGACCACGGCGCGGTCGAGCGTCCCGCGATAGATCTCCGGGTCATGGCGCAGCAGGCGGTTGCGCGCGTTCAGGTACAGAGCGCCGGTCCGCTCCTGCGCGCCGTCGCCCTGGGAGCGCCGGAGCGACTCCTTGACGAGGCGCGGCTCGTTCAAGAGATCGCGGTCGGTGAGAGTGACCGTCGCCAGCCGCCGGGCGATCTCGAGCGCCGCCTCGATCGCCGCGCCGCGCGCGTTCTTGATTCCGCGCTCGCGCCGGAGCTCCGCTCCCGAGACGCCGGCGAGGCCCGCGAGGCCGCCGTACGCCGCGAGCAGCCGGCGCGCCCGCTCGAGCACGCTCTCGCCGCGCGATCCGGTTCCGAGGAGCAGCGCCACGAGCTCCTCGTTCGAGAGCGCGGACGGCCCGAGACGGAAGAGGCGCTCTCGGGGGCGGTCCTCGTCCGGAATGTCACGCAGGGGGATCGGGAAAGAAGTTCGGGTCTCGGTCATGGCGTTCGCCGCCGGAGGACGCCGCCGCGGGACCGGCCCGATGAGGGAGTGGAATGATGGCACCGACGAGAGGAGAATTCAACGGTGCGCGGGCTCCTGATCGCCGCGGGTCTCCTCCTCGTCGCGGCCGGCCTTCTCTGGCCCGTCGTCTCGCGCTACGCGGGCCGGCTGCCGGGAGACCTCGTCGTGCGCCGTCCGGGCTTCACTTTCGTCTTCCCGATCGTGACGTGCCTGGTGGCGTCGCTGCTTCTGACCCTGCTCCTCTGCCTCTTCCGGCGCTGAGAGGCGCCACCGGCGGTCAGTCTCCGTCCGGCCAGCTCCGCTCCGAATCTCGGACCGCGAGCACGATCTTGCCCCTCTGACGGCCCTCCTCGAGCCGCGCGTACGCTTCCGCGGCCCGCGCGAGCGGATAGACGCGGTCGATGCGCGGGGAGAGCGCGCCGGAGGCGACGGCGGACAGGAGCTCGCGGAACTCCCGGTCGTTGGCCATGGTCGACCCGAGGATCGCGATCTGCTTCCAGTAGATGAGACGGATCTCCTCCTTCGGGTTGGGACCCGTCGTGGCGCCGCACGTCACGATCCGGCCGCCCTTGCGCACGGCCTGGAGCGACGTCATCCACGTCTTCTCGCCGACCGTGTCGAGGACGACGTCCACGCCGCGCTTGGCCGTGATCGATCGGATCGTCTTCGCCACGTCCTCCTTCGTATAGTCGATGACGACCTCGGCGCCGGCCTCCTTGAGCCACCCCGACTTCCCCTCGCCGGACGTCGTCGCGAAAACGCGCGCGCCGCAGAGGCGCGCGATCTGCACGGCCGCGCCGGCGACGCCGCCGCCGGCACCGTGGATGAGCACCGTCTGGCCCGGCCCGACACCGCCCCTCCCGACGATGAGCCGCCAGGCGGTCTGATATGCGAGCGGAAAGGCGGCAGCTTCCTCGAAGGAGAGCCGCGAGGGAATCGGGAACACGTTGCGCGCCGGCAGAACGACCAATTCGGCGAACGTTCCCGGGCCGTGCTCGCCGACGATCTGGTACTTGACGCACAGGCTCTGCTCGCCCGACCGGCAGAACTCGCAGGTGTTGTCGTAGAGGCCCGGCTGCACGAGCACGCGGTCGCCCGGCGCGACGCCGGCGACGCCGGCTCCCACGGCGTCCACGGTCCCGGCCGCGTCGGCGCCCGGAATCTGCGGGAGCGGCACGTCCGGGATCCCGTTGCGCACGAAGAGGTCCAGGTGGTTGAGCGCTGCGGCGCGCACCGCGAGGCGCACCTGGCCCGGCCCGACCGGTGGCTCCGGCCGATCGCCGTACCGCAGGACCTCGTTGCCTCCATGCGCCTCGAAGTAGATCGCCTTC
>DATBFU010000040.1:0-1514 GCA_036558325.1 Thermoanaerobaculia bacterium | reverse complement strand
TGCCTGCGCGCGCAGCGCCTCGACTGCGCGACCGTAGGCGAAGAATCGGTTTGTCGCCTCCCGCACGCGGAGCGGCGTCGCGATCAAGGCGCGCAGCATCGCGCCGACATTGACGTCGGGCTTCCCGGGCGGCATCCAGCGGGCGACGCCGAGCAGGTCGCCGTCGGTCGCCCAAACCTGCGCGTCCGCGATTTCGAAACCCGTCTGGAAGAGCCACGGCAGGAGCGCCGCCCGCCGCCTCGGATTCGGCAGCACCCAGCCCCACGCCGGGTCGTCCTGAAACGCGCGTGCGAGGAGCGCGCTCGCCTCGGCGAGCCGCTCCGCCGGAAGACGGACGACGTCCACGGAGACGACCCTAATCCGTTGTCTGCGCGGGGGCCGCGCGGCGGCGGTTAGGCCGCCTTGATCTCGAGGATCTTGAACTTCGTCGTGCCGCGAGGCGCAGCCACCTCGACGACGTCGCCCTTCTTGTGGCCAATGATCGCCTTGCCGACGGGCGACTCGTTCGAGAGCTTGTTCTCGGCCGGGTTCGCCTCCGCCGAGCCGACGATGTGGTACTCGAACGTCTGCTTCGCGTTGACGTCGCGGATCCGCACCTTCGAGCCGACGGAGACGGTGTCCTTCGAGATCTCCTTCTTCGTGATCACGCGCGCCGAGAGCATGCGCTCCTCGAGCTGGGCGATCTTGTGCTCGAGCATCGCCTGCTCGTTCTTCGCGTCGTCGTACTCGGCGTTCTCGGCGATGTCGCCGAATTCGCGCGCCACACGGATGCGATCGGCGACCTCGCGGCGCTTCTCGGTCTGCAGGAACTCGATCTCCTGCTTGAGCTTCTCGTACCCCTCTGCGGTGAGGATTACTTCTTTCAGGGCGGCCTCCTGGGAAAAACGGGCGCGAATAGTAGCCGCAACCGGCGGGCTGCCGCAAGGGCCTCGGTACCCTTGCCGGGCCGTGCAGGTGGATCTGAGCGAATCCTGGTCGATCGGGGGCGTCGAGATCCCGACCCGCCTCGTCCTGGCGCCGATGGCCGGGGTCTCCGTCCAGGCCTTCAGACGCCAGGGAAGGCGCTTCGGCGCGGGGCTCGTCTGCTCCGAGATGGTCTCGGTGGCCGGGATCCAGCACCGGAACGAGCGGACGCTCGGCTACCTGCGGGTGGCGGCCGACGAGCACCCGCTCGCGATCCAGATCTTCGGCTCCGACCCGCCCGCGATGGCCGAGGCGGCACGGATCGTCGAGGCGGCCGGGGCCGACATCGTCGACATCAACTTCGGCTGCCCGGTCAGGAAGGTGACGAAGACAGGGGCCGGCGCCTCGCTGCTCGACGACGCAGGCCACGCGGCGCGGATCGTGTCGGCCGTGGCCGAGGCGACGCCGCTGCCCGTGTCGGTGAAGATGCGGCGCGGGACTGCCGACGGCTCACGCGACTGCCTCGCGGTCGGCCCCCGTCTCGTCGAGGCGGGCGCGGCGTCGCTCACGCTGCATCCGCGCTCGGCAAAGCAGATGTACACGGGCTCCGC
>DATBFU010000039.1:0-29758 GCA_036558325.1 Thermoanaerobaculia bacterium | reverse complement strand
CACCGCGAGCTCGACCTGCCGCTGCGGGTCCTCCGCGATCTCGTGTCCGCGGACTTCTCCGAGATCCGCGTGGACGACGAGACCGCCGCGGCGCGGCTGTGCGAGTTCGCGGCGCAGGTCGCGCCGGCGCTCGTCCCGCGGATCTCGACCTATCGGGACGACGAGCCGATCTTCGAGCGCTTCGGCGTCGAGCACGAGATCGAGGCGGCGCTCTCGAGCCGCATCGCGCTGCCCTCGGGCGGTTCCTGTGTCATTCACCAGACGGAGGCGCTCGTCGCGATCGACGTGAACACGGGCCGCTTCACGGGCAAAGAGGATCTCGAGGACACCGTCTTCGCGACGAACCTCGAAGCCGTTCCCGAGATCGCGCGACAGATCCGCCTGCGCGACCTCGGGGGCCTCCTCGTCGTGGATTTCATCGACATGCAGGACCCGGAGCACCGCCAGCAGGTCTTCGAGCGCTTCGGCGCCGAGCTCGCGCGCGACCGCGCCCGGACGCGGATCCTGCAGATCTCGGAGTTCGGCCTCGTCGAGATCACCCGGCAGCGAAGCCGCAACAATCTCGAGCGCGTGCTGACGCGTTCCTGCCCCGACTGCTCGGGCACCGGTCGCGTCAAGACGGATCTCACCGCCGCGCTCGACCTGCGGCGCGCGTTTCTGCGGCCGCCCGTTCTGTTCTCGAGTGGCGACTCCGTCGTCGTTCACGCGCCGTCCTCGCTCGTCGAGTTCTTCAAGGAGGACCGCCGGATCGTGGAGGAGCTCGAGACCGCGCTCGGGATCCGCGTCGAGATGGTTTCCGACGACACGCTGCCGCCAGGCGACTTCCAGATCCTTCCGGGGACGAAGCCTTTCTAAATCAGTATTTTAGATCCCAGGAAATGTTCGGGCCCCCGGGCCCGTTAGACAGGGCAGCACGCGATACCTTCCTTCCCGGCCCCGACGCGAATAAGTCGGGGCCGCCTTTTTCTGGAGCCACCGAGGTGGCTCCCAGCCCGCCCGGTGTAATGAATCCGCTCGCCTGCCCGTCTACGAGCCAGGACTACCTTCGAACCGGGGAGGGATCATGAGGAGAGTATTTCTCGCGACCTGTGTTCTGGCGGCGGTGTGCTTCTTTCCGGCTCGTTCCATGAGCGCGCAGCTCATCTGCCCGGGAGATTGCCAGGGGAACGAATGCCATAACAACGGATTCGATCCCTGCAATCAAGGATGCATTCCCGTGATTATTCAAGGACACGTTACTTGCCAACCCAGGCCATGCATATGGGATTACCGCACGCCCGTGGGACGACTACTCGGAACCGATGGCCATTCCGACGAAACAGGAAGCTGAAGACCCAAAGCCAGGTGCTTGACGGCGCAGCCGTACATGCAGACGCTGCGTCTCATTCGGGTTTTGAGGAATTCGCCCCGGGGATTGGCATCGACCTTTCTGTACGTTGCTTCGGCGGCCCTTGCGGTGGCGAATCCGGTTTCTTTCATCTGCGATGCAGGTGATGCCAGCAGGAATGTGCCGTGTCGCGTCAGTCTGGTGCCTCACGACTACACGTTGCGCGTTCAGACAATCGAGTCGGACAAGGTTACCGAGCTGCCGCCGGGTCTCTATGATCTCCGCGCGAGCGCTGACGGGCTGGCCCTCGCGACCAACACGACTCTTCGGATCGTTCCGGAACCCTCGCCTCCGCGCCGAATCCGGCTGACGCTGGCTCCCGGAGGATGGATACGGCTCGAGAGTGGCTTCGTGCCTTCGGGAGGCGCGGTTCAGATACTCTCCCTGGCCACTGGACGACTCGATACCGTATTCATCGATCGCGAGTCGCAGCTGCCATTTCCGGCAGGCAAGATCGTTGCGACTGCTCTGGCTGGCCAGGAACGGTTCGTCGGAGTGACGTCGCCGCATATCGTGATCGCCGGCAAGGAGGAGCGACTCGAGCGAGTCCACCTTTCGAAGCCCGGCACCACAGACGTGATCTTGAAGATCGCCTACGGCGACGTAACCCCTGCGCCCGCGAGACATGACGTCGAGCTTTCGATCTCGAAGGATGCACCGCCGCTTCATCCGGAGGCGACCTCAAACGCGGTCGATCACTACTCGTTCTTCTACGACGTGCCAAAGGGTCGATATCGGGTCGATTTGAAGTCACGTTACTGGTGGACACCGGAAGCGACGGTTGACGTTGTTTCAGCGCCCGTGGCCCTGGACAGCGGGATTCAACTGCGCGCGCGGCCCTCGCTTACCATCCGGGTGACCGAGGGGCAAGAATCCGCTGCCGCAGGATTTCATTACTCGCTGTTCGAATGTTCCGACGGCGTCTTCGGGCCGGGCACCGCCGCTACGCCTGACCCGACGAAGTGCAGAGTTCTCACATCCGGCAACGCCTCCGGGAAGGCACGCGTGGATTTTCTAGCTCCTCGCTGGTATTTCGTCGTGACGGAACGCGACGCGTTCCGAGCGGCGCGACAGGTCGACATGAGGGATGGAGCGGACGCCGATCTCGCAGTCGGGTTTCGGGAGACGCGGCTGACAGGGCACGTCCGGAGCAGATCCGAGCCTGTTTCGGCCGAACTGACCGCAGTCGGCGAAGAGGAAGGCAAGCATGTCGCGACTGGGGAGGCCGGTGCGGACGGGGCCTATGCTCTCGTGCTGCCCGCCGAAGAGACATTTCGTTTGACCGTAATGCCGCCGGGCGTCTCTGAGCGCGACGCGGCCGTGTTTCGCGTCTCGACTCACGGCCTCTCGATGGAGTCCGATTTCGACATTCCCGCGACCAAGGCGTTCGTCGTGGTGACCGACGCAGAGACCCAGGCTCCGCTGGAGGGCGCACGCGTGACCTTCGTTCGGGCAGGAGGGTCAGAAGATCGCGAGACGGATCCGCTTGGGAAGGCCGCGCTTCCCCTTCTTCCCAAGGGCGAGACTCGAATCGACGTTGCCGCAGACGGCTACCGAGGTGAGACGGTCACAACCCAGCTCGCGGAGACGGAGGAAGCCCAACTCATACCCGTTCATCTTAGGCGGACGTTGCCGGAGAATTCCGTTCGGATTCATCTTCCTTCCGGTGCCGCTCCCCCACGTTCCGAAGTATTCGTGTTTGCTTCCGGCGGAGCAGTATTGGAGAAGGAGATGTGTGACGCCGACGGCCTCTGTCAGCTCGCCAATTCGCCGCCGCAGGGCGCTTTGATTCTCGGTGCTGGCGTCGAAGGCGGGATGACGATCGAGGCGGCGGATCTCGCGCTGACGGCCGGCGACCTGACGTTGCGACCTGCGGGAGGCGTGCTGCGGGTTGCGGTCTCGCGCGGTCCGCAATCGAAGGATCAGGTATTCCGATTGGGGATCATGCTGGAGGGCGTTACGATCCCGGAAGGTATCGTGGCATCGGTTGCCAATCTTCTCCTGAGTGCCTACCGGTTGTACTTGCCTCGAGGGATGAGTCAGGTCTTGGAGGTTCCAGGGTTGCCCGCCGGCACCTCTGCGATCGCGCTCGACCAGGTGCTTGCGGACGGACGCTCGACGTGGTCCACAGGGGCGATCCCGATATCACTCCCGGGACCGGATGCCGTGCCGGTGTCTGTACCGTAGCGACGCCGAAATCAGCCCTCTCAGGCCGTCGTCTTGGTCCCTGTGTCGGACCCAGCAGCGCCTGGCTCGCCGCTCACCCTTCGGTGGAGTTCGCGGACGTCGTCGATCGAGGCGATGTCGGCAATTGTCTTGTCCGGCCGCAGCCGCACGATCCGCGGGAATCGCAGCGCGAAGCCCGACTTGTGCCGGGCGCTCTTCTGGATCGTGTCGAACGCCACCTCGATCACGACCTCGGGCGCAACGGCGCGGACCGGGCCGTAACGTTCCGTCGTGATCTTCCGGAAGCGCGCGCCGAGCTCGCGGATCTCCTCGTCGGTCAGGCCCGAATAGGCCTTGCCGATGTTGACGAAACGATCCCCGTCGCGCACGGCGAACGTGTAGTCCGAGAGCATCCCCGCGCGCTTGCCGTGTCCCTGCTCGACGGCCGTCACGACGACGTCGAGCGTCGCCGCCGCCTTCTTCCACTTGCGCCAGAGCTTGCCGCGCTTGCCAGCCTGATAGGGCGAGTCGACGCGCTTCAAGACCAGACCTTCGTTGCCGCGCGCGCGGGCGGCGTCGAAGGCGCGCTCGAGCTCCTCGGGCGTCGCCGCGCGGAAGACGTCCGAGAGCAGGAGTCCGCCCGTTGCGGCGGCCGCGATCGCGTCGAGCCGCTCGCGGCGCGCGCTCCACGCCTCCTCGAAGAGGGGCGCGCCGCCGGACGCCAGGCAGTCGTATGCGATGAAGGCGGCCGGGATCTCGGCGAGGACGTCCGCGCCCGGCGCCTTGCGTCCGAGGCGCTTCTGGAGGCGGAAGAAGGAGTCGGGCCGCCGCTCCGCCGCGCGCCACGCGACGATCTCGCCGTCGAGCAGAAAATCCCCGGGCACCTGCGCCAGCGCCGCCGCGACCTCCGGGAACTGCTCGGTGACCTCGTCGAGCGTGCGGGAGAAGAGCGTCACGCGCGATTCCGACTTGTGCGCGTGCGCGCGGATCCCGTCGAACTTGTCCTCGACCGCGAGAAGCGGAAGCTCCCCGGCGACCTCCGCCGCTTCCTCGATGGGCGAGGCGAGCATGAAGCCGATCGGATGGAAGAGCCGGAACCGGATCGCGTCGAGGCGGCCCTCCCGAGCGGCGCGCGCCGTCTCGCCGACGTCGCCCGAGTCGCGGCGCGCCCGCGCCACGGCCTCGCGTTCCGCGCCGAACGCTTCGGCGATCGCGTCCTCCATCGTCGTGACGTCCGCGCCGACCCGGAGACCTCCCGACAGCGTCTTGAGGAGATATTTCCCCTCGACCGGCGACGCGCGGCGCAGGAGCTGCTCGAGGAGCGCCTGTTTCTCCGCGGCCTTGCGGAGGGTCGCGAGGCGCCGGAAGAGCGCGTCCACGTCGGCGATCCCGAGCGCCGTCCCCGGAGGTTCTGCGGGCAGCAGCAACCCCACGGCCTCCCCCAGATCGCCGATCGCGCGAGCGCAGGCGCCGATCGTCTCGAGATCCCAGCCCGTGACGGCCGCCGCCGCGCGCGCGACCGTCGCCCATCCGGCGGAGGTGACCGCTTCCTCCCACTCGGCGAACGGGGATCCGGAAAGGAGCCGCGCGCCGACGACGAGCTCGTCGCCTTCGAGCATGCGGAGTGCCGCCGCGAGGCTCTCGATCTTCCGGAGCTTCCCGCGGGCGGAGGCGACCTCCTCGAGCGCTCCGGCGAGGAGACGGTAAGCGGTCAAGCTTCCTCCGCGGCGCGCTCGGCGCTCTCGGGGAGCGCCTCGGCCTCGATGCCGCGTGCCGCGAGGATCCGCGCGAAGTCCGCGGCGTATCCGTGCGTCGCGACGACGCGGGACGCGCCGGTCTCCTCGACGTGCCGGACGAGGTCCGGAAAGTCCGCGTGGTCGGAGAAGGGCACGAGGACGTCGGCGTCCGTCTCGGCGCGCGCCGCCTCGCGGATCGCCCAGCCGGAAAGATAGAAGACGCGCCGGCGGCGGAGCTTCCGCACGACCGGAGTACGCGCGCAGTTGGGCGGCACGAGGAGCGCCTCGCCGGGCGCGGCCGGGCCCGTCTCGTAAGCGCGTGAGAGAGGCAGCGGGTATCCCGCCGCGGCGTACTCGGGCGCGAGCTTCCAGGCGGCTCCGTGCAGGACCGTCGGGATTCCCGCCGCCGCGAGAACGGCCGCCGCCTCCTGCGCCTTGCCGAGCGCGTAGGCGAGAAGGACCGGAGTCTCTCCATCGCCGAGGGCCTCGCGGCAGCCCGCAACGAGGCGCTCCTCGAGCGCGTCCTTTCCCGGGAAGCGGAAGACCGGCAGGCCGAACGTGGTCTCGGTGACGAGGGTGCGCGCGCGCGGCGCCTCGGCGGGCGCGCACGTGCGCGCCGGGCGGCGCTTGAAGTCGCCGGTGTAGAGAAGCGCGTCGCCGCCGGCGCCGCCGAGCCACACCTGCGCGGAGCCGAGCACGTGCCCCGCCGAGTGCAGGCGCAGCGTGGCGCCGCGCTGCGAGACCTCCTCGCCGTACGCGAGCGGGCGCTCGGTTCCCGGCCAGTCCGGGTTTCGCCGCCGGTAGATCGCGATCGTCGCCGGCGTCGCCCAGATCTCCCCGTGGCCGGCCACGGCGTGGTCCGCGTGGGCATGCGACAGGATCGCGCGCGCCGCCGGCGCCGGCGGATCGAGGAAGGCGTCGAAGGCCGGGACGAAGAGACCTTCGGGGCGGCCTTCGAGGAAGGGCGCGAGAAAGGACGTCATCGGGTCTTCGTCTTCGTCTGCCTCTTTATCGCTTCGAGCATTCCGAGAGCGGCCTCGCGTTCCCGGGCGTGGTCCACGATCGGGGCGGGGTAATCGCCGCCGATACGGCATCCCGCGACCCGTTGCTCGTCCCGCGTCATCGTCCAGGGCTCGTGGATCTTCGCCGCCGGGACGCGCGCGAGCTCCGGCACGAAGCGTCGGATGTACCCGGCGTCCGGGTCGAAGCGCTTCGACTGGAGAACGGGCGAGAAGATGCGGAAGTAGGGCGCCGCGTCCGTGCCCGAACCGGCCGCCCACTGCCAGCCGCCGTTGTTGTTGGCGAGGTCCGCGTCCGCGAGCTGCCGCTCGAACCATTTCTCGCCCTGCCGCCAGTGAATGTGCAGGTCCTTCGTGAGAAACGACGCCGCGACCATCCGCCCGCGGTTGTGCATCCCATGCGTCGCCGCGAGCTCCCGCATCGCGGCGTCCACGAGCGGATAGCCTGTGCGGCCCGCCTGCCAGGCGGCGAGCAACGCCGGATCCTCACGCCAGGCCAGGCGGTCGAGCTCCGGCCGGAAACTCTCCGCGGCGACGCGCGGGAAATGGAAGAGCACGTGGTGGAAGAACTCCCGCCAGGCGAGCTCGCCGACGAAGCGGTCGACTCCGGCGCGCGCGCGCGTTGGGAGCTCCTTCCACGCCCGGGCGGCTTCGCCGCGGATCGTCCGCGGCGAGATCGTGCCGAAGTGGAGATGCGGCGAGAGGCGCGACGTGCCTCGGCGCGCGGGGAAGTCGCGGCCGGCCGCGTAGTCGCGGGCCGCTCCGTCCAGGAACGCGGCGAGGAGCTCTCGGGCCGCCGATTCTCCGCCGCGCGGCGCCGCCGGATCCGGCCCGAGGTCCCTCCAGGCGCGCACCCTTTCGAGCGGAACGCTTCGAAGCGAGAGCTCCCGCGTCGCGAGGTCTTTGGGTTCCCGCTCGGGCGCGCGCTTCTCGGCTGCCCGCCACTTCTTCGCGAAGGGCGTGAAAGTCGTGAAGGGATGGCCGGCGTCGGTCGCGATCGCGTCCGGCTCGACGAGGAGCGCGTCGCCGAAGAGCCGGAGCTTCGCGCCCGCGGCCTCGATCGCGGCGCGGACCTCGCGGTCGCGGCGCTCCGGATAGGGACCGATCTCGAGGTTGGCGTAGACGGCGTCGGCTCCCGTCTCGGAGAGAAGCTCCGGCAGCGCGCGCGACGCCGGTCCCGGGCGGACGACGAGGCGCCCGCCGCATGCCGGCAGGGCCGCCGCGAGCTCCTCCAGACTCTCGCGCAGGAAGCGGAAGCGCGCGGGCCCGACGTTCGCGTCGGGATCGTCGGTGTAGTGATCGTCGAGGACGAAGACGGCAACGACGCGGTCGGCATCGCGCGCGGCCCGTGTGAGCGCCGTGTTGTCGGCGACGCGCAGGTCGCGGCGGAACCAATGGAGGATCGTCGTCACGCGCCGCCGGTCCCGAAGATGTCGTCGATCGCACGGCGCCGGTATTCGAAGATCTCCTCGAGCTGCCGCCTCACCCGGAGCGCGTGGACCAGACGGCCGAGCGGGCCGAAGGGGAGCGCGTACTCGACGCGATCGTCCATCGTCACGCCGCCGGGACCCTCGGTGAATCGGTGCGCGTGGATCCACGTCCGATAGGGGCCGCGTTCCTCCACGTCCTCGAACCCCCCGGGTGGATTCCAGCGCGTGATGCGCGTGACCCACGGCAGCGTCAGGAACGTCCAGCGGATCCGGTACTCGAGCCGGCTCCCGGCCGCGAGCTCCGCGGGCGCCGCGACGAGGCGGAAACGCAGCCAGGGCGGCGTGATCCGGGCCAGGTTCCTCGGGTCGGAGAAGAAGGCGAAGACCTCGGCCCGCGGCGCCGCGACGCGCTGCGAGCGTTCGAGAACGTGCAAGAGACCTCCCGCGGGGAGTCTATGCGCCGGCGCGGCGAGCGTCGGAGGGCGTCAGCCCCGGCGGGCTACCCCTTCTCCGGAAAAAGGCCGAAGAGCGGCAGCGTGACGACGGTCTGCAGCCCCGGCGGCGCCTGCACGATGAACGGGATCGCGTTCACGACGCATCCCACGGTCGCGCGGTCGCCGTGGAAGCCGCCCGAGACGCGCAGGTTCACGGGAGGATCGCCGGCGATCTCGATGGCGTCGGCAGGATCGGAGACGCCGACCGCCATCGTCAGATCGAGCGCGACCTTGACCTCGTCGCCGGCCTGCACGAGCGCGATCTGGTGGAGTCCCAGCACCCGTCCCGGCGCGACGCCGTCCGTCTCACGCTCGGCGATGACCGGCTCGATCGTCTCGGTGATCTCGTGGATCGGCAGGCCGAGGCCCATCGCGATGATGGCCGCGGACTCGGACAGCCCGACGTGGCCGAGCTTGCGCGACGCGACGCCCGCGGCGAATTCCTCGCGCGAGAGCCCCGCGCCGACCTTCGCGCGGAGCGGTCCGCGGCGCTTCGCGGCGTCCACGACGCGCGTGACCTTGACGCGGTCGACGCGCACGCACGCCGCGGCGGCGGCCAGGGCCAGACGGTCCATCACGAGGCCGGGATTGACGCCCGTCCCGAGGGCCGCGACGCCGCGCCCGGCCGCCTTCTCGTTCACGCGCCGGGCGAGCGCCGCGTGCTTCAGCTCCGGATAAGAGAGCTCCTCGCAGGTCGAGACGACGTGGAACCCTGAGTCCACGGCCTGCTCGATCTGGGAGACGACGTTCTCCAGGCGCGAGCCGGTGCACAGGAGGACGACGTCGCGCTTCTCGCGGGTCTTCGCCGAGCGCGCGTACAGCAACGCCGTGTCGCCGTCGACTTTCAGGGACGGGGCCGCCGGCGTGCCGAGCACCTCCGCGAGCGAGCGTCCCGCGATCGAAGGGGCCGGATCGGCCGCGCCCAGAAACTCGATTCCTTCGCGCCCGACGAGCGCCTTCCCGACCTCGACGCCGATCGGTCCCAGACCGACGAGCGCCACCCGCGCGCCTGACCACTTGTGCAAGATGTCCTCCTCGAACGCTCTCCGAAAAAAGAGCGCCAACACTAATCCGGATGGCGCCCGAGTTCAATGGGCGCGGCCTTTCGGCGCGCTAGGATACGGACCGCTTCACGTTCGAAAGGGAGGAGCTCATGCGACGGATCGCTTTCGCTCTCGGCCTCGCCCTCGCCATGGCCCTCGGCCTCGCGGCCGCTCCGGGCGCCCGCGCCGCGGAGCCGCCGGCCAAACCAACGCTCGCGCTCGTCGGCGGCCGGATCATCGACGGGTACGAGGGCGCGCCGATCGACGACGGCGTGGTGCTCATCGCGGGCGAGCGGATCGTCGCGGTCGGCCCACGCTCTCGCGTCGCCGTGCCCGACGGAACGCCCACGATCGACACCCGCGGCATGAGCGTCCTGCCGGGCCTCGCGGACATGCACGTTCACCTGATGATCGTCGGCCACGGCGATTACGAGCACTGGGACGCGACGTACCGTTCGCGCTTCCGGCGCGAGATCATGCCGGCGGCGGCGAAGCAGCTCCTCGAGAGCGGCATCACGTTCGCGCGGGACCTCGGCGCCGAGCTGAACGACATCCTCGAGGTCCGCGACCGCATCAATAAAGGCGAGATCCCGGGCCCGCGGATGTTCGTCTCGGGGCCCTTCATCCAGCACGCCCCGTACACGGAGTGGGAGAAGGAGTACCGCTGGGGCGTCAACGGCCCGGCGGACGCTCGGGCCAAGGTCCAGAAGATCGTGGACGCCGGCGTCGACGTGGTCAAGCTGATCGACCAGGACCAGATGACCGAGGACGAGGTGCGGGCGGTCGTCGAGACCGCGCACAAGGGTGGAAAGCCCGTCGTGGCGCACGCGCACCGCGAGGACGAGATCCGGGTCGGCCTGAAGTACGGCGTGGACTGCTTCGAGCACACGGGTCTCGGAACGGAGCCCGGCTACCCGGAGGACATCCTGGCCGGCATCCGCAAGCGGAACCAGTCGCTGGCATGGTGCCCGACCGTCGAGGGCCTCGTCCTGGCGGAGTACACGGCCGATACGTTTCCGGAGCGCCTGAACGATCCGCGATGGCAGAAGGATCTCGCGCCGGACATCGTCAAAGACATCCGGGAGTCGCTGCGGGACCTGCCGGGCCTGCCCTACTTCGCGCTCGTGAGGCGCCGGATCCCGACGCTCGCGCACAAGTTCCAGCAGATCCGCGAGACGGGGGTGACGATGCTCGTGGGAACGGACTCGGGCGTGCCGGGTAATTTCCACACCGACTCGACGTGGCGCGAGCTCGACACCTGGGTCCGTTTCGGCGTCCCGCCGATGCAGGCGATCTCGGGCGCGACCCGGTGGCCGGCGGCGTGGCTCAAGCGGGAGAAGGACTTCGGCACGCTCGCTCCCGGCCGGTATGCCGACGTGGTCGCGGTGCGGGGCGACGTGCTGACGCACATCGATCTGCTCCAACGGGTGGACGTGGTCGTCAAGAACGGGGCGATCGTCAAGTCGCCCGGTAACTCGAGCCCCAACCCGAAATAGAACCCCCGGCGGGCCGGGTTCTCGGAGGCCATGAGGAGAATCGTCCTCTCGGCCCTCGCCGTCGTCGCGCTCTCGCTTTTCGCGTCGGCCTGCGCGAGCTCTGGAAAAGGTCCGACGGCCCACGACTCCGGGTCGAAGACGCTCCATGCGACCGTCACGGAGCGGCAGTACGACCCCGGGACGGCCGGGTACCGGACGAGCGGGACGTATTACCTCTCGTTCGAGGCCGAGGACGGCGACAAGACCGTCCACTACCGGTTCCCGGTCTCGCAGCAGCAGTACGGGCGGTATCCCGAAGGGACCCGCGTGACCCTGATCCTTCTCGACGAGCAGCTCCGCGACATCCGCCCGGCGCAGGACTGAGTCGCGGCCGCTTCCCTAAAGGACGTCTTGTTTCGGCTTGACCGGCGACGGCCCGGGCGTATGCTTGTTTCGATTCACTTCATCGGGCCGGCGGCGGTCCGCCGCCGGGGGGCGAGAGGATGTTGGGAAGGCTGCGGTTTGCGGCAGGGGTTTCCCTTCTCGTAGCCGCGGCCTCTCCCTGCCTCGACGCGCAGACGCTTCCGTCCGGTTTCCGCGACTCGGTCATCTTCTCGGGATTGACGCAGCCGACCGCCGTGGCCTTCTCGCCCGACGGGCGCGTCTTCGTCGCCGAGAAGAGCGGGCTCATCAAGGTGTTCGCGAGCCTGACCGCCACGACGCCCACGCTCTTCGCGGACCTCTCGACCGAGGTCTACGACTACTGGGACCGCGGCCTCCTCGGCCTGGCGCTCGATCCCGCGTTTCCGACGAAGCCCTACGTCTACGTCCTCTACACCTACGACGGCGACATCGGCGGGCCCGCCCCGAAGTGGGGGACGCCGGGAGTTCTCTCCGATCCCTGTCCCAGTCCTCCCGGAGCGACCGCGGACGGCTGCACCGCGAGCGGCCGGCTCTCGCGCCTGACCGCCTCGGGATCGAAGATGGCGGCGGGCTCGGAGCTCGTGCTCATCCATGACTGGTTCCAGCAGTACCCGAGTCATTCGATCGGCAGCGTCGTCTTCGGAGCCGACGGCGCGCTCTACGCGAGCGGCGGCGACGGCGCGAGCTTCAACTGGGCCGACTACGGCCAGCGCGGAAACCCGAAGAATCCCGGCGGCGATCCGCCGGTTCCGGTCGGGGGAACGCAGACGCCTCCGACGGCCGAGGGCGGAGCGCTGCGCGCCCAGGATCTCGGCTCCCCGGCCGACCCCACGGGGCTCAACGGCGCGGTGATTCGTGTCGATCCGGCGACGGGCGCGGGCCTCCCGGGCAATCCCTTCTCTTCGAGCTCCGACGCGAACAGTCGGCGGATCGTCGCCGAGGGCTTCCGCAATCCCTTCCGGATCACGACGCGCCCGGGCACGGGGGAGATCTGGGTGGGCGACGTCGGCTGGAGCACCTGGGAGGAGATCGATCGCATCGGGAACGTCTCGAACTTCGCGAACTTCGGCTGGCCCTGCTACGAAGGCGTGGGAGCGCAGGCGAGCTGGGACGCCCTGAACCTGAACCTCTGCGAGAGCCTGTATCTGAGCGGCACGCCGGCGACGTCGCCCTACTTCACGTACAACCACTCGTCGCACATCGTCGCGAACGAGACCTGCACGGTCGGCAGCTCCTCGATCACCGGGCTCTCGTTTTACTCGGGGAGCGCCTACCCCGCGAGCTACAAGAACGCGCTCTTCTTCGCCGACCATTCGCGGCATTGCATCTGGACGATGCTCGCGGGAAGCAACGGCGATCCGGACCCGAACAAGCGGCAGAACTTCGTCTCCGGAACCATCGACCCGGTGCAGCTCGTCGCCGGTCCGTCGGGCGATCTCTTCGTGGTCGATCTCACGGGCGGCAAGATTCACCGGATCCAGTACCTCGTTCCGACCGCGCTCATCAAGGCGATTCCCACCTCGGGCGCCGCGCCGCTCACGGTGTCCTTCGACGCGACCGGATCGTCGCACCCGGTGGCGGGGGAGCCGCTGACGTACGACTGGGATCTGGACGGCGACGGCGTGTACGGCGACGCGACGGCGGCGCAGACGACGTGGACCTACACCGTCAAGGGAAGTTACACCGTGGGTCTGCGCGTGACGGATTCCCATGGAGGGATGGATGCCGTGACGCAGCGGATCGACGTCTCGAACCTCCCGCCGGTGCCGAAGATCGCCGCGCCGGCGTCGACCCTGACGTGGAAGGTGGGCGACGTCATCTCGTTCTCCGGCTCGGCCACCGATCCGGAAGACGGCACCGTGCCCACGTCGAAGCTTTCGTGGTCGCTCGTCATTCAGCATTGCCCGTCCAACTGTCACACGCATCCGGTCCAGGACTGGGCCGGCGTCGCGAGCGGGTCGTTCTCGGGCCAGGACCACGAATATCCCTCGTATCTGCAGCTGACGCTGACCGCGACGGACTCGAAGGGACTTCAGGCATCGACGACCGCGAACCTCTATCCGAAGACCGTCTCCCTCTCCTTCGCATCGAGCCCCCCGGGACTGCAGCTGGCGGTCGGCAGCGCGACGCAGGCGGCGCCCTTTGTGCGCACGGTGATCATCGGCTCCACGAACTCGGTCACGGCGGTCTCGCCGCAAAGCCTTTCCGGAACGAGCTATCGGTTCGCGAGCTGGTCGGACGGGGGAGCGCAGAGCCACGACCTGACGGCGCCCGCGGCGCCCGCGAGCTATACGGCGGTGTTCGCCGTCGTGACGCCGACGCCGACGCGAACGGCGACCGCGACTCCGACGGCGACTCGAACGCGGACGCCGACGGGATCACCCACCCCGCTGCGCACGGCGACGCCGACGCCGACGCGAACGGCGACGGCGACTCCGACGGCGATGCGCACATCGACGGCGACGGCGACGAGAACGGCGGCCCGCACGATGACACGTACCCCGACGCGAACTCCGACCCGAACGCCGACCCGCACGCCGACGCCCGTCGGCGCCGACGTCTCGATCCACGCCTCGGCGAAGGTCGGGCCGGGCACGTCGGTGACGCTGACGCTCCGCGCTTCCAACGCCGGTCCCATCGCGGCCCAGGGGGTGACCGTGGTCGACAAGATGCCGACGCAGCTCCTCTACGCCTCGTCTTCGACGACCAAGGGTGCCTGCGCGTGGGCGCTGCTCTCCCGGACGCTCACGTGTTCGATCGGGGCGCTCGTCCCGGGAGAGACGGCGACCGTCACCGTGAAGACAAACGAGACGAAACGGAACGGCGGCGCCGACGACACGGCCACGGCCGGGGCCGCGACCTTCGATCCCAACCCGGCGAACAACAGCGCCACGGTCCACATCAAGCTCAAGTAGGCGCCGCGAGCCGGATAGAATCTGGGGCTCATGACGTCCGGAGGCCGAGCGGCGCGCATCGCGGGGATCGTCCTCGGGGCCGTGTGCGCGGCGGCCGCGGCAGGCTGGACGCTCGCCGGCCCGGCCTCTCCGGTCCGTATTCCCCGGGTTCGCATTCCGGCCGTCGACGAGGGCGCGGACACGCTTCCGGCCCGCGCCGAGGCTCAGAAGAAGGAC
This sequence comes from Thermoanaerobaculia bacterium, assembly GCA_036558325.1. Lineage (GTDB taxonomy): Bacteria > Acidobacteriota > Thermoanaerobaculia > UBA5066 > Gp7-AA6 > DATBFU01. The sequence goes on along the minus strand of DATBFU010000039.1, from coordinate 15,454 downwards.
GCCGCGAGCATCCGCGTCGTGCACGACTTCCATTTCGAGGACCGGGTCGCCGAGAGCGGAATCACGTTCGTCCAGCGGCCGACGGACGACTCGGCCAAGTACTACAAGGCCGTCCACTACGACCACGGCAACGGCCTCATCGCCGGCGACGTGGACGGCGACGGCCTGCCCGACCTCTACTTCGTGAGCCAGCTCGGCGGCAACGAGCTCTGGAAGAACCTCGGCCACGGCAAGTTCCGCAACATCACGAAGGCGGCCGGCGTCGGGGTGCCCGACCGCGTCGGCGTCACGGCGTCGTTCGCCGACATCGACAACGACGGCGACCTGGATCTCTTCGTCACGACGGTGCGCGGCGGAAACATCCTGTTCGAGAACGACGGGAAGGGGCATTTCCGCGACGTCACGAAGGAGGCCGGGCTCGAGTACGCGGGCCACTCCTCGGGCGCCGTTTTCTTCGACTACGACAACGACGGCAGGCTCGACCTCTTCCTCGTCAACGTCGGCAAGTACACGACGGAAGAGAGGGGCCGCGGCGGCTACTGGGTCGGATACGGAGACGCGTTCTCCGGCCACCTGCATCCCGACCGGACCGAGTCCTCCCGGCTGTACCACAACCTCGGAAACCGCCGCTTCGAGGACGTGACGGACAAGATGGGCCTCAAGACCGCGTCCTGGAGCGGCGACGCGAGCGTCGCGGATTTGAACGGCGACGGCTACCCGGACCTCTACGTCCTCAACATGCAGGGCGACGACCACTTCTACGTCAACGAGAAGGGGCAGCGCTTCGTGGACCGCACCGCCGATTACTTTCCGAAGACGCCCTGGGGCGCGATGGGGATCAAGTTTTTCGACTTCGACAACGACGGGCGTCCGGATCTCCTGCTCACGGACATGCACTCCGACATGAGTCAGGAGATCGGGCCCGACAAGGAGAAGGAAAAGTCGGAGATGAAGTGGAACGACGCCTTCCTGCAGGGCGGCGCGAACAACATCTTCGGAAACGCCTTCTACCGGAATCTCGGCGACGGACATTTCGAGGAGATCTCCGACAAGATCGGCGTCGAGAACTACTGGCCGTGGGGCCCGAGCGTGGGAGACCTGAACGCCGACGGCTACGACGACGTTTTCATCGCCTCCGGCATGAGCTTCCCCTTCCGCTACGGGATCGACACCGTCCTTCTGAACGACCGCGGCGAGCGCTTCCGCGACGCCGAGTTCCTCCTCGGCGTCGAGCCGCGCGCCAACGGAACGGCCGTGCCCTTCTTCGATCTCGACTGCGACAAGGAGGGTCAGGGCCGGCCGGCCTGCAAGGACCGGACGGGGAAGATTACCGTGCTCGGCACACGCAGCACGCGCTCCGCCGTCATCTTCGACGTGGACGGCGACGGCGATCCCGACATCGTGACGGGCGAGTTCAACGGCCGGCCCCGCGTCCTGATCTCGGACCTCTCGTCGCGGCATCCGGTGCATTTCCTCGAGGTCGCGCTCGTCGGGAAGGCGTCGAACCGTCAGGGGCTCGGCGCGCGGGTGGTCGTCGCGGCCGGCGGCCGGACCTTCACCAAGTGGAACGACGGGAAGTCGGGGTACCTCTCGCAGAGCGCGCTGCCGCTCTATTTCGGGCTGGGCGACGCGACCGCCGTGGATCGCGTCGAGGTGCAATGGCCGTCGGGCCGCAAGAGCGTGCTCGACCGGGGAATTCCCATCGGCCGGCTCCTGACCGTCACCGAGCCTTCCTCCTGACGTTGGCGCCCGTCGGAGTCCTGATCGCGCTCGTCGCGTCTCCGACGGTCACGACAGTGACGCCGGCCGCGCCGGCCCCGGGGGCGGTCGAGCGCGCGGCGCAAGCGCGTCGGCTCGGCGATCTCGAGACGGCCCAGCGGCTCTACGAAGATGCCCTCGCGGCGCAGCCTTCGGACGCTCGCGCCGCCGTGGGACTCGCCGAGACGCTCTCCGACCGCGGCGATCCGGCGGCCGCCGCGAAGCTCCTCGCCCCGGTGATCCAATCGTTGCCCGACCGTCCGGAGCCGCGGCGCGCGCTCGCGCGCGCTCTCCTGCGGTCCGGGCAGCCGAAGGAGGCGCTCGCGGAAGCGACGCGCGCCGTCGCGCTCGATCCCGGCAACGCCGACGGCCTCGTCCTCCTCGGCCGGGCCACGGTCGCGACGAGCGACCCGGAGAAAGCCGTCCCGACGTTCGAATCGGTGCTGAAGTCGCATCCCCGAGACGCCGGGGCGCTCGGCGGACTCGCTTCGGCATACGACGCCCTCTCCGACCCGCGCGCCGAAGACACCTATCGGAAGGCCCTCGCGGCCGACCCGAAGAACTTGCCGCTGGCCGCCGAGTTCGCCGAATCCCTGTGGCGGGAGCGCAAGTACGCTCTGGGAAACGCGGAGATGGAGAAAGTTCTGAAGCGCGTGCCCGACAACAACAAGCTCCGCGTCCACTACGGACTCATCCTGGGCGAGCAGAGCCGGTTCGGCGACGCGGCCGCGCAGTTCGCGGAAGTGCGCCGGCGCGGGGACTCCTCGAGCGGCGTCCTCTTCTATCTCGGAAGCGCGCTCTTCGAGGCCGGCCGAATCGAGGAAGCCACGGCGGTCATTCGGGAAACGGCGGCGGCCGCTCCGGAATCTCCCGAGGCGCATCACCGGCTCGGGCGCATTCTGCTCTTTCAGGGCCGCGCCGCCGAGGCGGTTCCGGAGCTCGAGCGGGCGGAGAAGCTCGAGCCCCAGTCGGCCGAGACCGCGCTCGATCTCGGCCGCGCGTACGAGGCGGCGGGGAACGCCGCGGCGGCCGAGACCGCGCTCCGGCGCGCGATCGAGCTCGAGCCGGGCCTCGCCGTGACGCATTACGCGCTCGGGACGCTCCTCGCGCGGACCGGCCGGCGAGATGAGGCGAAGAAGGAGATCGCGATCTACCAGGACGAATTCCGAAAAGAGCAGGATCGCCGCTACAAGAGCGCCTCGCGGCAGGCCGAGCTCAACCTCGGCTGGACGGAGCTGCGGGCCGGGCGCGCCGAGCGCGCGCTCGAAGTCTTCGACCGCCATCCCGACGATCCCGAGGGCTTGCGCGGGCGCGGTGAAGCGCTCGCGAAGCTCGGGCGCCACGCGGAGGCCGTGCGGTCGCTCGAACGTGCCGCGCTCCTCGACCCGCAGAACCGCGCGATCGCCTGGGCGCTCGACCGCGAGCGGCAGCAGGGGAAGACGCCGTGAAGGCGGGCGCTCTTCTCCTCCTTCCGTCGCTCGCGGCCGCCATGGCTCTCGCGCCCCCGCCTTCGACGACGTTGAACGCGCCCAAGGGCACGCCGGCCGCCGGCAAGGCGGGAAAGAAGGACCCGGGCTGCCCCGTCGTCTTCACCGACGTCGCGTCCGAGGTCGGCCTCAAGTTCCGGCACGAGCGCGGCGGCACGCCGCAGCATCAGCTGCCCGAGACGATGGGCTCGGGGATCGCCTGGCTCGACTACGACAACGACGGCTGGATGGATCTCTACGTCGTTCAGTCGGGGCCGTTCCCCGCCGGCTCGGGACCGCGTCCTCCGGACCGCCTCTATCGCAACGTGCGCGGCGTCTTCACCGACGTGACGGAAAAAGCCGGCCTCCGCAACGCCGGCTACGGGATGGGCGCGGTCGCCGCCGACTACGACAACGACGGGCTCCCGGATCTCTTCGTGACCAACTTCGGCCGCAACGCCCTGTACCACAACAACGGCGACGGCACCTTCACGGACGTCACGGACAAGGCGGGCGTCGCCGGCTCGGGCTGGTCCACGTCCGCCGCGTTCGCGGACTTCGACGGCGACGGATACCTCGACCTCTTCGTCGTGCGCTATCTCGACTACTCGGTCGAGAAGAACTATTTCTGCGGCGACGCGGCCGCCGGAAAGCGCGACTACTGCCACCCGAGCCTCTATCCGCCGATCGGCAACCTTCTCTACCGCAACAACCGGGACGGCACGTTCACGGACGTGACCGCGTCCTCGGGCGTCGGCGCCGTCCCCGGCAAGGGGCTCGGCGTCGTCGTCGCGGACCTCGACGACGATGGAAAGCCGGACGTCTACGTTGCGTGCGACACGACGATGAACCTCGTCCTCCACAATCTCGGCGGCATGAAATTCGAGGACGTGTCGCTCATTTCCGGCGCGGGCGTGAACGCGGCGGGCCGGGCGTTCGGCGGCATGGGCGTCTCCTCGGCGGACATCGACGGCGACGGCCTGCCGGATCTGCTCGTCGCGAATTTCGAAGCGGAGCCCAACAGCTTCTACCGCAACGTGGGCGGCGGCGTCTTCGAAGACGTCTCGGGATCGAGCGGGTTCGGGCCGCCCGCGTTCAACTTTTCGGGCTTCGGCCTGAATCCTTTCGACGCCGCCAACGCCGGGCGGCTGGACGTCTTCGTGGCCAACGGCCACGTTCTCGAGACGCCGAAGATGCAGGGCGTGACGTACGCCGAACGACCGTTCCTCATGTGGAATGACGGCAAGGGCAAGTTCCGGGAGCGCGCCTGCGGCGAGCCGTTTCGTCGGGCGCTCGTGGGGCGGGGCTCGGCCTCCGCGGACTTCGACAACGACGGCGACGTCGACATCGCGGTCTCCAACTCGGGCGGCCCGCTCGAGCTCCTCCGGAATGACGGCGTGCACGGCGCATGGATCGGGCTGGTGCTGGAGGGGCACAAGTCCAACCGTCAGGGCGTCGGGGCGAAAGTCACGCTCGAGACGGAGCTCGGAAAGCAGGCCCGCGAGGTCAAGGCGGGGGACAGCTACCTCTCGTCGAGCGACCCGCGCGTGCACTTCGGTCTCGGAAGGGCGAAGGAGATCCGGCGGCTCGAGATCCGCTGGCCGTCGGGCGCGGTGCAGTCGGTGACCGACGCGAAGCCGGGCCGGTATCAGACCGTCGAAGAGCCGGCCTCCTAAGGCCGCGGACCCGGACCGCTCTGCCCCTCGAGACGTTCGAGGAGCCCGCGAGCGAAACGGACTCCCGGCTGGTCCGGTCCCACGAGCGCCTCGGCCTGTCGAAGAGCCGTCTCGGCGCTCGAAGCGTCCCCGGCCTCGAGCTCCAGAAGGGCACGCAGCAGCCACGCGTCGGCATCTTCGGGATCGATTGCGATGCTCTCCGCGACCTCCGCGAGGGCCTCGGGAATCCGGTGCCGCGACGATTCCACGCGCGCGAGCTCGCGGTGCCCCAGGGCTTCTCCGGGATTGCGCTCGACGAACGAGCGCGCGACGGCCTCGGCTTCGTCCCCGCGGCCGGCCGCCGACAGGGCGCGAACGAGCTCCCGAAGCGTCTCGGGATCGTTCGGGTGGATTCGCAGCGCCGCTTGGAGCTCGGGGATCGCCTCCGTCAGTTTCCCCTGTCTCGCGAGCGCCGCCCCGAGCAGGTAGTGCGCCCGAGCGTAGCCGGACTCTTCGGAGACCGCGCGGCGCAGATCACGGGTCGCTTCCGGAAAAGCGGAGCGCTGCAGGTCGAGGGCACCGAGACCGGCCCAGGCCGGCGCGAAGTGCGGGTCTTCCGCCAGCGCCGAACGAAACGCCGACTCCGCCGCCGACGGATCCCCCTCCTTGATGAGCGCATTTCCCGTGAATGACCACTCCTCGGCGAGCCGGCGATCGTCGGGCGGCCGGATCGCGTGGGACACGCCCCAGACGAGCGCCGCGACGGCCGCGAGACCGGCGGCCGCCCGGAAATTCCGCAACCGGAAGCCGTCGTAAATGGCCACGGCTCCCGCTCCGGCGAAGATCGAGAGCACCGGCACGATCGGGCTTCGATACCGGAAGCCCACGACGAGAAGCAGGCAGGAAGCGCCGAAGAGCGCGAGATACCCGAGCCCGAGGAACCGAGCATCACGGTTCCGGATGGTCACGGACAGGCCGCAGACCGCCAGCGCGATGAGTGACGCGAATCCGGGCGCCAAGCGCACGATCGGAATCTGCCGCGCGAAGAAATCGAAGGCGTGCGAGTCCCGGATCTCTGCGGCCTCGACGAGCGAGAGGGTCTTTCGGCCGAGAAGGCGAAGGTATCCGGAGGGGTTCTTCCGGATCTCCGCGAAGGTCTTTTCGAAATAGAAGCGATCCTGCGCGGACGCCCCCCGGACGTTCTGACGGGATGCCTCGCCGGAGACCGCGTCCCACGAGCCGCCCAGACGGGATGAGGCGCTGCCGGTGCCCGCCGGCGAGTTGCCGATGTAGAAGTTGAGGCCGGCATGGCCCTGGACCAGGAAGGGGGAGCGCGCGGTTCGCGCGTTCATCCACAAGGAAGGCGAAAGGCCGAGGAGAAACGCACCGGCGAGGGCGCCGGCTGCGGCCCAACCCTTCGATCCGCCGCGGCGAACAACGGCGAGAACGAAGAGCAGAAGCAGCAAGACGGCCGTCGGGCGAACCGTCGCGGCATAGCCGACGACGCCGCCGGCGGCGATCAGGCGTGGCCAGCGCCCGCGTGCCGGATCGAAGAGAACGAGCGCCGCCATCAGGAGGAACAGCAGAAGGCCCTCCGCCAGGACCAGGCCCGTGAGGAGGATCGCGGGTCCGTTGAGCGCGAGAAGGACCCCCGCGGCGATTCCGGCCCGCCGGCCGAAGTATCGGCGGCCGAGCGTCGCGGCAAGAACGCAGAGCATCGCACCGAGGACGCACTGCGCGAGACCGAGGGCGAAGAGGGAGCCGGGAAAGAGCCGAAAGACGAGCGCCATGAAGAGCGGATAGCCCGGGCCGTGCTGCGGCACGGCGACCGGAGCGAAATCGCCGTGCGCGAAACGCTCCGCCCGAAGCAGAAACTCGAGCGAATCGAGCTGCGGTGTTCGATGGATCGGTAGCTCCATCAGGCGCTGGAGGACGGCGACGCGCAGCCCGAGCGCCACGAGGAAAATCGCAGTGAGGAGGACCCGGTCGAGGGCGGCCCGCGGAGGCGCCCCTTCGGAGGCCGGAGCCCGGGGGCGGCCCTTCGGCTCTCGCGGATCGGGTGCGTTTCCCGCACGACGTGTTCGGCTCTTGGTCATCCCGCGATCCGAGAGCGCGAAGGATATACTCACGAACCCGGCGTCCCGGGTCCGGAACCGCCGTCCCGGGCGCGGAAGAAGACCTGATTCGTTTCGGGAGGGGGAATGAGAAGAGCAATCACCGCCCTCGTGACCCTGGCGGCAGTGCTGTCGCTCGCCGCGCCGCTCGCCGCCCAGGAATGGCGTGGCCGGGGGCGCATCGAAGGCACCGTCAAGAGCACCAAAGGACAGCCGATTCCCAGCGCGAAGATCACGCTGCGCTGGACGCAATCGGGCAAGGGCGGAACCGACCTGACCGCCGACAAGAACGGCAGATTCGCCTACTTCGGCCTGGCCGGGGGCACCTGGAACGTGGACTTCGAGGCGCCCGGCTATCAGACCAAGCAGATTTCGGTGCCGGTGCAGGAGCTCAGCCGGAACCCGCCGATCGACGTGCAGCTCGAACCCGTCGAGCCACCGAAGGAAACCCCGGGAGCGTCGCACGAGGAGCTCCAGGTCGCCGGTCAGAAGATTTCCAAGGAGACCGCCGCGGCGATCGAGGCCGGCAACACGGCGTTGACGGCGAAGGACTGGCCGACGGCGCGCGAGAACTACCAGAAGGCGCTCCAGGAGATGCCCGATTACGCGCCGCTCTACATGAGCATCGCGAAGACGTACGCGGGCGAGGAGAACACGGCCGAGGCGATCAACTGGCTGCGCAAGGCGGTCGAGAAGGATCCCAACGAGGGCGCCGCGTGGAAGACGATCGCGGAGCTCGAGCTCGCGCGCGGCAATCTCGACGCGGGCAAAGAGGCGCTCGCGAAGGTGCCGGCCGACCAGGCCTCCGACACGTCCTACCTGAACCTCGGAATCCTCCTCTACAACAAGAAACAGAACGCCGCCGCCGAGGAGTCCTTCGGAAAGGCCCTTCAGCTCTCGCCGGACCTCGCCGACGCGTACTACTACCGCGGCCTCGCGCGAATGCAGCTCAAGAAGAACGCGGACGCCAAGGCCGACTTTCAGAAGTACCTGGAGCTCGCGCCCAACGGGGGCGACGCCGACACGGTCAAGGAGCTCTTGAAGTCGCTGCAGTGACCCGCGGGACGCCCGGCCCGGCCGGGGCCGGGCGCCTCGTTCTCGCCGCCGCGGCGATGGTCGCGGCGGCGCTGCTCGGCTCGTCGGCGGCGTGCGCGCGAAAGACGCTGGTCTTCCCCAAAGCGCCGGTCGTCCTCATCTCGGTCGACACGCTCCGGGCCGATCACCTGCCGGTCTACGGCTATCGCGGCGTCGAGACCCCGGGCCTGGACGCGCTCGCGAAGGACTCGATCGTCTTCGACAACGCCGTGTCGCACGTTCCCCTGACCCTGCCGTCGCACGTCGCGCTCCTGACGGGCCTCCTTCCCTTCCAGAACGGCGTCCGCGACAACGTCGGCTACCGGCTCGACGCCGCACACCCGACGCTCGCCGAGTTTCTCTCGTCGCGCGGCTACGCGGCCGGCGCCGCCGTCTCGGCGGTGGTCCTCGATCACGCGAGTGGGGTCTCGCGCGGATTCTCGTTCTGGGACGACCAGATCGAGGCGACGTCCGCGGGGCAGGCGATCGGCCAGGTGCAGCGCGGCGGCGGCGAGACGGAGCGGCGGCTCGAGGCGTGGATGGCCGGACGGCCCGACGGAGCGCCCGTGCTCGCCTTCCTTCATCTCTACGAGCCGCACACGCCCTACGAGCCTCCGGAGCCCTTCGGGTCGCGCTACAAGAAGGCTCCGTACGACGGCGAGATCGCCGCGGCCGACGAGATCGTGGGACGCTTCGTCGCGTTCCTGAAGGCGCGCGGCCTCTACGACCGCGCGGTCGTCGTCTTCCTCTCGGACCACGGCGAGGGTCTCGGCGACCACGGAGAGGACGAGCACGGCATCCTGCTCTACCGCGAGGCCGTGCGCGTGCCGCTCTTCCTGAAGCTCCCGAAATCGGCGCTGGCCGGCACGCGGGTCGCGGCGCCGGCGGGTCTCGTGGACGTCTTCCCGACGATCGCCGCCGCGCTCGGAGAGAAGGCGCCGGCGAATCTCCCCGGGGCGTCGCTCATCGCGCTCGCGCTCCCGGGCGAAACGGCGCCGGCGCGCAGCATCTACAGCGAGACGCTCTACCCGCGGTACCACTTCGGCTGGAGCGATCTCGCGTCCCTGACGGACGACGGCCACCAGTACATCGAGGCGCCTCGGCCGGAGCTGTACGACTTTCGCGCCGATCCGGGCGAGCGCAAGAATCTGGCGGCGGACCTGTCCCCCGCGTTTCGCCGCCTTCGCGTCGAGCTCTCCGCGATGAGCCGCCCGCTGCAGGCGCCGGGCGTCGCGGATCCGGAGACGATCAAGAAGCTCGCGTCGCTCGGTTACATCGGGCAGGCCTCTCCAGGCTCCGACGCCAAGGACCTGCCGGACCCGAAGGATCGCATCGGCTCGCTCCAGATCCTCAAAGATGCGAGCCGGCTCACCGATCAACACCGCGACGACGAGGCCGCCGCCTTGCTTCGCCGCTTCACGGCCGAGAATCCGCGGATGCTCGACGGATGGGAGTCGCTGGCGCGCGGGCTGAGACGCGCCGGACGCTCGAAGGAAGCGATCGCGGCGCTCGAGCAGGCCGACCGGCTGCAGCCCGGGACGCCTCAGGTGGTCATGGGGCTCGCGGACCTGCACCTCGAAGACGGACAGTTCGCGAAGGCTCGGGCGCTCGCCGAGACGGCGCGCGCGCTCGGCTCCTCGGGAGTCGACGAGGAGCTCGCCGCGATCGCGCTCGCCGAAGGCGACGTCGCCGCCGCCGGGAAGTACGCCGAGGCGGCGCAGGCGAAGAGCCCCGAGGGCCGGCTGCCGCTCCTCCTGCTCGGACGCGTGGCCGCGCGGCGGGGCGACTTCGAAACGGCGATCGGCCACTTCGACCACGCGCTCCGGATCGGAGAAGAGACCCACGCGCCGCCGATGCAGGGCATCCGCGCCGCCCGCGCCGACGCGCTCGCGCACCTGGGCCGCGAGCCCGAGGCCGAGGCGGATTTCCGGCGCGAGATCCGGGATTTTCCCGAAGGGCTCGACGCGTGGTCGCGCCTGGCGCTGCTCTATGCCGCGGGCGGCCGGCGGGCCGAGTTCCAGGCGCTCCTCGAGGAGATGACGCGGCGCGTCCCGACCGGGAAGAGCTTCGAGGTGGCGGCCAAGGTGTGCGAGATCGTCGGAGACCGCGCGGGAGCGAGCGCGTTCCGGCGCGCCGGCGATTCGCGGCGCCGGCCCGCACCCTGATCCTTCCTAACGGCGCCCGAGCGACCGGATGACGTCGCGGAGCCGGACGACGCCTTCGTCGATCCGCTCCGCCGGCGTGCTGCCGTACCCCAGAACCAGGCCCTGGCGCGCCGGCCGCCCCGCGTACGCTTCCGACAGGGGCGCCGTCCAGAGGTCCCGCTCCGCGGCGCGCCGCGCGACCTCGAGGTCGCTCCATCCCCGGGGCAGCGTCGCGGTCAGGAACATGCCGGCGGCGTCTCCCTGGACGTGCAGGACGTCCGGGAGCTCGCGCGCGAGCGCCCCGACGAGGGCATCGCGGCGCTCGCGGCAGAGCATGCGCATGCGCCGGATGTGGCGCGCGAAATGGCCCTCGCGGACGAAATCGGCCAGCACCGCCTGCGGAAACGTCGGGGAGTGGACGTCCATCGAGCGGCGCACCTGCGTGAACGCGTCCACGAGATCCGGCGGAAGAACGACGTAGGCGAGGCGGATCGCCGGGAAGAGAATCTTGGTGAACGTCCCGACGTAGATCACGCGGCCGTCGCGGTCGAGCCCCTGCAGCGCCGCGATCGGCAGGTTGCCGTAGCGGTACTCGCTGTCGTAATCGTCCTCGACCACCCAGCACCCGCTCCCGCGCGCGAAGTCGAGCAGCTGGAGCCGCCGCGACGCGCTCATCGTGACGCCGAGCGGGAACTGATGCGACGGCGTCACGAAGACCGCGCGGGGTTTTGCGCACCGGGCGATGCCCGCGGAGACGTCGAGGCCCTGCGAGTCGACGGGCACGGGCACGATCCGCGCGGCGGCGAGCGAGAGGACGCCGTGAAGACCGAAATACCCGGGCTCTTCGATCCAGACGGCGCTCTCCGCGTCGAGCAGAACGCGCGCGGCGAGCTCGAGGGCCTGCTGCGACCCGTTCACGATCATGATCTGGTCGGCCTCGCATCGGACGGCGCGCGCCGTGCGCAGGTACTCGGCGACGGCCTCGCGGAGCGCCGGCAGACCCATCGGGTGGATATAGGGCAGCAACGTCGAATCCGGCCGCCTCGCGTGACGCGCCACGAGGCTCGACCAGACGCCGATCGGGAAGCGGTCGAGGGCGGGCTCGCCGATGCAGAAGGCGCCGCGCTTGCGGAACCAGAGACCGGGTTCCCGGTGCACGAGATCCGCGGCGCCCTTCGAGATCGGCCGCGGCGCCGGCCTCGCGGGAGCCGCGCGGGACGCCGACCGGCGGGGCGGCGCGATGAGCTCACCCGGCAAAGCGCTCGCGACGAACGTGCCGGATCCGGAGCGGCTCTCGAAGTAGCCCTCCGCGAGGAGCTGCTCGAACGCGTTCAGAACCGGGATGCGCGAGATCTGGAGCTCGGCCGCCAGGCTCCGGGTCGAGGGGAGGCGCTGTCCGGCGCGCAGGCGTCGCTCCACGATCGCGTCGCGGTACCCTTCGTAGAGCTGTCGGTAGAGGGGCTTCTCGGAGCCGCGGTCGATCGCGATGATGGGGAGGATTCCGGGAGGCGCGGCGCTCACGGCGGCAAGATAGTGGTCATAGAGATCGAGTTGCAAGTGGATATTGCCGCCGACCGCTTCGTGCGTCAGACTGCCGTGCCGTGAGCCGGACTCTCTCTCTCGCGGTCTCCCTGCTCGCGGCGATCCTCGCTCCGGACGCCGGTTCCGACGTGTCGCCCCCGCCCGCGCACGCCGTCGTCGTCGAGCTCTTCACCTCGCAGGGATGCTCGAGCTGCCCCGCGGCGGATCGCCTGCTCGAGGGCATCGGCGCCGAGTCGGCCGGCCGCGTCGTGCCGCTCGAGTTCCACGTGGATTTCTGGGACTCGCTCGGATGGAAGGATCCGTTCTCGCGTCACGCGTGGACCGAGCGCCAGGCCGATTACGCGCGCGTCCTTTATTTTCGCGACGTCTACACGCCGCAGGCGGTCGTGGACGGTCGCACGGAGATGGTCGGCTCCGACGCGGCGCGCCTGCGCTCGGCGATCGCGTCGGCCGCCGAGCGTCCCGCGGGCCGGATCGATCTGACGCTCGAGCCGTCCGATTCGAAGGTGCTCGTCCGCGCCGCCGTGGAGCGGCCCGAGGCCCTGCGCGGCCGCAAGCTCGACCTCATGGTGGCGCTTTACGAGACCGGTCTCGTCACGGCCGTGGGCAAGGGAGAGAACGGAGGGAGCACGCTGCGCAACGAGAACGTTGTACGGGTCCTTCAGCGCGCCGGCCGCCTCTCCTCCGGCGACCCGTCCCCGAAGGAGTTTCGGGAGGAGATCAAGATCGAAAAGGGGTGGGATCGAACGAAGCTCGGCGTGGCGGCGTTCCTCCAGGATCCGTCCTCGCTCGAGATCTGCGGCGCGGGCGCGCGCCGCCTGGCCGTCCGCGAAGGAGTCTGACGCCTTGGCGCGCGGCTTCCGTTCGGCGCTCCCGACGCTGCTCGCGGGCGGGCTCGTCGTCGGCGGTCTCGACGCGATCGACGCCATCGTGTTCTTCGGGTCGAGAGGCGCGGCGCCGGGCCGGATCTTCCAGTCGATCGCGGCCGGCCTTCTGGGGCGCGAGGCGGCCTATGGCGGCGGAACTCCGACCGTGGTCCTCGGGGTCTTCCTCCAGCTCTTCGACGGTACGCTCATCGTCCTCGCCTACTATTTGTTCTCGCGATTTCTCCCGATCCTCGCCGCGCGCCCGGTCGTCGGCGGGCTCGTCTATGGGCCTCTCGTCCATCTCTTCATGACCTACGTCGTGATCCCGCTCTCGGCCATCCACCGGATTCCGCCGATGCCCCTGCCCGTCATGCTGAACGGCCTCATCGGGCACGCGCTCCTCGTGGGCCTGCCGGCGGCGCTCTGCGCGCGAGCGGCCGACCGCGCGGCCGGCGGCGCGAAGGATGCCCCGCCCTGGAGACCGACGCCCGCCGAATCGTCGCGCGCCTGACGGCGTTCCGACTTTCGCGGCCGGACCGCCGCGGCGGTCGCCCGAATCCGGTGGCTATACGGCACTCATCCCAGGTGGATATTTTCACCGACCACTCGAAGGGCGACACTCGGGGTCGTGAGGGCGACACGAGCTCGCGGCGCGGCGGGAGCGGGCCCCGAAGGGGAGGGCCGTTAGGGTGGCTTCCCCCGGGATCTACGGAATCGTTCCGCGCGTCATTCCGGGAGCGCGCGACGGCGATCCGGAGCCGGCGCCGCACGTTCCGACCGCCACGGCCGCGCCCGAAGAGATCCTCGCGTGCGCCGAAGCGCTCGGGATCCCGTGGCGGCGGATTCTGCTCGGCGAGATCGAGGCCGAGCAGAGGCTGCGCCGCTACGTGGGAGGCGACGGAGGCGCGGGACTCCTTCCGGAGGCCTCGACCGTCCTCTCGTTCTCGGTGCTGCGGTCGTGGCGCGTGCGGGACGAGATCGAGACGCTCGCCTGCCAGGCGCGCAGCGCGGTCCGCGGGGCCGAGCGCCGGCTCCGGCTCGTTGTCCGGCATCTGATCGGGAAGGAAAAGCGCGATCCCGTCGCGCTCGGGCAACATTTCTGGTTTGCGTACCAGCGCGTGCTGCTCCTGCAACGGGTCCGGCGCGCCGCGGCGCGAAGCCGCGGGTCGACATCCCGGTCGATGGCCGAGCGCCTGGCCGAGGTCTGCGCGCGCGCGCGTTGCAGCTACGACGACGCCGCCTGGGCGATCTGTCAGGAAGATTCCCCGCGGCGAGGCGAGCGCCTCGAGGCGGCCGTGCGCAAGGTCCGGGAGGAGGGGTTCCTCGTCCCGCGCGCTTCGACGGAGGCCCGTTCGCTCGCGGAGCTCCGCCGGATCGCGCTGACCTCGCCGCACGTGCGCCGCCACCGGCCTTCGCGCGTGTGGCCTCAGGATCCGGTCGGAAAGCCCCGCCGCGTGGCGCTCCCGGTCCTCGGCTGAAGCTCTTCCCGCCCGGCGATCCAGAAATCCCGGGTCCTGTCCAACCCGCCGTGCGCGAGGTCGCGTCTTAATGCAAAACGTCCGGGGCCGTAACCGCTTCTTCCGAAGGGGTTTGTCGGGACGACACCGCGTTTGGCGGTCGCGTTGCTCCTTGGAGCCGCCATCGCCGTCCGGGTCGGACGGCGGGAGGAAAGCGATGCAGCCACGAACGCCATCGGATTTTTCGAAGGAGGTCTCCATGTCGAAACGATTTCTTCAGATCGCCGCCGTCGCCGCGGCCATGCTCCTGGCGCTCGCGGCGCCGGCCACGGCGCAGTACGGCAGCAACACCGGCGGCATCGACGGCAAAGCCGTCGATGAGCAGGGGGGCGTGCTCCCCGGGGTGTCGGTGACCGTGACGGGCGTCGCCGCGCCGCAGACCGTGTACTCCGACGCGCGCGGAGAGTTCCACATCGTCAACCTCGCGCCCGGCGTGTACACGATCACGCTCGCGCTCCAGGGGTTCACGACGGTCAACCGGGAGAACGTGACGGTGGCGCTCGGCCGCAACACCGAGCTGACGATCCCGATGAAGCTCTCGTCGGTCGCGGCCACGGTGACGGTCTCCGGCGAGGTGCCGGTCATCAACACCAAAACCGTGCAGGCGGGCGCGGCGATCACGCAGGAAGAGCTGAAGACCATTCCCACGGCGCGCGACCCGTGGGTCGTGCTCCAGTCGGTGCCCGGCGTCCTCGTCGACCGGGTCAACGTTGCCGGCTCCGAGTCGGGGCAGCAATCGACGCTCGGCGGCAAGGGCTCGATGGCGGGCACGTTCTCGGTGGACGGCGTGAACCTGACCGACATGTCGGCGCTCGGCGCGTCGGCGGGGTACTACGACTTCGACTCGTTTCAGGAGATGCAGGTCATCACCGGCGGCGCCGACGCCTCGATCTCCGGATCGGGCACGCACCTGAACATGGTGACCAAGCGCGGGACCAACGAGGTGCATGGCAGCGCCCGCATCTTCGCGGTCGATCATCACTTCCAGTCCGACAACCTGCCCGACGAGGCCAGGAACCAGGTGGACTCGACGGGCGCGCCGGCGCCGCTCGCGGCCGGAAACCACATCAACAGCGTGCAGGACTACGGCGCCGAGCTCGGCGGCCCGGTGTGGAAGGACCACATGTGGCTGTGGGGCTCCTACGGCCGCGACCAGATCAACCTGATCACCGCCGGCGGCGCGACGGACAACACGACCCTCGAAGACTTCAACGCGAAGTTCAACTGGCAGATCGTTCCGTCCAACACCGTCGACGTCTGGTACCTGCGCAGCGACAAGTTGAAGTTCGGCCGCAACGCCGGCCTGACCCGGCCCCAG
>DATBFU010000038.1:0-12651 GCA_036558325.1 Thermoanaerobaculia bacterium | reverse complement strand
GCGCGGCCGTGACCGAGGAGGTCTTCCCCGGCTTTCAGTTCTCCGTCTGCTCCTATGTCGTGTCGCTGCTGCGCCCCGAGATCATCCGCGAGCTCGATCTGCCGCGGCACGGCCTCGAGATCCTGCCTCTCGACGGCACCTTCACCCCGATGCCCAACGGGGATTACCTCTGGCGCGTCAACGATCACTACAAGACGCGGCGCGAGATCGCGCGCCACTCGCGGCTGGACGCCGAGGCCTACGACGAGTACGGCAAGGCCATGATCGAGATGGGCCGGTTCGTGAAGCCGATCCTGTCGATGACGCCGGCCGATCCGACCTCCCGCGACTGGAAGGGATTCCTCGATCTCCTCCGCCTCGGCAAGCGCTTCCGCGACCTGTCGCCCGGCGACCGCTACAACCAGGTCCAGCTCATGTCGATGAGCGCGGTCGACTTCCTCGACCAATGGTTCGAGACAGACGTCCTCAAGGCCACGATGTCGGCCTCCGGCATCATCGGGACGTTCCTCGGAGTGCGCTCGCCGGGAACCGCCTACGTGCTCCTCCACCACTACATGGGCGAGATCGACGGCGCGTTCCGGTCCTGGGGGTTTGCGCGCGGCGGCACGGGCGCCATCTCCAACGCCATCGCCGACGCGGCCCGCGAGGCGGGCGTCGAGATCCGCGTGAAGTCGCCGATCGCGAAGATTCTGACGAAGAACGGCAAGGCCACGGGCGTCGCGCTCGCGAGCGGCGAGGAGATCTTCGCGCGCGTCGTCTGCTCGAGCGTCGATCCGCGGCTGACGTTCCTCAAGATGATGGACCCGAAGGAGCTGCCGGACGACTTCGTCGAGGACATCGAGCGCTACAAGTTCCGCGGCTCCTCGGGCAAGGTGAACCTCGCGCTCGACGGCCTTCCGGAGTTCAAGAGCCTCCCGGGCGCTGGCGCGCACCTGCGCGGCGCGATCTCGATCTCGCCGTCGGTCGACTACATGGAGCGCGCCTACGACGACGCGAAGTACGGTCAGGTCTCGCGGCGGCCCTACATCGACATGGTCATCCCGAGCCTGACGGACCCGTCGGTCGCACCGCCCGGCAAGCACGTGATGTCCTGCTTCGTTCAGTACGCGCCGTACAACCTGAAAGGCGACTGGGACGAGCAGCGCGAGGCGTTCGGCGACACCGTCGTGGAGACGATCTCCGAGCACGCGCCGAACCTCAAGAGCATCATCCGCCACCGGCAGGTGCTCACGCCGCTCGACCTCGAGCGCGAGTTCGGGCTCTCGGAGGGCAACATCTTCCAGGGCGAGCTGACGCTCGAGCAGCTCTTCTTCCTGCGGCCGGCCCCGGGGTGGGCGCAGTACGCGACGCCGCTGCGCAACCTCTACATGTGCGGCTCGGCGACGCACCCGGGCGGCGGCATCATGGGGGCGCCGGGGCGCAACGCCGCGTTGAAGCTCCTCGGCGACTGGAAGAAGGGCAAGGTGCGCGCGTGACCGGCACGCCCGACGTCCTCGTCGTCGGGGGCGGGCACAACGGCCTCGTCGCCGCCGCCTATCTCGCGAAGGCCGGACTCAAGCCGCTCGTGCTCGAGCGCCGAAAGGTCGTGGGCGGCGCCGCGGTGACCGAGGAGATCCACCCGGGATTCCGCTGCTCGACGCTCGCGCACTCCGGCGGGCCTCTCCTGCCGCGCATCGCCGCCGACCTGGATCTCGCGTCGCACGGATTGAAGACGCTCCGTCCCGAGGTCCGCGTGCTCGCTCTCTCTCCCGAAGGCAAGCACCTGCCGCTCTACGACGACCCGGCCCGGACGGCGACGGCGCTCGGCCGCCACTCGGAGAAGGACGCCCGCAAGTACGGGGAGTTCCACGCGAGCCTCGGCCGCATCGGGAAGATGGCCGCGCCGGTCCTCTCGATGGCTCCGCCCGACCTCGACAGGACCGAGGCGGGCGAGGTCTGGCAGCTTCTGAAGCTGGGCAAGGATTTCCGCGGCCTGCCCCGCCGCGACGCGTACCGCCTCCTGCGCTGGGGCCCGATGGCGGTCGCGGACCTCGTCGCGGAATGGTTCGAAACGGACCTGCTGCGCGCGGCGATCGCGGCGCGCGGCGTCTACGGAATGCTCGGCGGGCCCTGGTCGGCCGGCACGGGCGCGAACCTGCTCGTGCAGGCGGCGTTCGAGCCGCACTCGGCCGGCCCCGCGTCCTTCGTCGCCGGCGGCATGGGCGCGTTGACGTCGGCCCTCGCCGACGCGGCCCGCTCCGCCGGCGCGGAGATCCGTACCGGCGTCGAGGTCTCCCGTATCGACGTCCGGGACGGAAAGGCGGTCGGCGTCGTGCTCGCGAACGGCGAGCGGATCCCGGCGCGCGCTGTCGTCTCGAACGCCGACCCGCGCCGCACGTTCCTGAATCTTCTCGAGCCGACCGAGCTCGATCCGGACTTCTCCAACCGCATCCGCAACTATCGAAGCTCCGGCGCCGTCGGCAAGGTGAACCTGGCGCTCTCGAGGCTCCCGAAGTTCCGCGGTCTCGACGGCGACGCGCCGGCGATGCTCGCGGGGCGGATCCACGTCGGCCCGGAGATCGACTACCTCGAGCGCGCCTTCGACGCGGCCAAGTACGGCGAGTTCTCGCCGCACCCCTGGTGCGACGTCACGATCCCGACGGTGCTCGACCCTTCGCTCGCGCCCGCCGGCGCGCACGTGATGTCCGTCACGGCGCAGTACGCTCCGGAGCGCCTGCGCGAGGGCGACTGGAACGGGCGGCGGGAGGCCTTCGGCGACGCCGTCGTGAAGACGCTCGCCGCGTACGCCCCCGACCTCGAGTCCTCGATCCTGGCGCGCCAGGTGCTGACGCCGAAGGACCTCGAGGACGTCTACGGCCTGACGGGCGGGCACATCTTCCACGGCGAGCAGGCCCTCGACCAGATCTTCACGATGCGCCCGCTGCTCGGCTGGGCGCGCTACCGCACGCCGATCGCCGGCCTCTATCTGTGCGGCGCCGGGACGCACCCGGGCGGCCGCGTGACGGGAGGGCCGGGAGCCAACGCGGCCCGCGAGATCGCCGCGGATCTGCGGCGCCGCGCCTAGTCCGCCCGGGACCGCCCGGCCGCGGGCGCGGCCGACGCCGCTATGCCGCCAGGAACCGGTGAAGCAGCCCGTGAAAGTGGTGCACACCGTTTTCCCGCCGCACCGAGTAGCGCCCGCGGTCGTACGTGCGCGACCGGAGTCCCTTCTGAACCGCCTCGCAGATCGCGACGTCCTCCTGCTGGATCCGGTCGGCGAAGGCGACCGAGCGTTCGAGCTCCTCGGCGGCGCCCGGGCGATCCGGGTCGAGCGCGTACCACTCGAAGCGCGTGAGGGTGCGCTCGGGTGAGAGCGGCAGCACGGCGTTGCTCTGCAGGTTGTCCGGATAGAGATTGAGCATCACGTTCGGGAAGAGCCAGTAGTAGAGCGCCTCGTCCGGCGCGGCGCCGGGCGTCTCCCGGTACGGCGCGTGTTGTTTCGAGTAGCCTTCGGACGTCTCCACGCGATACGCGCGGTAGTCGAGGCGGCGGAAGAGCTCGGGGTGCACGATCGGGATGTGGTACCCCTCGAGATAGTTGTCGACGTAGACCTTCCAGTTGCACGCGATCTCGTAGTCCATGGTCCGGAAGGGGCGCATGCTCTCGATCGGCAGCTTGCGGCTCTCCTCCGCGATCACGGAGAGCGCCGCCTCGAGCGGCGCCGCGTTCGCGTCGAGGTTCACGAACAGCATGCCGCGCCATTCGGCGACCCGGAACTCCGGCAGGCAATGCGCCGCGCGGTCGAAGTTCCGCACGCCATCCCACTCGGGCGTCGCGCGGAGCGTTCCATCGAGGCCGTACGTCCACCCGTGATAGCCGCACCGCAGCGCCGCCGCGCGGCCCGCCCCGCGCGCGACCGGCCCGGCGCGGTGCCGGCAGACGTTCGAAAGCGCGCGGAGCACGCCGTCCTCGTCTCGCGCGACGACGACCGGCTCTCCGGCGACCTCGCACGCGAAATAGTCGCCCGGCGCCGCAGCCGAGGCCGCCGGCCCGACGAGCTGCCACGTCCGCGAGAAGATCCGCTCCCGCTCGCGCCGGAAAACCTCGGGATCGAAGTAGGCGGCCGACGGCGGCGTCTCGGCGATCGAGAGATCCGGCTCGAATCCGCCGCTCACGCCGGCTCCGGCGCCTCCGGCGAGCCCGCCGCGAGCCGCCCGCCGCGCGACGCGAGACCGCCGCGCAGGATGTCCAGGAACTGCTCGATCCGCGCGCGCGTCCGCTCGGGCCGGCCCCGCGCCCGGCGGAACAGACCCGGATCCAGCTCTTCGGTCAGCAAGGCGTCCTGGAAGCGCTCGACGTTCCACTCGAGGACCGAAGCGAGAAGCTCCGGCGCCACGTCGTCGCGAACCTCTCCGCGCGCGATGCCCATCTGGACGAACGGCATTGCACCGTAGGGGTCCTCCTCCACCAGGAAACGGTTGATCTCACGGCGCAGCCCCAGGTCGCTCGCGTAGTTGCCGATCAACGACAGGCGGTACGGCACCCAGTTCTCCCTCAGGCGGCTCTCGGTGCGCTCGAGCCAGTACCGGACCGTGGCGAAGAAGCCCTCGGCGAGCACGTCGGCCGGCGCGTCCAGATACCGGGCGAGCGAGCGGACGGCCTGGCGGTAAGCGGCGAGGAAGAGCGCCTCCTTGCTGCCGAAGTGCTGAAAGACCGAGCCCTTGGCGATCCCGAGCTCGGCGGCGATGTCCTCGACCCGCGCCGCGTGATAGCCGGACTTCGCGAAGTGGCGCATGGCCGTCTCCAGGATGCGCCGCGTTTTCTCGGCCACCCGGGCCGAGCGGGTCCGCGACTCCTGACCGATAGTCAATGTTTTCTGTTCCGTAGGAAGCATTGCTGTGCTAGTGTGCGCCGGCAATTTATCACAGAATTATGACCACCAGTCATACAAGCCGGGTCCGCGGCGCGTACGACGCGATCGTCGTCGGGGCCGGCCACAACGGTCTGACCGCCGCGGCCTACCTCGCGCGCGCGGGACTCTCGACGCTCGTGCTCGAGCGACGCGACGTCGTGGGCGGATGCTGCGTGACCGAAGAGATCGCTCCCGGCTGCTTCGCCTCGACGACGTCGTACATCGCGAGCATGCTGCGGCCGGAGGTCATCCGCGATCTCGACCTCGGCGCGCACGGGCTCCGCATGGTGCCGTGCGATCCCGCGCTTCTCGTGCCCTTCGCCGACGCGACGGTCCTCCCCTGGTGGGCCGACGGCGGCCGCACCGCCGCCGAGATCGCGCGGCTCTCGCCCGCGGACGCGAAGACCTTCGAGAGGAGCAACGAAAGGCTCCGGCGCCTCGCGCGCTATCTCCAGCCGTTCTTCCTCGAGCCTCCGCCGGACTTCGGAGCGAAGGGCGTCGGCCGGCTCCGCGAGCTCCTCCGGATCGGCCGGCGTTTTCGTGGCATCACCGAGGGCGAGATCGCCGAAATGGTGTCCTTCCTGACGGGCAGCCTCGGCGACTTCCTCGACCGCCACTACGAGTCCGACAAGGTCAAGACGCTCCTCCTCGCCAACAGCCTGTACGGCAAGCACGGCGGGCCGTACCACCCCGGCACGGCGCTCGGCCTCCTCTTCCATCTCCTCTCCGGCGGCGAGCACCAGGTGCAGGGCTTCTACGGCCACGTGCTCGGCGGCATGGGCGCGATCACGAAGGCGATGGCGTCGGCCGCGCGCGCGCTCGGCGCCGAGATCCGCACGGGGGCGCCCGTCGCGCGCATCGTGGTCCGCGGCGGCCGGGCGCGCGGCGTCGCGCTCGAGAACGGCGACGAGATGGCCGCGCCGGTCGTCCTCTCGAACGCCGACCCCAAACGCACGTTCCTGTCCCTCGTGGATGAGGGCGCGCTCCCCGACGACTTCCGCGAGAAGATCCGAGGCATCAAGATGGACGGCCCGTGCGCCAAGGTGAACCTCGTGCTTTCCGAGGAGCCGCGGGTCGCCGGAATGCCGTCCGACTGGACGGCGGCGCAGCGGTCGCTCTTCACGCTCGTGCCCTCGCTCGAATACGCGCAGGCGAGCGCCGAAGCCGCGCGGCGCGGCGAGGTCCCGGAGGAGCTGTGGATCGACTGCGTCGTCGCCTCGAACGTCGATCCTTCGCTCGCTCCGGCCGGCCGCCACGTGATGACCTGCTTCGTTCAGTACGTGCCCTACCGCCTGACGCGAGGCGACTGGGACGCCGAACGCGAACGACTCGGCGATCGGGTCGTCGCGCGGATCGGCGACTACGCTTCGAACGTCCCGGCGTCCGTCGTCGCGCGGCAGGTGCTGACGCCGCTCGATCTCGAGCGGACTTACGGCCTGACGGAAGGGAACATCTTCCACGGCGACCTGAGTCTCGAGCAGCTCTTCTTCCTGCGCCCGGTCCCCGGCTGGTCGGCCTATCGGACGCCGGTCGCGGGTCTCTATCTCTGCGGCGCGGGCGCGCACCCCGGCGGAGGCGTCACGGGCGCGCCCGGCCACAACGCGGCAAAGCAAGTCCTGCGGGATCGCCGTCGGCCGAAGTCGCCGGCGCGCGCCGCTTGAGCTTCATGACACCGAAGGGGAAAGGGGACTTTTCAGGGATGGTCAAGAGAGGGATTCTGGAGAGGCTCGCCGACGGCATCGTGCTCGGCGACGGCGGTTATCTGCTCGAGCTCGAGAAGCGCGGCTGGGTCCGGGGCGGCCCCTTCACGCCGGAAGTCGTCCTGAACCGGCCGCAGGCCGTGCGCGAGCTCCACACGGAGTTTCGGGAGGCGGGGGCCGAGGTGCTCCAGGCGCTGACGTTCTACGCGAGCCGCGACAAGCTCGCGACGGTCGGCCTCGAGAGCTCACTCGAGGACCTGAACCGCGCCGCGGTTCGCATCGCCCGAGAGGTGGCCGGCAGCCGATGCCTCGTCGCCGGCAACGTGTCGCTGACCTGGATGTACGAGCCGGGCAGCCCGACGTCGCGCGACCGCGTCCGGAAGACGTTCGACGAACAGCTCGCGGTGCAGCACGAGGAGGGAATCGATTTCGTCATCGGCGAAACGTTCTCATGGCTCGGCGAGGCGCTGATCGCCGCCGAGAGCGGCAAGAAGACGGGCCTGCCGACGATGATCACCGTCTGCTTCGAGCAGCAGCCGGTCACGCCGGACGGCAAGAGCCCCGCCGACTGCGCGAAGGCGCTCGTCGACGCGGGCGCGGACATCGTGGGCGTGAACTGCCTCCGCAGCCCCGAGCTCACGCTGCCGATCGTCGAGGAGATGCGGAAAGCCGTGAAGGGCTACGTGGCGTGCCAGCCCGTCGCGTACCGTACGACGGCCGAGTCACCCGACTTCACGTCGATGCCGCAGTTTCCGTTCCAGCTCGACCCGCTGCAGCTCTCGCGCGGAGAAATGGCCGACTACGCGCGGCGCGCCCGGGACCTCGGCGTCAACTACATCGGGTCCTGCTGCGGCGCGACGGCGACGCACGTCCGGGAGATGGCGCGCGCGCTCGGCAAGGCGAACGCGGATCCGCGACCCTGGAACGTCGATTACGGCAAGCCGATGTCCGCCTTCGAGTACTACCGGCACGGAAAGTAGCGGAGAAGCGGCTCAGAGCCTCCCGTACGCCGACTCGAGCGCCGCAGCGACCTGGTCGGCCGTGCGCCCCTCGATTTCGTGCCGCTGGAGAAGGAAGAGAAGCTTGCCGTCCTCGAGGATGGCGACCTGCGGAGACGAGGGCGGCATGCCGCCGAAGTAGCTTCGCGCGCGCGCCGTCGCCTCGACGTCCTGGCCCGCGAAGACCGTCGCGAGGCGCTTCGGCGCGGAGGGATGCCCGAGCGACCGCGCCACCCCGGGACGGGCCACGCCGGCCGCACAGCCGCAGATCGAGTTCACGAAGAGGAGCATCTTCCCCCGATGGGCCACCGCCCGGTCCACGTCTTCGGGGCGGCGCAGCTCCTCGAAGCCGACCCGTGTCAGCTCCTCGCGCATCGGCTGCACGAACATGGGGTCGTACGGCATGGCGACTCCTTCCCTCGGAATCGGTATCCTACCGCCTCGATCGGAGGAGCCACCGCATGCCGTTGACCCGACGCGCTCTCATCGTTTCGGCCGGAACCGCCGCCGTTCTGCCCGGGGGCAAGGCCGCCGCGGCCGCGGAGTCCCTGCTCCCGCTGCCCCCGCCGCTGCCGGCCGCCGCCTTTCGCGACCGGCAGTCGCGACTCCGCGCCGCCGCCAAGGCGCGCAATCTCGACGCGCTCTTCGTGATGCCGTCGACGAATCTCGCCTACGCGGCGAACCTCTCGATTTTCAAGAGCGAGCGGCTGACGGCCCTGGTCCTTTTCGCGGACGGCCCCGCCGTTCTCGTGACGCCGAACTTCGAGGAGGGAAACCACAAGAAGAACGCCGTCGTGGACGACGTCAAGACGTGGCGGGAGGACGAGGATCCGGTCGCGCTCGTCGGCCGTCTGATGGAGGGCAAGGGCGCGCTCGGTATCGAGGGCGCGACGTCTTACGACACGGTCGTCAAGCTCGGCGCCGCATACTCGGGCAAGCTCGAGGACGCCACGGCGCTCTTCGACGCCCTGCGCCGCGTGAAGACCGCCGAAGAGCAGGTCTTCCAGCGCGCGGCCGGAGAACGGACCGCGAAGGCCATCGCCGCGACGCACCGCCGCATCCGGGGCGGGATGACCGAGAAGCAGGTTTCCGCGATCCTCGCGGAGGAATTCTCCCGCGTCGGCGTTTCCGGCGACGGCCTCGTGCAGTTTGGCCCGAACTCTGCGTTCCCCCACGGCGCGCCCGAGGAGCGAACGCTCCAGAAAGGCGACACCGTTCTCATCGACTGCGGCTGCCGGGTTCGGGGCTACACCTCCGACGTGACGCGGACGGTCTCTTTCGGAAGTCCCTCCGACGAGCTGCGCAAGGTGTACGGCATCGTCGAGAAGGCGCAGTCCGCCGGCATCGCGGCCCTGAAGGCAGGCGCCATTCCCGAAGAGGTCGACGCCGCGGCGCGCCGCGTGATCGAAGAGGCGGGCTACGGCCAGTTCTTCACGCACCGCCTGGGCCACGGCCTCGGGATGGACGGTCACGAGTCGCCGTACCTCGTCCACGGCAACCGCACGCCGCTCGTCGAGGGCAACACCGTGACGGTCGAGCCGGGCATCTACATGCCGGGCAAGTTCGGCGTCCGAATCGAGGACGACTACGCCGTGCGCGCGAATGCCGCCGAGGGGCTCACCGACCGGGAGCTCGAGCTGCAGATTCTCCGGGGCTGACCGCCAGCGCCTCGAGCGCGATCTCCTCGGTCACGACGCGGCCGCCGCGCTGGAACTGGAGCCACCCGCGGTAGAGGCCCGGCTGCGGCAGGCGCACGAGGAACGGAATCCGCCCGCCGCGGCCGGCGCCCGGCACCCGTTCGTCGGGGTGCGCGTGGGCGAAGGTCTCCGCGTCCCGCGGAATCAGAAGCAGGTGGCCGAGCGCTCCCAGCCAGGGCTCGAGGTCCTCGACGGGCCGGCCCTTCGCGTCCGTCAGCCTCGCGACCACGGTGACCGTTCGGCCGGCCGGAATTCCTCCGCCGGGAATCTCGAGGTCGGCGCGGACTCCATCGGCCGACGCCGAGAGGACGGCGCCGTCGGGCATCGGCGACGGCGGCGGCGGATCGCCCTCGCCGGGCCGCACGGTGAGCTTCGCGAGAAGAACCTGGCCGCCGGCGTCGCGGGGCGCGACGTCGGCGAAGAGCCGCCACTCGCCCGGCGCGGGGAAGCGAAGGCGCAGGCGGAAGACGCCCGGAGCGACGAGCTCGGGGTGCTCGTGCGCGAAGTAGCCGAGGTCGCGGCGGACGAGGAAGAGGTGCATGAGCCGCTCGTGAACGAGGTCGAAGTCCGTCACCTCGCGCAGGTCCGGGCTGTTTTCCATCCGGACGCGCAGCTCGAGCTCCGTTTCTTCTCCCGCGGCCGGCGGGCTCGGCGACGCGAGCACCTCGAGGCGGTAGGGGCGAACCTCGGAGAAAGGCCGCCGGCCGCTCGACGCGTCGCCGACCTCGAGCGGGAACTCCAACGTGAACGGGCCGTCGGGCTTCGGCGTCATCGGGACCTGCTCCGCGGGCGGAAGGAGCGTGATGCAGAGACGGTAGTCGCCGCCGTGGGGGAACGTCGGATGCACTCCGTACACGCCCGGAACACCTTCGCGGTGCGCGATCTCGTCGAACCGCGGCATGCTCGGCATGGAGGGCATGTCCACCTCGCAACGGAACTGCGCGAAGAGCACGGGCGCCGGTCCGCCTCCGGCCGCCGCGGCGTCGGCCGCGCCGAAGTCGAGGACCTGGAATTCGATCTCCATCTCGGCGCCGGCACGCAACCCGCCGGCGGGCGGATGGAGCGTCACCTCGTAGCGCCCCGCGCGCTGCCGCGGCTGGGTCGGCGAGGCCGAGACCTGCGAGAGAAGCACCGCGGGCAAGAGCAAAGCGGAAGCGAGCACCGAGAGGAAGACGGCCGAGAATCTCAAGGAGATCTCATTGTAGGCGACGCTCTGCGGTACAGTTCCGCCGTCGGAGACTTCCCATGCGCGCTTCGTTTGCCGCACTTCTCCTTCTTCTCGGGATCACGGCCGCCCCACCGCCGGCGTCCGCCGCGGCGGATCGCCTGGTGATCCTCAACAAGTCCGACGACACCGCGACGATCGTCGAGGCCGACGGAGGTAAAGCGATCGCGACGATCCCCGTCGGCCACGGCCCGCACGAGGTCGCCGTGCTCTCGGACGGCCGTATCGCCGCCGTCTCGGACTACGGCGACCGGGAGAAACCGGGCCGCACGATCACGCTCCTCGACGTCGAGAAGGCCGTGAAAATCGGGACCGTCGAGCTGCCGTCCGGCGCGCGTCCGCACGGGCTCGCGCCGCTGTCGGACGGCCGGCTGCTCGTCACGGCCGAGGGCTTGAAGGAGCTCCTCGTCGTCGATCCGAAGGCCCGGCGGGTCGAGCAGCGCATTCCGACCTTCCAGGACGTCTCGCACATGGTGGTCACGACACCCGACGGCGCGCGCGCGTTCGTCGCCAACATCGGCTCGGGCAGCGTCACGGTCGTCGAGGGCCGCAGAGTCATCCGGCAGATTCCGACCGGCAAGGGCGCGGAGGGCATCGCGATCACGCCCGACGGCCGTCAGGTGTGGGTCGCCAACCGCGACGCGGACACCCTCTCCGTCATCGACGCGCGCAGCCTCGAGATCGCCGGCGAGATTCCCGCCGCGGCGTTTCCGATCCGCTTGAAAATCACTCCCGACGGCAAACGCGCGCTCGTCTCGTGCGCCCGCTCAGGCGACGTCGCCGTCTTCGACGTCGCGACGCGGCAGCCGGTCGGCCGCATCGCCATCGCGGCGGCGCCGGTCCCCGAGAACGCCGAGAAGACCGCGCGCATCTTCTCGGGCATGACCGAGAGCCCGGCCCCCGTCGGCCTCCTCGTCGCGCCGGACGGCCGGCGGGCCTGGGTCGCGGCCACCAACGCCGACCTCGTCGCGGCGCTCGACCTCGAGAGGCTCGCCGTCGTCGGGCGGCTCGTCGCCGGCCGCGAGCCGGACGGCCTGGCCGGCACCTTCCGTTGACCGGCGGCGCGGCCCCCGCGGGCGCTCCTTCGCCGGCTCGCCTCGACGGGCTCGACGTGTTGCGCGGTCTGACCGTCGCCGGGATGCTCGTCGTGAACACGCCCGGGACCTGGGACCACGTCTATCCGCCGCTTCTCCACGCCGAATGGAACGGCTGGACCTACACCGACACGATCTTCCCGTTCTTCCTCTTCATCGTCGGGGTCTCGATGGAGATCTCGTTCGCCCGAAGGGGCGCCGGCGGAGCGACCCGCGCCGACCTTCTGCGCCATACCGCGGCGCGCGGCGCGGCGATCTTCGGGATCGGCCTGGCGTTGAACGCGCTCTCGTTCGTGCTCTTCCACAAGGAGCATCTGCGGATCCCCGGCGTGCTTCAGCGGATCGGCGTCTGCTTCCTTGCGGCGGGGCTCATTCGTCTTCTCCTCGGGCGGCGCGGCGTGTTTCCGGCCGCCGTCACGCTCGTGCTCCTCTACTGGGCCCTCATGAAGCTCGTGCCCGTGCCCGGGTTCGGCGCCGGACGTCTCGACGTCGAGGGCAACCTCGCGGCCTGGGTGGACCGGGCCGTGCTCGGGGCCCACACGTGGAAGCCGGGATGGGATCCCGAGGGCCCGCTCTCGACCCTTCCCGCGACCGCGACGACGCTCTTCGGCGCGATGGCGGGCGCTCTGCTGACGGCGCGGATGGAGCTGCGGCGGAAGATACCGGCGCTCCTCGCCGCCGGAGTCGCCGGCGCGGTTGTGGGCGCGCTTTGGGGAACCGTCTTCCCCATCAACAAGAACCTGTGGACGTCGTCCTACGCCGTCTTCATGGCGGGCCTCGCGGCGGTGAGCCTGGCGATCGGCCTTTGGATCGTGGACGCGCGCGGATGGAAGGCCTGGGCCGCGCCCTTCCGCTGGCTCGGGCGAAACGCGCTCGCGATCTTCACGCTGTCGCTGCTGGCGGTCCTGATGCTCCTGTGGATCAAGGTCCCCGACGCCGCGGGAAAGCCGCGGTCGCTCTATTCGACGATCTATCGGACGGTCTTCGACCGGTTCGCGGACCCGAGGCTGGGATCGCTCCTCTTCGCGCTCGCGTTCCTCGCGGTG
>DATBFU010000037.1:0-2030 GCA_036558325.1 Thermoanaerobaculia bacterium | reverse complement strand
GTGCTGCGCACGCACGGCTTCGACCCCGTCGGGCCGGCGCGGGGGAACTTCCTCTTCGTCGACGTGGGGACGGACGCGGACGCGCTCAACGACGCGCTCCTGCGCCGCGGCGTGATCGTCCGCCCGATGGGCTCGTTCGGCGCGCCCTCCGCGCTCCGGATCAGCGCGGGGACGCCCGAGGAGATCGCCTTCCTCGCAGAGCAACTCGCGTCGGTGTTCGCCACGACGTAGATGTCATCGCCGACAGGTCGGCTACCTTTATCCCTTCGGGCGCGCGGCGCGCCCCGTCATCCATGCGAACGACGCTGAAGAGAGGAGTCGGCCGCGGCGCGGCGTCGAACGGCTCGAACCGCGCAACGCTCCCTCCGGGCCCGCTCGGCCCCGTCACTGTCTACCGTCAGCCGCCGCCGCCCCCCCGGCGCGGCCGCTCGCTCCTCCTCCAGATCCTCGGGTGGTCGGCGCTCGTCCTCTGCGTCGTCGTGGGCGGCACGGCCGGCGGCGCGTACCTCTACCTGCACGAGTCGGTCGCGGCGGTCGCGCCGAAGTCGGTCGAGGTGAAGGCCGCCGCGAAGAGACTCGACGTGCCGCTCCCGGGCGAGCCGGCAGTGGCCCTCGTAATCGGCTACGACCATCGCGCGGACGAGGCGAAGAACGCGCCCTCGCGGTCGGACACGCTGATGCTCGTCCGGGCCGACCCCGGCGAGAAGACGATCTCGCTGCTCTCGTTCCCCCGCGACCTGCGTGTCGACGTCTACTGCCCCGGGCACTCGACGTACCGGGACAAGATCAACGCGGCCTACTCGGACTGCGGGGCCCAGGGCACGCTCGAGACCGTGCGGAAGCTGACCGGACTGCCGATCAACTACATCATCACGGTCAACTTCCGCGGGTTCCGGGAGCTGGTCGACAAGCTCGGAGGCGTCTGGATGGACGTCGACCGCCGCTACTTCAACGACCACGGCGGCCCCTACGGGTACGCGAAGATCAATCTCCAGCCGGGCTACCAGCGGCTCACCGGGTTGAAGGCCCTCGACTTCGTCCGGTTCCGCCACACGGACTCGGACATCTACCGGAACGCGCGCCAGCAGCAGTTCGTGCGGGCGTTCAAGAACCAGATCGACTCCGCCTTCTCGCTCACGAAGCTTCCGCAGGTGATCAAGATCGTCACCTCGAACGTCGAGGTCGGGCAGGGAGGCGGCAAGGACGTCTCCGCGAAGACGGTGCTCTCGTACGGCCTGCTCGCGTACTCGCTGCCGCCGGGACACGTCTTCCAGGAGCGCATCGAAGGGCTCGAGGGCTTCTCCGACCTGACGACCTCGCAGGACAACATCGACCGTGCCGTCCGCGACTTCAAGAACCCCGACGTCGACTCTCCGCAGAAGGCGACGGCCGTCGCGCTCGGGGAGAAGGTCAAGCGGCACGCGCCCGCGCCGCGCGACACGTCGGTCGCGGTCCTCAACGGGAACGGCATCGAGGGCTCCGCCTCGACCGCGAACTACCTCCTCTCCCAGCGCGGCTACCGGATGGTGCTGCCGCCGAACGGGCTGCCCGCGAACGCGCCGAACTTCGACTTCTTCCGCACGACCGTCTACTTCGATCCGCGCACGGCGGGGGCGAAGGCGGCCGCCCGCCGGCTCGCGAACCTCTTCGGCTCGGCGGACGTGAAGAAGGTCAACGGGCCGCTGCGGAGGCTCGGCAACGGGGCGATGGTCGTCGCCGTCGTCGGGCAGACGTTCCACGGACGCCTGGCCCCCGCCCCCGTCGACCGGACCCCTCGGCGCGAGCCGGCCTCGGTGACCACGTCGGGCGCGAGCGACGCGGTCGACCTCCTCGCCGACTGGCGCCGACGCATCGACTTCCCGATGATGGTGCCGACGAAGATCGCCGACGGCTCGCGGCTCGACACCGACGGCCGCCCGATGCGCGTCTACCGGATCGACCCGGACGGGAAGCACAAGGCGATCCGGCTCACCTACGGGCGCGGGAACACGTACTGGGGCGTCGAGATGACCGACTGGGACGACGCGCCC
>DATBFU010000036.1:0-19809 GCA_036558325.1 Thermoanaerobaculia bacterium | reverse complement strand
ATCGCGGAGACGCGGCCGGAGACCCTCGGCCTCGAGATCGCTCGGCGCTTCGGTCGCTATCCCGCCGCGGAATGGACGTACGGACTGCCCTGGCCGTCCGCGGAGCGCGCGCGGGAGATGGGTGAGGCGCTCACCCGGGGGCTCGACGTGCGTTCGCGCGCCGCGCGCTGGCTCGCCGCGGAAGGGATGCCCGACTGGGACTTCTTCCTCGCGGTCGAGGGCGAGGCGCACGGCGCGATGGAAGGTCTCTGGCACGGCGTCGATCCCGGCCATCCGCTCCATACGCACCCTTCCGGCGAGGCCGCCGGACGCGCCCTCACCGACGTCCATCGCGGCGTCGATCGTTTCCTCGGCGACCTCGCATCCGCGGCCCCGGACGCCGCGGTCGTGGCGTTCACGATGGGCGGAATGGGCGCGAACCATTCCGACGTCCCGTCGATGGTCCTCCTCTCGGAGCTCCTCTATCGCCGCGCGTTCGGACGCCCGCTCCTCTCGGTGCCGTCCGCGTGGGCGTCGGAACCGGACAGCCTGCCCGTTCTCGGCGGCGACGACGACTGGTCGCAGGCCAGCCTCGACTGGGTGCCGGTGCCCGACAAGCCTCGCAGCTCTCTCGGCCAGCGGCTCCGCGCGGCCGCCGTTCGCAGGCTCCCCCGTCCGTTTCGCGCGGCCCGCCCGCTGAAGCAAGGCCTGCCCTGGCAGCCGGCTGCGCGCTATCAGCCGTACTGGTCGCGCATGCCGGCCTTCGCGCTGCCGTCCTTTTACGACGGACGCATCCGCATCAATCTCCGCGGCCGCGAGCGCTGCGGAATGGTCGAGCCCTCGCGATACGAGGAGACGTGCCGGCAGCTCGCGTCGCTGCTCGGCGAATGCCGAAATCCCCGCACGGGCGAGCCGGCCGTCGAGACGATCGAGCGCGCCGCGACGCGGGATCCCCTCGCGCTCTCGGGCTCCGAGGCGGACCTGCTCGTGATCTGGCGCGGCGTGTCCGCGGCCATCGAGCATCCCCGGCTGGGGCTCGTCGGCCCCGTCCCGCTGCGGCGCACGGGCGGTCACACGGGGCCGTATGGAATGGCGTTCGTCGCGGCGCCGGGCGTCGAGCCCGGGGACCGGGGCGTGCGGTCGGCGTTCGACGTCGTTCCGACGATCGCGGCGCTTCTCGCCGTGGCGCCCGAGCGCGTGAGCGGGAAGAGTCTGCTCGACGAGCCTCGGATCGCGGCGTCCCGGACCGTCTGAAGGAATCGCCGCCAATCCACTCCGGGGGACCGCGCGGTCCCCCGACGATTTCGGCGACGGCCTCCTACGGAATCTGGTCCGGCCAGTAGAGACCGAGAGCGCGCGAGAGGAACTTGGCGACCTCTTGTCGTGTCACGTTGCCGGTCGGGCAGAAGTTGCCGTTGCCGCAGCCGCCCGTGATGCCCGCCTTCGCCAACGCCTCGATCGCGTTGTAGAAGGGGCTGCTCTTGGGCACGTCCCCGAAAGTCGGCGTCGCGGGCCCGGGCGAGAGCTGGCGCGTCCAGACGACGTCCACCGCCTTGAACTTCGTCGAGGCGGAGCCCGCGTAGAGAATGAGGAGCAGCTGCGCGCCTCCTCCGTATCGAACGTTGTTGTTGACGGTGTAGGCGAAGGCCGTCGAGGCCGCGTAGTTCTTGCCGGCGTTCCCCGACGAGCTGACCGTTCCGACCTGAGCGTGGGACGCCGAGGCGTTGTAGCCGGACGTGGCGTAGAGCGTCGCGCTCACTTCGTTGACGGCGTCGGTGTCGTCGTAATAGATCCCGATCTGGGTGATCTTCGATCCGCTCGGCAGCTGCACGGGCGCGACGGCGAACACGGCGCCGCCGGAGCCCGGGTAGAAATAGAACTCGGAGTCGTAGGTGAAGTTGCCCGTGAGCGTCGGCTGGAAGGCCGCCGCCGGAATCTGCAGGATGTTTGTGTTCCCGGCGCCGTAGTCGCGCGGCTCGACGGCGTCGGAAGAGTCGGTCTGGGCTCCGAGCGGCGCTCCGGCCAGAAGCGCCGAAAGGACGAGAATCCCCGGACGCAGGGACATCGAGTTCTCCTTTCTCGAGAAAATGGTTTCGCTTCTTTGCTGGAACGCTCGCCTGTTATTTTTGGACCGAGACGCTCTTCAAGTCGACCGGCAACGCCTGGTAGTTCTCGATCTCGAGCTTCTTCTTGTCCTTGTCCCAGCTGACCTTCGCCGCGGGAACCATCTTTCCCTCGCCGTTCTTGCCGTCCTGGGGAAGATGGATCTCGATCAACGTGAACTGATACTGCATCGAGCGGGTGTTGCTCGCCGCCTCGCGGAACGCCACGCGGCGATTGGTCGCCGCTACGATGTGCCGGCTGCCGTCGGGCTGGGCGTTGTCGCGCGCGTAGTAGAGGTCGTAGCCGAGCGAGTTGGGCGCGCGCATATAGCCGACCGGCGGGCGGATCTTCATCAGGGCGTCGAGGAGCTTGTCCTGCCCGAACTCCTGAAGGGTCGTCAGGAGGCTCTCGCGCTCCTCGTCGGTCGACCACCGGTTGATCACGATGTCGAGGGCCGTCGACCGCCCGGACTGGAGGGCGATGGTGAAGGCTCTCAGTCGCAGGAGAGGCTTGTCTTCGGCTCGAAGGGAAGCGGCGGCCAGAAGTAGCAGGGCCAGGGTCGCTGCCGGGATTCGCCGGATCGCGCGCATCGATGTTCTCCTTATCCAGTGGCGGGATGCTATCCCGGTGCCAGTCCGGCGAGTCCTCGCCAACCAAAGTTGTCGTAATGTGGGACTGGCGAGTTCCGTTATTCTTCTCGGACCTGCCGAAGGCCCTGGCTCGTCCTTCGCATCCCCGAGACACCCGGTTCGAGGCCGCGCCCTGACCGGGAAGGAAACCCGGCCCGGCCGCATTGGCGTAGGAAAAGGATCGAATGAGCACCCGAGAGAGAAGCACGGCCAATTCGGAGACTTCGATCGGCGACGTTCCCCCCTCTCCCGAGGGCCGTCCGACGGGCCGCCGCCGCATCGGCTGGATCGTCGTCGCCTTGCTGGCCGCCGCCATCCTGGTTCTCATCGTTCGCAGCGGCCACAAGAAGGAATCGAGCGCCGAGGCGGCCGGAAAAGGACGAAATGCCGCCGCCGCACGCGCCGTGCCCGTCCTCGTCGGCACGGCGAGAACCGGAGACGTGGGCGTCTATCTGACCGGCCTCGGCAACGTCGTCCCGCTCGCCACCGTCACGGCGCGCAGCCGCGTCGACGGGCAGCTCGTCCGCGTCGCGTTCCAGGAGGGACAGGTCGTCAAGGAGGGCGATCTGCTCGCCGTCATCGATCCGCGGCCCTTCGAGGTTCAGCTGGAGCAGGCGCAGGGCCAGATGGGAAAGGACCAGGCCACGCTCGAGAACGCGAAGGTCGACCAGAGACGATACGAGGTCCTCGTCCAGCAGGACTCGATTCCCCGGCAGCAGCTCGACACCCAGGTCGCGCTCGTCAAACAGCTCGAAGCGGCCGTCCTGAGCGATCAGGCGGCAATCGACTCCGCGCGCCTGAACCTCGCCTACAGCCGCATCACCGCGCCCGTCTCGGGCCGTGTCGGGCTGCGCCTCGTGGATCCCGGCAACATCATTCACGCCACCGACCCGAACGGGCTCGTCGTCATCACGCAGCTCCAGCCGATCACCGTCGTCTTCACGATCCCCGGCGACCGGCTGCCGCAGGTCATGGCGCCGCTCGCGGCGGGACACGTGCTCAAGGTCGACGCCTACGACCGGGATCTCAAGAAGAAGCTCGCGACGGGCGAGCTCCTCGCGGTGGACAACCAGATCGACCCCACGACCGGAACCGTCCGGCTGAAGGCGAAGTTCGGCAACGCCGACAATGCGCTTTTCCCGAATCAGTTCGTGAACGCGCGCCTCCTCGTGGACACGCTCAAGAAGACGCTCATCGTGCCAGCCGCCGCCATCCAACGCAGCCCGCAGGCCACCTTCGTTTACGTCGTCGGGCCGGACGACAAGGTCGCGATGCGGGAAGTCAACGTGCTGCACACGGAGGGCGAGGACTCGGCCGTGAGCGGCCAGATCGCCGCCGGCGACAAGGTCGTCGTGGACGGCGTCGACAAGCTGCAGCCGGGCAGCAAGGTCTCCGTGGGCGGGAACGCGCGGCCCGCGAAAGGAGCGGATGCCGGCGCCGCCGGCGACGGCGGCGGCGGTCCTGATGGCGCCAAGGCCGGCCGCGCCCCGTCCCCTTGAGCCCGTCCCGGCCGTTCATCCTCCGCCCGGTCGCGACCTCGCTCCTCATGGCGGGGATCCTCATCGCGGGCGCGATCGCGTTCCGCGAGCTGCCGGTTTCGGCCCTCCCGCAGGTCGACTACCCGACGATCCAGATCGCGACCTTCTACCCCGGCGCGAGCCCCGACGTCATGGCGTCCGCCGTGACCGCCCCGCTCGAGCGGCAGTTCGGCCAGCTTCCGGGCCTGAACCAGATGACCTCGCAGAGCTCCGACGGCAGCTCGCTCATCACGCTGCAGTTCGTCCTGGATCTGAACATCGACGTCGCGGAGCAGGAGGTCCAGGCGGCGATCAATGCCGCGGGGACGTTCCTGCCGCGCGACCTCCCGAACCCGCCGATCTACAGCAAGACCAACCCCGCCGACGCGCCGATCCTGACGCTCGCGCTCACGTCCTCGAGCCTGCCGCTTTCCAAGGTCGAGGACTTCGCGGACACGCGCTTCGCGCAGAAGATCGCGCAGCTGCCCGGCGTCGGCCTGGTCTCGATCGGCGGCGGACAGAAGCCGGCGGTGCGCGTCCAGGTCAACCCGACGGCGCTCTCCTCCTACGGCCTCGGCATGGAGGACGTGCGGACCGCCATCGCGAGCTCGAACGTCAACCAGGCCAAGGGCGCCTTCGACGGCCCGCGGCAGTCCTATTCGATCGGCGCCAACGACCAGCTCCTGACGAGCGCGGACTACAAGCCGCTCATCGTCGCGTACAAGAACGGCGCGCCGGTCCATCTCTCGGACGTCGCGAACGTGATCGACGGGGCCGAGAACGCGAAGCAGGCCGCGTGGATGAACACGACGCCGGCCGTCCTCGTCAACATCCAGCGTCAGCCCGGCGCCAACATCATCGCGGTCGTCGACCGCATCAAACGCCTGCTCCCGCAGCTCCAGGCCTCGCTCCCCTCGGCGATCGACGTCCGGATCCTGACGGACCGCACGACGACGATCCGCGCCTCCGTCGAGGACGTCGAGTTCGAGCTGATGCTCACGATCGCCCTCGTCGTGCTCGTCATCTTCCTCTTCCTGCGCACGCTCGCGGCGACGGTGATCCCGAGCGTCGCGGTGCCCCTGTCGCTCGTCGGGACCTTCGGCGTCATGTATCTGCTGGGTTACAGCCTGAACAACCTGACGCTGATGGCGCTGACGATCTCGACCGGCTTCGTCGTGGACGACGCGATCGTCATGATCGAGAACATCTCGCGCTATCTCGAGGAGGGCGAGACACCGATGCAGGCGGCCCTGAAGGGCTCCGAGCAGATCGGCTTCACGATTCTCTCGCTGACGGTCTCGCTGATCGCCGTGCTCATCCCGCTGCTCTTCATGGGCGACGTGGTGGGCCGGCTCTTTCGCGAGTTCGCAATCACGCTCGCGGTGACGATCCTCATCTCGGCCGTCGTCTCGCTGACGCTGACGCCGATGATGTGCGCGCGCCTGCTCCGGCACAAGAGGGCCGAGGGGCAGGGGCGCTTCGACAGGGCCTCCGAGCGCGCGTTCGACAAGATCGTCGAGTTCTACGGGAAGACGCTCACGTGGGTTCTGCGTCATCAGCCGGCGACGCTCGCGGTCGCGGTCGGAACGCTCGTGCTGACGATCGTCCTGTACGTCACGATCCCGAAGGGCTTCTTCCCCGTCCAGGACACGGGCGTGCTCCTCGGCGTGTCCGAGGCGTCGCAAAGCATCTCGTTCCCCGCGATGGCCGAGAAGCAGCAGGCGCTGGCGGGAGTGATCTTGAAGGATCCGGCGGTCGCGAGCCTCTCGTCCTTTATCGGGATCGACGGCACCAACACCACGGTCAACAGCGGCCGCATTCAGATCAACCTGAAGCCGCTGAAGGAGCGCAAGATCAATGCGAGCGACGTCATCCGCCGCCTCCAGCCCGATCTCGCGAAGGTCCAGGGCATCACGCTCTTTCTGCAGCCCGTGCAGGACTTGACCGTCGAGGACCGCGTCAGCCGAACGCAGTTCCAGTACAGCCTCGAAGACCCGGACCCGAAGGAGCTCGACACGTGGGTCCCGAAGTTCATCGCGCGCCTGCAGACGCTGCCGGAGCTGCGCGATGTCGCGAGCGACCAGCAGAACGCCGGCCTCCAGGCCCGTCTCCTCCTCGACCGCACGACCGCGTCGCGTCTCGGCATCACCCCGCAGAACCTCGACGACGCGCTCTACGACAACTTCGGACAACGTCAGGTCTCGACGATGTTCACCCAGCGGAACCAGTACCGCGTCGTGCTCGAGTCGCAGCCCGGCTTCCAGACAAGCCCTCAGGACCTGCGCAACGTCTACATCGCCTCCGCCGGGGGGCCGGTGCCGCTCGGCGCCTTCACGGACCTCCACGTCGGAAACGCGCCGCTGACGATCGCCCACCAGGGCCAGTTCCCCGTCGTGACGGTCTCGTTCAATCTCGCGCCGCACGCGTCGCTCGGGGAGGCCGTCCGGGCGATCGAGAAGGCGAAGGAGGACCTCGGGCTCCCGGCGAGCATCCAGGCGAGCTTCCAGGGCACGGCCGCGGCGTTCCGCTCCTCGCTCGTCAACGCGCCGCTGCTGATCCTCGCCGCGATCGTGGTCGTTTACATCGTCCTCGGGGTTCTCTACGAGAGCTACATCCACCCGATCACGATTCTGTCCACGCTCCCGTCGGCGGGCGTCGGAGCGCTCCTGTCGCTGATGATCTGCCGGGAGGACTTCTCCGTGATCGCGTTGATCGGAATCATCCTCCTCATCGGCATCGTCAAGAAGAACGCGATCATGATGATCGACTTCGCGCTCGACGCCGAGCGCAAGGAAAAGAAGCCGCCGGAGGAGGCGATCTACCAGGCGGCGCTGCTGCGCCTCCGGCCCATCCTCATGACGACGATGGCCGCTCTGCTCGCCGGCATCCCGCTCGCGCTCGGCACGGGCATCGGCGCGGAGCTCCGGCGGCCGCTCGGCATCTCCATCATCGGCGGACTGCTCTTCAGTCAGCTCCTGACGCTCTATACGACGCCCGTCATCTATCTCTGGTTCGATCGCCTCGGCGCGAAGTTCGCGCGGCGGCGCGGGCCGTTCCGTGAGCTGCGGCCGGTCGAGGGCGAGGGCGCGTGAGCATCTCCGAGCCTTTCATCCGTCGCCCCATCGCGACGACGCTCCTGACGATCGGCGTGGCGCTGGGCGGCGTCATCGCCTACCGGTTCCTGCCGGTTTCGCCGCTTCCTCAGGTCGACTTTCCGACGATCAACGTCTCGGCGAGCCTGCCGGGCGCCTCGCCCGACACGATGGCTTCGTCCGTCGCGACGCCGCTCGAGCGTCAGTTCGGGCGCATCGCGGGCGTGACCGAGATGACGTCGACGAGCTCCCTCGGCAGCACGAACATCACGATCCAGTTCGAGCTCGACCGCAACATCGACGCCGCGGGCCGCGACGTCCAGGCGGCGATCAACGCGGCGCGGGGCCAGCTCCCGGCGAACCTCCCGAGCAACCCCCGGTACCGGAAGGTCAATCCGGCCGACGCGCCCATCCTGATCCTGTCGATGACGTCGGATCTCGTGGAGCGCGCCCAGATGTACGACTTCGCGTCCTCGATCATTCAGCAGAAGCTCGCGCAGGTGCCCGGGGTCGGACAGGTCTTCGTGGGCGGCGGCGCGCTGCCGGCCGTCCGCGTGGATGTGAATCCGACGGCTCTCTACAACAACGGCCTGGGGCTCGAGGACGTCCGCGCGACGCTCGCGGCGGCCAACGTGAACCGGCCAAAGGGAAACATCTCCGGACCGGATCGCTCCTGGAGCCTCGCGACGACCGACCAGCTCCTCCACGCCGAGGAGTACCGTCCGCTCATCGTGCACTACGCCAACGGCGCCGCGGTTCGGCTCGAAGACATCGCAAGCGTCACCGACTCCGTCGAAGACATTCGCACGATGGGCCTCTCGAACGGCAAGCCGGCCGTGCTCCTCGTCATCTTCCGCCAGCCGGGAGCCAACATCATCGAGACCGTCGACCGCGTCCGCGCCCTGCTGCCGCAGTTCCAGGCTGAGACGCCGCCGACGATCCGGCTCGGCGTCGCGATCGACGCCACCCGAACGATCCGCGCGTCGGTGCGGGACGTCGAGATCACGATGGGCGTCTCGATCGCGCTCGTCATCCTCGTCGTGTTTCTCTTTCTGCGGAGCGCCCGCTCGACGCTCATCCCGACCGTGGCGGTTCCCGTATCCCTCATCGGGACGCTCGGCGCGATGTATCTGCTGGGCTACAGCATCGACAACCTCTCTCTCATGGCCTTGACCATCGCGACCGGTTTCGTCGTGGACGACGCCATCGTCGTCGTCGAAAACATCACGCGGCATCTCGAGTCCGGGCTCCGACCGTTCGAGGCGGCGCTCAAGGGGGTCTCCGAGATCTCGTTCACCGTGATTTCCATCAGCGTCTCGCTCGTCGCCGTCTTCCTGCCGATCCTCCTCATGGGAGGCCTCGTGGGACGTCTCTTTCGGGAATTCGCGGTGACGCTGTCGGTCGCGATCGCCGTGTCCCTCGCGATGTCTCTGACGACAACGCCGATGATGTGCGCCCGGATTCTCAAGCCGATCGCGGAGCGTCCGCGCGGGGGCCGGCGGGGTGTCTTCGAGAAGGTGATCGGCGGCTACGAGACGTCGCTGCGCTGGGTGCTGCGCCACCAGCCGCTCATGCTCGCGGTGACGCTCGGGACCATGGCTGCGACCGTCTTTCTCTACACGGTCGTGCCGAAAGGATTCTTTCCGCAGCAGGACTCGGGGCGCCTGTCCGGCACGGTGCAAGCCGACCAGGACACGTCCTATCAGGCCACCGAGAAGAAGCTCGCGCTCTTCGTGGACATCGTCCAGCACGACCCCGACGTCGAGAGCGCCAACGGGTTCGTCGGCGGCGGTCTTGCCAACAACGCGCGCATGTTCGTGTCGCTCAAGCCGAAGGAAAACCGCAAGCTCGACGTGGACCACATCATCGCGCGCCTGCGCGGCAAGCTCGCCCACGTGCCCGGCGCGACGCTGGTGCTGCAGCCGGTCCAGGACGTGCGCACCGGGGGACGCGCAAGCGCGGCGCAGTATCAGTACACGCTGCAGGGCGACGACGCCGCCGAGCTGCTGCGCTGGGCGCCGCGGCTGACCGAGCGCTTCAAGAAGCTCCCGCAGCTCGCCGACGTCAACAGCGATCAGCAGAACAAGGGCCTGCAGGCTTCGCTCGTCATCGACCGGTCGACGGCCTCGCGGCTCAACATCACGCCGGCCACGATCGACAACACTCTCTACGACGCGTTCGGGCAGCGCCAGGTCTCGACCATGTACACTCCGCTCAACCAGTACCACGTCGTCATGGAGCTCCAGCCGAGGTTCTGGCAGAGCCCCGACGGTCTGAAGTACACCTACGTGCGCAGCTCCACGGGCGAGCTCGTGCCGCTGTCGGCGTTCTCGCACTACGAGCCCTCGACGGCGCCGCTCGCCGTCAATCACCAGGGGCAGTTCCCGTCGGTCACCATCTCCTTCAACCTGGCGCCGGGCGTGGCCCTCGGCACGGCGGTCAACGCGATCCAGGCCGCGGAGGCCGAAATGCGCCTGCCGGGCTCGATCCGCGGCAGCTTTCAGGGCACGGCGCAGGCCTTCCAGGCTTCGCTCGCGAACGAGCCGATCCTGATCGCGGCGGCGCTCATCGCCGTCTACATCGTCCTCGGGATCCTGTACGAAAGCCTGATTCATCCGATCACGATCCTCTCGACGCTGCCTTCGGCGGGCGTGGGCGCGCTGCTTGCGCTGCTCGTGACGAGGAACGACCTGTCCGTGATCGCGCTCATCGGCATCATCCTTCTCATCGGCATCGTGAAGAAGAACGCGATCCTGATGATCGACTTCGCGATCGAGGCCGAGCGTCGCGAAAAGAAGACGCCCGAGGAATCGATTTTCCAGGCCTGCGTCCTGCGCTTCCGGCCGATCACGATGACGACGATGGCGGCGATGCTCGGCGGGCT
This sequence comes from Thermoanaerobaculia bacterium, assembly GCA_036558325.1. Classification (GTDB taxonomy): domain Bacteria; phylum Acidobacteriota; class Thermoanaerobaculia; order UBA5066; family Gp7-AA6; genus DATBFU01. The sequence goes on along the minus strand of DATBFU010000036.1, from coordinate 9,605 downwards.
CCCGCTCGCCATCGGTTTCGGCACGGGCGCCGAGCTGCGCCGGCCGCTCGGCATCGCCATCGTGGGAGGTCTCCTGTTCTCTCAGATGTTGACGCTGTACACGACACCGGTCGTCTATCTCTATCTCGACCGGCTGCGCCTCCGATGGGCGCGGCGCCGCGGCCGCGCGCCGCGGCCGGTCACGGCGGGGTCGCCGGCATGAGAGCCCGCGCCCTGCTTTCCGCCGCCGCGCCGCTGCTCGCCCTTGCTTCCGCCTGCGCCGTCGGCCCCAACTACCGGCGGCCGGAGGCTCCCGTGCCGCCCGCCTACAAGGAGCCGGTCCCGGTGCCGACTTCGGGCGCGGCCGCCGCGTCCGAGTGGAAGCCGGCACGGCCCGCCGATGCGGCGAGGCGCGAGGCCTGGTGGGAGGTCTATGGCGATCCGGATCTGAACGCGCTCGAGGAGAAGGTCTCCGTATCGAACCAGGACCTCGCGCTCGCCGACGCGCAATTTCGCGGCGCCCGAGCCGTCGCCCGCGGGGCGCGCGCCGAGCTCTTTCCCGCGCTGTCCGTGTCGCCTTCGGTGACGCGATCCCACTCGCCGATCTCCCGCACATCGGCGCTGCCCGGCGCGCCGGCCGGAACGGCCACGACGTACCAGCTCGCCGGGGACGTTTCCTACGAGTTCGACGTCTGGGGCCGCATTCGCCGCAACGTCGAGTCGCGCGTCGAAGCGGCGCAGGCGAGCGCGGCCGATCTGGAAGTCGCCCGCCTCTCCCTGCATGCCGAGCTCGCCGCGGACTACTTCATGCTGCGGGGCGCCGACGCGCAGGCCCGCATCCTGCGAAAGAACGTCGACGCCTACGACAAGGCCCGCCAGCTCACCGTGGACCGCCACGCGCAAGGCGTCGTCTCCGGGGTGGACGTGGCGCAGGCCGAGACCCAGCTCGAGTCCACGCGCGTGCAGCTGACCGAGATCGAGCTCTCGCGCGCGCAGCTCGAGCACGCGATCGCGATCCTGACCGGCCAGCCGCCGGCCCTGCTCACGATCGCGCCGACGGACACCGAGACGCTGCCCGTTCTCGTGCCGCCGGACCTGCCCTCGACGCTCCTCGAGCGCCGCCCCGACATCGCCGCCGCCGAACGGCGTGTGGCGTCGGCCAACGCCGGAATCGGCGTCGCGCAGGCGGCCTTCTTCCCGCAGTTTCTCCTCAACGCGACGGGCGGATGGGAAGGCAACTCCGTGACGAAATGGTTCTCGGCTCCGAACCTCTTCTGGTCTCTCGGCGTGGCCCTCGCCCAGACGATCTTCGACGGCGGCGCGCGGATCGCCGGAAAAGAACAGGCGGTCGCGGCCTGGGACGCCAGCGTCGCGTCCTACCGCGAGAGCGTGCTCGAGGCCTTCCAGGACGTCGAGGACCAGCTCGCGGCCTTGAGCCTCCTCTCACGCGAGTCCGACGAACAGGCGCGCGCCCTCGACGCCGCGGAGCGGGCGCTGGTTCTCGCCGACAACCGCTACAAGGGCGGCGTGACGAGCTATCTCGAAGTCGTGGTCGCGCAGGCCGTTGCGCTCAACAATGAACGCGCCGCCGTGGACCTCAAGACCCGCCAGCTCGTCGCCAACGTGAGCCTGATCAAGGCCCTCGGCGGCGGATGGACCGCGGCGGAGCTTCCCGCGCCGCGCGCGGTCTTGGCCAGCGTGCCCGAGCCGGGTCCTTAGGGACTATCCTTCCGCCGATGCCGCTCTTCGAGTACGTCTGCCGGACTTGCGGGAAGGCCTTCGAGCACTTCACCTCGGGCGACTCCCGTCCGGCCTGCCCGGGCTGCGAGAGCCGCGACCTCCGCAAGCTCCTCTCGGTCTTCGCCGTCTCATCGGCCGGAAGCGGCGGGCGGTCCGAGGGGCCGTCGCCTTCGGGGGGCTGCGGATCCTGCGGCGATCCGCGCGGGCCCGGCTCCTGCTCGGCCAACTGAGCCGCGGGCAGACCGATGGAGCGCATCGTCCCCGAAAACATCGAGGAGTACGCCGAGGCGGCCGCCGATCCGGTCGATCCGCTCCTCGACGAGCTGCGCGAGGAGACCTTCCGCACGATGGCGGATCCCCAGATGCAGGTCGGGCGCGTCGAGGGAACCTTTCTGAAGCTCCTCGTGCGGATGAGCGGCGCGCGGCGCGCGCTCGAGATCGGGATGTTCACGGGCTACTCCGGCCTCATGATCGCCTCCGGTTTGCCCGAGGACGGGACGCTGACGACCTGCGACGTCGATCCGAAAGCCGAAGCCGTCGCGCGGCGGTACTTCGCGCGGAGTCCCCACGGGAAGAAAATCACGATCCGCATGGGCCCGGCGCTCGAGACGATCCGGACGCTCTCGCCGCCGATCGATTTCGTCTTCCTCGACGCCGACAAGGTGAACTACCCGAATTACTACGAGGCGGTGCTGCCGCTCATGCCTCCGGGCGGCCTCCTCGTGGCGGACAACGTCCTCTGGAGCGGAAAGGTCCTCGCGCCGAAGGAAGCGAGCGACCGGGCGATCGTCGAGTTCAACGACCGCGTCGCGAAGGACCCGCGCGTCGAAAAGGTCCTCCTGACCGTGCGCGACGGCATGACGATCGCGCGCAAGAAGTAGCCCTGCGCCTTCGCCGCCTCAGCGCAGGAACTCGGGCTTCTCTCCCTTCCCCCAGGGGTCGTACTCCGCGGCGAACCGCAGACGCTCGGCGAGCGGCGGATGGTTGTAAAGCCAGAAACGGATGAAGGGAGAGGGATCCGGGTCGGACAGATTCGTCTCGCCGAGGAGCTGAAAGGCCTCCGACGCGACGCGCTGCGGCTCGGGGACGAGGCCGTGGATCGCCTCGAGGCCGAAGACGTCCGCGTCGTGCTCGTGCTTCCGGATGAATCCGTTGATCGCGGGCTGCGCGAGCTCGCTCACGATCGTCGTCACGAGCAGCAGCACGGGCAGCGAGGCCCAGTCTCCCACGCCGCGAATCCCCCAGCGTCCGCCCGGCCGGTCGAGCCAGCGCGCGAGAGCCCACGCGGAGATCGCGAGCGTCACGAAAGAGAACGCCCAGAGAAACGCGATGAGCTTCGGGATGTGGTTGAGCACGTAGTGCCCCATCTCGTGCCCGAAGACGAAGAGCGTCTGCGGAATCGTCGCCTTGGCGATCGTCGTATCCCAGACGACGACGCGCTTGGACGCGCCGAGGCCCGTCACATAGGCGTTGACGGACTTGTTCTTCGTGGACGCGTTCATCTCGAACATCTTCTGCTGCGAGATCGGATAGCCGGCGCGGACCGTCACCTCCTCGATGCGGGAAGCGAGCTCGGGATGCTTCGGCGCGAGCGGCTCGAACTTGAAGAACAGCGGATCGAAGACGAGCGGCGTCACGAAGATCAGGAAGACGAGGATCGGCAGGAGAGCGAGCCAGGCCCAGAGCCACCAGCGCCGCGGGTTCTTGCGCAGGAACGCGTAGAGGAGCCAGACGAGCGGAATTGCGATCACCAGGCCGATGGCGAGTCCCTTGGCCTGGTCCCAGAACCAGGAGCCCCAGCCCTGCACGGACTGGTCGTACTTCAAGGCGATCCCCTGTCCCCAGATCCCGGTCGGAAGCTCGAGAATCGCCTGCGTGGTGAAGAGGAGCGGCACGAAGATCGCCGCCTGCCAGAAGCGGCGCTTCGAGGCCGCCTCCGCGCGATCGCGGAATTTCGGCCCGAGGCGCCAGGCGATGATCGCGAGGAGCACGATCGAGCTCCACGCGAACGACGCGAAGTGGAGGCCGTAGCGGGCGCGCGCGTAGGCGATCGCTTTCTCCCGCTTCTCCGGCGTCAGCGTGTAGGTGGAAGAGGGAGCGGCGGCGGACACCGAAGGGGCCGCGGACGCCGGAGCCGGGGTCGTCTGCGCTGGGAGGGCGGGAGCGAGAGAAGCCGCGAGGAGGGCGACGACGAGCAGGCGCGTTTTCATGAAGCGAGAGCCTAGTCCCGGACCGCGAGGGGCCACAAGCCTTGTGACGAGTAGAATCCCTCGGCGGATGATCGGCCAAACCGTCTCGCACTACCGCATCCTCGGCAAGCTCGGCGGCGGCGGCATGGGCGTCGTCTATGAAGCGGAGGACATCAAGCTCGGCCGGCGCGTCGCGCTGAAGTTTCTTCCCGACGAGCTCGCGGCCGACCCGCAGGCTCTCGAGCGGCTCAAGCGCGAGGCGCGCTCGGCCTCCTCGCTCCAGCACCCGCACATCTGCACCATCTTCGACATCGACGAGCACGAGGGGCGGCCCTTTCTCGCGATGGAGCTCCTCGAAGGCGAGACGCTCCGCGACCGGCTCGTGACCGGTCCGCTGCCATCCGACGCGATCATTGACCTCGGCGCGCAGATCGCGGACGCTCTCGAGGCGGCGCACGCCCGCGGCGTCGTCCACCGCGACATCAAGCCCGCCAACATCTTCGTCACGAAACGCGGCGAGGCGAAGCTGCTCGACTTCGGCCTCGCGAAGACGGCCGAAGCCGGAGTGCCCGCCGCGCCCGAAGCCTCGCGTCAGGCGACGGCCGCGGCGCCGCAGAACCTCACGAGTCCCGGCACGACGCTCGGCACGGTCGCGTATATGTCGCCCGAGCAGGCGCGCGGCGACGCGCTCGACGCGCGGACGGACCTCTTTTCCTTCGGAGCGGTCCTCTACGAGATGGCGACGGGGCGCCAGCCATTCTCCGGCAACACGACGGCGGTCATCTTCGACGCGATCCTGAACCGCGCGCCCGTCTCTCCGGTCCGGCTGAACCCGAGCCTGCCGCCGGAGCTCGAGCGCATCGTGAACACCGCGCTCGAGAAGGACCGCGAGCTCCGATATCAGAGCGCCGCCGAGATCAAGACGGACCTGAAGCGCCTGAGGCGCGACTCGATCTCGGACAGCCGCGTCTCGCGCGCGATTCCGCCGGCCGCGCCGCTCGCGCGGCCGAAGCTCTGGCCGATGGTCGCCATCGTCGCCGCGGGGATCGCCGTCGCCGCCGGCGCCTGGTTCCTCAACCGGCGCGCGCACGCTCCGGCCGCTCCGGGCGGATCCGCGACGACGCTCGCGATCCTCCCCTTCCAGAACCTCGGGGCCGACGCGTCTCTCGACTACCTGAGCCTCGCGCTGCCGGACGAGGTGGCGACGACTTTGTCCTACGCGCCGGGGCTCGCGATCCGTCCCTTCGCCTCGACGCGCAAGTACGCCGGCAAGGATACGGATCCCCAGGCCGCCGGGCGCGAGCTGCAGGTGGCCGACGTCCTGACGGGGCACTTCCTCAAGGAAGGAGACAAGCTTCAGGTCACGCTCGAGGTCGTGGACACGGCGGCCAATCGTCTCCTCTGGCGCGACTCGACGACCGCTTCCGCCGCGGACCTGATCGGTCTGCGGGAGGAGATCTCGGGCCGAATCCGCCGCGGGCTGTTCCCGGTCCTCGGAGCGACGGCGTCGGCGCCCGTGGACCGTGCCGCGACGAAGCCGAAAAACGCCGAGGCCTACGACCTCTTTCTCCGCAGCCAGGCCATGACGAGCGATCCGGATCGCAACCGGCAGGCCCTCGAGATGCTCGAGCGCGCCGTCGGCCTCGACGCGACCTACGCTCCGGCCTGGAACGCGCTCGGCAAGCGGTACTACTACGACCTCTCCTACGCCGACGGCGGCCCGAGAGCTCTCGAGCGCGCTCTCGCCGCCTACGAGCGCGCGCTGGGCCTAGATCCCAACCTCACGGAGGCGGCCGACAACCTCGTCGTCCTCCAGGTAGAGGGGGGCGAGCTCGAGGCCGCATGCGTGAAATCGCGCGACATCGCGCGCCGGCGCCCGAAGAGCTCGGACGCCCGATTCACGCTGAGCTACGTGCTGCGGTATGCGGGGTTCCTGCCGGAGTCGGCGCGTGAGTGCGACGCGGCCTTCGCGCTCGATCCCGGGAACGCCGGCCTCCGATCATGCGACGTGACCTTCGAGCAGCTGAAGCAGTACGACAAGGCCCGCCGGTTCGCTCAGCTCGACGCCGGCTCGAACTGGTCGCGCAACGCGCTGGCCGACCTGCTCCTGCGCGAGGGGAAGGTCGAGGAGTCCATCGCCATGCGGCCAAAAGAGTCCTTCGGCGGCCTCGAGCTCGCGGTCCTCTTCCGGAAGGGGTCTTCCCCCGAGCGCGACCGCGTCATGGCGCAAGTCGAGACCGAGTTCGGGGCCTCGCGCGATCCGGAGCCCAAATATTTCGGGGCGGCGTTTCTCGCCTACAGCGGCTACCGCGATCAGGCCCTGAAGATGCTCCGCGCGGCGGTGAACGGCAACTACATCTCCTTTCCGGCCGCGGACAACGATCCGATGTTCGACTCGGTGCGGAACGCACCCGAGTTCGCCGACATCCGAACCGCGGCGCAGCAGAAGCAGGCGGCTCTGCGCGCCGCGCTCGAGAAGACCGGCCCGATCTAGCCGGGAACGGGCGACGCCGCTTCCTGGAGGCGCCGCAGCTCCGAGATGTCGCGGCAGATCTGAAGCGCGGCGACGGTCCGGCCGTAGTCGTCCCAGAGCGGTACGACGACCGCGTCGCAGACGCCCTCGGTTCCGTCCTTGCGCCGGAAGCGCATCTCGCCCGCCCACCGGCCCTGACGCCGCATCTCGCCGAGCATGCGCGCCGCCTGCTTGCCCGCCTCGCGCTCGTCGTGGATGGGCGCGAGCCTTCCGAGCATCTCCTCGCGCTTGAACCCGAAGATCCGCTCCGCGCCGGGATTGCAGTCGAGCACCTTGCCGGTCAAATCCATGGCGAGCACGCCGTCGAAGAGATGCTCGAAAGTGCGCGTGTGGCGGCGCAGGATCTCCTCCATGCGCGAGCGGTCGGACACGTCCCGGAAGCTCCAGACGCGGCCGATCGTCTTGCCGCCGAGGCGATGCGGCGCCGAGTACCGCTCGAAGACGCGGCCGTCCTTGAACTCGAGCCAGTCGTAGCTCTGGGAATCGGGCTGGTTGTAGAGCTCCCGGACCTTCTTGAGGAAGCGCTCCGGGTCCTTCAGCTGGTCGAGGACGAAGGCGATGAGGCGGCTGTCGTCGCGGGAGATCGCGAGCGTCTCCGGGATCTTCCACATGTCGAGGAAGCGTCGGTTGAAGCTCGCGACGCGCCCCGTGTGATCCACGACGAGAACGCCGTCGGTCGTGGCGTCGAGCGTCGCGCGCAGGAGCGACAGCGAGTGCTCGAGCTCCTGCTCGACGTGCCCCTCGTCCGTGACGTCGCGGAAGCTCCAGACGCGCCCGAGCGACCTCTCCCCCGAACGCTGGGGCCGCGAGGTCCGCTCGAAGACGCGGCCGTCGGCGAGCTCGATGCGCGCCGGCGGCTCGTCGTCCCGCGTGTGGGTGACCCCGAGCACCTTCTTCAGGAATCCCGTCTGCTCCTTGAGCTGCTCGGCGACATGCGCGAGGAGACGATTGGGATCGGACGCGACCGACAGGTCCTCGGGGACGCGAAACAGCTCGCGAAAGCGCCGGTTGACGGAGACGATCCGGCCTTCCTCGTCCACCGTGAGGATGCCGTCCGCCGTGGCGTCGAGCGTCGCCTGGAGAAGGGAGATCGACTCCGAGAGCTCTCGCTCGGCGCGCTTTCGCGCGGTGACGTCCAATGCGACGCCGATGACGCCGCCGATCGTCCGGTCCGGCTTCCGGAGCGGCTCGACGTGCGCGGCGAACGAGCGGCCCTGCCAATCCACCTCGAAGCTCACGCTCTCGCCGAGCAGCGCCTGGCGATGCGCGAGCAGCGACGGGAATTCGGGATCGTGCGTCTGGAAGAACTCCGAGAGCGAGACGCCGACCAGGCGGTCCGGCTCGCGCCATTCTTCTCGGAGCCCCGCGCCCCGCGATGAGGTGATGACCAGGTCCGTGTCGGTGGACCAGAGGACGGCCGGCATCTGGGCTGCGACGAGAGCGAGGTTCGCCTCCTTCCGGCGCAGCTCCTCCTGCGCCTCCTGCCGCTCGAGCCGCATCCGGCGGCGAAGCTCGAGCTGCGCCACGGCCTGACGCGCGAGCGCCCGCAGACCCTCGATCCGGCGCTCATCGAGCTCCCGCGGCACGCGATCCATCACGCAGATCGTCCCGAGCGCTTGCCCCTCCGAAGTGACGAGGGGCGCCCCCGCGTAGAACCGGAGCCCCGAATCGCCGAGGACCAGCGGGCTGTCCGCGAACCGGTCGTCGGCGCGCGCGTCGGGCACGACCATCACGTCCCGGCCGAGGATCGCGTGACCACAGAAGGAGGTCTCGCGCGGACCCTCCGTGTCGGGGACGCCGATGTGAGACTTGAACCACTCCCGATCCCGGTCGACGAAGGAGATCCGCGCGATCGGCGCGTCGCAGATCTGGGCCGCGAGCTTCGCGAGATCGTCGAACTCCCGCTCGGGCGCCGTGTCCAGGATCTCGTAGCGGGCGAGCGCCGCGAGTCTGGCTGTTTCGTCCGAGGCCGTCGGAGCGGGTTTCATCGCGAGAGCCCTGACGCTCGCCGGATCATATGTCACCCGGTCCCACCGCGGCACAGGGTCCAGAAAACTGGATGCGGGGCGGCGGTGGAGACTTGAAATTGAGCGACGCGTCCGGAGTGAAGTCGGGGTTAGGATACGCGCAACACGAAGTTGCCGAGGGAGGACCGGTTCGCAACATCGCGATCGTTTTCGAGTTCCAACGAAGCGAAGGAGGGTTCTCTATGTTTAGGTCAAGCTGGGCAAGAGTGCTGGTCTGGTTCGTGGCGCTCGCCGGCCTTGGCCTCTACGCTCGGGCGCAAGAGAACGCCGGAAACATCTACGGCAAGACGACGGATGAGCAGGGCAACGCGGTTCCCGGCGCGACGGCGACCCTGGTCGGCGACCAGGCGCCGCGCACCACGGTCAGCGACACGAACGGAAACTTCCGGTTCCTGAGAGTTCCGCCCGGCCGCTACAAGGTCACCGTCACGATGCCCGGATTCGCGACGGTCGACCGCAACGACGTCGTCGTCACGCTCGGAAAGAACACCGACCTCGATGTCTCTCTGAAGCTGTCGCAGGTGGCGGAGACGGTCACGGTCAGCGGGACGACGCCCTTGATCGACACCCGCAAGGTCCAGACCGGCGCCACCTTCGACAAGACCGAGATGAACGAGATCCCTACCTCGCGCGACATCTACGCCCTCATGCAGCAGGTCCCCGGCGTGCAGCTCGACTCCGTCAACGTCGCCGGAAGCGCGAGCGGCCGCGTCGGCGGGCCCGACTTCTCGACGAAGGGCTCGGGCGGCGTCACCTACCAGGTCGACGGCGCCACGACGACGGACAACTCCTACGGAACGTTCAACGGCGGCCAGGCCCGTCAGAACGGCGGGACCAACATGTTCTTCGACTTCGAGACCTTCGACCAGGTCGAAGTCGCGACGGGCGGCTCGCTGCTCGACCTGCAGACGCCCGGCGTCACGATCAACGTCGTGACCAAGCGCGGCACCAACGAGCTCAAGGGCGGGGCCCGGTTCTTCTACGTCAGCGGCGACCGCTTTCAGTCGAACAACACGCCGCAGGAGGCGATCGACGAAGGCTTCGAGACGAACCAGACGCGGTTCATCCGAGAGTACGGCGCGGAGATCGGCGGCCCGATCATCAAGGACCGCCTCTGGATCTGGGGCTCCGGCTCAC
>DATBFU010000035.1:0-3908 GCA_036558325.1 Thermoanaerobaculia bacterium | reverse complement strand
CGAAGGCGCTCGTCGAGCTCCCGCTCGAGCGCGTCGAGCTTTCTCTCCGGCGTCGGCGCCTCGAGCACCCGCTGCCGCAGCCGGCGCGCGTCGGTCCGTCCCCAGAGGTCCTCCAGCGCGACGTGCGATCCCGCGATCTCGTGCGACGGCGGCTCGACGAAGGGGAAGATGCCGCCCGCCTTGAAGTGCACGCCGACGGTCGCGATCTGCTCTTCCGTGTCGATGACGAAGAACTCCGACTGCGGCCCGCAGACGACCGCGCCGGGAAAGCGCAGGCACTTCTCGATGTCGCCGGCGTCGTAGAGCCGCGTCTCGTCCTCGCGCAGGTTGATCACGAGCTCCGCCGTGCCGGTCGGGAGCGCCCGTTCCTTCTCGTGGGACGGGCGGTCGGTCTCGTAGAGCCAGAGGAGCGCCACGAAATCCGACAGGGGAGGCGCGGGCGTTCGGTGGAGGATTCCCACGGGCGATCTAGGATAGCGCCGACAGATCCGCCGATGGCCGTCTCCTACCGCGAGCATCCGCTTCCGCCGCCGCTCTCGGCTTTCGTCGAGTGCGTCTGGTTCCTGCGCGTCGAGCGCAACGGAGCACCGGCGACGTCCTCCGCGCCGGAGCGTGTCGTGCCGGACGGCTGCCCGGAGCTCATCGTCCATCTCGCCGATCCGTGCCGCGCCGGGCGGCCCGGGCAGCCGCGCGCGATCCAGCCGGCCGCGGTTCTCGTCGGGCCGCTGACCTCGAGCCTGCTGCTCGAGCCGGCGGGCGAAGTCGCGACGATGGGCGTGCGGTTCCGTCCGGGCGGCCTCGCGGCGTTCCTGCGCGCGCCGGCGGACGAGCTCGCGGACCGCGAGATCGCGGTCGAGAATCTGTTCGGAAGGGAGGCGGCGAGCCTGGCGGATCAGGTGCGGAGTGCCGGCGACGACGCGTCGCGCGTCGGGATCGTCAGGCGACTTCTTCTCTCTCGCCTCGGACGCGGCGCGCGGCCGGCGCCGGCGCTCGACTTCGCCGTCGCGTCGCTTCTCGCGCGGCGCGGCCCGCTGCCCGTCGAGTCGCTCGCGCGCGAGATCGGCCTCTCGCGCCGCCAGCTCGAGCGCGCCTTCCGCCGCCGCACCGGCATGACGCCGACGCGGCTCGGCCGCGTCCTCCGCTTCCAGAGCGTCTTCCGCGCGCTGCCGGAGGCCGGAGGCAACCGGGTCGACTGGGTTTCCGTGGCGCTCGACTGCGGGTACTACGACCAGTCGCACCTGATCCGGGACTTCCGCGAGTTCGCGGGCGAGTCGCCGGCGGCGTTTCTGCGCGAGCCGGGCTCGTTCGGGAAGGTCTTCACGTCGCCCGAGCGTCTCGAGCGCTTCTTCGGCTGAGGAACCAAAGGCGTCGCATCCGTCCAAGAAACGCCGGCGCGGCCGCCGCTAGGCTGCGCCGCAGGAGGATCGAATGATGACCGCGTCGCTTCTGGTTTTCCTGGCGCTCGCCTCGCCGCCTCCCGCGCCCGCGGTTCCCCCCGGCGATCCGCTCGCCTCGCTCGCGTGGATGGCCGGCGACTGGATGGGTGTCGAACGCGGCGTCGAGATGGAGGAGCGGTGGACCGAGCCGCGCGGCGGAATGATGCTCGGGATCCATCGCGACGTGAAGGCCGGGAAGGCGGTGGATTTCGAGTTCTTCCGCGTCGCCGCGACGCCGGACGGGATCGTCTATTTCGCGAGCCCGCGCGGGCGGCCGGCCGTACCGTTCAAGGCGATCGAGTCGAAGGACAAGCGCGTCGTGTTCGAGAACAAGGAGCACGATTTCCCGAAGCGGATCATCTATTGGTTGGGCGGCGACGGGTCCCTGCACGCGCGCATCGAAGGCGATCCCGGCGACAAGGAGAGCGCGATGGAGTGGACGTGGAAAAGGGGGCGGTTCTAGGGGATTACGTCCACGGTCTCGTAGGGGCGGGGCTTGTCCCCGCCCTTTATGACGAGGCGGCCACAAGGGCCGCCCCTACCTGGCGCCCCGCGACAATCTATTCGGTGTCGTGGAACGAAAGAGGCTTCGCCACCCCTCGATCGACTACTCCGAGCCGGGCCGCGCGTTTTCGGTGACGATTGCCACGCGCGATCGGATTCCCGTCTTTCGCGATGTCTCATTGGGCCTTAGAAGCGTCGATCTCCTTCGCCGCGTCTGCGAGCGATCGCGCACCAAAGTCTTCGCCTATTGCCTGATGCCGGACCACGCGCACCTGCTTCTCGGCCTCGGAACCGACGTTTCGCTGCCGTCGCTTCTGGGCGCCTGGAAGTCGCTTACCTACCGCGCGAGAAGGGGACTCGGAAAGCTCGAGCCCATGTGGCAGCGAAGCTTTTTCGATCATGCGCTGCGTCGCGACGAAGACCTCCAGAAGGCGGCGGAATACATCCTGAACAACCCGGTCAGGGATCGGTTGGTCAAGGCCCGTCGCGACTATCCGCTCTGCGGATCATTCGAGTTCGATGTGTAGGGCAGGATGTAGGGGCGGGGCTTGTCCCCGCCCTTTATGACGAGCCGGCCACAAGGGCCGCCCCTACGATTGCGGCTGCTGCTCCGGGCGGCCGCAAGGGCCGCCTCTACGACGCCTGAACGATGTGGGGGCGGCGTTCATCCCTGCCGCCTTGCGGCAGGTCAATTCGCCCAGAACAGTCCCAGCGCCCGCGCCAGGAAGCTCGCCATCGAGCCGCGGGTCACCGGATCGTTCGGACAGAAGTTCCCGTTTCCGCATCCCTGGGTGATGCCCGACGCGGCCAGAGCCTCGATGACCTTGAAGAACTGATTGTTCGTCGGCACGTCGGCGAACGTTGCGGTCGCGGGCGCGGGGGAGACGAGGCGCTGATAGAAGATCCGCACGTTGCGGAACTTCAGGAACTGCCCTCCGATCATCAGATCCAGCGCGTAGGTGTTCGTCAGATTGTCGACGTTCGTCTGCGTGGTCACGCCCGTGGACGCGAAGAAATCGCATCCCGGCTGTCCGTTCGAACCGGCCGTCGCGATCGTCGTGCATTGCGCGCTCGGGTCGGGACACTCGAGCAGCGCCGCGACCATGTCGTGGGCGTCATCGTCGTCGCAGCCGGTGATCTCGAGTCCCGTGATCTTCGCTCCCGACGGCAGTTGAACGCCGGCCTGGACCTCCTGAGGCGCGGTGGCGGTCGCCCACCGCATCTCCGGCTGCGGGCCGAGGCCGAACGTCAGCGTCGGACTGACCGGGGTGAAATCCCAGGCGCTCTTTTCGTACACGACGTCGCTCGCCGGGTGCGCCGGCCGCACGTAGATGACCCCGCTCTGCCCGACGCCGCCGATGTTGCCGTGGATCGAGCAGTAGTACGGGTTCGTCCCCGCCTTCGTGAACCTGACCTTGAACGGCCAGTCCGGTCCGTCCGGCGGCTCGACCGGCCCGCTCAGGAAGGAGCCGTCGTCCGCGACGACGTTGTGGACGCCGTCGTGATTGACCCAGGAGACCGTGTCGCCGACCTGGATCGTCAGGAACTTCGGCGTGAACTGCGCCGTGTCCATGTCGTTGCCGGTCAGCGTGACGACCCAGGTCGTCGCGGCGGACGAAGCTGCCGGCGCGAGAAGACAAAGCCCCGCCGCGGCGATCACCGCGACCGTCCGGCCCCGAAGCCGCCTCGACTCACGCATTCGAATTTCGCAGGGGATGACGCCCGAATAATAAGGCCGACGCATCCCCGCGGCTAGAGGCACGTGGGTGGCAGGAATTTGGTGCCGGTTTATCTCCCGCGACGCTGTGGAAATGCGATCTGACAGGCTTAAGCCTGTCATCCCGAGGAGTCTTCGACGAGGGATCCCGAGCTTCTACGCCGAGAATGCCGCCTCCCGGCTCAGGTCCTGCCGAGCTCGGGATCCCTCGCTATCGCTCGGGATGACCTGCTTCGCAGGTCAATTCGGCC
>DATBFU010000034.1:0-14270 GCA_036558325.1 Thermoanaerobaculia bacterium | reverse complement strand
GGCCGCGACTGCGTCGCGGTCCTTCCCTTCTACGCTCTCTCGAGGTAGCTGTCGTCGCGCGTGTCGATCTTGATCCGCGTGCCCGCCTCGATGAACTGCGGCACCATCACCTGCAGTCCGGTCTCGAGCGTCGCGGGTTTGTACGAGGCCGAGGCCGTCGCGCCTTTCATGCCGGGCTGCGTTTCGGTGACCTTCAACGTGACCGTGTTCGGCAGCTCGATGCCGACCGGATTGCCCTCGTAGAAGTCCACGTGGATCGCCGTGTTCGGCAGCAGGTACTTCATCTGATCGCCGAGCACTTCGTCGGAGAGCGTGACCTGGTCGTAGCTCTGCTGGTCCATGAAATGGTGGCCGGCCGAGTCGGAATAGAGGTATTCCATCTCCCGCTCGTCGAGCGACGCCTTCTCGACGCGGTCGGTCGAGCCGAAGCGCTGCTCCGCCATGGAGCCGCTGCGCAGGTTGCGCATCTTGACCTGCACGAACCCGCGCAGGTTGCCTGGCGTCTTGTGGACCATGTCATGCACGCGGTGCAGCTCCCCGTTGTAGATGACGAGGGTGCCGACGCGAATCTGGGTGGCCGGGATCATCATGGGCGTAGTCTCCCCCCAAAAGGCCTCGAAAAAGAACGGCGCAATCTAGCAGAGACGGCGCACGCCGTCCACTCCCGGGCGGACGAGGAGGCGAGGCCTCGGGCAGGCGACGCGGCTAGTGCCCGGGACCCCCGCGGCCGCGCGGAGCGGCCGTCCGGATGGGCTCGCGCTCCGGAAGCGAGCCGTCGCCCGGGAAGACCGCGAGCGCGGTCGCATTGGCGAGCGGAGCCATCTGGAGCACCCGTCTCCACGCCTCCTCGCCGAAAAGCACCGGCTGCGCGCCGGCCATCGAGATCGTCGCGGCCGCGCCCGAGGCCGGCAGGTCCGGCGTCGTGAGGGCGGTGTTGATGTCCGGGCGGGGAAACGAAGATCCGTAGGAAGAATTGATGAACTGGATCAGCTCGTCGGCGAGGATGGTGTAGCCGATGTTCGACATGTGCACGGCTTCGCCGTAGGCGAACATCCCCCCGGTCACGAAGTCCTTCGTGACGTGCAAGCCGCCGTACGTCCGCCCATTCGCGATGAGATCGTTCGAAAGCGCGTAGAAATCGAAATACTTGAAGCCGTTGGCGGCGGCGGCCGAAGAGATCACCGCGTTCATGTCCTGAACCCGCTGATCGATCGCCGCGACCTCGTCCGGATAGAGCAGGACGCCCACGTTGACGGTCGCCGGCGGCGTGAAGCTGCCGTCGGGCAGCGGATGGTCGCACATCGGCAGCGGCGCGACGGCGCACGGAACCCCGAACCCGACCTGGAGAAGCGACTTGCCGCCGAGCGCGGCCATGGGCGCGATCGCCCCGAGCGTGACACGCGTGCCGGCGGGAAGCGGACAGGCCGGAGCGCCCCCGGGGCAGGGATACGCGGTGTTTCCCGGACCGAGCAGCGGAATCAAATCCCCGTTGGGATCGAGGACCGGCTGGTTGTTCGCGTCCACGACGACGGGCGGGACCGTCGAGGCGAGTGGGATGAACAACGGATTCGGCGTCCCGATGAACACGCCGTTGCGGCCCGAGGCCGCGAGCGAAGCCGCCAGCGCGTTGTACTTCGCCTGGAAGACCGGCAGCGGCGTGGCGGTCACGCCGTCCATGAGAAAGCCCGCGCCGCCGGCCGTGAGGATGTCGTTTCCGATGATGCCGAGCGTGATGAAGTCGGGGTTCAGGACGAGAGCCTGGTCGCGCGCGCTGCCCAGCCCGCGCAGGATCGCGTCGGCGAGTCCGCCGCTCGTCGTGTCCGTCACGTCCGCGGCCTTGAAGCCGGGAACGGACAGGTTGTCGTAGGGACGCGCGAGGCCGAGGTTCGTCGGAACGCCCGTATGGTCGGAGATGGGCGCGAACGTCACGGGGATGAGGTTCGTCACGCCGATGCATGTCGGGATGCCGGGATCCGAGATCGTGGGCTGCTGGAAATCCGTGACCCCGAATGCGGTGGCGAGCTGGCGGGGATAGGAAAACGCCTGCTCGCGCGTCACGAGGCAGCCGGCCCCGTAGCCCGCGCCGTAGCTGTCTCCGAGCGCGACGTACTTGTGAATCGTGATCTGCGCCGAGAGCGGGAGCGCGAGCGCCGCGAGGCCGATTCCGAGGAGCGCCGCGCGAAGAACGGTCGAGTGCATCTTCATGATGTCCTCCTCAGAACGAGAACCGGAAGCTCGCGATCGCGATGTTCACTGACTCGGAATAGTGCCCGTAGAAGTTGTCCGTGTTCGGTGGCGAGTCGATCGTCCGGGCATGCACGTGCAGGTAGAGATCGGCGACGTTGAATCCCCACTTCGGCGTGTCGTACCCGAAGCCCAGCGTGTAACCGTCGCGGTCGTTGTCCGCGAGGATCGGCCCGACGTCGGAATCGGGTTGGGGCGTCTTGTCGCGGTAGTAGCCCGAACGAACCGCCCAGTTCCCGAACTTCTGCTCGACGCCCATCCGATAGGCCCAGGAGTCCTTCCAGTTCGTGGTCCGGTCGAGGGACGGGATCGCCGGATTGTCGAACGAGATGTTGAGCTGCGAGAACTCCGACCACTCCGTCCAGTCCCCTTCGAGGGAGATCGTCGTGTTCTTGGCGATGACGAAGGCCATGCCGAGGTTGAGCGAGGCCGGGAACTCGACGCGCGTCCGGACCGTCTGCTTGCCCTGCGGCAGCCGCGAGGCGACGATGGCGTCGAGAATCGGATTGCCCGACGCGATCTGGGTGAAGCTCGCGTCGCCGACGTAATCGATTCCGATCTTGCTCCGGTAGGAGGCGCCGATCGAGAAGGAGTCCGCCGGTTTGATGAGCAGCGCGGCGTTCCAGCCCCAGTCGTGGTTGTCCCAGATCGAGCTGTTGAGCTTCACGCGCGCCGTATCGACGAACGAGTTCGTCATTGGGTCGAGCGTCGCGTTGTTCCGCTCGAGCTGCACGCGCGACATGCGATAGTCGGCGCCGCCCGCGATCGAGATCGCCGGAGTCAGCTTCCATGCGAGGACCGGGTTCAGGTCCACCGACTGGATCACGGCGTTGTCCGAGATGTACTTTCCGGGCCACGGGTAGGTCGGTGGCGGATCCTCCCACCGGTTCCCCAGGCCGTACTCCGAGAAGACGCCGAGGCCGAGCTTGAAGTCGGTCGTCAGAGGGATGACGGCATAGAAGTTCGGCGTGATGAAGGTGGTCTTGTGCTGGTCGCCGTTCGCGCCGACGCCGGGGAACGGGTTGCCTCCCGAGAAGTCCCCCGAGAGCTTGGTGATGAATCCCGCGCCGATCTCGACGGAGAAGTGGTCCTGGAAGCCGATGCCCGCCGGGTTGTAGAAGATGGCCGAAGGGTCGTCGGCGACCGCCGTGAAGGCGAGCCCCATCCCCGTGGCGCGAGGACCCTGCGTCATGATCTGAAAGCCGGAGGGGAAGGCCGGAGCCGCGGCCAGCAACCCCACGAGAGCCAGGGATAACCCGAGTCCGGTCCGTCGAGGTCTCGTCACGGTTCCTCCTGCGCCAAAAAACGCCTGCCGATCCGCGAAACGAACGCCGAAGTCGACTTAGCTTACTCCCGGGCGCCATCCGGGGCACGCAACTTTCCATCCGCCGGTCCAACTCTCTCTATAGACTCCCGCCATGCCCCGCGAAAGCGAGCGCCCCACACAGAACGGGAAGCGGACCCCGGGAGCGGACAAGCCGCTCAAGGCCGGCACGCTGCTCGGCGATCGCTATCGCATCGACCGCGTCCTCGGGTTCGGCGGCATGGGCGTGGTGTATCGCGCACGAGACCTCCGCCTCGACACGGACATCGCGCTGAAGCGCATCCGCCCGGACCGCATGTCGCCGGAGCGCCGCGAGACGCTGCGCCGCGAAATCATCCTGTCCCGCCGCGTCACGCACCCGAACGTCTGCCGCGTCTTCGACCTCGTCGAGATCGGCGGCGAGGACTTCGTCTCGATGGAGTTCCTGCCGGGGCGGACGCTCAAGGAGATCGAGGACGACGAGAAGACGCTCCCCCTCGGCCGGGGCCTGTCGATCGCCAAGGGAATCTGCGGCGGCCTCGCGGCGGCGCACCGCATCGGCGTCCTCCACCGGGACCTGAAGCCCGAGAACGTCATCGTGACGCAGGACGGCGTCCCGCACCTGATGGATTTCGGCATTGCGGTCGAGCAGGCCCACTACGAGGGCGGCAAGGAGGAAACGGTGCCCGGGACGCCGCAGTTCCTCGCGCCGGAGCTTCTGCGCGGCGACGATCCCAGCATGTCGACGGACGTCTACGCGATGGGCGTGTTGCTCTACGAGATGTTCACGGGGCGCGTCCCGTTCGACGACAACGACACGGCGCGCCTCGTCCGCCGCGTGCTCGCCGAGGCGCCGCCGAAGGCGCAGACGCTGCGGCCGGACCTGCCCCCCGAGCTTCTCTCGATCCTCGATCGCGCCGTCGCGAAGGATCCCGCGGCGCGGTTCTCCGACGCCGAGACCCTCTCGGAATCGATCGCACGCTTCGAGGGCCAGGTGCTCGATCGGGTCCTCGCCGAGGTGTCGGTCACGCGGGCGAAGATGGTCAAGCTCATGGTCATCCTCGAGGCGAACAAGTCGCTCGCCGCGACGTTCGACCCGACGGAGACGCTCCGCATCATCCTCCGCACGGCCACTTCCGAGACCAACGCCGAGCGCGGCACGATCTTCCTGCGCGCGCCGGGCACGGACGAGCTCGTCTCGCAGATCCTCGAGGGCGGCGCGGTCCAGCCGTTCCGCCTCCGCGTCGGGCACGGGATCGCCGGCACGGTCGCCCAGACGGGCGCCACGATCAACACGGGCGACGCCTACGGCGACCCGCGCTTTCACGCCAACGTGGACGCAGCGTCCGGCTTCCACACCCAGACGATCCTGGCCGTTCCGATGCGGACTCCGGGCGGAGAGATCGTCGGGGTCGTCGAGATCCTGAACAAGCGGTCCGGCGTCTTCACCAAGGAGGACGAGGAGTTCCTGCAGGAAGTCGGCACCCACGCCGCGATCGCCGTCGAGGGGGTTCGCCAGCACGAGGCGGCGGTCGCGCGGGCGCGGCGCGAGGGCGCGGAAGCCGTGGCTCGCGGCGCGGCGGCGCTCCTCGCCCCGGGCGCCTGGCCCGAGACGCCCGGCTTCGAATCGGCGCCGCTGCGCTGGGGGTCCGAGGAGTGGAACCCGATCGGATACGGCGTCGACGCGTCGGCGGAACGTCTGGCCTTCCTGCTCGTCGAGGATCCGCGGGAGCCCGAAGAGGCGTTCGGTCCGCTGCTCAAGGCCGTGGCCGCCGGGCGGCCGGCGCTCGCGTCGGCGCCGCCGGCCGAGGTCGTCGCGCGCGTCCTCGAGAACGAGCCCGCGGGTCTCGTCGCGGCGGCCGCCTGGACGGGCGATCGTCTTTCCGTGGCCGCCGCGGGAACCGAGCTGCCGCTTCTCCTCCGCGAGGGACGTCCCGTACCCGGACCGGCCGCGTCCGACGGCCGGATCTCGTCGGCCGAGTACCCGACCGCGCCGGGCGACCTGCTGATCATCGCGTCGCGCGGGCTGGCGGACGTCCGGTTCCCGGCGCGGCCCATCGCCCCGGACGACCTGCTCGTCTGGCTCGCGCGCGAATCGCAGGGCCGTCCGATCGTCGCGGGCTTCGCGAAGATCGTCGCCGACGGAAAGAAGATGGGCGCCGCGCCCGGTCCGCGGGACGTGCTGCTCCTCGCCGCCCGCCGCCTCCGGTGACCTCCGCACGCCGGTTCGTCCTCGTCGACGTCTTCGCGGACCGGCCTCTGGCCGGCAACCCCCTCGCCGTCTTCCCCGAGGCCGAGGGCCTTTCCGACGCGTCGATGCAGGCGATCGCCCGCGAGATGGACCACGCCGCGACGGCCTTTCTCTTCCCCCCGAAGATGCCCGGCGCCGCTTTTCGCCTGCGCATCTTCTCGCGCGACCGCGAGGTCCCGTTCGCGGGCCACCCCGCGCTCGGCGCCCACTTTGTCCACGCGTCCGAATCCTCCGGCGCCTCCGCCGCGCACGCCCCCCCCGTCGCCCGCGCCGCGCACGAGATCGACGGCACCCTGGTGCCGGTCGAGCTCTCGTACGCCGACGGCCGGATCGCGATGCTTCGGCTGACACAGCGGCCGTCCGCCGCGGGTTCGCCGCTCCCGGCCGACGCGACGCCGCGCGCGGCCGAAGCGCTCGGTCTCGGAGAGGAAGACATCCAGGCGGCGAACCAGCCGCTCCAGATCGTCTCGACGGGACTGCCGGTCCTGATCGTCCCGGTCGCGACGCTCGCGGCTTTGCAGAAGGCGCGGCCCCGCTACGACCTGCTCCGCGGCGTGCTCGAGGGACGGGATAC
The DNA here is from genome assembly GCA_036558325.1 of Thermoanaerobaculia bacterium. Taxonomy (GTDB): domain Bacteria; phylum Acidobacteriota; class Thermoanaerobaculia; order UBA5066; family Gp7-AA6; genus DATBFU01. The sequence goes on along the minus strand of DATBFU010000034.1, from coordinate 7,898 downwards.
TTCTCTCGTCTACGCCTTCACCAAGGAGACGATCGCCGCGCGCGCCGCCGCGCATACGCGGGCCTTCGACACGGGCGGCTCCGTCGAAATCCCCGGGGCGGGCGCCGCCGCCGGGGCCCTCGCCGCGTACCTCGTCGCGAACGCCGCCGTCACGGTGACTCCGGTCGTCTCGCTTGTCTTCGAGCAGGGCCACGTCCTCGATCGCCCTTCGACGCTCTTCGCCGAGGTGCGGGTGAAAGCCGGAAAGGTCTCGCAGGTGGTCGTCGGGGGACGGGTCGTGCGCGTCGGCGAAGGCGTGCTGGAGATCTGACTAGGAAAAGGGCAGGTCGCCGGCGTCGTAGACCAGGCGCATTCCCTCTTTTCGCGCGAACGGCGGCAGCGCGTGCGGACGGGAGGAGGAAGCCGAGACCACGTCCTCGACTTCCCAGCCGCGCGCCACGAGCGCGTCCGCGATGAGCGAGCGATGGCAGCGCCAGGGCACCGCCTCCGCGCACAGGAGCGCCGACGTCTTCCCGCCTCCGCGCTCTTCGACCTTCGCGAGCCCGGCTGCGAACTCCGGCGTGTCCATGAAGTCCGCGTAGCCGCGGAAAGCGGCCTCGCGCCAGGCGGTATGCGGCGAATCGGGCCGCGGCCGGCGGCGTCCGCCGAGCTCCGGCAGGCCGTCGTACTCCATGCCCGCCGCCGCGAGACTCCGGGCGAGCTCGGCGGCGCCGAAGTGCGGCCACCTGCGCGACGCGGGATAGCGGCGGACGTCGAGGACGCGCGCGATGCCGTGCGCCCGCAGGATCTCGAGAAACGTCTCGAGCGGATGATTCGAGTGCCCGACCGTGAGGATCCGGGGCAACGGAGACCTAGGCGAGGACGGCCGTGGCCACCGCCCCGGGGCCGCCGTGCGCGCCGAGCGCCGGGCCGCACTCGACGATCATGACGTCGGACTCGGGGTATCGCTCTCGGATCTCGCGCGCCAGACTCTCGGCGAGCTCGGCTGCATCGCAGTGCGCGACGCCGAAGCGCCGGCTCCGCCCGCCCTGCCCTTTCTCCGCCGCTTCGAACAGGAGCCGCATCATTTTCCGCCTCGCCGCCTCGAAGCCACGCGCTTTCGCGGCGGCATACACCTTTCCCTCCGTCGAGATCGTCAGGATCGGCAGGAGACCGAGGAGCCTCGCGAAGAGGCCCTTCAGCGGTGAGACCCGCCCGCCGCGCACGAGATGCTCGAGCGTCGGCACCGCCACGAAAGCGCGTGTGCGCTCGGCCGCTTCCTTCGCGGCGCGAACGATCTCCTCCGGGCTCCGGCCCGCCGCCGCGGCCTCGGCCGCCGCGCGGACGATCAGACCGAGGCCGACCGAGACGTTCCGGCTGTCGACGTGCTCGAGGCGCGTCTTCTCGATCCCGCGCGCGCCGACGACCGCCGCCTGGTAGGTCCCCGAGAAGGCCGCCGAGAGGTGTATGGAGACGACCGTCGCCGCGTGCGTCGAGACGTATCGGTAGACCTGGGCGAAGTCGGCGGGCGGCGGCTGCGAGGTCTTGGGCTGCTCCTCGGTCACCGCGAAGCGCGCGTAGAACTCGGCCGGCGTGATCGTGACCTTGTCGAGGTAGTTCTCCGAGCCGAAGAAGACGCGCACGGGCACGGTCGCGATCCCGAGCTCCTCGAACATGGTCGGCGGCAGATCGCAGGTCGAATCCGTGACGATCCCGACCCGCTGCGCGCGATTCTGGTCGAAGCGCGTCTCGTGCTGCGAGCGCATGTCTTCGACCTTCGTTTGCGCGACGTCCGCGAACCGCGCCGCCGCGGCGAACACTTTTTCCGGCTCGTTGGTGTGGACGTGCAGTCGGACGCGCGAGGAGCCGCCGGCGATCACGATCGAGTCGCCGAGGAGCGCCGCTTCGCGCCGGAGCGCATCGCGGTCGATGTGATCCCCTTCGAGGAGCGCCTCGGTGCAGAACCGGAAGAGGATCTCCTCCGGCGTCCGGTCGAAGACCGCCGCCTTCAGGTCCTCCGGCGGCGCCTCGGGGATCGCGCCGCGCGCGGCGTCGCGCAGATAGCGGACGATGCCTTCGAGCAGATAGACGAAGCCCTGGGCCCCCGCGTCCACGACGCCCGCCTTCCGGAGGGCCGCCATCTGCTTCGGCGTGGCGGCGAGCGAGTCTTTGGCCTTCTCGAGCGACTCGGGAAGCAGCTTCTCGAAGTCCGGCGTCTCCGCCGATCGGGCCGCGACGTGGCGCGCCCAGTCCCGGATGACGGTGAGGATCGTCCCTTCGACCGGCCGCGCGATCGCCTGGTAGGCGGACTCCGCCGCGCGCACGACGGCCTGGCCGAAGTCCTTCGTCGAGACGCGCGGGTGGTCGGGCAGGCCCTCGGCGAATCCGCTGAAGAACTGCGCGAGGATGGCGCCGGAGTTTCCGCGCGCGCCGCCGACCGCCTCGTCCGCCAGCGTCTGCGACATCGCGCGCACGTGGCGCTGGCGCACGCGAGCGATTCCGGCCGCCGTCTTCTGGAGCGTCGACGCGATGTTGGTGCCCGTATCGCCGTCCGGCACGGGGAAGACGTTGATCTTGTTGAGGGGCTCGGCGCGGTCCGCGACGAATCGGGCTCCCGCGATGACCGCGCGCGAGAGGCGCCGTCCGTCCAGGTAGCCGATCGCGATCACGGTTTGATCGGGGCGGGCTCGATCGCGGGCGAGGTCTCCTGAGCGGTATCCCGGGCCTCCCGGAACTCCTGGGCGATCGCGGGCAGCCGGTCGAGGTAGAGAAGCACCACGCCGCAGCTCATGCACGCCCACGGGTAGACGCGCTCGGCCCCGAAGCCGAAGAACGACCTCTTCCATGGCTTCTGCCAGAAATAGTGGGTGTAGCCGTAGTTGTGCCGGCGCGAGCGCAGCATGTCGCCCGAGCAGAGCGGGCACTTCCGGCGGAATTCGGGCATCTCTGAAGGGAAGGATATCCCGGGACGCGTCCTACTCCTTGGGCCTCCAGCGCAGGACGAGCTGCCGCGCCGCGGCCACCTCGTCCACGCGCCGGACCGGCGTGGCGTGCGGCGCCTTCAATACGATCTCCGGGTCTTCCTCGCTCTCCCGCGCGATCGCGCGCATCGCCGCCACGAAGGCGTCGAGGCCCGGCTTCCCCTCCGTCTCGGTGGGCTCGATCATCAGGGCGCCGGGGACGATCAGCGGGAAATACACCGTCGGCGGATGGAATCCGAAATCCATCAGCCGCTTCGCGATGTCGATCGCATGGACTCCGTGCTCGCCCTGCTTCTTGTCGGAGAACACAACCTCGTGGAGCGTCGGCGCGTCGTATTTCAGATGATAGACGCCGGTCAGGCGCGCGCGAATGTAGTTGGCGTTCAAGACCGCGCCGCGGGCCACCTCGCCGATCCGATCGCCGTACGCCGAGATGTAAGCGAGCGCGCGCACGAACATTCCGTAGTTGCCGAGGAAGGTGCGGAGCCGGCCGATCGACTCCGGGCGATCGAAGTCGAGCGTGAACGCGCCGTCGGGACGCCGTTCGACCGTCGGGCGCGGCAGGAACGGCACGAGCCTTTCCGTGACCGCCACGGGACCCGATCCCGGCCCGCCGCCGCCGTGCGGCGTCGAGAACGTCTTGTGGAGATTCATGTGCATCACGTCGATGCCCATCAGCCCGGGCTTCGCGACGCCGACGAACGAGTTGAAGTTGGCGCCGTCGCAGTAGAGGAATCCGCCTTTGGCGTGCACGATCGCCGCGATGTCTCGGATGCGGTCCTCGAAGATGCCCAGCGTGTTCGGCACCGTGAGCATGAGCGCGGCGACGTCGCCGGTCATGGCCTTCTCCAGCACGTCGAGATCGAGCGTGCCGCGCACGTTCGACTTGAGCTCCTGAACCTTGTAGCCCGCGAAGTGCGCCGAGGCGGGATTCGTGCCGTGCGCGGAGTCGGGGATGAGCACGACGCGCCGGGGGTCGCCCGTCTTCGCGAGCGCCGCGCGGACCATGAGGATTCCGGCGAGCTCGCCCTGCGCGCCGGCCGACGGCTGGAGCGTCACGCGGGCGAGGCCCGTCAGCTCTTTCAGCGCCTGCTCGAGGCGCCACGCGAGCTCGAGCGTGCCCTGCGAGACTTCCTCGGGCGCCAGCGGGTGCGAGGCCGCGAATCCGGGCAGGCGCGCGAGCTCCTCGTTCGTGCGCGGGTTGTGCTTCATCGTGCAGGAGCCGAGCGGATAGAGGCCCTCGTCGATCGAGAAATTCAGGCGCGAAAGGCGAGTGAAGTGCCGCGCGACCTCGACCTCCGTGATCTCGGTCTCGCCTTCCACGTCCGCGCGGCGGAGGTTCTCCGGGATGGCGAGCGCATCCGGAACGTCGAGCGGCGGCAGCGAATAGCCGACCTTCCCCTTCCCGGAACGCTCGAAGACGAGCGGCTCGTGGCGGGGCTCGGGATGCAGCCGGTCGCCGAGCGCCGCGGCGTCGGTCTTCGGCTCGATCTCGACGCTCACGCCGTCTCCGCCAGGGCCGCGGCCAGAGAATCCATCTCCTCGCGGGTATTCATCTCGGTCGCGGCCGTCAGGAAGCGCCGCTCGGCGCCGGACTCCCAGCGTGAAAGCGGCACTCCCGCGAGGATTCCGCGGACGGCCAGCCGCGAGAGAAGCGCCGCCGCGGGTACCGGCGCCTCGACCACGAACTCGTTGAAGGTGGGGCCGACATGAGGGATCCGGTAGCCCGGCACGGCCGCGATTCGCCGTTTCAGGTATTCCGCCTTGGCGTGGCTCTGCGTGGCGACTTCGCGCAGTCCCTTCTTCCCGAGCAGCGACATGTGGATGTTCGAGGCGAGGGCCATCAGCCCCTGGTTCGTGCAGATGTTGGAGGTCGCCTTCTCCCGGCGGATGTGCTGCTCGCGCGTCGAGAGCGTCAGGCAGAAGGCGCGGCGGCCCTCCGCGTCGTGCGTCTCGCCGACGAGACGGCCGGGCAGCTGCCGCTGGTGCGCCGTCCGGCACGCGAGAAATCCCAGCAGCGGTCCGCCGTTCTGCATCGGGACCCCGAGCGACTGCGCCTCGCCGCAGGCGATGTCCGCACCGCCCTCCCCCGGAGGGGCGAGCAGCGCCAGCGACGCCGCCTCGGCGATCACGGCGATCGCATGCGCCCCGCGGGGACCGGCCACCGAGGACGCGGTCTTCCAGTCCTCGACGAGGCCGTAGAAGTTCGGCGACTGCATCGCCACGGCGAACGTTTTGTCGTCCACGGCGGCGGCGAGCGCCGAGCGGTCGGTCACGCCGTCCTCCGCGAGCGGGACCTCGACGACCTCGAGATCGAGGTTCGCAAAATACGTCCGGACGGTCTCGCGATACTCCGGATGGATCCCGGCCGACAGCACGGCGCGGTTCCGGCCGCGGGCGAGCCGCTCCGCCATGAGGAGCGCCTCAACGAGCGCCGACGCGCCCTCGTACAGCGAGGCGTTGGCGACGTCGAGCCCCGTCAGCAGCGCGATGTGAGTCTGGAACTCGAAGATCGACTGGAGCGTGCCCTGCGAAACTTCGGGCTGATACGGCGTGTAGGACGTCAGCCACTCCGCGCGATAGAGCATCTGGTCGGCGATCGCCGAGACGTAGTGGTGGTAGAGCCCGGCGCCGACGAAGAAGGCCGTGTCCCGCGCGTTGGCGCTCCGGCGCGCCATGTCTCCGAGAAAGCGGCGGATCTCGATCTCCGACATCGGCGGCCCGAGCTTCGCGGGCCCGAGCACTTCGCGCGGAATCGACGCGAAGAGGTCCTCGACCCGCGCGGCGCCGATCGCCTGGAGCATGGCCTGGCGCTCGGCGTCCGAGGTCGGGAGAAACTTCACTTCTCTTCGCTCCGCACGTACTCGGCGTACTGTTCCGCGGTCATCAGCTTGTTCACTTCCTCGTCCGTCGAGAGCTTCAGGCGAATGAGCCAGCCGTCGCCGAACGGATCGTCGTTGACGATTCCGGGCTCCGTCACGGCCCCCTTGTTGATCTCAACGACCTCTCCCGAGATGGGCGAGAAGAGCTCCGAGACCGCCTTGACCGACTCGACGGTGCCGAATTCCTCGTCCGCATTGAAGACGTGGCCGACGTCGGGCAGCTCGAGGTAGACGATCTCGCCCAGCTCTTTCTGGGCGTGGTCGGTGATCCCGATCGTTCCGATGTCCCCGTCGATCTTCACCCATTCGTGGCTCTGCGCGTAGTGACGATCCTCCGGATTCACGAGGACACCTCCTTCTTCCTCCGGTAGAACGGCGTTTCGACGACGCGCGCCTGCCCGGCGCGTGCGCGAATCTCCACTTCGAACGCTTCCCCGACCGCCGAGGCCGCCGTCGGCAGAAGCGCGAGCCCGATCGGCCGGCCGAGCGTCGGCGAGTGCGTGCCGGAAGTCACGATGCCCGGGCCCTTCGCCGTGCGGGCCAGATATCCGTGGCGGGCGATCCCGCGGTCCACCATCTCGAAACCGACGAGGCGCCGCGGCACGCCCTCGGTCTTCTGCCGCGCGAGCGCGTTGCGCCCGATGAAGTCTCCCTTTTCCATGCGCACGATCCAGCCGAGGTCGGCCTCCCACGGCGTGACCGTGTCGTCGATGTCGTTGCCGTAGAGCGCCATCTTGGCCTCGAGGCGCAGCGTGTCGCGGGCGCCGAGGCCGCAGGGCGCGACCCCGAGCGGGCGGCCCTTCTCGAGGAGCTCGCGGAAGACGCGCGGCGCGTCGGCCGGCGCGAGGTACACCTCGAAGCCGTCCTCTCCGGTGTACCCGGTGCGCGAGACGAGGGCCGGGACGCCCAGCACACGGCCCGACAGGAACGCGTAGTACTTCAAGCCCGTGGGGTCGGGGTCGCAGAGCGGCCGGATGAGCGCGGCCGCTCGCGGTCCCTGGATCGCGATCAAGGCGTAGCGGTCGGAATGGTCCTCGACGCGTGCATCGGCTCCCGCCCGCTCCCGGGCCCAGGCGAAGTCCTTCGCCGTGTTCGACGCGTTGACGACGAGCAGGTACGCGTCCGGGCCGCGCCGGTAGACGAGCAGGTCGTCCACGAACGTGCCGCGGTCAGTGAGGAAGGCCGAGTACTGGATCCGGCCGTCCGCGAGACGCGACACGTCGTTCGGCGTCAGGCGCTGGAGCGCGTCGAGCGCGCCGCGCCCCGTGACCTCGAGCTCGCCCATGTGCGAGACGTCGAAGAGACCAACGCGCTCGCGCACGGCGCGGTGCTCCTCGAGGATTCCCTCGTATTGGACCGGCATCTCCCAGCCGCCGAAGTCGATCAGCCGGGCGCCGAGCTCGCGGTGCACCTCGTAGAGCGGCGTGCGCTTGGCGGCGACGGCTTCACTCGGGGCGGCGCACATGCGGAGGGGGAAATTAGCACAACCGTGTCGCATGGCCGGCGCGGGCCCCGCGGCCACACCGTTCGCATGTCCCGTAGAATCAACGCAACCCGAGGAGGTCTTCGATGACGTCGGCGCGTTCCGACCGGCCCTCGCGCGAGGCCGGCTCCTCCCTGGCGCGGCTGCTGCTCGCCGCGGGCCAGACGGAGCCCGCGCGGGAGCTCGCGGAGCAGAGCGACGACGACGTCCTTCTGGGCCTCCTCGCGCTCGCGTCCCACGACTTCGCGTCCGCGCGCCGCCGTCTCGACGAGGCGCGGGCCGCCAACCCGTTCGATCCGCGCACGGCGTCCGCGCGGGGACGGCTCGCCTTCCTCGAGCGCCGGTTCCCGGACGCCGTGGGCGATCTCCTCGAGGCGGCTCTCCTGCGGCCCGACGGCCTGCCGGACGCGACGGACACGCGGTTCCTGAAGGCGGCGCGGGCGCTCGCGCCGGGTGAGATCCCCGCCTGGCCCGAGGCCGCGGCGGCCGCGGCGGCTCGGCTGGAAACGGCGGCGCGGCAGCTCTCGGCCGACGTGTCCTGGCCCGACCGCACACCGGGGCTCGTGCGCGCGC
>DATBFU010000033.1:0-11643 GCA_036558325.1 Thermoanaerobaculia bacterium | reverse complement strand
AGACAAGCGGGGGTCGTGGGCGGAGCGCTCCTTCTAGGCGCTTTCGGTCTCACGGGATGCGCGACCAAGCGCTACGTGGGCGACGAAGTCTCTAAAAGCAGCGCTGCGGCCGAGAAACACATCAGCCAGGTCGAGTCCCAGGTCGAGCAGACGCAGACCAAGGTGAAGGAGCACGACACCAAGATCACCGAGCTCGACAAGACGACGCGCGACGCGCTCGAGCGGGCCCAGGCGGCCGGGAAGCTGGCCGAGGGCAAGTTCGTGTACTCGCTGGTGCTCTCGGACGACGCGGTGAAGTTCCCGGTGGACGGCCACGAGCTGTCGCAGGACGCGATCGCCAAGCTCGATGACTTCGCCGAGAGGCTGAAGTCGGAGAACAAGAACGTGTACCTCGAGATCCAGGGACACACCGACTCGACGGGCTCGGACATGTACAACTACAAGCTCGGCGAGGAACGGGCCGAGGCGGTGCGCCGTTACCTGAACCAGAAGGGCGTGGCGCTCAACCGGATGTCGACGATCTCCTACGGAAAGGCGGAGCCGGTGGACGACAACAAGACCAAGGACGGGCGGGCAAAGAACCGCCGCGTCGTGGTCGTCGTCCTTGCCTAACGCTTAGACCCTTTCCCGCTTCTCTCTCTCGCGATGCGCCCCGGCGACCCCGGGGCGCTTTTCTTTTCGGGCGCGCGGCGAGCGCAGGGCGGCGATGGCCCGCGCGAAATCCTCCGGCGGCTCGGAGGCGACGGACAGCAGGCGGCCGCCGGCCGGATGCGCGAACCCGAGCCGCCGCGCGTGGAGCATTTGCCGCGGCGCCGCGAGCGTCGGAGCCGGGAGGCGCCGCGGGCGATAGACGGGGTCGCCCAGCACGGGATGGCCCGCCGCGGCGAAGTGGATGCGGATCTGGTGCGTGCGACCCGTCTCGAGCTCGACGGAAACGAGCGCGGCGCCCGCGAGCCGCTCGAGCACCCGATAGCGCGTCACGGCGTGAAGGCCGCGCTCGCCGCCGCGCGCGAGCCGCCGCTTCTCCGACGTCCCGTCGCCCGCGAGCGCCGCGGAGAACTCTCCCGATGCGGGAGGCTGCCCCTCGACCAGCGCGACGTACTCACGCTCGATGGCGTGCTCCCGGAAGAGACGCTGCAGCGCGCGCAGCGTCTCCCGACTCCGCGCAAAGACGAGCGCTCCCGACGTGTCCCGGTCGAGGCGGTGGACGACGCCGACGTACGGCCGGCGGCGGTATCGGTGCTGCAGATACAGAGAGACGCGCGAGAGAAGCGTGTCCTTCTCCCGCTCGGCCGTCGGCACCGAGAGGAGGCCCGCGGGCTTCTCGACGACGATGAGGTCGTCGTCCTCCGCGAGCACCCGGAGCGGTGTGCGGACGCGGCGGCGCGCGGGCCGGTCCGGGTGGTGGGTCAGCGGCGCCGTCTCCGCGATCTCGGTTCCCGGCTCCTCGCGCGTCTCTCCCGCGACGTCCACGCGCCCCGAGCGCACGGCGTCGCGTGCGGCCCGGCGCGAGAGGCCGAACCGCCGCGCGACCGCGAGATCGAGCCTCACGGCGCCGCCGCGCCCCGCCCCTTCGGCACGCGGATTTCGACGAAGAACTGCGGGTCGCCGACGCGCGCACCCGGCCCGGCGCCCGGCCCGTAGGCCGCGGCGATGTCGAAGTTCTCGCGGACGGCGCGGTCGAGCGCCGGGAGATAGTCCTGACCGAAACGGACGACGTCGCGGCCGTGGCCGACCGCGAGCACGTTCGCGTAGAGAAGCGCGTCGGGCGGTTTCGCGGCCAGGCGCGCGATCACGGCCGCTTCCGCCGCCGCGTCGAGATGGCCCGGGAAGAACTGATTCTCGGGAAGCGGGTTTGCGAGCCGCAGGACGTAGTTGAAGAATCCCCCCTCGGGGAATCCCACGAGCGTGCCGCCGTTCGAGAGCCGCGCGGAGAGATCCTGGAGCGCGTCGCGCGTCGTGCTCGCCACCGGCTCCGTCAGCCAGAGCGTGCCCGCCGGCGTCGGGACACGTGCCCAGCCGCCGTGGCGGAAGATGCGGCCCAGATCGCCCGCACGCAGAAGGACGAACACCGCCAGCGCCGCCGCGGCGAGACGCGGCAGACGGGCGCCGATCGACGGAGCGCCGCGGTCCGCGAGCCGGAAGAGACCCGCCACGGCGACGATCAGCGGCAGCGGAAGGAGAAACGCGCTGTACGGCCCGACGTAGCCCGCCGCGAGGAGCAGGCGCACCGCGAAGAGGGCGGCCGTGTAGAGGAGGGCGTCCGGCACCGGCGCAAGCAGCGTCCCCGGCGGCCGCCGGAGGATCCGCGCGGCCAGGCGGGCGACGGCGGCGGCGACGAGAAGCGGCGGCACGACGCGCACGAGCGGCGGAAAGAGCGAGAGCGTCGGGGCGAGCCGGTCCGGCGGATGCAGACTCACGGCGGCGCCCGCGACGAGCACGGCGGCGGCCGCCGCTTCCACCGCGCGCCTTCCGCTCGCGCGGCGCAGCCGGGACGCCGCCGCCGCGGCGACGGCGAGCCATGCCGCGAGGAGGAGCAGGACGATCGCGGCGAGCGCGAGCTCCGCCAGGCGCAGCGCGGGCCGGTCGAGCCCGGCGTAGGACGCGTAGATGTTGCGAAACGTCTGGGGCGGTCCGAGGATCGCGAGCCAGCCTTCGCGCCGCAGGACCGGGAGGGGCGTGCCGGCCGAGAGGATCGCGTACACGGCGCCGGCGGCCGCGAGGGAAAGACCGGCTGGGACCGCGAGACGCCTCAGGTTCCGCCGCTCGACTGCGAGCGCCGCGAGCGCGGCGAGGCCCATCTCGGGCCGCGACAGGAGCGCCGCCGAGAACGCCGCCGCCGCGAGGCGGTCGCCCCCGGAGCTCTGGCGCCCGGACGCGGCGAGCATTCCCCAGACGATCGCGCCGGCGGCGATCGCCGTGTCGAGGCTGAAGGGGAAAAGATGGCAGCCGCCCGGCCGCTGGAAGAAGCACGTCGCGACGGCGAGCGTCGCCGCGAGCGAGGCGCGGCCAGGCGTCAGCAGTCTGCCCGCGACGCGCCGGAGCGCTTCCAGGCTCGCGAGGGCCACGAGGGCGGAAAGCGCGATGCGCGCGGGAAGCGACGGTCCGGCGAGGCGGTCCACCGCGGCCGCGAGATAGGGAGCGAGCGGGCCGTGATAGAAGCGCACGTCGCGATACAACGCCGCGCCGGTCCGCAGCCGCCACGGCGTCTCGAGCTCGCGGCCCGAATCCACGTAGGGCTCGATCCATCGGTTCCACGAGAGCGCGGCGAGCAGCGCGAACGCCGCATAGGGGAGCGCCGCGAGGAGGAGCGCCCGCGCCCGCGCTTGCGGCGCCGCGCGCGATGCTTCGCCGGCGTCGTGTGGCCGAGGCACGGACGGGGATGTTACCGCCCCTTGACTCGGCCGCCGCGAGTTCCGAGTATCGCCGCGTGCAGGACAAGATGGCGAGCCGCAATCCGGCCGTCCGGGCCCTCGCCTCGGCCACTTCGCACGTCTGGTTTCCGCTCAGCCTGGCGCTCTCGCGGGTGTTCCCGCCGCCGGCGCTCCGCGCGCTCGGCGCCGGGATCGGCGGCGCCTACATGCGGCGCCGCCGCAAGTACGTGGCCGCGCTCGAGTCGAATCTCTCGCAAATCCTCGGAGAGCCGGCGGATTCGCCGGCGGTCGCCGCGCGCGTCCGCTCGCTCATCGATGGGCACTTCTCGGCGTGGGCCGACTTCCTCCACTTCGCGACGCGCCCGGCGGAGGAGTCGGCGCGTCTGGTCGAGAGCGTCGTCGGCTTCGAGCGGATTCTCGCCGCGCGCGCACGCGGGAAAGGCGTGCTGCTGCTGACGGCGCACCTCGGCAACTGGGAGGTCGGCGGCCTGATGCTCGCCGAGGTGAAGCAGCCGATTCACGTCGTGCTGGTGCCGGATATCTATCCCGCCGTCGAAAAGGCGCGCCGCCGGCTGCACGAGCGCAGCGGCGTGACCGAGATCTCCATCGACCGCAGCTTCGCGCCGACGCTCGCCGTCCTTCGGGCGCTCGCGGCCAACGGGATCGTCGCGATGCAGGGCGACCGCGACTTCAACAACACAGGCGTGGCCGTGCCGTTCTTCGGCCGGAACGCCTACTTTCCGCGCGGGCCGCTTCGGGTCGCGATGGCCACGGAAGCCGCGGTCTTGCCGGCATTCATCGTGCGCGTCGCCGGCGGGCGCTATCGCGCGATCCTGGAAGAGCCCCTCCCGGTCGTCCGCGGCGGCGACCGGGAGGCGGCGCTCGCCGAGAACCTGCGGCGGTACGTCGCGCTCCTCGAGCGCTACGTCCGGCAGTACCCGGACCAGTGGTACTGCTTCTACCCGTTCTGGGACGATCCGTCACGTCGCTCGGGCTAGCTCGGGATCTGCGCGCGAGGCGCACCGGCGCTCGGCTCGGCCAAAGGGCCTCGACCGACCGCCTGATCCCTCCGCTACGCCCTCGCTCCCGCGGCGCGCGAACGTCCTCCGCTGCCGTCGCGGAGATTCCGCGCGCCGCGAACGCAGTGTCGCACGGCCGCAAGAGAGCGATTTTCGGCGAGAACTCAGGGGCGGCGGCGGGCGGAGACGGCGGCGACGAAGAACGCGTCGTAGTGGCGCGCGAGGGACTCGACGTCGGGCAGGATCTCGGGCGCCTCGAACCCCGCGGCGGCGAATGCGCGGCGCCAGCTCTCGGGCGTCAGGAACCCGTGCGTGGGACGCGTGTCCGGATCGGTCGCGACGGCCGTGAAGTTCTCGAGAAAGTTGAAGACGAACTCGACGTAGATGGGCTGGCCGGCGAACGGCCGCACGCATTCCGAGAAGACGGCGACCCCGCCGGGCTTCAACGTCTCGCGGACGCGCGCGAGCGTCGCGCCGAGGTCCTTGGCCACGTGGATCGTGTTCACGGCGTAGACGAGGTCGGCGCTGCCCGGCGCGACGCCCTGGGCCGCGAAGTCCCGATCCATGTCGAGCCGTCCGAAGTCGAACGCCACGCCCGGGAACCGCGCCCGGAGCGTCCGCTCGGCGCGGCGCAGAAACGTCGGCACGATCTCCGTGAAGACGTAGCGGCCGACGCGGGGGAGGCGCGCGTCGCGGGCGAGCCGCTCGAGAACCGCGTGGGCCGCCGAGCCCGAGCCGCCGCCGATCTCGACGATCGTGGCGGGATGGGGCGGCAGGCGGCGCGCCACCGCCTCGGCCCCGAGCCGGTTGTTGATCTGGTAGAGCAGATTGTCGTTCGAGAAATAGTCGAACCAGAGGGGCAGGCGGGTCGGGGCGAAGAGAATCTCCTCGCCGGTCTTCTCGCCGCGCAGGAACTCCGGGACGTGCTCGACCATCGCGCGCACGACGGCGAAAGCAGGCAGCGACGAAGGATCGGTCGCCCGCGCGCGGTCCTCCGCGCGGTCGGGATCGCCTTCCGGCAGAGGATCGCGCAGACGGTAGCGCGGCGCCTCGGAATCGCCTTCCGTCTCGAGATAGCCCTCCGAGGCGAGCTTGCGAAAGAACCAGCCGAGCGGCGCGGCGGCGCGCGGCGCGTAGCCCCGCGACGCGCGCAGCTCTTCAGCCGTCGTTCCGCGGCGCAGCTCCTCGTCGAGCCCGAGCTCGCGGACGAGGCGCAGCAGCACGTCGATCGTGAAGCGGTCGAAGTGCTCGGAGCAGAGGATGAAGTTGGGCGTGAAGAGCGCCCGGATCGCCGGGTCCGGGATCCGGGCCAGAAGGTCGGGCAGCGCTTCCGTGCGCGACGTCACGGCGCGATTCTACGGGAGCGGCGCCGCGGAACCGGTAAACTGACGCGATACATGAAAGCACGTTTTCTGGCGGCGATCCTGCTGCTGGGTTCGCCGCTCGCCCTCGCGCCGCCGCTCGCCCTCGCGCAGAACGCCGCCTCCGGCCGGGTCGTAATTCTCGGGTTCGACGGCGTGGACTCCGCGGTCGTCGAGCAGATGCTGGCGGCGGGCCGCCTGCCTCACCTCACGGAGCTGAAGAGCCGCGGAGGCTATTCGCCGCTCACGCCGACCATCCCGGCGCAGACGCCGGTCTCCTGGGCGACCTTCTCGACGGGCCTCGATCCGGGCGGCCACGAGATCTTCGATTTCCTGAAGCGCGACCCGGCCGACCGCGTGCCGACGTTCGCGGTCGCGGAGGAGACGACGGCGCCGATCCTCTTCGGCAAGTCGAATCCGGTCGTGCTCGGCCTCGCGGCCGGCCTGATCTTCTGGATCGCGGCGGGGCTGCTCTTCCTCTGGCGCCGCCGGATTCTGTGGTTCCTCGTGCTCGACACCCTCGGCGTGCTCGCTTTTCTCGGCGTCTTTCTCGCCCTGCGCGCGTGGCTCCCCGACACCCGCCCCGCGGTCAGGAACAACCGCAAAGGCGAGACGTTCTGGAGCGTGCCCGGCGCGCGGCCGGCCACGGTGATGCGCATGCCCGTGACGTTCCCGCCCGAGTCCTTCCGCGACGGGCGGCTCCTCTCCGGCCTCGGCGTGCCCGACATGTCCGGCCGGATCGGCAAGCCCGCGTTCTACACGTCGGACCCGTTCTTCGCGCCGCGCGAGGGCAACGACTTCTCAATCGAGCTCGTGCGCCTGGAGTCGAACGTCGGGACCGTCGCGACGAAGCTCATCGGCCCGCCGGGCAAGCCGTTCGGGCGCGAGGGAGCGATCGAGCTGCCGATGACGCTGACGGTCTCCGCGGCGCGCGACCGGCTGACGGTCGACGTCGGCGGCCAGAAGGTCGAGCTCGCGCCGGGCGGCTGGAGCGGCTGGGTCTCGACGCCCTTCAAGGTCAACCCGCTCATCACGGTGCACGGCTACGCGCGCTTCTTCGCCGAGAAGATCCAGCCCGAGATCGCGCTCTACGTGTCGGCGATCCAATTGGATCCGGAGCGTCTCCCGCCCGGCTTCGCCGTCTCGTCGCCGAAGGGCTTCGCCGAGGAGCTCGTCCGGCGCTTCGGCCGCTACAAGACGATGGGTTGGGCGATCGACACCTGGTCGATCCAGTCCGGCACGCTCGACGAGGCCGGATTCCTGCGGGACGTGGCCGACACGGTGGCGCAGGAGCGCAAGATGCTCGCGGCGCTCCTGACCCAGAAGTCGCGTCTCCTCTTCCAGTACTTCGAGTTCACCGACCGCGTCGGGCACGTGTTCTGGCGGCTGCGGGATCCGAAACATCCCGCCTACGACCCGGCGCTCGCCGCCAGGTACGGCGACGCGGTCGAGAAGGCGTACGAGACGATGGACGGGATCGTGGGGGACGCCGAGAAGGCGCTGTCGCCCAACGACGTCCTGATCGTGCTGTCGGACCACGGTTTCGCCACCTGGCGCCGGTCCGTCAACTACAACACCTGGCTCGTCGAGAACGGTTATCTCGTGTTGAAGGGCGGCGTCGAGCGCAAGAGCCTCGAAGCCCTTTTCTCGCGGGGCCAGTTCTGGGAGTCGGTCGACTGGTCGAAGTCGCGCGCCTACGCCATGGGGCTCGGCGACATCTACGTGAATCTCCAGGGCCGCGAGGACGGCGGGATCGTGCCGCCGGGAGCGCCTTACGAGGCGCTGCGCAACGAGCTCATTGCGAAGCTCGAGGCGCTCACCGATCCCTCGACCGGCGATCGCGCGGTCTCGCGCGTGTTCAAGCGCGAGCAGGCGTACCGCCGTTTCGATCCGCGGCTGATCCCGGACCTCATCGTGACCAACCGACCCCCCTACCGCGTGTCGTGGCAGTCCTCGCTCGGCGTGCCGACCGAGAAGATCTTCGAGGACAACCGCGACGTCTGGTCAGGCGATCACTGCTCGCTCGATCCCGACCTCGTGCGCGGCGTTCTCTTCTCTTCGAAGGCATTTCGCGCGACGCCGGTCCCGAGCATCGCGGACGTCTCGGCTTCGGTGCGCGCGCTGCTCGGCGCCGGGCCGGTCGCCGACGCGGCGGGGACCCCGCTCTGGTGACTCCGGCGCGCCGTCCGCGCGCCGTCGCCGCGGCCCTCGCGGCGGTTCTCGCACTCCCTTGCGCGGCGCGGTTACTCGCGCAGGCCCCGTCGCCCGAGGACGAGCGCCAGGCGGACCTCGCGAAGATCCAGGCGCGGATCGCCGCCCTGGAGCGCCGCATCGACGAAAGCAAGAAGAACGTCGCGACCGCCGAGGAGCAGTTGAAGCAGCTCGATCTGCGTCTCGAGCTCGCGGCCGAGGAGAATCGCGCGCTCGCGGCGCGGCGCGACGATCTCGGGTCGCGCCTCACCGGGCTGACCGCCGACCGCGAAAAGGCCGCGGCCGCGGCGGACGCGAGCCGGCGCACGCTCGTCGCGCGCGCGCGCGTGCTCCAGCGGTTCGGCCGCTTCGGCTATTTCCGGATCCTGCTCGAGGCGAAGGACGCGCCCGCGTTTCTCGCCAGCATCGACCGGCTCGACACGCTCGCGCGCCGGGACGGCGAGCTGCTCGCCCGCGATCGCGCCGTCCGGCAGCGGCTGTCCGACGATCTCGCGCGCGAACAGTCCGTCAAGAAGGAGATCGACCAGCTCTACGCCCGGAGCCGGCGGGAGACCGCGCAGGCCGTGGCGCTGAAACGGGAGCGCGAGGACTTCGTCGCCCGCCAGAAACGATTCGCGATCTCGGGTCACGAGGAGGTCGTGAGCCTGACCGACAAGGCGGCGCGGCTCGAGCGCCTCCTCGACACGCTGTCGCGCCAGTCGTCGAACGAGCCGGCCGGCCCGTCCGGCAGCATCCGTCCGTGGAAGGGCGTCCTCGACTGGCCGGCGCGCGGAACGCTCGTCGAGACCTTCGGCCGGCACCGCCATCCGAAGTTCGACGCATGGACGTTCTCGAACGGCATCGCGCTCTCGCTCCCCGAACGAACGCCCGTGCGCGCGATCTATGCGGGCAAGGCGGTGTATGCGCAGTGGCTCGCCGAATACGGCAACCTCGTGATCCTCGATCACGGCGACGGCGTCCTGACCCTGTACGCCTGGCTCCAGAGTGTCGCCGTGGCCCCCGGCTCCTACGTGCCGGCCGGCGCGACCATCGGGACGGCGGGCATCGGCCCCGGGCGCGAGGAGCCGGGCGTCTACTTCGAGGTCCGGGACCGCCAGAAGGCGCAGGATCCTGTGGCCTGGCTGCGGTAGGAGCTGTCAGCTCCCAGCTTTCGGCTGTCAGCCGGAAGGGACCAGAGGTTCATGGCCGAAAGCGGATCGCTGAAAGCTGAAAGCTTCTCTTCATCTCGAGTGTTACCATCGCCACGATGAGATCCAACCGCTCCCGCCTGCTGTTCGTCGTCGGCTCGGTGGCCGCGCTCGTGTCGCTCCGGGCGGTATCGGGCTCGGACGGCGGCGGGAAGGACCCGGCTTCGAAGGCCCTCTCGATCTTCTCCGACGTGTTCTCGCTGACCCGCAGCAACTACGTCGAGTCGGTCGACAGCAAGACGCTGCTCGAGGGCTCCTACGACGGGATGTCCGACGCGCTCGACGGCTTCTCCTTCTACGTGCCGGCCTCCGAGCGGGGCGCGTTCCGGGCGGAGCGGGCCGCCGGGACCGTCGGACCCGGAATCGTCGTCGCGCGGCGCGGCGGATTCCCTTATGTCATCGGCGCGCTGCCCGGATCCCCGGCCGACAAGGAAGGCGTCAAGCCCGGCGACCTCATCGACACGATCGACGGCAAGCCGGTGCGCACGGCGCCGCTCTGGAAGATCCGGTCCGCCCTCGACGGGCCCGAGGGCACGAGCGTTGCCCTCATCGTCTTCCGGGCCGGGGACGAAAACCGGGTCAGCCTGCGCATTCCGCGCGCCAAATGGCAGCCGCCGGCCGTCTCGACGCGCTGGGACCGCGACGTTGGCATCGTCCGCATCCCGGCGATCGTGCCGGCCACGGCCGGCGAGCTCGCCGCCGTCATCGAAGAAGCGGGCAAGCGCAACGTCTCGAACCTCGTCCTCGACATCCGCGGCACGATCGGCGGGGAGGCCGCCGACGCGGCGGCCGCGGCGTCGCCGTTCGTCGGCAAGGGCCCGGTGGCGCGCGTCGTCGCGCGCAAGGCCACGGCGGAGGGCGTGGAGGCCTCGGGCGAGAGGACGTGGAAGGGACGCACGGTCGTCCTGACCGACGACTCGACGGCCGGAGCGGCGGAGATCTTCGCGGGCGCGCTGCACGATCGCGCGACCGCGACGACCGTCGGCGAAACGACGGTCGGCATGGCGGTCGTCCAGCGTCAGGTCTCGACTCCGTCGGGCGGCATCCTCTGGATGACGGTCGGGCGCTACGTCTCGCCGTCGGGCACGATGCTCGGCGGCAAGGGCCTCACGCCGGACGAGCGCGTCCTCGTGATCCTCGGCGAGGGCGGCTCGGACAAGGATCCCATCCTGGACCGCGGCCTCGAGATCGCGCGCGGCTCGGCGCTCCGTAAGGCGGCGTAGCCGGCGTTGCCGCGGCGCCCGCGACGGCTCTCCCCGGCGACCCTCTTCTTTGCGGCGCTCTCGCTCGTTCTCGCGGGAGTGGTCGTCTGGCTCTGGCGGACCCGAGTCTCCGCGCCGTCGCCTCCCGCTCCGACCGCCGCGACGCCGACGGCGCCGCGCGGGAAGGCCACCCTGCGGCCGGCGCGTCCGACGGCGCTCGCGAGGCGCTCGCCGGCCGCCGCGCCGTCGGGAACGCCGCGCATCGCGATCCTGATCGACGACCTCGGCAACGACCGCGCGGCCGCCGCGCGCATCGCGGCCTGGCCGTGGCCCGTCGCGGGGGCCGTCCTGCCGAATCTCCCGGGCAGCGCGCCGACGGCGCGGGCCCTCGAGGATTCGGGCAAGGAGGTCCTGCTCCATCTTCCGATGGAGCCGCAGGGATATCCCGGCGTCCGGCCGGGGCCCGGCGTCGTGTTGCGCGCGCAGAGCGACGGCGAGATCGCCGCCACGCTCGAGCGCGACCTCGCGACCGTGCCCGGGGCATCCGGCATCAACAACCACATGGGCTCCGCCGCGACGGCCGACCCCCGCGTGATGCGGGCCGTGGCGACGGTGCTGTCGCGGCGCGGGCTCTTCTTCGTGGACAGCCGGACGACGACGTCCACCGTCGCGCGCGACGAGGCGGAGAAGGCGCGGGTGCCGTCCACGTCGCGCCGCGTCTTCCTCGACGACACGGCGACGACGGAGGCGGTCTCGCGCGCGTTCGACGAGCTGGTGCGCCGCGCGAAGGAGGAAGGGGAGGCGCTCGCGATCGGGCATCCGCATCCGGCGACGCTGGACGTGCTCGAGAGGGAGTTGCGAAATCTGCCGGCGAAGGGCGTCCGGCTGGTTCGGGTCCGGGACCTGGTGAGATAGCCGCCCGCTACTCTTCCCGCTTCGCCTCTTCCCAGTAGCCGTCGAGCTCCGCGAGCGGGATGTCCGTCATCTCGCGCCCGGACTCGCGGGCCCGCCGGGAGACGCCCGCGAACCGCGCGCGGAACCGCGCGCCCGTCCGCCGCAGCGCGGCTTCCGGATCGATGCCGCGCCGGCGCGCGAGGTTGACCGCCGAGAGCAGCAGGTCGCCGATCTCCCGCTCCTCGTGGTCGCGGTCGCCGCCCTCGGCCGCCGCGCGCCATTCGGCGAGCTCCTCGGCGATCTTGTCGGCCACGTCGGCGTCGCGCTCCCAGTCGAATCCGAGATCGGACGCGCGCGAGGTCATGCGGTAGGCGGACGAGAGCGCCGGCAGCCCC
>DATBFU010000032.1:0-49040 GCA_036558325.1 Thermoanaerobaculia bacterium | reverse complement strand
GCCGCGAGCCCCACGCCCGAGGCCGCGGCATGAACGAGCACCGACCCGCCGGACGAAAGGCCTCCCTCGACGACGAGATTGAGGAACGCGGTCAAGTACGCTTCGGGGATTCCGGCGGCGTGGGCGAGGTCGAGCCCCGGCGGCGCCGGGAAGATCTGCCCTCGCGGCGCCGCGACCCGCTGCGCATGGCCGCCTCCCGCGAGGAGCGCGCAGACCCTCTCGCCGGACTCGACGAGCCGCCCCGCCACCTCGAGGCCGAGGATCTCGGGCTCCCCGGCCGGCGGCGGATAGCGCCCGGCGATCTGGGAGAGATCCGCGCGGTTGACACCGGAAGCCGCGACCTCGATCAGGGCTTCGTCCGCGGCCGGCTCCGGATCCGGTCCATCCGCGAGCTCCGCCCCGTATCCGTCTCCGATGGGGACGACGCGGAGAAACTTCATCGCCTCGGGTGGCTTCGTTACGCGGGAAGCTTCGCCGCCAGAACGTCCACCTTCTCGATCGAAGGCGGCTTCGCGAGAAGCTCCGAGGCCTTCGCCATGAGAGCCGCGGCGACGCGGCCCGACAGGTGTGCCTGACGGCCGGCGTCATCCGGGAACGCGTCGAAGATCCCGAACGTCGAGGGTCCGAGGCGAATCGCGAACCAGGCCGTCGTCGCAGGCTCTTCCTCGACGATCGGCAGGCCTCCCTTCAAGAAGGCCACGACCTCCTTCTCTTTTCCCGACTTCGCTTCCAGACGGACGAGCAGAGCGACACGGACCATGGCCTCCCCCTTTCCATCGAGGGAGAGATCGTACGCCCGGGCCGGCCCGCCGCTACTTGATCTGGAGCTGCGTCGTCTGCCCTTCGATGACCGTGAACGGATAAGACACGGCGCTTCCCGAGGCCGAGCTCGCGACGAAGGCATAGGCGCCCGGCGCCAGGTGCTGCCACACGGTCACCGGCGGCGCGACGGAGAGGACGCCGTCCAGGCGGAAGCCGCCGAGCAGATACGGGTTCCCGCCCGAATCCAGGATCCGGCCGCTCACGACCTCCGGCGCGCGCGCCTGCACGCTTCCGCCGGGCGTCATGACGACGTCGATCGGCGCGGGCGGCGGCGCGTCCACCTGCGGAAAGCTCCGCGGCGCGTAGCCCGCCGAGAAGACGAAGATCGCGTAGCGGCCCGGCACGAGCGACGGGATCTCGCCGGATCCGGTCGAGTCGAGCGAGACGACGCCCTGGAACGCGACGGTGCCCGTCCCCGAGAACGCGAGCGCGTTCACGCCGCCGAGCGGCATCCCGGAAAGACCGTCCACGACGCGGATCGGAACGCCGTTGCCGGGATCGAGCGCGAAGTCGAGCTGCGCCTGGTCCGATCCGACGGTGACGCCCTGCGTCTTCAGCTTGTAGCCCGTCTTTCGCGCCGTGACCTGATAGCTCCCGGGATCGACGTCGGAGAGCGAATAGACGCCGTTCGAGTCGGTCGTGCCGCGCTTGACCGACGCGGATTGCGTCTCCTGGCCCGTCTCGGCGTCCACCGACGCGCCCTCGACGGCGTCGCCGGACGACGAATCGGTCACACGCCCGGTGATCGTCGTGCCGGGGAGCTCGATGTCGCCGTTCGTGTCGCCCTCGACGGTGAACTCCTTCCGGTAGGAGACGCCGCCCCCGTTCACGCTCACCTGATAGTCGCCGTCGTTCATGCCGTCGAGCTCGTAGTGCCCGTCGGAGTCGGTCTGCGTGTTGTGCCGCCCCGACCCGTCGGGAGGATCGGGCATCGCGAGCACGAAGAGGCCCGGCATCGGAGCCGAGCCGCGCGTGATGCGTCCGGACAGGCTCGACTGTCCCACGAACGCGATCTCCACCGGCAGCTCGCCCGTCCCGTCGGCGATCTCCACCGTCTTCGACGTCGTCCGGCCGGTCAGGACCGCCGTCGTCGCGGTGAACGTCACGACACCGCTCGGCACGTTCTGGAGCGTGAACTTTCCGCCGTCGTCGGTTTGCGTGGTGTCGCTGTAGCCGCTGGCGCTGGCGCGGATTCGGATTCCGCCGAGCTGCTCGGGCGGGAGCCCCGTCACCGAACCGTCGATCTGCGCCCCGCCGGAGAGCGTCAGGATCACGCCGTCCTGCCGCTGGCCGTCGGCGAGGAGGACCTCCTTCGGGGCGGAGGTGCCGCGATCGCTCTGCGCGGAAAGCCGGAAGCGGCCGGCGCCCAGATGGTCGAACTCGAAATTTCCGGACCCGTCCGCCGACGCGCTCTGCGACCCGAAGGGGCCGCCCGAATCTCCTTCGGCGTCGAGCCGGACCGATGCCGAGGGCGCGCCGCTCTTGCCGTCGGAGGCCACGACCGTGCCCGTGATGGTCCCGCCGGTGCCGAGCGGGATCTGCACCTCGTTGCCGCTGTCGGGGTCCGCGTCGCGCGAGGCTTCCAGGTAGTCGGGGTGCGTCGCCGTGAGGGTTACCTTGCCCTCGGGCAGCCCGTCGAACGCGAATTTGCCGTCGGCGTCGGTCGCCGTCACGTTGGCGCTGCCCTGGCCCATGAGGCGAGCGGCCATCGCGGCCGGGCCCGGCCCCTGTCCCTGGGGCTCCCAGGTGACCATGACGTTGGCGACCGGCACGCCCGAAGCGGAATCGATCACCTTGCCCGCGAGCGAACCGCCCCTCTTGAGCGAGACGACGACGTCTTCCTTCGTCTGACCGGGATCGACCTCGATCCCGGAGACGTCCGCCGCGCGATAGCCCGCGGCCGAAGCGTGGACGCTCCACGAGCCCGGCGACACGCCGTCGAGCTCGAAGCTCCCGTCGGCGGAGCGCACGTTGCGCGAAGCGCCTCCCGCTCCGGGCCCGGCTCCCCCGCGGCCGCCGAATCCTCCGAACCCGCCGCCGCGCCCCGCCGAGAGACTGACGGTGAACTCGGTGATGGGATCGCCGCTCGAAGCGTCCTCGACGCGCCCCTTGATCGTCGCCGTCGTCTGGAGAACGATCGCGACGTTCTGCGCGGGAGGCGTCGCGCTCGCGCGGGCCGGCGCGTAGCCGTCGGCATTGACGATGAGCATCATCGCCTTGCCCGCGGCGAGGTCCGCGATGCGGAACGACCCGTCGGGACCCGACGTCACGGCGTCCGGACGACCACCCTCGCCGATCGCGGCGATGGTGGCGCCCACGACCGGTGTGCCGCCCGATGTTTTCACGAAGCCGGCGAGGCCCGCCCCGCCGGCGAGGACGATCGGCGGCCACGGCGTCGGCCCGGGCGAGGCCGCGGCGAGCTGCGAGGTCTTCGCAGCGAAGCCGCTCCGCGAGACCCGGATCTCGTAATCGCCCTCTTCGAGACCGGAGATCGCGAAGGAGCCGTCGGCGCCGGAGACGGCGTCGGGCGCCGCGTCGCGGCCTCCGAGGATCTGCAGCGCGCCGCGGCCGAAGCCGCCGCCACCACGGCCCTCCCGCCGCGAGACCCGGATCTCCGCGCCCGAAACGGGCTGGGTCTTCGAGTCGACGATGCGTCCGCGCGCCGAGAGTCCGGCCTTCAGGACGAGGTCGACGCCGGCCAGCTTCTGTCCGGCTTTGATGGTGACGCCGGTCTTCCGCGCCGTGACGAGGCCGGACTTGGCGGCCTCGACCGAAACGCCGTTCTCCGCCGCCAGGGAATCGAGCCGGTACGTCCCGTCCGGACCCGTCATCACCGACCGCCCGCCGCCGAGGAATTCGCGGATGCCGCCGCCGCGCCGCATCATCCGGCGGAGCGACGGATCCTGCGCCAGACGCACGCGCGCGCCGCGGACCGGCTGCTTCTTCTCGTCGACGACCTTGCCCGAGATCGAGGCCGCGGGCGTGAGCGCGATCGCGACGCTGCCCGGAGACGTCGCCGCCGCGGCGACGTTCGGGGCGCGCGAGGTCAGATACCCCGAATGCGCCGCTTCGACGTTGTAGCGGCCCGGCTCGAGACCGGGCGCCTTGAACGCGCCGCGGCTGTCGGCCCGCACGGTTCGCCGCGGAGCCGATGCGAAGAAGCCGCGCCCGCCGGGGTCGCGCACGGCGATCCGGACGCCGGCCACGGGCTTGCGTGTCGTCTCGTCCACGACCGTGCCGCCGATCGTCGCCGCCTTCGCGAGCTTGAGCGGCAGCTCGACGACGGATCCCGCCGCGACCTTCACGCCGTCCTTGCGGATCGCCTCGTCGTCGCCGAGCGCCTCGACAGCGCGCGTGCCGGCCGGCACGCCGGTCAATCGGTACTTGCCGTCCGAGCCGGTTCTTGCCGCGACCGACTCGCACGACACGATCGCGTTGGCGGCGGCCTTGCCCGAGACCTCGAGGACCGTGCCGGACACCGTGCCGCCGGCCTTGAGCACCACGCGTTCGTTTCCCGTTGCTTCCAGCAGCGGACGCACGGAGGGCGCAAAGCCCGCGGCCCTCACCTCGAGAGAGCGAAGCCCCTTCGGCGCGTTCGGGATCGTGAAGCCGCCGTCCGCGCCCGACACCGCGGACGCGAAGAGGCCCACGTCGGCGTCGAGCAGGCCGCGCGAGCTGACGCGGACCCGCGCGCCCGCGACCGGCTTGCCCGACTCGTCCACGACCTTGCCGGCGAGCTTCTCGGCGGCCGGCAGCTCGATCTCCGGCAGCGTCGTCGCATCGGCAGCGTCGTAGGGGCCGGGCAGGACAGCGCCGGGCAGACCGGCCGCCTCGACGCGCACGGCGACCGCGCCCGGCTGCGCTGCCAGCGTCGCCCGGAACGTCCCGTCCGCCGCCGTCCGCGTCTCGCCGGCGGCCTTCTGATCGACGCCCGCGGTGTCGTCGGCGAGCGCCTCCTCTTCCGTCCGCGAGGCCGTCCAGTAGACGCGGGCTCCTGGAACAGGGTTGCCTTCTGCGTCCAGTACACGGCCGGAGATCGTCCCCGCCGTAACCGGAATGCACACACCGAGATACAGCAGCGCGGCCAGGCGGAGCGAGGTTCGGCTTTTCATCGACTGGGCTTCCGGCATTTAGGACGGGTTTAGGCCGGCGAAGGTTACAGCGGCTCGAGCTCGAGGCGCGTCGTCTCGCCTTCCCGGACCGTCAGGGAATGCTCGGTGTTCCCCTCCGGTCCGTCGACGATCAGGCGATACGAGCCGGGCGTCACGTGGTCCCAGACGCTCAAGGGCGGCGCGATCGTGAGCCGGCCATCCAGGCGTGAGGTCGACGGGACGTACGTCGCGCCGGAGGCGTCCACGAGACGCGCCGTCGAGGCCGCGGCGGCATGGACCTCGACGCGTCCGCCGGGAGTCATGGCAACCTCGACCGGCGACGTCGACGGGACGCTCGCCGACGCGAACGTGCGCGGCGCGTAGCCTGAGGAGAAGAGGTGGAGCGCGTAGCTTCCCGGCGCGAGCGACGCGACCTCCCCGTTGCCCTGGCCATCCAGAGGAACGACCCCGGAAAACGCGATGGCGCCCGAGTCGGAGAACGCGAGCGCCCAGAGAGAGGAGAGAGGCGTTCCTGCAAGGCCGTCCGTCGCATGAACGGGGAGCCCGCCTCCCTTCGCGAGCGCGAACGACAAGTCGATTGGCGAGTCGGCGACGGTCGCGGCGAGGGTCTTCTGCCGGTAGCCGTCGCGCCGGGCCGTTACCTGCACGTCGCCCGCGTCGAGGCTGTCGATCGAGTACCGCCCCTGCGAGTCCGTCTTCGCGCTGGGAACCGCCCAGTTCGACGACTCCTGCCCCGTTTCCGCCGAGACGCCGGCGTCGGCGAGCGGCTCGCCGGAGGCGGCGTCGGTGACGGTGCCGGAGATCGAGCCGCCGCCGACCGCGATCTCGATCGAGGTGTCGCCGGAAATCGCGATCGTCCGGCTCGCGCGCCCGCCCTGCGAGCCGGAGCTTCTCGCATCGACGGTGTAGGCGCCGTCGGGAAGGTCGTCGAACGCCGCGCGCCCGTCTCCATCCGTCTGGCCGTAGACCTGCGCGCCCGGAGAGCCGAACGGATCGGGCCGCACGCTGACATACAAACCCGGTTGAGGCTGGGTTCCCCGCGTCACCCGCACTTCGAGCCGCGATTCGCCCTGGAATGAGATCTCGACCGGCACGTCGCCGGCGCCCTCGGGCACCTCGACGGACTTCGAGACCGAGCGGCTGCCGGGAGCCCAGCTCTTCTGCGAAGCGATGACGGTGACGGCGCCCGGCGGCACGCCGGAGATCGCGAACGTTCCGTCCGGCTCGGCATCCACCACGGCCGAGAAACTGCTCTGATAGGCGTGAATCTCGACGCCCGAAAGCTTCTCGGGAGGTAACCCCGTCACGACCCCGCGGATCGTCGCTCCGCCCGCGAGCTGCACGATCACGCCGTCGTCGCTCTGACCCTCGGCGAGGACGACGTCCGTCGTGCCGGACAGACCGGACTCCGACCTCGCCGTCACCTTGAACCGGCCCGCCTTCAGGTGGTCGAAGCGGAACCCGCCGGCATCGTCGGCGCGGGTCTCGTCGTTCGACAACGCCATCGGCGCCGCTCCAGTGGCGGACAGGATCACGTCCGTGCCGCCGAGCGGCGCTCCGGCGCTTCCCGAGACGACTCTCCCGGAGATGGACGCGCCGTCGGACAGCGTCAGATCCACCTCCGATTCGGCCGTCGCATCCACGATCCGCTCCGCGTCGAGGAAGTCCGGATGCGTCGCCTTGAAGATCAGCTTCTCCGGCGGCACGGCGTCGTACTGGAACCGGCCGTCGGCGTCGGTCGTCGCGGCGTTCGAGACCATCGCGAACATGCCCGAGGGACCCACGACGAATCCGCTCGAGTCCCAGGCCGAGGTGCGGCGCCAGGACACCGTCGCGTTGGCGACCGCGTTTCCTCTGGGATCGAGCACGCGCCCCGAGACGGCGCGCCCTTTCTTCAACGAGACGATCACGCCCTCCTTGACCTCACCCTCGCCGAGCTCGATGCCCGAAAGCGAGCCGGCGAGGTATCCGGGCGCCTCGACGTTGAGCGTGAGTTTTCCGGGAGCGACGTCCGGTATCTCGAAGCTCCCGTCCTCGGATCGGACGGCGCGCGATTCGATGTACGAAGTCCTCTCGACGCGTCCGCCGATCGAAAAATCCGCCACGGCCTGCCGCGTTCCCGCGTCCTCGACGCGCCCGCGAACCGTCGCCGCGGTCGAGAGAACGATCGCCAGGTCGGACGCCGGCGCCTTGGCCGCCTGCTTCGCCGGAGCGAACCCGTCCGCCCTCACGTTCATCGTGATCGACGCTCCCGCCGGGAAGCCCGCCAGCGCGAACCGGCCGTCGCCGTCCGTCGTCGCCTCGTCGGACCCGCCCTCGCCCCAAGCGCTGATCCGCGCGCCGGAAACGGGATCGCCCTTCTTGCTGCGGACCACGCCGGCGACGGGGGCCGGCGGCCGCAGGACGAACGGGCTCCAGTCGGCGGGGGCCGGACCGCGAACATTCAGCCCGGGAACGATCAACGACGCGTACGACGGATGCTTGACCGTCGCCTGGTACTTTCCGCCGTCGAGAGCGGCCAGGGTGAATCGTCCGTCGGCACCGCTGCGCGCAGTCCGCACGGCGTCCGGATCGTCGCCGATGCTCACGGCCGCCCCGGCCATGCGGTGCTCCTCGATGCGCGACAGCGTGATCTCGGCGGCGGCGACGGGTGCGCCGCTCTCGTCCACCACGCGTCCGTGCGCCTCGAGCCCCCGGCGAAGGATCAGCTTCACGGCCTTTCCCTTCCCGTTGGCGGCGGACGCGGTCAGACCCTCGCGCCGCGCCGCGACATAGCCGGTGCGCGTCGCGATGATCGTGAGCGGGACGTCCATCGGGAGGCCCGCGAGCTCGAAGCCGCCTTCCGAGCGCGTCACCGAGGCGGGTGCGGGCGCGCGCGTCGGGTGGTTCAGGAGCATCCCGCGTCGCCCTTCGCCGGGCAGAGTGCGGACGCGGACGCCCGCCACTCCGGCGCCCGCCTCGTCCACGACCCGGCCGGAGATCGCCCCTCCCCGCGCAAGCGCGATGCGGACGGGGCCCGCCGCCGGAGACGAGGCGGTCACCGGGACGCTCGAGACGAGATACCCGCCGCGCCAGGCCGTCAGGCGGTACTCACGCCGGGAGAGCCCGGCGATGCGGAATCGCCCGCGTGAGTCGGTCCGCGCCCGTCCCGCCGCCGCGCTGGACGGCATCGGGTAGGGATCGTCGAGCGCCTCGACCCGCGCGCGCGCCACCGGCCGCTTCGTCGCCGCGTCCACGACCACGCCGGCGATGCCGGTCTCCGGCTGAAGGATGAGCTCGACCCGGGCGACGGCTCCCTTTCGGACGCGAATCCCGTCCTTTCGCCCGACTCGATCTCCGTCCGCTGCCACGGCCGTGAACGTCCGCCCGGCGGGTCCCTCGCGCAGCGCCTCGATCCGCCACTTCCCTTGCTCGTCCGTCTTCGCGGCGGCGTCGGCCGTCGCGACGATCGCGCCGGAGACCGGCTGGCCCTTCGCGTCGCGAACGAGGCCCTCGACCGCGCCGCCGTGACTCAGCGCGATCCGCAGCGCCGGATGGGCGCCCCGATCGGATGCCGGCGCGAATCCCTTCGCCCCGACGCGCAGCGTCACGTCTCCATTCGGCGCCGCGGCGAGAGCGAAAGAGCCGTCGGCGCCGGTCCTCGCCTCCTCCGCCGCGACGCTGTCCTCCGGAAAGTCGAGCGGCGCGCTCGCGCGGACGGAAGCCCCCGCCACCGCCGCGCCCGAACCGTCGACGACGCGGCCCGAGAGCTTTCGTCCGTCCGGGATCGAGACCTCGATCGGCTCGTCGGCGTCGTCCGGTCCGAACGGGCCGGCCAGCTCGACGGACGGACGTCCCGATGCCGCAACGAGGACGGAGAGCTCCTCCGCGCCGGAGGGTATCGGCAGCCGAAACCCTCCATCCGCCGCCGTCTTTGCCTCGGCGATCGATCGCGGCTCGATGCCGAGCGTTCGGTCGAGGAGCGCCCGCCCCGCCGAGCGGTAGGCGAACGCTCTGATCGAAGCCCCCGCGACGGGGTTGCCGTCGGCGCCGAGAACGCGCCCGGTCAGGGACGACTCCACCGGAAGCGCCGCCGCACATGCCGGGAGGACGGCGATGAAGAGCGCCGCGAGCCGAATCGAGTTCCGCGTCGGAGGAATCTCCGCCGACAGTTTCGCTCGACGGCGTTACGATCGCAAGCGATGAAGGCGCTGCCCCTCGCCGGCAGAGTCGCTCTCGTGACCGGCGCCGGCCTCCGGGTGGGCCGCTCGATCGCCCGCGCGCTGTCCGACGCGGGGGCGGACCTCGCGATCCATTTCCGCGAGTCCGCCGGACCGGCGACCGAGCTCGCCACGGAGCTTCGGAAGGAGGGCCGGAAGGCCACGACCGTCCGGGGCGATCTCGCCTCGCCGGCGGATTGCCGGACGGTCATTCGAGATTGCACCTCGACACTCGGGGGGCTCGACGTCCTCGTCCACTCGGCCGCGAACTTTCACCGCGCGTCGCTCGAGGAGACCGACGAGAGGCTCTGGGACGACGCGATGAACGTCAACGCGCGCGCGGCGTTCCTCCTGGCGCGCGAGGCGGCGCCGACCCTGCGGGAGCGCCGCGGCCGCATCGTCCTGATGACGGACCGCATGGCGCGCCATCCGCCGCCGAGCTACCTCGCGCACGCGGTCTCGAAGGCCGCCATCGAAGGGCTGGTGCGGGCGCTCGCGGTCGAGCTCGCCCCCGAGGTCCTCGTCAACGGGATCGCTCCCGGCGCGGTGCTCGTGCCCGAAGGCACGCCGCCGGAGCAGGCGGAGAGATGGGCGCGGGCGACGCCGCTCGGGCGGCTGGGAGACCCCCAGGACGTCGCGGCGACGGTGGTCTTCCTCTGCGCCGGCCAGTCCTACGTGACCGGTCAGATCATCGACGTGGACGGCGGGCAGGGACTGGGGTGACCGCGAAGCGGTCATCCCGAGCGACAACGAGGGATCCCGGACTCGGCAGGCTCGGGGACGGAGCACGGCATCCTCCGCGGAAGAGCTCGGGATGACAGCAAGACGGCGTCAGGAGGGCTGCTACCCGTGCTCGCTTCGCAGCTGCTCCGCGAAGCGCCGCATCGCCTCGCGCCGCGGCTCGGCCAGGCGCCGGCCCTCTTCGGTCGCCATCTCGACGCCGGCCGCCTTTTCGATCGCGCCGGCCATCTCGAGAAAGTCCTGCCGCTCCCGGTACCCCTCGAGCAGCAGCCTCGCGATCCCTGTCGCTCCGAGCGACTCGAGCTTCAGCGCGTCGTGCACGACGGCTTCCTCCCGCGTCCGGGGCCCCGAGGCGAGGCGCGGCAATCCGCGAAAAAGAGATCGGACGGCCGTCGCCGGCACGCCGATCGAAGTCAGGAAGATCTCCGTGCGGCTGCGCTGCCCCATCCGGGAAACCCATTTCTCCTGCCGCGAGAACATCGCCAGGAGATAGAGGAGGTCGCGATCGAGCGATGGCGACGGGTCGTCGCCGGCGATTTCTTCGGCCGCGCGCGCGATCCGCTCGGCGTCTCCGAAGTAGGTTATGCCGTCGAGGCCGACGGCGATGGGGCGCACGTACTCCTCGATCCGGCGGCGGCGCGTCGCATCCATGCGGCGCGCATCGTATGCCGGCCCGGCGGGCGGCCGGCGTCCAATCAGCGCATCCGGAAAGCGCCCTTCTGGGCGCCGCCCTTGGCGCTGCGCCGCTCGCGCGCGTCCTCGCGCATCTGGCGCAGGCGCTCCCACTGCTCGGGCTTGAGCTCGTTCTTGATGTCGAGGAGCATCAGGACCCGCGTCTTCTGGAGGTCCTTGCGCGCGTTCTCCACGGCGTCGAGCCGCTTCTCGACCTCGGGCCGGGGCGCGTTGTTCTCCATCGCCGTCTGCAGCTCGAACTGGCGCTTCTCGAGGCCCGCCTTCAGGTCGATGAGCTTGGGACGCTCGCGCACGAAAATCTCCTCAATCCGCCGCGCCTGGTCGTCGGTCAGACCGATCTCCTTGGCGATGCGCGGGCGCTTCCACCACTTCCCCTCGGGGATGTCGGCCTGCGCCGCCATCGACGCGGCGGCGAGCGCGAGCAGCGCAGCGGCCAGAAATCGTTTCACAGCCTCCCCTCCTCGACCGCCGTCGGGTCCGGAACCAGTCCGCCCCACGATCCCACGTCGTCGCCCCGCGAGAGTCGGGCCACGTCCCGCAGGAGCGCGTCGTCGGCCGCGTCCTGCGGCGACATCTCGGAAGCCCGCGAAGGCGCCGCGGCGACCCCAGCGGCCGGGGCCTGCGCCGCACGACGTCCCGGCGCGATCAGGAGCGCGAGAAGCACCGCCGCCGCGAGACCGGCCGCCCAGGCGACGGGGCGGCGGCTCCGGCGCGGCGTCACGCGCCGCAGGCTGTCGAGGGTGCGGTCTTCGACCGCTCGCCACTCGGCGGCCGACCGCGCGTTCACCGCTTCGACGTCTTCCTCGCCCACGTCGCGGATCGCCGCCTTCCAGTCCTGCAGAGCACGGCCGCACCGGCCGCACGCGAGCACGTGCGGCGGCAGCGCTTCCGGCTCTCCCGCCGGCGGCAGCGCGAGGCCGAACAACTCCTCGTCGGTGAGATGGCTCGCGCGATGCGTCTCCATGGTCAGTCTCCCTCGCGGAAATCCCGCAGCCGCTCGCGGATCTTCGCCGCGGCGCGAAACAAGTGCGATTTGACGGTCCCCGTGTCCACGCCCGTGATGGCCGCGATCTCCGGGATCGAGAGCTCCTCGAAGTGCTTGAGCTCGAAGATGGCCCGCTGACGCTTCGACAGCGCTCCCATCGCGTGGCGCAGCCGCTCACGGATCTCGTGAGAAGCCGCCCGTCGCTCCGGCGACGGATCGGGGTGCGGCGCCACGTCGCGCGGTCCCGACTCCCGGTCCTCGGGGTCCGATGCGGGCGCCTGGTGAAAGTAGACGACGAGGCGGCGCCGTTTCATGCGGTCCTTGCACCAGTTGATACAGATGCGTGTCAGCCAGGTCTCGAAGCTCGCGCCCTCGCGGAAGTCCGCCAGATTCTGATACGCGCGCAGGAAACTCTCCTGCGCCGCGCAGTCCGCCTCGCCGAGGTCTCGCAGCATCCGGTAGGCGACGCGGGTGATCTTGCACTGATACTTCCGAACGAAGTGCTCGAAGCTCTCCGTCCGTCCCGCGCGCACCTCGGCCAGGAGCTTTCCCTCGTCGACGCCGGGGTCGGTGCGGTGCGGGATCATTGCGGCAGCTTGCACATGGATTAGACGAGCGGCCTCGGCCGAAGTTTACGCCCCGGGCCGGGTTCCCGCTCCCCACGGCGATAACATCGCCTGCCAGTGAACCGGCCGCAAGTCATTCTGGTGACGGGGGCATCGAGCGGCATCGGCCTCGCCGTGGCGCGGGAGGCCGCCCGCCGCGGCCATCGCGTCTTCGCGTCGGCGCGGAAGACCGAATCGCTTCCCGTCGAGACCGGTCTCCGGCCCCTTCGCCTCGACGTGACCGAAGCCGGCGCCGCGGCGCGGGCCGTCGCGGAGATCCTCGGCCTCGAAGGCCGGCTGGACGCGCTCGTCAACAACGCCGGTTACGCGCAGTACGGCGCGGCCGAGGACGTGTCGGCAGAGCGCTGGCGCGCCCAGTACGACGTGGCCGTCTTCGGGGCGATCGAGACGATTCGGGCGGCGCTTCCGGCGCTGCGCGCGGCGGGAAGCGGAACGATCGTGAACTTATCGTCCGTCGGCGGCAAGGTCACGGTCCCGTTCGCCGCCCCGTACTGCTCGGCCAAGCATGCGCTGGAATCGATCTCCGACTCGCTCCGCGTCGAGCTCGCTCCCTTCGGAATTCGCGTCGTCGTGGTCGAGCCGGGGCCGGTCGATACGCGGTTCGACGACCGTGCCCTCGCCGAGGTCGCCGACATCCTGAAGGGCTCCGGTCCCTACGCGCCGTACTACGGCGACATCGAGGCCGCGATGAAGGGCGTGTTCGCCGCCGGCAAGATTCCTCCCGAGGCGGTTGCGCGCGTGGTCGTCAAGGCCGTCGAGAGCCGGAGCCCGAAGGCGCGCTACCGCCTGACGGCCATGTCCCATCTCCTGATCCCGCTCAACCCGCTCCTGCCGGACCGGCTCCTCGACTGGATGTACCGCCGGACGCTGAAGGTGCCGAAGAAGCGCGGGTGAAGGGCCCTGGGCGCAGGGCCGGTTCGCGAGCTAATAGGGCCAGTGCGCCTTGCGTCTGCCGAAGCGGCCGTTCCGATTCTCCTGGGAACGAGCGGCTCCGCCTTTGAGCAGCGGCTCGAGGTTCCGCTCCCGCAGCAGATCGAGGACCTCGCCTTCGAGGAAGCCCCGGCCGTACGGATGCTGCACCAGGTTCATGCCCGCGAAGCGGTTGACTTCGATCACGACCGGCCCGTCGGGGCAAATCGCGACGTCCCAGGCCTGGCAAAGGAAGCCCGGGAAGAGCTCCGACGCCTCCCCTTGAACGGTCTCCCGGATCGCCTGCCAGTGGGGCAGCTGGAATCCCGTGAGCTGTCGGCCCGTGTCCGGATGGGGCACGTTCACCCGTTGACGATGTCCGTACCCGTGGATCACCCGCTCGATGCGGCCCGTCGACACGTCGATGCTGGCGAACAGGTTGCCGCTCTTGCCGTGCTGGAAGTTGTCCGTGACCGCGCCTCGCCGGGCGATCTTCCAGACCGGCCGGAACATCGTTGGCCCCTTTCGCAACCTCAGCACGTGGATGCGGAGGCCCGAGATGGCGTCGCCCGCGACAGCCGCGATGTCGTCGTGCGGGCGAAGCGTTTCCATGAGGAGGAAGCCGAGCTCGCTGCGCTGGGTCATGCGCGCCGCAAGCTCCTCGACGCTCACGGCCTGATCGCCGTCGACCACCGCGCGCTCGTCTGTCCATTTTTCGATCTGGAAGTTCTGGTCTCCGTTTCCGCCGTACGAGGGCTTGCCGTAGATCGGAAACCTCTTCCATCCGCGCAGGAAGTCGCGCAGTTCGGCGGCGCTCGTCAGCTTGCGGAACGGGCCGGGGCGCCGACTCGGCGCGTAGACCGCGAAGATTTCCGGCACGGGCAATCCGGCCGAGCGTGCAATGTGATCGAAGATCAGCTTGTCGTTGTTCAGGATCCTCGAATACTCGTCGGCGAGGATTTCCTCGAGGACCGCGGCCCCTCGAACGCCGACGAACGCCGCCCGCTCCTTCGCCGAGAGCCCTGGCAGCCGGTCGACGTTGAACTTGCAGTACTCGAGCAGGCTCAAACGGCCGGGGCCGAACCGGGTGGGCAACCAGTCACGGAGGAGCTTGAGGATCGGGACGTCGGCGCCGCGGACCTCGCGGACCAACTCGCTGAGCGTCGACCACGTCCGATGGAGGCGCCCATAGCTGCGCCGGAGAAACATCGATCGCCGGAGGGTTCTCGATCGTCTGAGACGATCGAGTAACCTCGAAGACGTGGCTGTCGGCGACCTCACTTCTTCGATCGGCGTCATCGCGCAGGTATACCCGGCGACCGTCCCATTGAGTATTTTCTCCGCACGAGATGCGAAATTTTATCACGCGAACCATCATGCGAAAGTCGTTCGGGAGAGACTCCGCAGGGGACGCGAGCTCGTCGCCGGATTGGTGGGGCCGGGCGGACTCGAACCGCCGACCTAGAGTTTAGGAAACTCTTGCTCTATCCGCCTGAGCTACGGCCCCGCGTCACGAAACTCTAGCCGAATCGCCCGCCGCACCGTATAAACGCACGTCGGAGGAGACCCCGATGCTCGAGATTCTGCCGCTGATCGGCGCTGCCTGCCTTCTCGCCGCGTCCCCGGCCTTCGCCGCCGACGCACCCGCGCCCCAGATCCGCGAGGCCCGCGTGGACGCGCTCTTCGCGGAGATCGACCGCAGCGACGTCCCCGGCTGCGCGCTCGGCATCTTCCAGGACGGCCGCATCGCCTACGCACGAGGCTATGGGATGGCGAACCTGGAGCTCGGCGTCGCGAACTCGCCGCACACGGTCTACGACATCGGCTCGCTCGGCAAGCAGTTCACCGCCTTCTCGATCTACCTGCTCGCGCGCGACGGCAAGCTCTCGCTCGACGACGACGTCCGCAAGTTCGTTCCCGAGCTGCCGGCCTTTCAAAAGCCCGTCACGATCCGCCATCTGCTCCACCACACCGGCGGACTGCGCGATTACATCGAGCTCCTCGAGCTCGAGGGCCACGGCCCGGAGGACCTGACGACCGCGCGGGAGGCGCTCGACACCCTCACACGGCAGAAGGCTCCGCTCTTCGCGCCCGGCGAGCGCTACGAGTACAGCAACACGGGCTACTTCCTGCTCTCCTGGGTCGTGCAGCGCGCGAGCGGCAAGAGCCTGCGCGACTTCGCGCAGGAGCGGATCTTCGGGCCGCTCGGCATGACGCACACGCAATACAACGACGAGCACGGCCGCATCATCCCGAATCGCTCTCAGGGGTACTCGCCCGCCGACGGCGGCGGCTACGCGATCGAGATGTCCGACTTCGAACAGAACGGCGACGGCGGCGTCAACACCTCGATCGAGGACCTCTTTCTCTGGAACCGCAACTTCGACGATCCCGCCGTGGGCGACAAGCACATCGTCGAGCAGATGGAAGAGACGGGCGTTCTCAACAGCGGCAAGAAAATCGACTACGCGTCGGGCCAGGTCATCGGCTCCTACCGCGGTCTGCGAACCGTCGGCCACACCGGCTCCTGGGCCGGGTACCGCGCGCTCCTCTACCGCTTCCCCGAGCAGAGGTTCTCGGTCGCCTGCCTCTGCAATCGCGCCAACATCGACCGCGTCGCAAAGATGCGGCAGATCGCGGACATCTACCTCGCGGACAGGATGACGAAGCCCGCGGAAGCGCTCGCGTCCCCGAAGACGCCGGCCGCCGTTCCGCAGGCGGACCTCGAACGCCGCGCCGGCGCCTATCGCGACTCGCGGACCGGCGAGATCTGGTTCCTCTCCGTCCAGAACGGCGCGCTCGTGGCCGACGCCGAGGGATCCCGGACGCGGTTCGACGCGGCGGAGGCCGACCGATTCGTCGCGCGGAACGGCGGCCAGGAGCTGCGCTTCGATGCCCGGGCCTCCGGCGCTCGGTCCGGTTTCACGGCGAGTGAGCCGGAAGAAGAGTCCCGCCGTTTCGAGCCGATCGCAACCTGGACGCCCGCGCCGAAGGACCTGGCGGCGTTCGCGGGCACCTATACGAGCGACGAGGTGCCGGCGCTCTTTCGATTCACGGTCGCCGACGGGACACTGCGAATCCGCCACCGCCAGTTCGAAGACGCGCCGTGGCGCCCGACGCTCAAGGACTCTTTCACTCTGGACGGTGCGAACGCGACCTTCCTCCGGGACGCCGCCGGCAAGGTCACCGGCCTCCGTCTGGACGTGGGCGACATGCGCGGAATCGCCTTCCGTCGGATTGGGAGCTGAAGGTCGTTTATCGCGACGCTTCGTCGGGAACCGGAACGGCCGGCGTCACGCGGCGGGCGGGCTTGACGGCCGGGACTTCCTCCGGCACGGCCAGATAGAAGCCCTGCCCGTACGGGATGCCCAGCCGCCGGCACTCCTCGAGATCCTGCGGCGTCTCGATGCCCTCGGCCACGCAGACCGCCTCGATCCGCTTGGCCAGGTTGACGAGCATCTCGACGACGTCCCGCTTGATCGTGTCGGCATGGAGGCCGGTCACGAGCGTGTTGGCCACCTTCAGAAAGTTCGGGCGCAGCTCGGCGATCGATTGCAGGGACGCGTAGCCCGAGCCGGCGTCGTCGATCGCGATCCGAAACCCCTGGCGCCGCAGCTCGCGCAGCGCGTCGCGGAAGACCGGAACGTCGCGGATCGCCGACCGCTCCGTGACCTCGAGGACCACCTTGTCGCGCAGCGCGAACAGAGCCGGAAGCGACTGGGCGCCGCGGGCCGAGAGCGCCGTGATCGAGTCCGCCTCGACGTTGATGAAGAGGAGAGGCCCGGCGTGCGCCTTGTAACGCGCCGCCGAGGAGCCGATGCAGAGCTGCTCGAGCTCCCAGATCGTCTCGTTCTCGCCGGCGAAGGAGAAGAGGAGCTCCGGGCTCTCGAAGGCCGTGTCTTTCGGTCCGCGCGAGAGCGCCTCGTGTCCGAAGAGGTCGAGCGATGAGAGGCTGAAGATCGGCTGATACACCGTCCGGATCGTCCCCCGCCGGAGGATGTCCTTGAACGTCTCGAGAAGGATCGCCTGCCGCTCCTCCTCCTTCGTCGAGGCCACGGTGATCGCTTCGCGCAGCGCCCGGTAGACGAGTCGCTCGACCCGCATCTGCGGGTTCGGGTGAATCACCGAATGTCCGACGAAGACGCCGATCCGCTTGTGGATGCGGCTGCCGAACGCCTCGTCGAGAGTCCCGCGGAGCGACTCCTCGACCTGCCGCGCCTTGCGCTGCAGCCGCACGACCGGCTCGGGCCCCGGCTCGAGGCTCGTGAAGACGTAGAAGTCGGAGCCGCCGGCGCGGTTGACCGCGACAAAATCCTCCGTCGCGAAGACGGTTCCGAGCATGCGCCGGAGCGCCTGCCCGGTGTCGCGGAGCAGCCCGTCGAAGACCTCCCAGCCGTAGGCTTCTTCGATGTGGCTGTACTGCTCGACGTCCACGAAGAGGACGCCGAGATCGCGATTGTCGAGAAGGCGGTCGCGCAGGGCGTCGATGATGACGGGGACCGTCGGCAGCCGCGTGACGGGATCGAAGAGGAGGTTCTTGAAGCGGACGTCCTCGTTTTCGGACGTCACGAAGTCCGCCGGGGCCGCGTCGCGCTCGCGCAGGAGCTTCTGCACGGTCTCGAGGAGCTTGCGCCGGGTGAAGGGCTTCGTGATGTACTCGTCGGCGCCCGCCTGCATGCCGGTGATGAGGTCGCGGATCTCGTTCTTGACCGTCAGCATCGCGATCGGCGTCGCCCGGGTCTCGGGCGCGTTCTTCAGCGTCGTGCAGACCTCCCAGCCCGAGAGCTCCGGCATCATCACGTCGAGAAGAATGAGATCCGGGCGCAGCTCGAGAGCCGTCTCGACGCCCTCGCGTCCGTTGCGCGCGGTGTGCGCGGAATAGCCAGCGCCGCCCAGAATCGTCTGGACGATCAACAGGATGTCGTCGTCATCGTCGACGACGAGAATTTTTTCGCCGGCCATCTTGTGGGAACCCGTCCTTTGTCGGAGTCTCTTTATTCTAGCATCAGGACGGAGTGGATCGGCCGTCCCGAGAGCTGCTTGCGGCCCTGGAGCGGCGGAAGCTCGATCAGGAAGGACAGGCCGACGACCACGGCGTTCAGTTTCTCGACGAGCTCGGAGGCCGCCCGGGCCGTGCCTCCCGTCGCGAGCACGTCGTCCACGACGAGGATGCGCTCTCCGGGCGCGAACGCGTCGGCGTGAACCTCGAGGCTGTCGGTTCCGTACTCGAGTCCGTACGAGACGCGGACGCTCTGGCGCGGAAGCTTTCCGGATTTGCGCGCCGGGACGAACCCGATCGCGAGCTCGCGCGCCACGGCGGCTCCGAACATGAACCCGCGCGCCTCGATCCCGAGGACCTTCGCGGCCCGCGCCTCGCGGAAGGGCTCCGCCATTCGACGGACGGCCTCGGCGAACGCGTCGCCCGAAGCGAGGAGCGGCGTGATGTCCCGGAAGAGGATCCCCTTCGTCGGGAAATCCGGCACGTCCCGGATGTAGGAGACGAGCTCGCGGGCGGTCACGCCGTGATCTCGAAATCGCGGTAGCCGATCACCGCGATCTCTTCGACGCGCAGTTCCGTCACACGGCCCATGCGGGGCCCCTCACGGAGGCGCTCGACGTACCGCGCGATCGCGTCCTCCTCGCCTTCCGCAACGGACTCCACGGACCCGTTCGGGAGATTGCGCACCCATCCGGCGACCGCGAGCTCCCGCGCGGCGCGCTCCGCGAAGAAGCGGAACCCCACGCCCTGCACGCGCCCGGAGACGACCAGGCGCCGTGCGATCACGCGCGCGGCCTCGCGAACTTGCCGACGAGGGGCACGAAGACGACCGCCTCGCCGTCCTCCTGGGCGTAGTCGCTCTTTCGCCGGCGGATGACGCGGAGGCGCTGCCGCTCGGGCGGCCCGATCGGCGCGACGAGCCGGCCTCCGACGGCGAGCTGCGCGAGAAGCGGTTCGGGCACTTCGTCGGTTCCCGCGGTCACGAGGATCCGGTCGTAGGGCGCGCCGGCCGGATAGCCGTAGGTCCCGTCGAAGGCCTTGACCGACGCGTTGCGGCAGCCGATGGCGAGGAGCGTCTGCGCCGCGCGGCGCGCGAGGTCGTCGATGCGCTCGAGGGAGTACACGGTGCGCGCGAGGCGCGCGAGGACGGCCGTCTGGTATCCGGAGCCGCTCCCGATCTCCAGCACCTTGTGCCCGGGCTCGATCGCCAGCCGCTGGGTCATCAGCCCCACGACATAGGGCTGCGAGATGGTCTGTCCGAAGCCGATCGGAAGGCCGTGGTCGCCGTAGGCCTTCGCCCGGAGCGGCTCGGGCACGAAGAGGTGGCGCGGAACCTGCTTCATCGCCTCGAGAACCCGGTCGTCGAACACCCCGCGCGGAGCCACGAACCGGTCGACCATCTCCCGCCGCCGCGCCGCCTCCCGGGCGGACGCGGCCGAAGACGCGAAGGAGACGGGCATTGACAGGCATTGTAGAGTCCGCCGCCGCGGAAAAGAAAGGAATTCGGCGGCACGCGCTCCCGTTAGAATGGAGCTTTGTGTCCGGAGGTGCAACGCCCTTGACCCCGCAAGACGCCACCGAAGTCGCGCCAACCGCCGCGGGAGTTTCCCGCGAAGAGCTCAAGAAGTGGTACGCGCTGATGCATCTCGCCCGCGTCCTCGATGACCGGGCTCCCAATTACCTCAAACAGGGTCTCGGATGGAGCTACCACGCGCCGTGCGCCGGGCACGACGCGATCCAGCTCGCCCTGGGAATGACGTTCCGCCCGGGCCGGGACTACCTCTTCCCTTATTACCGGGACCTCGCGACCTGCGTCGCGGCCGGATTGACGGCCGAGGAGATCCTGCTCAACGGGATGTCCAAGGCCACCGACGTCGCGTCGGGCGGCCGGCACATGTCGAATCACTTCGCCAAGCCTGAGATCGGCATCCAGAACGTCTCGTCCTGCGTCTCCAACCACGCGCAGCACGCCGCCGGGCTCGGGCGCGCGATCAAGACGTACGGCAAGGACGCGCTCGTCTTCTGCTCGATCGGCGAGTCCTCGACCTCCGAGGGCTATTTCTTCGAGGCCGTCAACGGCGCCTCGCGCGAAAAGCTGCCGGTCGTCTTCGTCGTCCAGGACAACGGCTACGGCATCTCGGTGCCGAAGCGCGACCAGACGGCCAACGAGTACGCGAGTGACAACTTCCGCGGCATCGCGAACGTGAGGGTCATCCTCTGTGACGGCCTCGACGTCTTCGACTCGTTCCGGGCGATGCGGGAGGCGGTCGCGTATGTCCGTTCCGGCGCCGGCTGCGCGATCGTGCACGCCGTCTGCGTGCGGATCCACTCCCACTCCAACTCCGACCGCCAGGAGCTCTATCGCCCGGCCGAAGAGCTGGCCGCGGCGCAGGCGGCCGATCCTCTTCCGCGATTCCGGCGCGCGGTCGCGGAGAACGGCGTCCCCGAGGCCGAGCTCGCGGCGATCGAGGCGCAGAACCTCGCGACGTACGAAGAGGCGGCCGACCGCGCGAAGGCCGCGCCGGACCCGTCGGCGGACTCGATCTTCGAGTTCGTCGCGCCGGAGCCGTGGGCGTCGAAGAAATGGCCCGAGGGACTGCCCGACGGGTCGGGCGAGCCGTACACGCTCGTCCAGGCCATCAACCAGACGCTCAAGGAGGAGTTCCGCCGCAACCCGCACACGTACATCTGGGGACAGGACGTCGCCTATCGCGACAAGGGCGGCGTCTTCAACGTCACCAAGGGAATGCAGCAGGAGTTCGGCCCGTCCCGGGTCTTCAACGGCCCGATCGCCGAGGACTTCATCACGGGCACGGCCGACGGGTTCTCTCGTCTCTCCGACGACATCCGGGTCGTCGTCGAGGGGGCGGAGTTCGCCGACTATTTCTGGCCGGCCGCCGAGCAGATGATCGAGATGTCGCACGAGTCCTGGCGCACGCGCGGCAAGTTCGTCCCGAACGTCACGATCCGCATCGCCTCCGGCGGCTACATCGGCGGCGGCCTCTACCACTCGCAGAACATCGAGGGCTGGCTGACGACGCTGCCGGGCATTCGCATCGTGGTGCCGGCGTTCGCCGACGACGCCGCGGGCCTCTTGCGCACGGCGATCCGGTCGCGCGGGATCACCCTCTACCTCGAGCCCAAGTTCCTCTACAACAACCCGATGGCGCGGACCCACGTGCCGGCGGAGTTCGCCGCGCCGTTCGGAAAGGCCCGCTTGCGGCGCGAGGGGACGGATCTCACGATCGCCGCGTACGGCACACCCGTCCACTTCGCGCTCGAAGCGTCGGAAGCGCTCGCCAAAGAGGGCAAGAGCGTCGAGGTGATCGACCTGCGCTCGCTCGTGCCGCTCGACCTGGACGCCGTCGTCCGTTCGGTCCGGAAGACGAATCGCCTCCTCGTCGCGCACGAGGACAAGGTCCACGGAGGATTCGGCGGCGAGATCGCCTCGCAGGTGCAGGAGGCGGCCTTCCCATGGCTCGACGCGCCCGTCGGCCGCGTCGGCTCGACCTTCACGCCGGTCGGGTTCAACCGGATCCTGGAGCGCGCCATCCTCCCGAGCACCGAGAAAGTGCTCGCCGCCGCGAAGGGCGTCCTCGGCTACTAGCTACCGCTCGCCGCGGTGCGCGGGCTCGGCGGTCGCCAGGTCCTGCAGCAGGTCGAGGGAGCGGTAGTCCGTCAGGTCGAGGTGCAGCGGCGTGACGGAAACGTACTCCTCCTCGATGGCCGCGACGTCGGTGCCGCGCTCGAGCACGCCCTCCGGCGGCGACGAGCCGATCCAGTAATACGGCCGCCCGCGCGGATCGAGCTTCTCGACGACCACTTCGCCATAGCGGCGCTTGCCGAGCGGCGCGACCCGAACGCCCTTCGGCGGTCCCGCGGGAACGTTGACGTTCAGGAGAGTCCCGGGCGGCAGACGGCGTTCGAGCAGTCGTCGCGCCAGCCGGGCCGCGAAATCCGCCGCCGCGTCGAAGGTGAATCCGGTCTCGATCTCCTGCGAAATGGCCACCGAGGGAACGCCGATCAGCGTCCCCTCGAAGGCCGCCGACACGGTGCCCGAATACGTGACGTCGTCGCCGAGATTGAGGCCGAGGTTGATCCCCGAGAAGAGGAGATCCGGGCGCGCCGCCTTCATCAGGTGCAGGATCCCCCAGTTCACGCAGTCCGTCGGCGTGCCGTCGACCGACCAGCGGTCCTCGCCGACGAGTTTCGCCCGCAGCGGATTGTGAAGCGTCAGGGAGTGGCCGGCCGCGCTGCGCTCCTGGTGGGGCGCGACGGTGACGACCTCGCCGACGCTCGATAGGGCCGCGGCGAGGCGCTCGATGCCCTCCGAGAAGACGCCGTCGTCGTTGGTGACGAGGATTCGCGGCCGCGTCACGGGGCCGGCGGCCTCGGCGCGGGCGATTCCTCCGGAGGAGGCGGCAGCACGAACATGAGGACGATGTACGTGATCAGCCCCGGGAACGCCGCCGACAGGATCGACACGAGGACGTACGCGACGCGGACGAGCGTCGGATCGAGCTCGAAGTACTCCGCCAGGCCCCCGCAGACGCCGGCGATCATCTTGTAGCGCCGCGAACGCGTCAGGCGTCGGGTCGGCGGCGGCGGGTTCGCGCTCATGGCTTCTCTCCTTCGTACACCACGCGGTTCTTCTCGGTCTCGTCGAGGGTCACGCGGACGAGCCGCGCCGGCCCGACGCGGTCCACGAGCTGAGCCCAGATGCCGGCGGCGATGTTCTCGGCGGTCGGGTTCCGGCCGGCGAGGAAATCCACGTCGAAATTGAGGTGCCGCCGGTCGAGGCGCGAGATCACGTGGTCGCGCACGACCCGCTTCAGGCGGCCGAAATCCATGACGTATCCGGTCTCCGGGTCGATCTCCCCTTCCACCGTGACCTCGAGCCCGTACGTGTGGCCATGCCCGTGCGGGTTGTTGCACTTGTCGAACACTCGCTGGTTCGTGGCCTCGTCCCAATCCTCGCGGTGAAGGCGGTGCGCGGCGGAAAAGTGAG
Source organism: Thermoanaerobaculia bacterium (assembly GCA_036558325.1). GTDB lineage: Bacteria > Acidobacteriota > Thermoanaerobaculia > UBA5066 > Gp7-AA6 > DATBFU01. The sequence continues at coordinate 25,946 of DATBFU010000032.1, read as the reverse complement.
CGCTGGAGACGAGACGAACCCTCATGAAGGGAAAGACTAGCGTATCCTGCGCTCGATTCCGACAAGGCACGGGACGTTCCACCGCCGCGCGGCGGCGCCCGCGTCGGAGGGGGGAGAAATGATGAAGGTAAACACGGTTGCTCGAGCTCTCCTCGCTCTCGCGATCGGCGCGCTGCCGGCCGTCCCCGCGGTGGCGCAGGCGATCTCCAAGGATCCTTCGCCTCATACCTACGGGACGAAGGACCGGGTCCTGTATCGGATTCCGTCAGCGGAATTCCTTCCGAGCACCTCGAACGCAGGCTATACGGACGCCTTCGAGAGCTCGACGGAGTTCCGGCGGTCGGCGAACAGTGGAACGAGCGTCAATCTCCTCGCGGCGACCCATCTGCCGGCCGGTGTCGTCGTCGATTACGTCGAGCTCGACTACTGCGACACCGATGCCGGCACGGTCCTCGGCTCGCCCATCGACGTCGTTCTCACCGTTTACGATTGCAATTATCTGGGATCGGGCTGCAACCCTCTCAAGTCCCTGACCTCGAGTAACGGCAACGTCGTCAATACGGGCTGCGGCTACGTCTCCGACGCGACGTTGTCGTACACGGTGGACAACAACACGCGCGAGCTGATGCTCGCCGTCCTCCTTTTCAACGACAGCCAGCAGACGAGCCTCGCAGGCGTGATCGTCGGATATCACCTGCAGATCAGCCCGCCCTCGGGCCAGACCTTCGGCGACGTGCCGCCGAATTACCTCTATTACAGGGCCATCGAGGCGCTCGCCGCCTCGGGCATCGCCTCCGGATGCGGAAACGGAAACTTCTGTCCCGACCAGGCGGTCTCGCGCGGCGAGATGGCGAAGTTCCTGGCCAACGCGCTCGGCCTGCACTGGCCGAATTGAGCCGCCGTTACGGCGCCGGCCGTCCGGCCAGCCGGCCGCGCGGGTCGATCGCGGCGTAGAGCGAGGGCAGGACCCAGAGGACGAGGGGACCGGACAGCAGGAAGCCGCCGATCACCGCGATCGCGAGCGGCTGCTGGAGCTGCGAGCCTTCCCCGAGCGACAAGGCGAGCGGGGCGAGGGCAAACGCGCTCGCGAGGATCGTCATGACGACCGGCCGCCGGCGCCGCTTCGCCGCGAGGCGCCAGGCCTCGGGCACGGCCTCGCCTCGCCGAAGCGCCGCGCGCGCCTCGTGGATCACGAAGATCGCGTTCTCACCGGCGATTCCCACGAGCATGATCGCGCCGACGAAGCTCGATACGTTCAGGGTCATTCCGGTCAGGAAGAGCGCGCCGAAGGCTCCGGCCAGGACCGCGAGCGAGATCACCGCCGTGAGGACCGGAGCGCGCCAGTCCCCGAACGCGAAGAGAAGCACGATCGCGACGAGAGCCAGACCGCCGACGAGGACGGCGAAGAGCTCTCGGAACGAGCTCTCCTGCTGCTCGTAGAGGCCGCCGAAATCGACCCGCATGCCGGCGGGAAGCCGCAGGCCGCGCTCGAGGCGCGCGCGGATCTCGGCGACGGCGCTTCCCAGATCGCGGCCATCGAGCCTCCCCGTGACACCCAGAAACGTCTTCAGGTTCTCCCGGTCGATCTCCGCCTCCGGCGCCCCGGTGCGGATCGCCGCGACTTCCGTCAGCGGCACGAGCGCGCCGCTCGGCGTCCGGATCCGGAGCGCCGGTAAACCGAGCGGCGCGCCCGCGAAGACGCGCAAGTCGTAGAGGCGCTCCCCGATGCGGACCTCGCCCGCCACGGTGCCGACCACCGCCGGCTCGACCGCGTCGCGGACGTCTTCGGTCGTCAGCCCGAACCGCGCCGCGCGGCGCGCGGCCGTCCCCGCGTCGTCCGGCCGGTCCGGGGGCACGCGAATCGTCAGGGCCGGACCCGCGATCACGATCCCATCGAAGACGTCCGCAACACCCGGCACCTTGCGCAGGATCGCCGCCGCCTCCCGGGCTCTCGCCTGGAGACTCGCCTGATCCTCGCCGAAGATCTTGAGGTCGATCGGCTGCGGCGCGCCGCCCGTCAGGTCGGCGATGTTGTCCTCGAGGAGCTGGCCGAAATCCGTGTGAAGAGCGGGCAGCGTTGCGGCGGCTCGCGCGCGGATGTCGGCGATGACCTCCTCGACGCCGCGCCGCTCGCCGCGGGGCTTGAGGCGAATCACGTAGTCTCCGGAGTTCGGCTCGGTGATGAAGAAGCCGAGCTGCGTGCCGGTGCGGCGCGAGTACCCGCGGACGTCCGGGATGTTCGAGATCTGGCGCTCGAGATCGCCGAGCATCGCGTCCGTGTCCGTCAACGAGGTGCCGGGCGGCGTCCAGTAGTCCAGGATGATCGAGCCCTCGTCCATCGCCGGCAGGAAGTCCGAGCCGAGGCCGCCGACGAGAAGCGCCGCGCCCCCGAGAAGGGCGAGGCAAACGAGGCCCGCTGCGGCCGCCCGAAGGCCGATGCGCCCCGCCGACAACGCGGGCCGCGGCGATATTCCGGCCGGACGCGCCTCCGCGGAGCGGGCCGGAAGGACCGCGGGCACGGCGGCCGCCGACACGAAGAACGAAATCGCCAGCGCCAGCGCCATGGTCAGCGCGAGCGGCTGGAAGAATGCTCCCGTCACCCCGGTCAGGAACGCAAACGGCAGAAAGATCACGATGGTCGAGATCGTCGAGGCGGCGAGAGCGGGCAGGATCGTCTTCAGGCCCGACGCCTCGGGCCGCGCCGCTCCTTCCTCGCGGTGCCGCTGGATGCTCTCGGCCACGACGATCGCGTCGTCCGCGATCAGTCCGATCGCGGCGGCAATGCCGCCGAGCGTCATGAGGTTGATCGTCTGCCCGGCCGCGCCGAGCGCGAGGAGGACGATCGCCACGGTGGTCGGAATCGCGGCCGCCGCGACGAGCGTCAGCCGCAGGCTCCGCAGGAAGACGAACAAGACGATCGCGGCGAGCCCGACGCCGATCAGGATCGCGTCGCGTACCCCGCGAACCGACTGCGAGACGTAACCGGCCTGATCGTAGAACGTCGTCCAGCGCACGTCTCTCGGAAGCAAATCCGGCCGGCGGGCGAAAAGGCGCGAGATTTCCTCCGCGATCGCGACCGTGTTCGCCGACGGCTGGCGGATCACGTTGACGAGGACGGCGGGCCGGCCGTCGGCCGTCGTGCGGATGTACGAGACGGCGTCGGCGACCGTCACCGTGCCGAGCTCGGAGACAAGGGCCGGCAGGCCCGTCCCGACGGGCACCGGGATCCGGCCGATCGCGTCGCTGTTCTGCGCGCGCCCGTCCACCAGGGCGAGGTACAGCTCGTGGTTGGATTCGGTCATCCCCGCCGAGAGGATCTGGTTGTTCTTCCGGATCGCCGAGAGGACGTCGGTCGCCGCGAGCTTGCGCGCCGCGAGCGCCTCCGGGTCGAGATGAACCTGAAACTCGCGCCGCCGGCCGCCCTGGATCTGGACCTGCGAGACGCCCGGAATCCGCACGAGCTCCGGCTTCAGCCCGTACTCCGCGAGCTCCCAGAGGTCCGAGGGGCCGCGGGTGTCGGAGGTCAGCGCGTATCCGAGGATCGGGAAGACCGCCGTGTTCATCCATTCGACGTCGATCCGCGTCTCCGCCGGCAGGTCCGGCCGCACCCGCGCCGTTTCCGCCTGTACCCGCTGCAACGCCGTCGTCATCTCGGTTCCCCAGGCGAAGTTCGCCGAGATCTCGGTCGAGCCGCGCGACGTCGTCGAGCGCACGAGGCGGATCCCCGGCACACGCAGGAGCGCTTCTTCGAGAGGCCGCGTGACGCCCGGCATCATCCGCGCCGCCGGCTCCTCGCCCACGTCGGCGATCACCTTGACGACGGGGAACGTGACCGACGGAAAGATCGCGAGCGGCAATCGCGACCCGACCCAGATCCCGCCGGCGGCGAGCGCCGCGGCCGCTGCGAGGATCGCACCGCGCCGCTCGGACAGGAGCCGGAGGACCCTCACGGTTTCGGAGCGACGGCCGCGCCTTCGGGCAGGCCGACCTGCCCCGACACGACGAGCATCCGGTCCGGCCCGAGGGACTCCGCCGAGATCTCGACGCCCGCCGGGCCCCGCGCTCCGGTCTTCACGTCCACCCAGTGCGCGCGGCCGCCGTCCACGACCGCGACACGCGCGGCGCCCGTCAGATCGTCACGCACGACCGCGGCCTCGGGTGCGACGAGAACATCGCGATGCTCGCCGACCGTGATGCGGGCCGTTCCGTAGAGCCCGATGGGCGGGATCTCGGAAAGGCCGAAGAGATCGATGCGCACCGGGACCGTGAAATCCGCGGGATTGGCGCCCGGCAGAACGTCGTGGACCGTCCCCGCGAGCGCTCCCCCGCGGCCGGCGAGCTCGACGCGCGCGGTCTGGCCGCGCCGCACTTTCGCGAGGTCGCTCTGCGGAACGTCCGCAAGGAAGACGACGGAGGACGCGTCGGCGATCGTGACGATCTCCTGGTCTTCCGACACGCGGTCGCCCTTCGCCGCGGCGTGAGAAAGAACCGCGCCGTCGGACGGCGCCCGGATGTCGGCCCGCACGAGCGACGTCTCCGCGAGCGCCACGGCGCGCTCCCCGTCGGCCTTCTCCGCCGCGTCTCGGGCGTCGCGCAGCATCTCGCGTGCGCCGGCGAGCGCCGCCTCGGAGTCGCGGGACACGATCTCGCCGAGGACGTCGCCGCGGCGAACCCGGTCTCCGTCGGAGACGCGGAGCTCGACGAGGGTGCCGGCGAACGGCGGCCGGACTCTCTGCTGCGCGAGCGCCGCGGTCTTGCCCGGGCTCGAGACGACGTCGGCCACCGTGGCGCGCACGAGCGGGGCGACCGAGACGGCGATGGCCGCCGGCTTGGCGGGACCGTTTTCCGGAGCCTTCGACTCCTCGGCCGCACCGGGGTCGGGGGCGCGCCGGCAGCTCGCGGCGAAGAAGGCCAGCACGAGGAGGCGGACCGGACGCCTCTTGTTCAGGGCGTGCTCCAGCGCTCCGCCACCGCGCGGGCGACGCGGTAGCGGGCCGTAACGTCGATGAGACGCACCGAGGCCTCGACCGACGCGTCGGAAGCGTCGAGCACCTCGAGCGCGCTGGCGGTCCCGCCGCGATAGCGGCTCTCCATCTCGAGATAGGAGTCGCGGGCGTCGGGCACCGCGCGCGACAGGATCTCCATCTGGCGATAGAGATTGCGGGCCGCGGACGCCGCCTGCGCGTACGCGAGGCGCGCCTCGCGGCGGTCGACCTCGAGCTCCGCCTGCGCCTGCTTGAGCGAGAAGTCCGCCTGGGCGACGCGCGCCCGGATCGCGCCCGCGTCCCAGACCGGCACTGAGAAGACGAGGCCGAAGGAATAGCCGCGATCCCGCCAGAGACGGTCCCAGAAGTCGGAGCCGAGGTGCGTCGTATCGGACGCCCAGAAGCCGAGGTCTCCGCTCAGAGAAACGCGCGGCCGCCGTTCGGCCCTCGCGATCTCGGCGTCCGCCGCCGCCGATCGCGTCTCGGCCTCGGCCGCCGCGACCTCGGGCGCCGATCGCCAGTCCGAGGAGCTCTCCGAAGGCGGGGCGCCGGGCGCGGCCGGAGGCACGATGCCGAGCGGCGCCCCCGGCTCGCGGCCCATGAGGCCGTTCAGCTCGAGCCGGGCTTCCTCCGCCTTCTGCTCGGAGTCGGCGATCTCGGCTTCCGCGAGCGCGATCCGCACCTCCGTCTTCCGAACGTCGGCGGCCACGCCCTGGCCGGACGCCTGGCGGCCGCGCAGCAGCATCCGGTAGGACTCGAGCCGCTCGCGGCTCTCCCGACGGACCTCGATCTGCGCCACCGAAGCGGCGAGCTCGGCGAACCGACTCCGCACCTCGAGGTCGAGATCCTTCTCCGCGATGCGATAGCGCGCGCTCGCCGCCTCGACGTCCGCCTGAGCCCGGGCCGCGCCGGCCTTGAGAGCGCCGCCCTCGTAGATCGGCTGGCGCGCGACCGCCTGGAGACGCGCCTCCCCGAGGTTCGTGAGGGCGGGGTCGTAGCCGTTCGCCGGCGCGTAAATGAAGTCACTTTCGAGAGCGACTTTCAGCCATCGCTCCGCCAGCGCCTCGCTCGCCCGCTCCTTCGCGATCGACAGCTCGAAGGACCGGACCGGCAGCCGCGCGTTGGCCGCGCGCGCTTCCCGGAGCGCCTCGTCGAGCGTCAGCGGCGCCTGCGCCGTGATTCGTTCCGCGGCGGCGACGAGAGTCCACACCATCAGGACGCGCGACGATTTCATCGAGGCACCGCAGTGTAACCGCGGCCGCCGTCGGCTCGGGCGCCGCGAGTTTATTTCGAGTTTAGTTTCGGCGGCCGCTCCCGCGCTACGATCACGGTCTTCGAAAATTCATCCATGAAGCGCCGTGTGGTCCTCATCCTGCCTCTCGCTCTGATTGCAATCTGTTCTGCGAGCGCGGGCGCCGAGCCCGACTCCGGCTATGCCGTTCGGCAGAGAGTCGTCGTCGGGGGCGACGGCGGCTGGGACTACCTCGTGGTCGACGCCGAGGCCCGGCGCCTCTATGTCACCCGCGGCAGTCACGTGCAGATCTTCGACGCGGATTCGCTCAAGCCGGTGGGCGACATCCCGGATACGGCCGGCGTGCACGGGGTCGCGCTCGCCCCGAATCTCGGGCGCGGCTTCACGAGCAACGGGCGAGCGAACTCGATCACGATCTTCGACCTGAAGACGCTGAAAACCATCGAGGAGGTCCGGATCCCCGGACAGAATCCCGACGCGATCCTCTACGACCCGGCGTCCAAGCGGGTCTTCGCCTTCGACGGGGGCAGCGCCGATGCGACCGTCCTCGACGCGGGCGACGGCAAGGTCATCGGGACCATTCCGATCGGCGGCAAACCCGAGTTCGCGACGTCCGACGGCGCGGGCCGCTTGTACGTCAACATCGAGGACAAGAGCGAGCTGGTCGCAATCGATTCGGCGAAGAGCGCCGTCTCGGGCCGCTGGCCCCTCGCTCCCTGCGAGGAGCCCTCGGGCATGGCCATCGACCGCGCTCACAACCGGCTCTTCGTCGGGTGCTCGAATCGCCTCATGGCCGTCGTGGACGCCCCCTCGGGAAGGGTCGTCGCGACCGTTCCGATCGGCGCCGGCGTGGACGCCAACGGGTTCGATCCGGGCACGGGGCTCGCGTTCAGCGCGAACGGCGAGGGAAGCCTGACCGTTGCGCGCGAAGAGTCGCCCGGGAAATATGCCGCGGCGAGCGTCCCGACGCAGCGCGGCGCGCGCACGATGGCCCTCGACGAGAAAACCCACCGCATCTTCCTCGTGACCGCCGACTACGGTCCCCCGCCCTCGCCGACGGCGGATCAGCCGCGCGCGCGGCCGCCGGTCCTGCCCGGCACTTTCACGATCCTCGTCGTCAGCCGCTGAAAATCGGGGAGCTCCCGTCAGGCGGCGTTCGAAGCCGCCGGGAGCGGGAAGGTCACGACGAAGATGTTCCCGGCGGACGCCGACTCCCGAGGCTCGACGCGGATCTCTCCCCCGTGGAGGCGCACCGCCCAGCGCGCGATCGCCAGGCCCAATCCGCTTCCGTCGACGTTGGCGCTGCGGGACTGCTGCGTCCGATAGAACCGCTCGAACACGCGCTCCCGGTCCGCGGGCGAGAGGGTTGGCGCCTCGTCCACGATGCGGACTTCGATCGCGCGCGGCTCCTCGGAGACGCTCACGCCCACGCGGCCGGGCGATCGCGAAAACTTGATCGCGTTCTCGACGAGATTCTTGAGGACCTGACGCAGGAGCCGCTCGTCGCCGCGATACTCGACGCATCCCGTGGACTCGACGTCCACGACCACGCTCCGGCCGGCGGCCAGCGCCCGCTGGGAGCGCGTGACCTCCTGCGCGAGCTCGTTGAGATCCACGAGCCGCCGTTCGAGGGGGACGTCGAAGGTCTCTCCCTCGGCCAGCAGCGTCAGATCGCTCACGAGGCGCGAAAGCTCCTCGCTCTGGCGCGCGATCGCGCGCAGAGCGTCGCGGGAGTCCTCGAGGCTCCGGTCGCCGGAGAGCGAGAGCTCGGCCTCGGCCCGCACGACGGACACGGGCGTCTTCAGCTCGTGCGCGGCGTCGGCCACGAAGCCGCGGATCTGGCGCGAGGAAGCCTCGAGACGCTCGAGCAGCTGATTGAACGTCGTCGCGAGACGGCCGAGCTCGTCGTCCGGGTTGGTCACCGCCATGCGGTGCGATCCGCTCGCGGCGACGGCCGACGCCATGCGCCCGGCCTGCGTCGTCATGACCGCAATCGGCCGAAGAGCGCCCGTGGCCAGCCAGTAGCCGCCCGCCAGCGCGAGAAGAAGTCCCGCCGTTCCGAACAGCACGAGCGCGCGGCGGATCGACGCGAGGGTGCCGTCCACGAGCGTCGTCCGGTCGCCGACGGCCGCGGTGATCGTCGCCGACTCCTGCGGGAGCCGGAAGGACCGCACCGCGGCGCGGCCGCCCGGGACGACGACGACGCGCGTTCCGGTCGAGGCCGCCGCCCGCTCCCAGGCCGCCGCGGGAAGGAGCGAACCGACCGCCCGGCCGCGGAAGCCCGGCAGCTCCGCGAGGAGCGTCTGGGCCCCCGGGCCGAGCCGGACCTCGGCGGCCATTCCGCTCAGCCGGAACTCCTCGATCGAGCTCGTCGCGGCGCGCTGGAGAACGAGAGCGGGCGAAGCCGCACCGGGCGTCAACCTTTCGATTTCGGTTCGCGCCTCGCCGATCTCCTCCGCGAGCTCCGCTTGGAGCGTGTCGAGATTCACCGAAAGGTCGGCTTCGTAGGCACGCCAGGCGGCCGCGCGGTAGCGCCAGTACGTAGCGACCGAGAACAGGACCAGGATGACCGCCAGCGCGGCGCCGTACCAGAGCGTCAGCCGCGTGCGGATCGTCGGCCGGCTCACGCGGGCTCCCGGCCCATGTCCTCGACGAAATAACCCTCGCCTCGCCGCGTCCGGAGGAACGACGAGCCGCTCTCCGCGCCTCCGGCGTCGAGCTTCTGCCGCAGCCGTCCGACGTACACCTCGATGAGATTCGAGAAGGGGTCGAAGTGCTCATCCCAGACGTGCTCCGCGATCTCGCGCCGCGAGACGACGCGGCCGCGGTTCAAGAGCAGATATTCGAGAAGCGAGTACTCCTTGGCGGTCAGCTCCACGGCGCGCCCACGCACCTCGGCCAGGCGCCTGCCGCGGTCGAGCCGAATGCTGCCGACGGTGAGCGTGATCTGTTGCGGGAGCGAGCGCCGGCGCAGCAGCGCGCCGACGCGCGCGCGAAGCTCGTCCATTGCGAAGGGCTTCGCCATGTAGTCGTCCGCCCCGAGCTCGAGACCCCGCACGCGGTCCGCGATCTCGCTGCGCGCCGAGAGCATGAGGATCGGCGTCTCGCGCATCGCGCGGCGAATCTGCGTGCAGACCGAGAAGCCGTCGAGACCTGGAAGCAGGATGTCGAGCACGACGAGATCGTAGCCGCCGAACCGCGCGCGCTCGACGGCATCCAATCCGTCGGCCGCGACGTCCACGGCATACCCGGACTCGCGCAGGGCGCGCGAGAGAAGGCTGGCCATCCGAGGATCGTCTTCGACGACGAGGATGCGCACCGGTCGGAAATTATAGCGAGCGCCGCGCGGGATGAAGCGGCTCGCGTCATTTACCGCGAGTTCATTTTCACGACCTACACTCCCTATCCCCGATCCGGGAGGTTGCCGGGTGACTGCGAGATTCTCCCGCTCCGAGAATCGCAAACGTTTCCTCCTCGAGTCCTTTCCGTGAGAACGCTCGCGATCACCGGCGACGACTTCGGCGCCTCGCGCGCCGTGAACCGCGCAATCGTCGCCGCGTACGACCGAGGCGTCCTGACCGCGGCGAGCCTCATGGTGACGGGCGATGCGGCCGATGAGGCCGTCGCGTTCGCGCGGGCGCGGCCGGGGCTCGCGATGGGCCTGCACCTCGTGCTGGTGGACGGCAAGGCCGCGTCGCCGCCGTCGGCGATCCCGAAGCTCGTCGATGCCGCCGGGCGATTCCGCGGGGGCGCCCTCGTCGCGGGCCTGCGATATCAGTTCTCTCGCGAGACGCGCCGCGAGCTCGCCCGGGAAGTCCGTGCGCAGCTCCAGCGATTCGTCGACACGGGCCTGACTCTGGCCCACGTCGACGGCCACCATCATCAACATCTGCACCCCGTCGTCCTGGACGCTCTCGCCCGCTCGGCGCGCGCTCTCTCGCTGCGGATCCCGGCGATCCGGCTTCCATCCGAAGAGCTCGGGCTCGCGCAGCTGATCGACCCCGGCCATCTCGGCGAGAACCTGGCCTCACATGCCGTCTGCTCGCTCCTGCGCCGGCACGGGAAAAGACGGCTCGCCGCGTCCGGCGTCGGATTCTCGGAGCGCGTCTATGGCCTCCTCGCGACGGGCCGCATCACGGAGTCGTATCTGCTCGCCCTCATTCCGAGGATCCGTGCGGCGCGCGTCGAGATCTACTGTCATCCGGCGGACCCGCTTCCGGGGGAGCGCGCGGCCGGCGCGCCGACCACGGGCCCCGCGGAGCTGCGGGCTCTCACCAGCCCCCGCGTGCGCGAGGCGATCGAAAAGGCCGGATTCGTCGCGTCGCGCCGGCCGGCGTTCGTGACGGCCCGCGTTCCGGAGTCCCATGCCTGAGGGCCCCGTCGACGAGCGGGCGGTCTCCGACCTCGTCCGCCGTTCCCGCGGTCCTCGGTCGGACGATCTCTAGCCGATCCGGAGCCCGAAATTGGCGCGCAGCTCGCGGCGCCCGATCGGGGTAACGGTGAGCGCGCGGCTGTCGAGGTCGCGCGCGACCCACCGCTTGCGCAGCGCCAGATCGAGAAGGGCGGCGCCGAGCGCTCCCCCGACGTGCGCCCGGCGCTCGCTCCAGTCGAGGCACGGACAGGCGAAGCGCCGCCGCTGTCCCCGCGCGGCGGCGACGTCGACGCCGAGCTTCTCGAGCGACCGCGCGCCGTCCGGCGTGAGATCGTCGCGCGCGCCCCCCTTCGCCGCGAGCCAACCGAGCGCCTCCAGCCGGTCGCGCAAGCCGACGCCGACCGTCCCGGCAATGTGGTCGTAGCACGTTCGGGCGGCGCGCAGGCGCGGCGGCGCCGTCGGGACGAAGCGGCCGGGCCGCCCGCCGGCGAGAACGCGCAGCCCCTCGAGCGCCGCGGCCACGTCGGGCCCGTCCAGCCGGAAGTAGCGGTGCTTGCCCTGCGCCTCGACGCGGACGAGGCGCGCCGAACGCAGCCGCGCGAGATGGAGGCTCGCGGTGGACGGCGTCACGTCGGCCACCGCGGCGAGCTCCGTCGCCGTCCGGGCGCGGCCGTCCATAAGGCTGTAGAGCATGCGCGCGCGGGCCGGCTCGCCGATGGCGGCGGCGATTCCGGCCACGGGCGTGTCGGAGTCGGCCGCCACGTCCGAGACTACATCCATAGTTTGATTATAACCGAAGCATGCATGTGCCGCGAGCGCGAAAGTGGCCTCGAAGGAGGAGAGCCGCCATGGCGATCGTCTGCCTGATCCGCTATGAGATCGACCCGTTCCAGCGGGAGGCGTTCCGCGAGTACGCCGAGAGCTGGGGCCGCATCATTCCGCGCGCCGGAGGCCATCTCGTCGGATACTTCCTCCCGCACGAAGGGACCAACGACGTGGCCTGGGCATTGATCGCGTTCGACCGCCTCGCCTCCTACGAGACATACCGCGCGCGCCTCAAGGCGGACCCGGACGGCCGCGCGAATTTCGAGATGGCGCAGGCGAGGCGTCTGATCCTGCGCGAAGAGCGGACGTTCCTCGAGGCCGTGGACGGGACGTTCGGACTTCCCCGCGTCTCCGTCTCATGAGAGCCCGCCCGGCGTGACGCGCGTCCTGCTCCTGCCGGGCCTCCACGACTCCGGGCCGGAGCACTGGCAGAGCCTCTGGGAGAAGGCGTATCCCGAGTTCCGGCGCGTCCGCCAGCGCGACTTCGAGAGGCCCGAGCGCGCCGACTGGGTCGAGACCCTCGATGCGGCCATCCGCGAGTCCGGCGGGCCCGTCGTCCTCGCCGCGCACTCGCTCGGCTGCAGTCTCGCGGCGCACTGGGCGGAACGGTTCGGACGCCGCGGCTCCGGTCCGGTCCGGGGCGCGCTCCTCGTCGCGCCGGCCGACGTCGAGCGGGCCGATTTTCCGCCCGGCCCCACGGGCTTCGCCCCGATGCCGGGGTCTCCCCTGCCCTTCCCGGCGATCGTCGTCGCGAGCGCGAACGACCCCTACGTTTCCGCCGCGCGCGCCGGCGCCTTCGCCGCGGCGTGGGGCGCGCGGTTCGCGCTCCTCGGCCCGGCAGGCCACATCAACGCGGACGCGGGATTCGGGGAGTGGCCGGAGGGGCTGGAGCTGTTGAAGAGCCTCGGACGCCCGCCGACAGCGCGGCCGCCACCGCCGCCATCGGAAGGAGCGCCGACATGAGCCGAAAGAACGACGATCGGATGTGCGCTCCGGGCTCGACGTAGGTGCCGAGGTAGACGAAGAGATAGAGGCCGGTCTGCGCCGCGACAGCGGCGGCGAGCGCGAGGACGCGGCGGTCCCGCCGCCGCACCGCCCACAGAACGGCGAGCCCGAACGCCGGCCAGAAACCGATCCAGTCGGGGGCGGCGAGCTCCGAAGCCATCTTTCGCACGACCGCCAGGACGTGCGGAGCGCGCTCCGAGAAGCGCTGCGGCCAGTCCGCGTCGAGAAAGGGCTGGCCGGGCGGAAGCGGCCGCTGCAGGAGGATCGTCGCTCCCGCGACGGCGAGAAAGACGAGGACGAGCGCCGCGGTCCGGCCTCGGAATGCTCCCTTGGCGGTCCGACGCCGTCTCATCGCCCAGCCGGCGGCGAGGAGAAAGATCGCGAGCGTCAGCCCCTCGGGCTTGATCCAGGGCAGGACGCCGAGCGCGAAGCCGGCGAGCCACGGGGACAGCCGCTCCGCCGCCTCGCGCTCCGGCAGAATCAGGACGACGGCCGCGAGGGCAGCGGCGGCGAGCGGCATCTCCGCGAGCCCGAGCGACTCGGTGTCCCAGGAGAGAGGAGAGATCGCCACGAAGGCCGCCGCGGCGTTCGCGAGCGCCGCGGGCACGCCGCCCCTCCGGAGCGCGAGGCGGCACAGCCCGGCCAGGACGATCCCGAACAGAACGTGACAGAGCTTGAACTCGGCGGACGACGGCATGCGCCCGACCGAGAGAAGGCGCCAGAGGACCGGCACGCCGATCGGATACTCCGGATTCGTAAACCGAAACGGATACGCGCGCAGAAAACTCAGATTCAGGAAGTCGCCCTCGGCGAGATGCCGCGCCTTCATTCCCCAGACCGCGTAGTGGTCCCAGGACCAGAGCGGCGCCCGGGCGATCTTCCACGCGAAGAGCGCGAGCGCCGCCGCGAGAACGGCGCGCGAGAGCCAGAGAATCCACGGCGAGTCGGGCGGAGCCGGAGGAACCGTCCAGGCGCGGCGCGGCAGGAGCCAGCGCCCGAGGATCCCGATCGCGAGCGGGATGACGATCGACGCGCCGCCGAAGACCGGCAGACCGAGAAGACCGGCCGCCACCGCCACGACGGTGGTCAGGCCGGCGCCGACCGCCGCCGCGAGGCAGAGGAGGTCGAGACGCAGGTCGAGGTCGCGCCCGGCGGGCCGCGGCGCGACGCCCGTGCCCGCGAAGAGCGCCGCCACCGCCCCGAGGCCGACGCTAAGGACGGCGATCGTCAAGGGACCGGCGCTCGATCACGAGGGAACGTCCCGGGCTTTCGACCACGCGCGTCCGGCAAGGGAGCGGATCGGCGGCGCGCGCGCCGAGGGCGGCGGGCGTGAGAACGATCTGCCGTGGAAGGAAATAGCTCACCATCACGGCGTCCCATCGCGGGCGGCCGGCCGGCACCGCGGGACCGCGGAAGCAGAGGACCTCGGCGTCGCGAAAGAGATCCTCCTTGCCCGCGAGCGCCGCTCGAAGCGCGACGCCTCGATCGCCGTAGGCCCAGTCGTAGAAGAGCTTCTCGTTGTGGGCCTCTCGCCACAATTGGCGGCGCCCGATTCCGCCCGCGCGAACGGCGAGCACCGCGGCGACGGCGGCGAGGAGGACGGCCGTCACGGCCTGCCGCGGCCCCGGCACGTTTCTCAATTCGATCCTCGGAACAGCTTCCTGCGACTCAAGACGGAGGGTCAGTCTTTCACAAGGCGGCCCACCCGCCGCCGGACGCGATGGTAGGGTTGAGCGAGATCGGAGAGAACATGGCGACGACGCGACGCGAAGTCCTCTGTGCGGCCGGGAGTCTTTTCGCCGCGGCTCTTGCGCGGGCCCGCTCTCAGGAAAAAGAGCCGCTCCAGGTCACCTATTACTACCTCCCCGGCTGACCCATCTGCGCCCGGATCAAACCCGCCGTGAGCGGGCTGGAAACCGAGTACAAGGGCAAGGTCCGCGGACAGAATCTCGACGCGACCACCGAAGAGAACAAGAAGATCGTCCATGCTCTCGGATTCGAGAGCCACGGCATCGTCATCCGTTCGGCCGGCGGCGAGACGCTCTGGAAGGAGCCCGACCACGCAGTGAAGATCGAGGACCTTCGGAAGGAGCTCGATCGGCTGCTGCGGAAGTGAGGGCGCGCGAACTCGAGCCGCGGCCGCGACGATGTCTAAGCCAGCGACCCCTCGTATCCGTTTCCTGAACTGACCGTCGGGGTTACCGAGAATCTCCGGTTCGGGAACGGCCCGACGGATGGGCCTGCGGCCTCATGCTGCTCGGGGGAAGCTGGTCGGGACGCCGGGATTCGAACCCGGGACCCCCTGAACCCCATTCAGGTACGCTACCAGACTGCGCCACGTCCCGACCGGAGGGCGCATTTGAGCAGGGCGCCAGGTCCGCTGTCAAACCTTCTTCCTCAGTTCGGGAAGTGGAGCCCGAGCGCCCGCGCCAGGAAGGCCGCCATCTCGCCTCGCGTCACGTTCTGGTTCGGGCAGAAGTTCCCGCTGCCGCAGCCGCCGGTGATCCCCGCGGCCGCCAGCGCCTCGATGGCCCGGTAGTACTGATTCGACGGCGACACGTCCCCGAATGTCGGCGAGGCGGGCGCCGGCGAGATCTGCAGCTTGTAGCCGATGTAGGCGCCGGAAAAACTGGTCCGGTCGTCGCCGCCGCTCGTCCCGGCATACAGGACGAGCTCGCTTGCGTTGTTGTCCATCGTGAAGCCCTGAGCCGTCAGGTCGTCGGTCGCGACGTGACACCCCGCCGCACCGGTGCTCGACGACAGCGACGACATCGAATGACAATCCATCCCGAGATAGTTGCAGCGAAACAATTCCAGCGAGACGTTGCCCGCCGGGTTGGTATCGCAGTAGTCGAGCTCGAGATAGGTCACCAGGGCACCGGACGGCACGTGGGCCACGGCGGAATAGGCCGCCCCTCCTCCGACCGAATAGACGTTGAAACCACCCCCCGCATCGTGCTGGACGATTGCTCCAGGCTCGGTCGACGCAGTGAATTCGTTGAAGCCGACGTGCGTGAAGATACGGTCCTTTGTGCCCCACTCGGGGCGCGATGCATCCCATGCGCGCGCCGGCGGCGGCGCGTCCTGCGCCGGGCTCGCGGCGGCCGCCAAGAAAAGCGTCAGCCCGGCGCATGCGAGCCCCGCAGCGTCGCGCCGGCGAGTCGAAGCCATGACGGTCTTCCGATGGTCGGGCAAGAAACTCTCGGAGCCTCGGACTCAGCGCGCGCGCGGCCGTTCGAGGAGCTTCGCGATCTCCCGGAGCTCCTTCAGCACGCGCTTGCGCTCGGGGAATTCGGTCGAAGGAGCCGGCGCGGCCGGAGGCGGCGCCGCCGCGACCCGGCTCGGGGGCATGGCGGACACGAAGCCTTTCGGCGCGGGACGCGGCGCGTCGGACACGAAGAGCGGCGGCGTCTGCTCGACGTCGGCCGCGACCTTCGCGGCGCGCTTCTGGTCGGACGGAGGGGGCGCCGGCGCCAGACCCGTATCGAACCGCCCCTCGGCGATCTCCGACTCGAGGCGCTTCTTCGCGCCCGCGACCGTGAAGCCCTCGTCGTAGAGAAGCTCCCGGATGCGGCCGATGATCTTGACGTCGCGCCCGGAGTAGAACTTCCCTCCCGCGCGCTCGCGACTCTCGGCCAGCACCGGGAACTCGGTCTCCCAGTATCGGAGGACGTAGGGCGCGACCTCCGCCATCTTGCACGCCTCCGCCGGTTTGTAGAGGGACTCGGGCTCGGCTTTCGGCACGCGCGTACTCTAGCGCGACCTCCGGGCCTTCGGGAAGCCCGGACGCGGCCGCGAGCCCCTTTTCTTCTCGGCCTCGCGGTCCGCTCCGGACCGCTGCCGGACTTCGATCCGGATGGGCGATCCCGAGAAGTCCGCCGCCTCGCGGAGCAGGTTCTCGATGCGGCGCTCCTCCGAAAAGTGCAGCCGTTCCTCGCGGCTGCCGACGATCGCGAACGTCGGCGGGTCGGTCGCGGTCTGCGCGACGTAGAGGACGCGGAGCGTCTTTCCCGACGCCGTCCGCGGAGCCTTGTCGCGCAGGGGCCGGCCCAGAACGCGGTTCAGCTCGGCCGTCGAGATGCGCCGCTGGCGGTTGGCCGCCACGCGGACCGCGGCTTCGAGCACCTTCGCGACCCCGCGGCCGGACTTCGCCGAGACGAGGATCACCGGCGCGTGCCGCGCGAAAGGGATCTGTTGCTCGGTCTCGGAGCGGATCGCCTTGGAGATCGCGTTCCCCTCCACGCCCGGCCGCGTGGCCAGGTCCCACTTGTTGGCGACGAGAACGAGGCCCTTGCCGGCGTCGTGCGCGTAGGAGGCGACCGTCGCGTCCTGCGCGGTCGGCCCCTCGGACGCGTCGAGGACCAGGATCGCGACGTCGCATTGCTCGATGCGCCGCCGCGCGTGCACGACGGAGAGGACCTCGGGGCCGCGCTCCGTCCGGCCCTTGCGTCGAATGCCGGCCGTGTCCACGAGCCGCAGCCGCCGGCCGCGGAGCTCGAGGTGGGCGTCCACGGCGTCCCGCGTCGTGCCCGCGACCTCCGACACGATCGAGCGCTCGGAGCCGAGGAGCGCGTTGACGAGGGAAGACTTCCCGACGTTTGGCCGCCCGACGACGGCGATCGCGATCTCCGGCGGCTCGGCCGCGTCCGGCTCCCCTCCGACCTGCGCGTCCGCGCCCGCCGCCGCCGGCATTCGCTTCGCCACCGCTTCGAGCACGTCGTCCACCCCGATGCCGTGCTCGGCCGAAACGCCCAGGACCTCCGAAAATCCCAGCTCCCAGGCCTCGAGCTCGCCCGCCTCGGCGTCCTTGCGGTCCACTTTGTTCGCGACGACGACCGTTTCGACGCCCGACTGACGCGCCGCCTCGGCCGCGAGCCGGTCGCCCGGCGCGATTCCCGCCGCGCCGTCCACGACGAGGAAGAGCAGATCCGCCTGCCCGATCGCCTCGAGCGCCTTGCGCCGCACCGCGGCCGGAATCGCGTCGCGGCCGGACGGGTCGTAACCGCCGGTATCGAAGAGACGGAAAACGCGGCCGTCCGGAAGGGTCACGCGCTCCTCGACGACGTCGCGCGTCATGCCCGGCAGATCGTGCACGAGCGAGCGCCGCTTCTTCACGAGCCGGTTGAAGAGCGTGGACTTTCCGACGTTGGGGCGGCCCGCGATCACGACGCGGAAGAGTCGCCCGGACATCGACGGCCTAGGTCTTGCGCACGCCGCCGTCGAGCCGCAGCGAATACCGCGGGTGCGTGAAGGGATGGACGTCCGGGAATCTCTTGAAGATCCAGCCGGAGAAGATCTCTTTTCCGCCCTCGGTGACGCGAATCCGGGCGGCCGGATTCTCGGGCTCGATTCCGGAGGACGTGATGACCTCCGACGACATCGTGAAGGCGGGCAGGAAGACGTCGGCGGAGACGGTGAGCCCGGAGCCCGGCAGTTCCGCCGAGCCGCCCAGGGGCACCTCGAGCGCGCCGGTCTTCCCCGTCGTGGCATCGCGCCACGCGAGGCTCACCCCGGAGTAAGCCTGCTTGACGGCGTCGGGGACCTCGAGCCGGTCGGGAATCTTCGGCGCTCCCTGACCGCCGGCCGCGTGCGGATTCGCGCCCGAAGCGTCGGCCTCTCCCTCGCCCTGCGACGTCGGCTGATGCGAGATCGCCATGCGGATGTCCGGGTCGGGTCTCCCCTTCTCGCCGCATGCGAGCGCGAGCGTGCCGACGGCGGCGAGCGCCGCCGACCCCAGAAGGACCGCCGCGCGTCTCACCGGCCGACCCGCCGCGGGCGGCGGCCGAAAGACCCGGGATCCTTCTTCGCGAGCGCGGCCGCGCCGGCGAGCTGGAAGTCGAGGCGCCGGCGCACCTCGTCGATCGCCTTGAGGTTCACGCGGAGCGAATCGCCCAGGCGATAGATCTTCCCGCCCGAACGCCCGCGCAGGCGGTGCTGCTTCTCCTCGTACACGAAGAAATCCTCTCCCAGCCCCGAGACCGGCACCAGCCCTTCGACGAAATAGTCCTTCAGCGTCACGAACACGCCGAAGGATGCCACACCGGTGACGAACGCGTCGAAATCGCGGCCGACCTTGTCCTTCATGAATACGATCTTCTTCCAGAGAAGGCTCTCGCGCTCGGCCGCTTCGGCGCGCCGCTCGCGCTCGGAAGAATGCGCCGCGATCTCGGCGAACCGCTCGTTCATCCCTTCGAAGTCCTGCGCGGGCACCGGCCGCCCCTCCGCGAGCAGCCGCGCGAGCTGGCGGTGGACGACGAGGTCCGGGTAGCGCCGGATGGGCGACGTGAAGTGGCAGTAGTACGGCGCCGCGAGGGCGTAGTGCCCCCGGCACTCCTCGCTGTAGATCGCCTTGCGCTGCGCGCGCAAAAGCAGGTCGCGCAGCAGCCGCTCCTCGGGTTTGTCGGCAATGGCATTCAGGATCTTCTGGAACGAGGCCGGCGGGATCTCCGCGAGATCTCCCTTGAGCTCGTAGCCGAAGCCCTCGAGCACCTCCCGCAGGTCCACGAGGCGGTCCGGATCGGGCCGGTCGTGCACGCGGTAGATGGCGGGCTGCTTGGCGAAGAGCAGATGCTTCGCGACGGCCTCGTTGGCGGCCAGCATGAACTCTTCGATCAGCTTGTGGGCGACGTTGCGCGACTCCGGGACGATGCCGACGACCAGCCCTTCGTCGTCGAGCACGACGTCCGCGTCCGGCAGATCGAAGTCGATCGAGCCGCGCGCCTCGCGGCGGCCGCGCAGAAGCGTCGCCACCTCGGCCATGAGGCGGAAGTCGTCGAGGTACGGCCCGTAGCGCTCCCGGTCGGCCGCCGTCGGCGCCGTCTCGACGAGGCGCGCGACGTCCGTGTACGTCATGCGATGGCCGCTGCGGATCACGCCGCGCGTGAACTCCGCGCGGAGGACGCGGCCCGTCCGGTCGAGATCGAGGATCGCCGACTGCACGAGCCGGTCTACGTGCGGATTGAGCGAGCAGAGGCCGTTCGAGAGCCGCTCCGGCAGCATCGGCAGGACGCGGCCCGGGAAATAGACGCTCGTGCCGCGCGAGCGCGCCTCGTCGTCGAGGGCCGAGCCCTCCGTGACGTAGTGCGAGACGTCGGCGATGTGGACGCCCAGGCGGAATCCGCTTTCCGTCCGCTCGACTTCCACCGCGTCGTCGAAGTCCTGAGCGGTCTCGCCGTCGATCGTCACGATGCGGCGCTCCCGAAAATCGCGGCGGCCCCGCAGATCCTCGGGCCGCACCTCCGGCGGAAACGCCTCCGACTCCGCGACGACGGGCTCGGGAAACCGGTGCGGCAGATTGTGCGACCGCAGGACGATCTCGATGTCGACGCCCGGCTCGCCGAGAAAGCCGAGCCGCTCCTCGACGACGCCGTGCGCCACGCGGCGCGCGTCCGGGAACGCCGTGAGGCGGGCCTCGACGATCTCGCCCTTGCGCGCGCCTTTCGTCTTCCCCTCGGCGATGCGGACGACCGCGTCGACCCTCGGGTCGTATGGAAGGACGACTTTCTTGCCCTCCTCCGACTCGAAACGCCCGACGACGCGCTCGCGCGCCCGGCCGAGAACTTTCACGACCGTGCCGGACGTCTTGCCGGTGTCCCGCCCGCGGCCCCGGGCGCGGGAACGCTCCTCGCGCGCGAGGACGGTGTCGCCGTCCATCGCGCCGTGCATTCCCGACCGGGGCACGAAGAGGTCCTCGCCGCCTTCGACCAGGACGAACCCGAAGCCCTCCGGGCGCACCGTGATCCGGCCGGCGACGAGGTCCGAGAACTCGATGGCGGAGTACTTCTCGCCGCGAATGCGCGCGATCTCGCCCTTGCGCTCCAGCGCGTCGAGGCGCTCGCGGAAGGCGTCCTCGTCGGCGTCCCGCACGTGGAGGGCCTTGACGAGCTCGCGGAAGGAAAGAATCCGCGAGCCCTTCTGCCGCAGGCGCTCGAGGATCTGCAGGTCGCGGGGGATCACGCGGCGCAGTCTATCCTCGGAGGCGACCCTCTCCGACAAGCTATATCAATACTGATATACCGGCGTGGGACCCTCATCCCGACTCTCTCCCTCACGGGGAGAGGGAGAACCAAGAGAAGATGCGCTAACCTCCCCGCGTGGCTCTCTTCGGACGGCTCGGGAGGAAGGCCGCGGCGGCGTCCGCCGGCGCGCCGGCCGCTCCCGACTACAAGCGCGCCTGGAACGACGCCGCCCGTCACGACGCCCACGACGCCATCCTGACGGGCGCAACGGCCGAGTCCTTCGAGCGCACGGGCGAGGCCGACGCCGCCGAGATCCGCCGGCATCTGCCTCCGAACGTCCCGGCTTCCGTCCTCAACATCGGCTGCGGCGTCGGGCGCGTCGAGAAGTACCTCGCCCCGCACGTCCGCGAGATGTGGGCCGTGGACGTCAGCGGCGAGATGATCGCGCGCGCTCAGGAGCGCCTGGCCGGCCTGCCTGCCGTCCGCCTGCGCGAGATCGGCAACGACGAGTATCTGCGCTCGTTCGAGGCGAACCACTTCGACCTCGTCTTTTCCTACCTCGTTCTCCAGCATCTGGCGCGCGAGGACGCGTTCGCCTATCTGCGCGACGCGTTCCGCGTCCTCAAGCCGGGCGGAAAGCTGCTCGTCCAGTTCCCGAACTTTCTTTCGCCGGAATACACGCGCGCGTTCCTGGAAGGGGCGGCGGCCTTCCCGCGCAGCCCGGGGCGCGTCCGCTTCTACACCGAGCCCGAGGCGCGGCACATCGTCGCGCTCGCCGGATTCGAGGTCGAGCAACTGCGCCTGTCTTCGGGGGAACGGGGCGACACGGAGATCTACGTGTCCGCCCGAAAGCCCTGATCCGTCGCGCGGCGGGCGTCTGGCCCGCTTCGTGCTTGGACGCGTGCCGGAGGGAAGAAATGCACGCGAAAAGAACGGGGACCCGGCTCCTCGGAGCAGTGGCCGTCGGCCTGGCCATCGCGGTCGCCGCGCCGGCCGAAGTGACGGAGAACACGAAGATCCCGGTCGAGATCGATCTCGAGATCCCCTGCGCCAACGGCGGCGCCGGCGAGGAAGTCCTTCTGACCGGCAACCTGCACGTCCTGACGACCTTCGTCATCAACAAGAACGTCATCCAGGGACACTTCCACGACCAGCCCGAAGGCGTGAGCGGTTTCGGCTCCGTCAGCGGCGATCACTACAAGGCGACCGGCGTGAGTCAGGGCGAGTTCAAGTCCTCGCTCCACAACGGAGAGGCGATCGTCTCGTTCATCAACAACTTCCGCATCATCGGCCAGGGACCGGGGAACAACTACATCGTCCACCAGAACGTGCACCTGATCATCAGCGCGAACGGCGACCTGACGACCGTCGTGGACGGCGTCGAGGCGGACTGCAAGTAGGCGCGGGTTCGGCGGCCTATTGCCAGTGGAGCCCGAGGCCGTTGGCGAGAAACTTGGCGATCTCGCCTCGCGTGACGAACTGGTCCGGGCAGTAGTTCCCGCCGCCGCATCCGGAGGCGATGCCGGACGCTGCGAGCGCCTCGATCGCGCGGAAATAGAGATAGTTCGTCGGCACGTCGCCGAAGGTCGCCGTCGCCGGGGCGGGGCTGATCTGAAGCTTGTAGCCGACCACGGCGCCCCGCACCGACATGAAGGTCGAGGCCGTCTGCAAATAGACGTAGAGCTGGTGGCCCGAATCATTGACGTAGGTCGTCGGCTGGAGCGTCAGATCTTCCGTCGCCTGGGCGCAGCCGGCGCCGTCACCGACGGTCTGCTGACTCACGACGACGCAGTTCTCACCGAAACGGTCGCACTGATAGAGCGTCGCCTGGATCTGCAGCGCGTCGGCCGCGGTATCGCAGGCGTCGAGCTCGAAGGACGTCAGCCGCGCTCCGGGCGGGAGGTGAGTCGGGGCGACGAAAGCGTCCGCGAGGTCGGATCCGCTCAGAGAGGAGCCGACGTTCTGATAGTTGTTCACGCCGCTGTACGGAACGAAATCGGCCGGATTGACGCGATAGAAGCTCTCCGCGGGCTGCGCGGCCGCCGCCGCGCAGAAGCCGAGCCCGACCCACACCGAGGCGAGGAGCCGCCGGGGCATGCTCATGGAACCTCCTCTTTTTGCTTGTCTCCATGGTACGCCGTTGCGCAACCGGCGAACGGCCGGCGCGCTCAGTTTTCGAGCAGCGCGACCGTCCCTTCCCCGCCGTCGGCGCAGATGCTCACGATCGCGCGGCTGCCGGACGGCATCGCCGCGAGCTCCTTGACGGTCTGACTGAGGATTCGCGCGCCCGTCGCGCCGAACGGGTGCCCGATCGCGACGCTTCCGCCGTTCGGGTTCAGGCGGCTCCTCGGGAACGACCCGAAGGTGTACGGCACACCGGCCTTGGCGCGTACGTAGTCCGGATTCTCGAGCCCCGCGACGTTGCAGAGCACCTGCGCCGCGAAGGCCTCGTGGATCTCCCACAACGCGACGTCCTGATACCGCATCCCCTGGCGCGCCAGGATCCGCGGAATCGCCGCCACGGGCGCCATCAGGAGTCCCTCGTGGAAGAGGTCCACCGCCGCGATCTCGAAGTCGACGAGACGGACGCGCGGGGTGGTCGGCGCCAGGCGCGCGAGTCCCGCCTCCGTGGCGACCCAGACGCCCGCGGCGCCGTCGGTCAGAGGCGAGCTGTTGCCGGCGGTCAGCGTCCCCCGGCCGCTCCTCCGGTCGAAGGCCGGCTTCAGCGAGGCGAGCTTCTCGAGCGAGGTGTCGCGGCGAGGAAAGGCATCGCGCGAGACGCCGTCGAGCGGCAGGATGAGGTCGTCGAAAAAGCCGGCGTCCTGCGCGGCGATCGTGCGGACGTGGCTCGCGAGCGCCAGCTCGTCCTGCGCCTGCCGCGAGATTTTCCACTCCTTCGCCATCTCCTCGCAGTGCTCCCCCATGCTCTTGCCGGTGGCCCGATTGCGGATGTCGGGAACGTCGAGCCGCAGGTCGCGCGGGCGCAGCGCCAGCGCCGCGCCGATCTTCTTGCCGAGCGTTCGCGCCTGCCCGACGCGGCGGATCCCGTCCGAGAGGTTCTGTCCGAGCCCGATCTGCACGCGGCTCATGCTCTCGACGCCGCCGATGAGCGCGAGGGCGCGATTTCCCCGGCCGAGCAGACCGGCGGCCTGGAAGACGCCGACCATGCTCGTGCTGCACTGCATGATCGTCGTGAAGCTCGGCACGTGCGGATCGAGGCCGGCCTCGAGCCACGCTTCGCGCGCGAGGTTGCTGTAGCCGAGGTTGAGGACGACGGAGCCCCAGACCGCGAAGTCGATGGGACCGGAGGCGCGCTTCGCCATCCCGTCCACGACGGGCACCGACAGCGCGAGCGCGTCGCGCGACTTGAACGGGCCGTCCACGCGGACGAACGGCGTGCGCAGGCCGGAGGCGAGCCAGACGTCGGCGGCGGCCACCGTCGCGCTTCTACTCCCTCAGAAAGCGGTGGATGAAGGAGACGGCGATCGAGCCCTCCCCGACCGCCGACGCGACGCGCTTGATGCTGCCCGCGCGCACGTCCCCCACCGCGAAAACGCCGGGACGGCTCGTCTCGAGGAGATAGGGCGCCCGGTCGAGCGGCCACTGCGCGGCCGCGAGATCCTCCTTCGACAGGTCCGGACCCGTCTTGAGGAAGGCCTTGTCGTCGACCATCAGGCAGCCGTCGAGCCAGGCCGTGCTGGGGACGGCCCCCATCATCGCGAAGAGATGGCGGATCGGCCGCGTCGCCGTCTCGCCGGTCGCGTTGTTCCGCCACGTCAGCCGCTCGAGACGATTCGACCCTTCGAGGGCCGTGATCTCGCACCGCGTGTGGAGGGTGATCGCCGGATTGTCCTCGATGCGCCGGATGAGGTACCGCGACATCGTCTCGGCGAGGCCGTCGCGGCGAACGAACATGTGGACGTGGCTTGCGGAGCGCGTGAGAAAGACCGCCGCCTGTCCCGCCGAGTTGCCTCCGCCGACCACGGCGACCTCCTCGCCTACGCAGAGAGGCGCCTCGACCGCCGTCGCGCCGTAATAGATGCCGTTCCCGTCGAAGCGTGCGCGGTTCTCGAGGTCGAGCTTGCGATAGACGGCGCCGCTCGCGATGACGACGGAGCGCGCGGCGATGCCGTCGCCGGGAGTTCCGTCCAGATCGATACGGTAGGGTCGGCGCTCGCAGCCGAGCTTCGCCGCGCTGCGGGCCACGAGCATCTCCGCGCCGAACTTCTCCGCCTGCGTCAGCGCGCGCGCCGCGAGCTCCTGGCCCGAGATGCCCATCGGGAACCCGAGGTAGTTCTCGATCTTGGAGCTCGTCCCCGCCTGGCCGCCCGGCGCCTCCGTCTCGAGCACCAGCACGTCGAGGCCTTCCGACGCCGCGTAAACCGCCGCCGCGAGGCCGGAGGGTCCCGCGCCGATGACGACGACGTCGCGGACGCGCGCGGGATCCACCGCGTCGTTGAAGCCGAGGCAGTCCGCGATCTCGGCGTTCGAAGGATTGCGCAGCACGGTGCGGCCGCGGCAGATCAGGACCGGAACGTCCTTCGGATCCACGCCGAAGCGCGCGAGCAACTCTTCCGCGCCCGCGTCGCGGTCGAGGTCCACGGAGGTGTACGGGTGACCGTTTCGCGTCAGGAACTCTTTGATGCGGAGCGTGGCCGAGCAGAAGTTCGACGCGAGCAGCACGACGTCGCTCACGCCCTGAGCGATGAGCTGCGTCCGGCGCAGCAGATACGCCCGCATGATCAGCTCGGAGAGCTCCGGGTCGGTCTGCACGAGACGCATCAGCTCGTCGCGCGGCACCTCGATCACCTCGCCGTCCTCGATCGCGCGCATCGTGACGAGCGCCCGCCGGCTCGCGAGGAGATTCAGCTCGCCCGTGAAGTGGCCGGGCGAGAGGATCATGATCGGGACGGCCTCGCCCGTCGCCACGCGGTCGAATTGCAGCGATCCCGAAACGATGACGTAGACGGAGCTCACCGGGTCGCCCGCGGAGAAGAGGACCTCGCCCGCGGCGACCTTGCGGCGCCGGCCGTGCGGTTCGATGCGCGCCATCTGGTCGGGCGTCAGGACCGGGAAGACGTCTTCGCGGCGCGCCGCGAAAAAGACCGGCTCGGGAATGGCGGGATTCGGGATCGGAGTCGGGTTGGGGGTCGGTGTCGGAGTTGGAGTGCTCACGGGGCGATTCTCTCTCTTATCCCCTCGCCCCCGTCTGCGGGCGAGAGGGTCAGGGTGAGGGGGCGTGCTTTCGTGCGTCGCCGTTAAGCCGTCATCCCGAGCGACAGCGAGGGATCCCGAGCTCGGCAGGCTCCGCGCCGTGGACTCGACTTCGCGGCCGGTTGACCCCCTACTGCTCAGCCGCTATCCTTCCTCTCCCCGCGAAAGTGGCGGAACTGGTAGACGCGCAGGTTTCAGGAACCTGTGGGTAAAACCGTGAGGGTTCGAGTCCCTCCTTTCGCACCAACTCCAGCGCCCTCGCCTGCCGGACTTTTCCGGAATCTGCAGTAAATCCGGGGCTCTGCCCTGCAGACTCAGGCAGACTCCGGCACGGA
>DATBFU010000031.1:0-20402 GCA_036558325.1 Thermoanaerobaculia bacterium | reverse complement strand
GAGGTTGCCGTACTTCTCCTCGATCTTGCCCTTGCCCAGGCGCGCGATCGCGTCGTGGAAGTCGAGGTAGACGCCGAAGCGGGTCGGACCGACGCCGCGCCCCTCGTCGCAGACGTGCTTCGCCGCGCGCGAGGCCACGTCGCGGGGCACGAGATTGCCGAAGCTCGGGTACATGCGCTCGAGGTAGTAGTCGCGGTCCGCCTTCGGAATATCGTTGGCCGGCCGCTTGTCGCCTTTCGTCTTGGGCACCCAAATGCGCCCGTCGTTGCGCAGCGACTCGCTCATGAGCGTGAGCTTCGACTGGTATTCGCCCGTGACGGGGATGCACGTCGGGTGGATCTGCGTGAAGCACGGGTTGGCGAACGCCGCGCCCTTCTTATAGGCGCGCCAGATCGCCGTCGTGTTGCAGCCCTTCGCGTATGTCGCGAGATAAAAAACGTTCCCGTACCCGCCCGTCGCGAGGCACACGGCGTCGCCGAGGTGCGTCTCGACCTCGCCGGTGACCATGTCTCGCACGACGATCCCGCGGGCCTTCCCGTCGACGACGACGAGCTCCTGCATCTCGTGTCGCGAGAACATCTCGACCTGGCCCTGGCCGATCTGCCGCTCGAGCGCCTGGTAGGCGCCGAGGAGCAGCTGCTGGCCGGTCTGGCCGCGCGCGTAGAACGTCCGCGAGACCTGCGCGCCGCCGAAGGACCGGTTGTCGAGGAGGCCGCCGTATTCGCGTGCGAACGGGACGCCCTGCGCGACGCACTGGTCGATGATGTTCACCGACACCTGCGCCAACCGGTAGACGTTCGCCTCGCGCGACCGGAAGTCGCCGCCCTTCACCGTGTCGTAGAAGAGACGGAAGACGCTGTCTCCGTCGTTGCGGTAGTTCTTCGCGGCGTTTATGCCGCCCTGCGCGGCGATCGAATGCGCGCGCCGCGGCGAATCCTGGTAGCAGAAACACTTCACCTTGTAGCCGAGCTCCGCCATCGCCGCCGCGCCGCCCGCGCCGGCGAGGCCCGAACCGACCATGATCACGGTGTACTTGCGCTTGTTGGCCGGGTTGACGAGCTTCATCTCGAAGCGGCGCTTGTCCCACTTCTTCTCGATCGGACCGGAGGGGACGTTCGCGCGTAATTCCAAAGGGCCTCCTCGCCTACTTCACGATCCCGGCGAGCACCGCGATCGGAAACGATACGTTTCCGGTAACGACGACCATCGCGATGAGCCAGCCCAACGCACGCCCCAGACGAATGTACCTCGGGTGCGAGACGCCGAGCGTCTGGAACATGCTCCACACGCCGTGCTTGAGGTGCAGACCGAGCGCGATCATCGCGACGATGTAGGCGAGCGACACCGGCACGCTCCGGAAGCCCGTGACGAAGTTGTGGTACACGTCCCCCTCGACGAAGCTCGGGTGAACGGTGCCGAACGTGAAGTGGAGCAGGTGGTAGATCACGAAGAGCAGGATGATCACGCCGCCCCACCGCATCGTGCGTGAGGCGTACGTCGACTCCTTCCACTTCTGCTCACGATAGTCCTGTGGCCGCGCGCGACGGCTGTCGAGCGTCAGCGATGTCGCCGACCAGATGTGCAGAACGGCCGAAACCAGAAGAGTGACGCGCGCGATCCAGAGACCGGCGCCGTGGAGGAATACCCGCAGGAAAACGGCGTAGTCGTTGAGCGCCTTCGGCCCCAGATAAACGAGCAGGTTGCCCGTCATGTGCCCGATGACGAAGACGACGAGGATCGCGCCGGTGACGGCCATGATCACCTTGCGCCCGATGGACGACCGCATGAAGCCTCGACGCGTCATCGCTCCCCTTTCGCTTCCGCGTGTGGAATCTCCTTCACGACGCGGGTCGGAGTCAATGCCGGCTTCCGGGCCGTCCCAAATACCCGCAGCGACGCGATTTGAGTCGGTTACTCCCCTTTCATCCGTCCCGTCGCTGATGCGATTGCATCAAGCAGCGTTTCGCCGTCGACCGGTTTTCGGAGGTAGGCCACGGCGCCGGCGCCCATCGCGCGCGCCTGCGACTCGGCCGTGTCCTGTCCGGTGATCACGATGATCGGAATGCGGATGTTCGCGCGGGCGAGCCAGGACTGGACCTGAAAGCCGTCCACCTTCGGCATGTGGAGGTCGAGCACGATGCAGTCCGGCCGGTGATCCGAGACCGTCTCGAGGAACTCGTCCCCGCTCGGAAAGATTTCCGCCTCGAACTGCGCCGAACGGATCAGGCGCCCGAGGGCGCGGCGCACGGGCTCCTCGTCATCGACGATCGCAACCAGGGGGGTCGTGCGAGCCACGGACCGAAGTTAGCAGCCGCTCTCCGGTGCCGGGATGGGACCTTGGTCCAACCGGCGAAAACGTTCCGCTACTCCGAAGAGCGGATTCCGGCGCGGTCCGCGAGCCGGACGAGATCCGCCAGAGACGCCGCCCCCATCTTCTCCATGACGCGGGCGCGATGGACCTTCACGGTCTTCTCGGCGATGCCGAGATCTCCGCCGACCTGCTTGTTGAGTCGGCCGGACACGACGCCCTCGAGAACCTCGCGTTCGCGCGGGGTCAGGGTCGAAAGGCGGCGCCGGATGTCGGAGATTTCCTCGCGCGACTTTCGACCGGCGGTCCCCGCCGCGAGCGCCTCCCGGACGGCGCGGAGCAGCACCTCGTCATCCACCGGCTTCGTGAGGAAGTCCCGCGCGCCGTGCTTCAAGGCCCGGACGCTCTTGGGCACATCGCCGTGGCCCGTCAGGAAGACGATCGGGAGGGCGCTGCCGCGCCGGGTCAGCTCCTCCTGGAGCCCGAGACCGTCGAGCCCCGGCATCGAAACGTCGAGGACCAGACAGCCGTCCGATTCCGAGGCGACGTGCAGCAGAAATTCTTCGGGCGACGCGAAGGGAATCGCCTCGTATCCCGCCGACCGGAGAAGACGCGCCAGGCTCTTTCGAACGCCGGCGTCGTCGTCGACGACGTAGACGACTTCGCCATCGCTCACGAAGCGCCTCCTCTCGCCGCCGGCAGCGTGAAATGAAACGTCGCGCCGCGATCGGAATTGTTGGCGGCCCACAGGCGACCGCCGTGCGCCGCGATGATGGTTCGGCAGACCGACAGTCCGAGGCCCATGCCCTGCGGCTTCGTCGTGACGAAAGGCTCGAAGACCCGCTCGACGTCGGCGTCGGGCAGGCCGTGCCCGCGATCAACCACGGAGATCCTCACGTGCGCGTCTTCGTCTCGTTCGGCTTGCAAGACGATCCGCTTGTCGCCGTTTGACGCTCCGCCCATGGCGTCGCACGCGTTGGCGACGAGATTCAGGAGGACCTGCTCGATCTGGACGCGGTCTCCTCGCACGGGCGGAATTCCCTCCGTGATCCGGATCGTCGCCGTCACGCCGCGATTCAAGAGATCGCTCCGAACGAGCCGGATCACTTCTTCGACGACTTCGGCGACTTCGAGGGCTTCGAAGTTCACTTGGCCCTCTTTCAGAAGCAGGCGCAGGCGACGGATGACCTCGCCGGCGCGACGCCCCTCCTGCACCACGTCTCGAAGGATTTCCTGCAGCTCCTCCGGGCCGATGCCGCCCCGCCCGAGGAGCCGCTGGGCCGCCTGCGCGTTGCTGAGGATGGCCGTGAGGGGCTGGTTCAGCTCGTGGGCGAGCGAGCCCGAAAGCTCTCCGAGCATCGTCACCCGCGAAAGGTGCGCGAGCTCGGACTGCCGGCGGAGAACTTCCGCCTCGGCCGTCTTCCGCCGCGTGACGTCCAGAGAGACGCCCCGAACGCGCAGGGCGCGGCCGAACTCTCCGCGCTCGACGATTCCGCGGAGCCCGATCCACCGGGTCTGACCGTCCCGCACGACCCGGAACTCGCCCTCGACCTCGGAGCCGCTGGCAATCAATCTCTCGATCGACTCGCGCACCCGCTCGAGGTCCTCCGGATGGAGGGTGGACAGAAATTCTCGAAGATCGAGCCGGGCCCCGGGAAGAAAGCCGTGCAGGGCGGATCCCCTGGACGTGATCCACACCTCGTCCTTCGCGACGTCCCAGGTCCAGATTCCGACGTCCGCCGCGTCGGCGGCCTGGCCGAGCCGGCGCTCGCTCTCGGCGAGAGCGCTCTCCGTGTCGTCGAGGCGGCGTGACAGCTCGTCGGCGCGGCGAAAGTCGAGGGCCACCTCGTAGGACATGGCGGCCAGCACGGCGAAGAACGGCACGCTGATCAGATACGGCGCCGCGATGGTCTTGCTCGAATGGATGAGGGCGGAGTTGACGACCGACGTCGTCACGAAGATCAGCGCGCTTCCGCCCACGAACGCCGCCCGGCGACGGTCGCCGCGCCGCCAGACCGCGATCGTCGCGTCCGCGAGGAACGCGAGGAGGAGCAGCGAGCTCAATTCCCCGAGTCGCGTCCACGGGCTGACGACGCCCTCGGCGACCGAGATCCGCTCGCCGAGGAACGGGACCTGCCGCAGGCCGGTGATCGCGTCGTAGTTCAGGCTCGGGTCGTGGACGAAGTTGACGACGAGCGAAGCGAGGCCGCGCACGACGATCACGGCCGCGGCCAGCCACGGACGGCCGGCCCGAAAGAAGGACCGGATGAAGAGGACGAAGGACGCGACGAGCCCGAAGATCGGAATGTGAATCCATCGGACGGCCGCGGCATACCCCCGAGCCGTGTCCGCCCGCATCAGCGCCAGCTCCAACACAGCGAGCGCCATGACCGAGAGCGCCGAGAGCGCGAACCAGACGTCCGACCGCTTCGGGCGCCCGGCGATGAGCAGGATGCTCGAGAGCGTCAGACAGGCGGACGCGACGAACAGCCAGACGACGTTGATCCAGCTCACGGGCGGCGGCCCTCGGACGGCGGCGTCACGACCCGAATGCTAAGACAGGCCGCCCTCGCCGGCGCGGGTGGGACTTTCGTCCCATTGCGGCCCGTGGTATTGGAGGGCTACTTCTAGGTTCTGAACGCCGGGTGAATTCGTGAACTCGATTCGAGAAGAGCTGCGCCACAACCCCCTCTACTGGCTCCTCCTCTTCGTGCCGGTCGTCCTCGTCGCCGAGAAGACGAGGCCCGAGGCGCACACGGCTCTCTTCCTCCTCTCGGTCGCTGCCATCGTCCCGCTCGCGGCGCTCTTGAGCCGCGCGACCGAGAGCGTCGCGGCCAAGACGGGCGACGCGATCGGCGGGCTCCTGAACGCGACGCTCGGGAACCTGACCGAGCTCGTCATCGCCGTCGCGGCCCTGCGCGCGGGAATGCTCGACCTCGTGAAGGCCTCCCTCACGGGCGCCGTGGTGACCAACTGCCTCTTCATGCTCGGCAGCTCGTTCCTCCTCGGCGGCCTCAAACACCACGTCCAGGAGTTCAATCCGCGCAACGCGCGCGTGCAGTCCGGAATGCTCCTCCTCGCGACGATCGCGCTCCTCATCCCATCCGCCGTCACTCGAATCGACCGGCTGAACGTGCCCTCCTTCATGCTCCCGCTCAGCCTGAGCATCGCGGTGATCCTGCTCGTCACGTATTCGCTCAGCCTCCTCTTCTCGCTCAAGACTCACAAGGAGCTCTTCCAGAGCGCCGAGGGCGGCGAGCACGAGAAACCGTGGCCGCTTCCCATCGCCCTCGCCGCGCTCGCGGCGGCGACGATCGGCATCGCGTTCGTGGCCGAGATCTTCGTGGGCGCGGTCCAGGAGGCGTCGCTCTCGCTCGGCATGTCGAAGGCCTTCGTGGGTTTCATCGTGGTCTCGCTGGTGGGCGGCGCGGCCGAGATGGCCTCCGCGTTCTCGGGAGCGCGCAAGAACCGCCTCGATCTGAGCGTCGGCATCGCCATGGGCAGCTCGACGCAGATCTCGCTTTTCGTCGCGCCGGTTCTGCTCTTTCTGAGCTACGCGGTCTCTCCCGCACCGATGGATCTCAACTTCGGCGGCGCGCAGGTCCTCATGGTTCTCCTGACGACGCTCACCGTTTCGGCGGTCGTCTCCGGCGGCCACGCCGCCTGGTACTCGGGAGTCCAGCTGCTCGCGGTCTACGCGGTCTTCGCCGTGACGCTGTACCTGATTCCGGGATGACGGGCCGGCTTCGCGTCCTCGACGCGTCGGAGCGGTTCGGAGAGATCCTCTTCGGGCTCATCATGGTTCTGACGTTCACGGGCTCGCTCTCGGCGGCGGAGAGCGGGCACACCGAAGTCCGGACGATGCTGATCGGGGCGCTCGGCTGCAACTTCGCCTGGGGGATCGTGGACGGGATCATGTACATCCTGGACAACCTGGGTCAGCGCGGCCGCGGTCTGCTGACGCTTCACCGCGTCATCGGCGCCCGGTCGCCGGAGACGGCCCACGGCCTGATCGCCGAAGCGCTTCCGGGGCCCGTCGCATCGGTGCTGCGCCCCGACGAGCTCGAGTCGATTCGGAAGCGTCTCGCCGACCTGCCGGAGCCGCCACGCCGCGGCGGGCTCGTGCGCGACGACTTCCTCGGGGCGCTCGGCATCTTCCTGCTCGTGTTCCTCTCGACATTCCCCGTGGTCATTCCCTTTCTCGTGATGAGGGACGCGATGGCCGCGCTGCGCGTCTCGAACGTCATCGCGATCGCGATGCTCTTCGTCGGCGGGTATTTCCTGGGGAAGTCCTCGGGTTACAAGCCCGCGCGCACCGGCCTCGTGATGGTCGGCATCGGCGCTGTGCTCGTCGCGATCACGATCGCGCTCGGCGGATGAATGCTCCCGCTCGGATTGCCGCCACGGCTCTTCTCGCCCTGACGGCCGCCGCAGCGGCCGCGCAGGACTCGACGGCGCCGACCGCGCCGGCAGCCGCCGAAGAAGAGCCCGGCTGGGAGTTCAACGCGAGCCTCTACGGGTACTTTCCGCCCGACGACCGCCATTACGCCCAGCCGACGGTGATCGCCGACCACGGCGCGCTCCACCTCGAGGGCCGGTACAACTACGAGGCGTTCCGGAGCGGCTCGGCCTGGGTCGGCTGGAATTTCGGCTTCGGCGAAGAGGAGAAGTTCCGTCTCGACGCGACGCTGATGGTCGGCGGGGTATTCGGCGACACGCGCGGCGTCGCGCCGGGACTCGAGCTGACGGCCACGTACGGGCGCTTCGAGCTCTCCAGCGAGAGCGAGTACGTCTTCGACTCCGCCGGACGCGGCGACAGCTTCTTCTACAACTGGGCCCAGCTCGGTTACTCGCCGTTCGACTGGCTGACCGTCGGGCTCGCCTCCCAGCGCACCCGCGCCTACCAGACGAGCCTGGACGTCCAACGCGGCGTCTTCGTCGGCTTCACCTACAAGGACTGGACTCTCACGACCTTCGTCTTCAATCCGGGCTGGGAGTCGCCGACGGTGGTCTCGAGCCTTTCCGTGAGCTTCTAGCACTTTGGTCCAAGTTGTCAGTCCCGGCGGACGGGGATAAGCTCCGCCGCATCCAAACGGGAGGCAATGTGGCGACGCTCCAAACCATTCGTAGACGATTCCACTCCGTGCCGGCGGCGACGCTGGTCGGCTTCCTCGCCGCCTGGATGGCCGCGCCCGCGGCAGCCCTCGGGCAGCAGGCGCCGCCGCCGCAGACCACTCCGGGAGCCGCGGCCGCTGCGCCGGCCGCCGGGGGCGAGGCGCCGGAATCCGAGAAGCTCAGCGCCGACCAGCTCGATTCCCTCGTCGCGCCGGTCGCGCTCTATTCGGATGACCTGCTCGCCCAGTGCCTGGTCGCCTCGACCTACCCGATCGACATCGTGGCGGCGCAGCAGTGGCTCGACAAGCACAAGGATCTCAAGGGCGACGCCCTCTCCCAGGAGGCCATGAAGCAGCCCTGGGACCCGAGCATTCAGGCGCTGGTCTCGATCCCGGACGCCCTGAAGCGGCTCTCCGAAAACATCGCCTGGACGAAGGACCTCGGCGACGCGTTCCTCGAGCAGCAGTCGGAGGTCATGGACGCCGTCCAGCGCATGCGAGCCAAAGCGAAGGACGGCGGCAAGCTCGAGTCGACCGAGCAACTGAAGGTCGAGACGAAGACGGTCGAGAGCAAGCAGGTCATCGTCATCGAGCAGTCGAGCCCGGACGTCGTGTACGTGCCGTCCTACAGCCCGACGGTCGTGTACGGCGCCGCGCCGTACTACCCGTACCCGCCGATGTACTATCCGCCGTACTACGCCGGCGCCGCCTTCATGAGCTTCGGCATCGGGGTGGCGGTCGGTATCGGCATCTCGGGCGGATGGGGCTGCGGCTGGGGCGGCAACAACACGATCAACATCAACAACAACAACAATTTCGTCAACAACAGCAACCGGCAGAACAACGTCAACCGGAGCGGCAACAGCAACTGGCAGCACAACTCGGCGCAGCGCGGCGGCGCGCCCTATAAGGACAAGGCCACGGCGAGCAAGTACGGCGGCCAGACGCGCGGCGATCAGGCGCGGTCCGGCAACCGAAGCGCGGGCGGCGGCGCGGGCAATCGGGGAGCCAGCGCCAGCTCCTTCGACCGGGGCGGCGCGGGAGCCGGCAGCCGCGGTGGCGCGGGGGCGAACAGCATGAGCAGCAGCCGAGCCGGGGGCGGCCGAGACGTCTCGCCGAGTCGCAGCAGCGGCGGCGGCGGCGCGTTCGGTGGCTCCTCGAGCAGCGCCAGCCGTGCGCGGTCATCGAGCTCGCGCGGCTCGTCGAGCATGGGTTCGCGCGGCGGCGGGTCCCGAGGCGGCGGAGGGCGGCGGCGTTAGGCCGCCGGAGTGAGGAGAACATGAGAAATAAATCGATCCTCAGTCTCCGCATCGTCTTGACGCTGGCGCTCTTCGCGGCGGCGGGGTTCGCGGCGGCGGCGAGCCCGTCCGCGGCGCCCGCGTCCGGCGCGAAAGGCTTCGATACGCCAAAGCAGGCGGCCGACGCTCTCGTCGCCGCCGTCGAGAAAGACGACGTCGATTCGCTGTTGACGATCCTGGGACCGGGAGGCAAGGACGTCGTCTCCTCGGGGGATCCGGTCGAAGACAAGAACAATCGTGCGGCCTTCGCGAAGAAGGCTCACGAGGGCATGAACGTCGAGCAGGATCCCAATCACCCGAAGCGGATGCTCGTCGTCGTTGGATCCGACCGGTGGCCCCTGCCCATCCCGATCGTCAAGAGCGGCAACAAGTGGCATTTCGACGCGGCGGAAGGCCGGGAAGAAATCCTCGCCCGTCGGATCGGCGGCAACGAGCTCGACGCCATCGAAATCCTGCGCGGCTTCGTCGACGCGCAGCACGAATATGCCGAGGAGCTGCACGACGGCAGCAAGGTCCACCAGTACGCCCAGAAGATGATCAGCTCGCCGGGCAAGCAGGACGGCCTCTCGTGGAAGAACGCGGACGGAACGATCGGGGGGCCCGTCGGCGAGCTGATCGCCAAAGCGATCGCCGAGGGTCACACGAAGAAGGGCGAGCCCTACAACGGCTATTACTTCCGGGTGCTGACTTCTCAGGGAGCGGCGGCCAAGCTCGGCGCCCGGAACTACATCATCAACGGGATGATGATCGGCGGTTTCGCCGCGATGGCGTGGCCGGCGAACTACGGCGTGACCGGCATCCAGACGTTCCTCGTGAACAACGACGGCGTCGTCTATCAGAAGGACCTCGGTCCGGAAACGCCGAAAGCCGCCGCGGCGATCCAAACCTACA
The DNA here is from genome assembly GCA_036558325.1 of Thermoanaerobaculia bacterium. Classification (GTDB taxonomy): domain Bacteria; phylum Acidobacteriota; class Thermoanaerobaculia; order UBA5066; family Gp7-AA6; genus DATBFU01. The sequence goes on along the minus strand of DATBFU010000031.1, from coordinate 10,791 downwards.
ACCCGGACAAGACCTGGATCGTCACCGAGGACGAGGAATAGTCGGACGGCGGCGGCGCGTCAAAACCAGAGAAACTGCCAGGCCAGGGCGAAGGTGTTGAAGTCCTGGCCGGCACGGACAGACGCCCCGGTCGAATAGTTCGCCTTCACCGACTGGCGTCGGCCGATCGGAACCGACAGCGTCGCCCCCACGCGGCTATTGGAGAGCCGCGCGGTCGGAGGCCCGTCGTTCACGCGCGAGGCTCCCCCGCCGTACCAGGTGCCGTCGAGAGCCAGCCAGAGACCGGGCCGAAACGTGTAGCTGCCATGGAGCTGGACCGTCGAGATCGGATCCTGAGCGCGCGCAAACGTCCCGGGATAGTAGCTCCCGTTGTCGGTGAAGAAGACGACGCCCGTGTAGAGATCGAAATCGAACCTGCCGACGGGAACCGAGACGCCGACTTCCGGCTTGAAGGCCCATCGGTTCGTCCCGAGGTTCACGAGCCTCGTTGGATCGTATTGGCCGGTGGGCGCGGAGACCGTGAAGCTCGCGCCGACGAGGACGCCGCGGGTGATCCTCGCGAATTCCTGGGGGCTCATCGCCGGGTTGCCGTAGAGGTTGACCGACAGCTTGGCCCTCAGATCCGCGAGGCCGGACCGCGTGATGCGCCGGCGGTCCTCACCGACGTTCCCCTCCGCGTTCCCCCAGGCGTACGGGAGCGCCGCGGTGGCGAGGGCCTGACGCCCGAAGAGATCGAAAGTCCGGCCGTATCCGAGCGCGAAAGAGCCGATGCGCGCGGAGACGTCCGTGATGGGAAGGGTGGGGTCGGTCACGACGTCGCCCGCCGAGCGGGAGAGGATCGCCGCGACGAAATTCGCGCCGACCGGCGACGCGGAGTAGGCGCGCGGCTCGAGCTCCTGGGCGGCGGAATGGAGAGCCGCTGCGAGAACGCCGCAGCCGACGAGCGCCGCGATTCGAACTGTGCTCCGAAGCTGCCTCAATCCGTACCTCTCGGCGGCGAGACCCTATCGCGAACCGGATTTGACCCGATCACCCGGTTCTCCGATAATCCGCGTTCCTCGAACGACTGGGAGGTCGTTCAATGGTAGGACAACTGGCTCTGGACCAGTGAATCGGGGTTCGAGTCCCTGCCTCCCAGCCAACACGTCGCCTTCGCTCGCTCGTCGACCTGCCCTTCGGGCAACGGGCCGCGGCTCGTCCGGATGGGGACTCGACCGCGGACCTGGTCTCCTCGCAGCGCTCCGGCTGCTTTTCCGCGGGAAAGCGGACCTCCATCGAATAGGCTGCGCAGCTGGACTCCATGAGAATTTGCAGCTTCCACGTTCTCCGCTCCGCCTTTGCATTGGCGGCGTTCATCGCCGCGTCGCGGGCCGTCTCCGCCCAGGCGCCGGCGGCGGGAAAGCCTTCCCGCGAAGAGCTGACAATCGATCCCGCGACGGTCATGCAGCCCTGGAAGGGCGATCTGGACGAAATGGCCGAGCGGCGGATGGTCCGCGTCCTCGTGGTCCCGAGCAAGACCTTCTACTTCAACGACCACGGAACCCCTCGGGGCATCACCTACGACACCTTCCAGCTCGTCGAGACGGAGCTCAACAAGCGGCTCTCCCGCGACCAGAAGTCGAAGCGCAAGCACTTGAAGGTCAAGTTCTTCTTCGTGCCGGTCGGACGGGGAGAGATCTTCTCGGCGCTTCGCGACGGCAAGGGCGACATCGCGGCGGCGAATCTGTCGATCACGCCGCAGCGGCAGGCGCTGGTGGACTTCTCGGCGCCCGTGATGACCGACGTCCGCGAATTGGTGGTCACCGGGCCCTCCTCTCCCGCCCTCGCGACCCTCGACGATCTCGCGGGGCGGGAAGTCTTTGTTCGCAAGTCCTCCAGCTACTGGGAGAGCCTCGTCGAGCTCAACAAGCGCTTCGCCGCGGCCGGGAAGCCGGCCGTGAAGCTCAAGGAGGCGCCGGAGGAGCTCGAGGACGAGGACCTGATCGAGATGCTGAGCGCGGGCCTCGTCCCAACCCTCGTCGTAGATCAGCACATCGCGCGCTTCTGGAAGAAGGTCTTCCCGAAGATCGTCGTGCACGAAACGATCGCCGTCGGCACCGAGGGCAACATCGGCTGGGCCATCCGCAAGGACAGCGTGAAGCTCAAGGTGTTCCTGGACGGCATCGCCGCCACGATCACATCCGGCCACCTCGCGGACGAGCGACGGTGGATCCTCACCAAGTACTTGAAGCGCCTGTCGCATGTGAAGAACGCCGCTTCCGAGGCCCAGCGGAAGAAGTTCCTGTCGCTCGTGGATCTCTTCCGGAAATACGGCGACCGCTACGACGTGAACTGGCTCCTGATGGCGGCGCAGGGCTACCAGGAGTCGCGGCTCGACCAGAACGCCCGCAGCGCCTCGGGGGCGATCGGCGTGATGCAGGTTCTGCCCTCGACCGCCAGGGACCTGAAGGTCGGGGACATCACGCAGACGGAGCCCAACATCAACGCCGGCGTGAAGTACATGCGCTTCATGATCGATCAGTACTATGCGAAGGAGACGATGACGAACCTCGACAGGGCGCTCTTCGCGTTCGCGGCGTACAACGCCGGCCCGGGGCGCGTCGCCTCCCTTCGGAGAGAGGCCTCGCGGCGCGGTCTGGACCCCAACGTCTGGTTCCACAACGTGGAGTACGTCGCCGAGGAGAAGATCGGGCACGAGACCGTGACGTACGTCAGCAACATCTACAAGTACTTCGTCGCCTATCAGCTCATCGAGGACGCGCTCGAGGAGCGCGAGCAGGCGAAGGGGAATCTCAAGAAGGGTCCCGGATAGCCGCGGACCGAGGAGGGCCCATGCGGGAACGACACCCTCACCGATCCGTGAGCCTTCGAGGCGCCGCGACGATGGCCGCGGCGTTCGGAGCGGCCGCGGCCGGCGCTTTCGCGGTCGGCGCGCTCGCGATCGGAGCGCTGGCGATCGGACGGCTCGCCGTCCGCAGGATCCTGGCGGAAAGCGTCGAGCTCGGGTCGGTGAGGATCCGCGCGCTGACCGTGGAGCGGCTCCGCGCGACCGAGATCGACATCCCCGAGCGCCCCCGGTAGACGGCCGCCAAAGCGCCGTCTCCTCAGACGACGGCGATTGCGCCCTCTCCGGGCTGCACGACGGACTCGGGCGACGCACCTTCTTCCGACGCTCGATAGGCGTTCGGGTCGTGAGACAGCGCTCCCGCGGGCAACCATTCCCACAGCGTCCCGAGGTCCTCACGCACCTGGTCCGAGTAGAAAGCCGGGAGAACGTTCGTCTCGCCGTCGAAGTAACGCTGAAAGTCTCGATCGACGTCGAGCCGCCGCCGCACTTCCCGATAGTAAGCGAGCCTGCCGAATCCCTCCGAGGACACGGCCCGAACCACGTTCAACCACCGCGGAAAGACCTTCCGGGTCCCAAGGAAGCGCCGGGCGATGGCGCGTCCCGAGAACGTATGCCGCGTCAGACCGATGACCTGGTCGTAGAAGTCCCGCCACCCGTAGTTTCGAGGCTTCACGTTCATGGCGCGGTTGTTGTCGAGGAAGTGGAACGGGAAAGGAAGCACACGATTCTCGCGCTGGTACGTCAGGTTGAGCGGCGCGGCGCGCCCGAACGCCGAAAGAAGGGAGTAGCCGGGAAACGCCCCGGGCGAAAGCCGCAGGAAGCGTTTCGTCAGCTCGAAGGGCTCCGGTCCCTCTTCCGAGTCGAGACCGAGCACGAAGTTGGTCTGGACGTAGGGGATGTATCTCAGGATCAGGTTGACGTGCTCGGAGACCTTTCGGACCTTGTCCATCCCCTGGAGCCGCCCCGTCAGCGACTTGTTCCCGAGCTCGTACCACGATTCGACGCCGGGCAGCAGGACCTTGAATCCACTCCGCTGAAGTCGCTTCAAGTGCGGCTCCGACAGGAGAGATAGGCTGCTTTCCGCCGCGAAATCGATGGTGTTCGGCGGTACGGCCGCGTCGATGGCATTGAGATAGTCGTCGAATCGAACTCCGAAATTCGGGTCGTGCCAGCCGACGCGCGGCCGTTTCAGAGTCTTCGCGAGAAAGCGGAGGTCCTCTGAGATCACACCGAAGTCGAGCGGCTGATAGGGGACGACCGAATCGATGCAGAAGTTGCAGGTGTAGGGGCATCCGAGACTGCCGATCATCGGCACGATCTTGAACACCGGCGCCTTTCGGAGCGTCGGCTCGATGAACTTCCAGCGCTCCCGCACGCCGGGAAGAGCCGCGGGCTGGCGCCTGGCGCTGACGTGCGCGCCGATCGGACGGTGAGGCGAGCAGTCTCGGAGGACGTCCTGAATGACGGCCTGGTCGGTGAAACCGACGACGTAATCGAAGTACTTGCGGGCGTCCTCCGGGTAGCAGCGGGCATGGGGCCCGCCGAGGACGGTGACCGCCCCACGGGACCGGAACAGGTTGGAGAGCGCGTAGGCCAGGAGAGCGGCCTCCGTGAAGGCGCCGATGAATACGAGATCAACCGGATCCGGCAACTCCTCGACCAGGTTCTCGAGGCCGGTGTAGCAGACGAGCGTGGTCTCGTGTCCCTCGGCTTCGCACCACACCCCGATGACCTGGGGCATGATGCTGGCGAGGTTCGCGTTCATGACGCGCGCGTACAAGGCGCGTGTCGGCCCCTTGGTGACGAGGTCGATGATGCCGACGCGCAGCTTTCGCACTTCGAGGCACCATATCAGGACAGAAATGTGACTCGACGAGCTCTGGGACGAATCTCGACGGTTAGGTGCTCCCTTCGAAAGCGTTCAGCTAAACCGGAGATGAACGCGACCCGGTCGCGATGGGAGCGTCTCGCCGATGCGATCGCGGGCGTCCTCGCACGGCCCGCGCCGAGCGACCGCGCGACCCGCCGGCATCCTGGTCGGCGTGCGCCGCGATGGCGATCGCCGCGGCCCGCCGCGAGCATCCTGCCCGCTCCGCGCGCCATCCGCATGGACCCGGTCCGGGCTCTGCGGGATTAGCCCCCCGGACGTCGAGGTTCGGAGGGAGAATCCTTCGAACCCATGCGCACGCGTGTTCCTCCGGCCGAGTATCTGGCCCTGAAGCTCCGCGCGCACGAGCTGTTGCGCGAAGTTCCCTTGTACGACATCTCGGTCGTGGATCTGCCGGGCGGCGGCCCCGGACGGACGATCGCCGACATCCGCGCCCTCGACTCGTCCGCCCCGTCGAGCCCGATCGCGAAGATCCTCTACGGGGTGCGCGTCTTCCTCGGGCGGGTTTTCGGCTGGGACCGGGATCGGATCCAGCCCAAGGACTCGTACCTCTCGCGGCTGTCGGAGCTGGATCGCCGGAGCTCCGACGTCGCTCCCGGCACGCGCACCGGCGGCTTTCTCCTCCTCTATCAGTTCCCGAACGAGGCGCTCGCCGAGATCCGCAACGCGACGGTGCACGGCTTCCTGTGCACCGCCCTCGAGCCCACCGCCGCCGGATACCGCCTCTACCTGGCGGTGTACGTCCGGCCGGTGTCGTGGATCAGCCGTCCCTACCTCGCCGCGATCGAGCCGTTCCGGCGCGTCCTCTATCCGGCGATGCTCTCCCGCATCCGGCGCGCCTGGTCGCAAGCCTACCGGCCGGCGTAGAGTCCCGCGCCGTGGCCGAGACTCTCGCGGGCCCGCGGCCCTCGCGGCGCACCGCGCTCCTCGCGGCGGCGGCGTTCCTGCTTCCTTTCGCCGTCTTCGTCGGCGACGGGCGCTATCTCGGCAGCGGCGACACCTCGCCGGCGGAGCTTCTGCCGATCGCGATCCTCGAGCACGGCGCGCTCGATTTCGACGCCTTCGCCCGAGCCGGGGAGCCTCTCCCGTATTGGTTCCGCGTCAAGCACGGCCATGTCGTGTCGGACTACCCGGTCCTGCCGGGTCTGATGAACGTTCCGGTCTTCGCCGCCGCGAAGGCCGCGGGCGTGCCGCTCTACAGGAACCGCTTTCGGCTTTCTCTCGTCACGTCGGGCGCGCTCGCGGCCGCCTCCGTTCTCTTCCTCTTCCTCGCGCTCCGGCGCCTCGCTCGCTCGGACGGCGCGGCGCTCGGATTCGCTCTGCTCTATGCCTTCGGCACGGAGGTGTGGAGCGTGGCGGCAAAGGGCCTCTTCCAGCATGGGCCGTCGCTCTTCTTCCTGACGCTCGCCGTCTGGCTTTTGCCGGGCGCGACGCCGCGCGCCGCCGCCGTCGCCGCCCTCTCCCTCGGTTTCGCCGCCGCGATCCGTCCCACCAACGCGCTCATCGCCGCCCCGCTCGCCTTCTGGGCGCTCGCGACGCGACGCCGCGGCCGGGCGGCATTTCTCGCGCTCGCGGCGCTGCCCGTGGCGCTCGTGTCTCTCCACGCGGCGACGGCGTGGGGAGATCCCTTCACGCTGGCGCGGACCCTCGTCCCCGCGAGCTTCTCCGGAAACGCGGCCGGCGGGCTCGCAGGGCTGCTCGTCTCGCCCGCGAGGGGCCTCTTCGTGTTCAGCCCGTTCCTGCTCTTCGCGATCCCCGCCGGCGTCGCGGCGTGGCGGCGCGATGGAGCGCTCTTCGACCGATGCTCGACCGTGGCGATCGTCCTCACACTCGCCGTCTTCGCGCGCTGGAGGGTCTGGTGGGGCGGCCACTCCTTCGGATACCGCATCCTGATCGAGCTCGTGCCGCTCCTCGTGCTGCTCATCGCCGGCCGCTGGCGGGAGATCGCGCGGCGGAGATGGGGGACGACGCTCTTCGCGGTCCTCGCCGCGGCGTCCGTCTTCGTCCAGCTCCTCGGCGCCCGCTTCTATCCGAGCGGCTTCAACGAAGACATCGACCGCGAGCCCGAGCGTCTCTGGCAGATCCGCGGTTCGGAGCTCCCGCGCCTGACCGCGCGGCTCTTCGGTCTCCCTTCCGCGGCGGCGGCGCCGGCGGTTCCGCCGCCGCGCGTCGCGGCGCCGCGCCCCCGCTGGACGTCTTCGGGCGCGGCCGACGAAGCGATCCCGGCGGCGCTCGACTTCCCGCGGCCCGGCGCCTCCGTGCGCGGCAGCCTGCGCGTCTCGGGCTGGGCGCGCTCGCCGGCGGGCCCCGTGGACGTCCAGATCCTCCTCTCGCCCGGGGAGCACGTCGTGCCGGTCCGGCGCTTTCCGCGGCCGGACGTCTGCGCGGCCGTCCCGGCCCTCGGCGACTGCTCGCAGGCCGGCTTCGAGGCCGTCGTCCCGGCGGAAGGGCCGAACGCCGAGCACCTCCTCGTCGTCGAGCTGCGGGGCCCGGATGGGCGCACGCGGCGCCTTACGCCGGTGCGATTCTTCTGGCGCCCGGAGCCCCCGGCCGCCGATAGAATCCGGCCATGAAGGACGGCGGGCTGGCCTCGCGTCATTGCGTGCCCTGCCGGGGCGGCGTCGCGCCGCTCTCGGAGACGGCTGCGGCCAAGCTCCTCGCGGAGACGCCGCGCTGGTCGCTCGGAGAGGGCGCGACGCGTCTCTCGCGCCGCTTCGAGTTCCGCGACTTCGTTCAGGCGATGGAGTTCGTCAACCGCGTCGCGGAGATCGCGGAAGCCGAGGGGCACCACCCCGACATCGCCATCCACTGGAACAAGGTGGAATTGACGCTCTGGACCCACGCGATCGGCGGGCTCCACGAGAACGACTTCATCGTCGCGGCCAGGATCGATCGGCTCCTCGACGACGCCGCCGACGACACGCAGCCGGCGGGCTGATCAGCCTGCGCGCGGGCGCATGGAGAGAAGGCTCCCGAGCGCGTCGAAGGCCGCGCGCCACGCGGCGTCCCGGCCGTCCGAGCCCGCGGCCGGCGCCTCGCGCACCTTCCAGTAAACGTTCTGCACGCGCCAGAGGCGCACCGGGAACGGAAAGCGCCGCGAGAGCTCCACGGCTCTCCGCAGCGTCTCGAGTCGTTCGAGATCCTCGGGCCGCTCGGCGAAATCCCTTGCGAATCCCTCGAGCCGCTGCCGGAGGGCGTACTCGAGCGACTCGGCGTTGAGCGCGAGCTCCTCGCCCGCCGCCTCGTCGAGAACGGCGGCAATCGCGGCGCCGTCGAGCGACGGGCTCTGCAGGTCCTTTCGCAGCGCCGCGTTGACGACGAACTCCCCCGTGGCCCGGAAGACCCGCGGCAGCGGCGAGCCCAGGTCCGAGAGAAAGCGCATCAACGGAAGGTGTCTCTCGTGGATCCGCCGCAGCACGTCCTCGGCCTCCTCCCGCGTGGATTCGAGGACGACGCGCACGATGCGCCGCTGATCGTCCCGGAACATCGTCTTCAAGGACACCGTGTCCGCGCCGAAGCCCGCCTGGAAGAGCCGCAGCACCTCGGCCACGTCGGCGCGCGAGAACGCGTGCTGCACGCTCTCGACGAGCGCCTCCCACTCCGCGTCGGACGGCGCCGGCGCGACGCCCCCGTGGACGTTGTGGTCGCCGAGATGGAGCGCGCCGAAAGCGAGGCGCTCCGACTCGCCCGTCACGTCCGAGGTGAAGCGCGCGCGCCCGAGGCCGAGCTTCATCGGCGGCGCGTCGGCGATCCGATGGTCCTCGCGCGCCACCTCGTAGCAATAGATCCGCGCCTCCGCCGCGTACGGCTCGAAGAGTGAGCGCACGGCGTAGTGCCCGCCGACGCGGGGCAGATCGACGCGCGCGGCCCGCGCCTGCCGGTCGTAGACGTCGCGGCCGGTCCCGGCGTCCGGCCGATTGCTCGCGGCGGCGGCGAGCGCCTCGCGAAACGGAGCCTCGAATCCGGGACCGAAGAGCTCCTCGGCGAGCGCCGCGACGCGGCCCGCGTAGCTCAGGACCTGCCGCGCCTCGACGCCCGCGAGGTCGTCGAAGAACCAGCCGCAGCTCGTGTACATGAGCATCGCGTCGCGCTGGAGCTCGAGGAGCTTGAGGGCGGTTACCCGATCGCCGGCGGAGAGCGGACGGATCGCCTGTCCTTCGAAGAAGCGCGCGACGTTCTCCGGCGAGCGGTCGAGCACGACGTCGATGTACGCGTCGCGGGCGCGCCAGGGATCGGCGAAAAGCTCCCCGGCGCGCGTCTCGAAGGGGCCCGCCGTCGCGTCGCGCAGAAGATCGAACGCGTCGCGCAGCGGGCCGCGCCAGGCCTGATTCCAGCCGGGATGTTGCCCGGTCGCGCACCCGCAGTCGCTCCGCCAGCGCTCGACGCCGTGCGTGCAGCTCCAGGAAGTCTTCTCGCGGATCTCGACTTCGTGACCCGGAGGATGCCGCTCGAGAAACTCTCCGTAGTTCGTCAGCTCGACGTCCGGCGATTCGGCGACCGCGCGCAGCGCGTACGCGAGCGCCATGTCGCCGTGCGCGTGGTGATGCCCGTAGGTCTCGCCGTCGGTGGCGACGTGGACGAGGACGGCATGGCCTCCCGGCTCGCCGCCGGCGCCGAGCAGCCGCGCCGCAAACTGCTGGCCGCTGTGGAGGAGACCTCCGAACGCGACGTCCCGGGCGATCCCGGCGTCGTAGAAGAAGACGTCGATCGAGCGCCCCGACGGCAGCGGCGCGCGGTAGGCGCGCGTCGGATCGATGCCGCCCGGCCCCGCGTCGCTCCAGGCCGTCTCGCCGATCGCGCGGTGCGCGAGCGCCTGATGCGGCGCGAGGATGGTGAACCGGATCCCGGCCTCGGCCAGCGCCTCGAGGCTGTCCAGATCGACGGCCGTCTCGGGCAGCCACATCCCCTCGGGCGCGCGTCCGAACCGCCGCCGGAAATCCGCGATCCCCCAGAGGACCTGCGTGCGGCGGTCGCGCGGCGCGGCGAGCGGCAGGATCATGTGGTTGTAGGCCTGCGCCAGCGCCGAGCCGTGTCCGCCGAATCGCTCGGCGCTCTCCCGGTCCGCGGCGAGGATCGCGGAATGGACCTCGGGCTCTCTCGCCTCGAGCCAGGAGAGGAGCGTCGGCCCGAAGTTGAAGCTCAAGCGCGCGTAGTTGTTGACGATCGACGCGATGCGCCCCTCGGTGTCGAGGATCCGGGAGGCCGCGTTCGGCGCATAGCACTCCGCCGTCACGCGCTCGTTCCAGTCATGGTACGGGGAGGCGGAGTCCTGGACCTCGATCGCCTCGAGCCAGGGGTTCTCGCGGGGCGGCTGGTAGAAGTGGCCGTGGACGCAGACGGACCGTTTCACGCGAGAACGGGATCCTCGACCGGCTCTTCTTCGAGCGGCGTGTCGTCGCCGGTGTCGAACGGCTCCGGCTCGGCGAGCGCGCTCTCGGCCTTCCCGGCGTCCTCCGGCTCGGGCTCCGGGTCCGGCTTGAAGAAGAGCGCCGCGAGCGGCGGGAGATTCAGCGTCAAGGAGAAGGGACGGCCGTGGAGCGGAGCCGCCGCCGCCTCGACGTCGCCGCCGGCCGGGTACGCGTAGCCGCTGCCGCCGAAGCGGGACTCGTCCGTGTCGAGGAGCCTCCTCCAGACGCCTGCCCGCGGCGCCCCGACGCGGTACCCGGGGCGCGGGACCGGCGTGAAGTTGAAGACGGCGAGGACCGGATCGCGCGCCGTCTTCCCCTTCCGCAGATACGACAGCGTGCTCGCCTCGGCGTCGTGGCAATCCACCCACTCGAAGCCGGCCGGCGCGTCCTCGTCGAGCTCGTGGAGCGCCGGCTCCGCCCGATAGATGCGGTTGAGCTCCTCGACGAGCCGCCGCACGCCGCGGTGGAGCGGATGGACGAGCAGATCCCAGTCGAGCTCGCGGTCGTGCGACCACTCGCGCCACTGCCCGAACTCGCCGCCCATGAAGAGGAGCTTCTTGCCGGGCTGCGAGTAGAGGTCCGCGAGCAGGAGGCGCAGGTTCGCCATCTTCTGCCACGCGTCGCCGGGCATCTTGTCGGCGAGCGAG
>DATBFU010000030.1:0-41628 GCA_036558325.1 Thermoanaerobaculia bacterium | reverse complement strand
TTCTTGGCGTTGTCCCAGGCGCCGCCGCCGTTGTTCAGGAAGGTGGCGACGACGATGCCGCCGATCGTCCCCACCATGAGCAGGGCCGCGACCGTCTCCGCGCCCACGTGGAAGGAGCGGAAGATCAGTCCCGTCAGAATGGGCGTGCCGACCGCCACGAGGCCCGGCGCAATCATCTGGCGCAGCGCGCCGCGCGTGACGATGTCCACCGTGCGGCCGTAGTTCGGCTTCTCGGTGCCCTTCATGATGCCGGGGTGCTCCTGGAACTGCGCGCGGACGTCCTGGATGACGACGTACGCTGCCTTGCCGACCGCCTTGATCGCGAGGCCGGAGAAGAAGAAAACGAGCATTGCGCCGATGAGGCCGCCGAGGAATACCTCGGGCTTGGCCAGATTGACCGAGGTGAGCTCGGCCCCGTAGTTCTTGAGCTCGTCGAGGTACGCGGAAAAGAGGAGGAACGCCGCCAGCGCGGCCGATCCGATCGCATAGCCCTTCGTGAGCGCCTTCGTCGTGTTGCCCACGGCGTCGAGCCGGTCCGTCTTCTTGCGGATGTCCTCGGGCTGCCGCGACATCTCGACGATTCCGCCCGCGTTGTCGGTGATGGGGCCGAAGGTGTCCATCGCCAGGATGTACGCCGCGGTTCCGAGCATTCCCATGGTGGCCACCGCCGTGCCGAAGAGCCCGCCGCCCGGCAGCGCCGCGACGCCGATCTTGTACGAGGCCAGGATCGCGATCGAGATCGCGATCACCGGCGCGAGCGTGCACTCGAACCCGACGGCGATGCCGGCGATCACGTTGGTCGCGGGGCCCGTCTGCGAAGCCTCGGCGATCTCGCGCACGGGGCGGTACTTGTACTCCGTGTAGTACTGCGTGATGAAGACAAAGGCGATCGAGGTGAGGACGCCGATCATGCCGCAGAGGAAATACTTCCACCAGGCGTCCGGATGCGATGGATTGGCGAGCAGCCATTTCGTCGCGATGAAGAAGCCGACGATCGCGAGCGAGGCCGCGACGTAGTAGCCGCGGTTCAGAGCCCTCATCGGGTCCGCGTCCTCGCGGGTGCGCACGAGGAAGATCCCGACGATCGACGCGAGCAGGCCGAACGCGCGCGCGACGAGCGGGAACAGCATGACGCCGACGACGCCCGCCGAGAACGCCATGTTCTGTTTGCCGAGGGAGGCGGCGAGTGTCGCGCCGAGGATCATCGCGCCGATGTTCTCGGCGGCGGTCGATTCGAAGAGGTCGGCGCCGCGGCCCGCGCAGTCGCCCACGTTGTCCCCGACGAGGTCCGCGATGACGGCAGGATTGCGCGGATCGTCTTCGGGAATCCCGGCCTCGACCTTGCCGACGAGGTCGGCGCCGACGTCCGCCGCCTTGGTGTAGATGCCGCCGCCGAGCTGGGCGAAGAGCGCGACGAAGGACGCGCCGAATCCGTAGCCCACGATGAGCAGGGGAATGTGCTCGACCGGCACCTCGGTGAACTGCCGAACGAGCCAGTACAGGCCGCCGACGCCGAAGAGCGACATGGCGACGACGAACAGCCCCGAGACCGCGCCGCCCCTCAGGGCGATACGCAGCGCATCGTTCAGGGACGAGCGTGCCGCGGAGGCCGTTCGGATGTTGGCCCGGATCGAAATCCACATGCCGATGTACCCGGCCACGACCGAGCAACCGGCGCCGAGCACGAAGGAGAGCGTCGTCCAGAGGGCCATTCGGAGCGCCGTCGGGACCGGGTCGAAGTCGTGGTGAGAGCGCACGAAGCCGTAGAGAAGGAAGATCACCGCGGCGAGAACGGCCGCGAGCATCACGATCGTGCGGTTCTGGCGGCGCAGGAAGGCTTCGGCGCCCTCCTTGATGGCATTGGAGATCTCCTGCATCGCCGAGGTCCCGGGCTCGCGCTTCAAGACCCACGACATCAGGTATCCGGCCACGACGAGGGAGCCGACCGAGAACACGAAAATCAGGGGCAGTGCGAGGTCGTAGGACATCCGCTATCTCCTGTCTTTGTCGGGTATCGATCCGCGCCGGGCGCGGGCGCGGAAGAATATCAAACGACCTTTCAGCTGTCAGCGATCGGCTTCAGCCGGGCACCGGCCGGAGCCAGCGGATTACTGGATCGGCACCGTCTCCAGGACGATTCCGATGTTCGTCGCGCCGGCGGTGCGGCAGAGGTCCATGATCTTCGCCGCGTCCCCGTAGGTCGCGCCGTCGTCGCCGGAGAAGAAGACGGTCTTGTCGCGCCGGTTCTTCAGGATCGACGTGAGCTGCGTCGCGAGCTGCGGAAGCGTCAGCTCCTGTTTGTTCAGGTAGGTCTTGTTCTGCGCCGTGAGAGACACGATCAGCTGGTCCGGGTCGGGTTGCGAAGGCGCGGTCGTCGCTTTCGGGGGCACCTTCACGTCGTAGCCCATTTGGAGCAGCGGCGTGATGACCATGAAAATGATCAGCAGCACGAGCACCACGTCCACGAGCGGCGTGATGTTGATGTCGCTCTTGTAGTCGCCCGATCCGCCCGGGGACATTGCCATCGATGAGGTCTCCTCGTTTCCCTACTTCGCCGAAGGGGCGACGACCCTCTTTTCGGCGATCAGGCCGACGTTCTGGAAGCCGGCATCCTTCGTCATCTTCATGACGTCCTTGACGTCGGAGTACTTCAGTCGCTGGTCCGCCTTGATGACGATCTCGGCCGAAGGCTTGCGCTGATAGAGCTCGTCGAGCTCCTTCTGGAAATCCTGCTTCGAGAGCGGATTCTGGCCGAAGTAATACAGCGGGGGAGTCGCCCACTTGACCGAGATGAGTGTCTGGTTCGCGTTCTCGGGCTTCTTGTCCGGATTGTCGGTGGTCGGGAGCTGGACGTTGACGCCCTTCTGGAGCATCGGCGTGACCACCATGAAAATGATGAGAAGGACGAGGCACACGTCCACGAGAGGTGTGACGTTGATGTCGCTCTGGAGCTTGTCGCGCCCGCCGCCGCCGCCCATGCCCATGGGAAGACTCCTCTTTGCCTGTTCTACGCCCGGCCGGTCGTGACGCCGCGGCGCTTGATGAAGTAATCGATGAGCTCCGAAGCGCCGTTGGACATCTCGACCTGGAAGCGCTCGATCTTGTTCATGAAGATGTTGAAGAGCCACACGGCCGGGATCGCCACGAAAAGGCCGAGCGCCGTCGTGATGAGCGCCTCGGCGATGCCGGTCGAGACGGCCGCGATGCCGCCCGATCCGGTCATGGCCATGCCGCGGAACGCGTTGATGATGCCGATGACCGTCCCGAAGAGGCCGATGAACGGCGCCGTCGTTCCGATCGTCGCCAGTCCCGAGAGGCCCTTCTTCATGTCGGCGGTCGTGATCAGCGCCTCGCGCTCGAGGGCGCGTTCGGCGGCCTCGATCGGATCGTGGCCGGGCGTGTCGGCCGTCCCGCTCGAGATGTCGTGCTGGAACTCGTAGAGACCCGCGGCGAGGACGCGCGCGAGGTGGCTCTGCTTGAACTTCTTCGACGAGTCGATCGCCTCCTGAAGCTTGTCCTGCTTCAGGTACCCGGTGACCAGACGCGCGAAGTCGACGGACTGCTTCTTCGCCTTGCGGTAGTAGAGGAAGCGCTCCGCAGCGACCGTCAGCGAGTACACCGACATGATTATGAGGAGGACGGCCACCGACTTGGCCAGGATCGTCATGGTGTGCCAAAGCTCGAGGGGATCGAAACTCATGGAAGGCTCCTTCTCATCAAAGTTTCCGGCAGTCGGCTCCGGCAGCGAATCCTAGTGCAGATTGAAGGTGACCGTGACGGTCAGGTAGACGCGGACGGCCCGGCCGTTCAGGGTCGCCGGCTTGTATTTCCACTGCTGCACGGCCCGGACCGCGGAGGCGTCGAGGAGGGGATTGACGGACTTGAGCACCTTGACGTCCTGGACCGCGCCTTCGGCCGTGATGATGGCCTCGAGGATGACGACGCCATCCATCCGGGCCTTGCGCGCCGCCTCGGGATAGGAGGGTTCGATTTTTTGGAGCAGAACCGGAGCCTTGACGTCGCCGCCGACTCGCAGCGGCTCGTCGCCCGTCCCGGGGCCCGTCCCGCCGACGACGCCGCCGAGCACGCCGCCCGGCACGCCACCCTCGACGCCGCCTTCCACGCCGCCTTCCACCCCTCCGGCGGGCGCCTCGGGCTCGGGCGCCGTGAGCGGCTCGGGAATCTTCTCCGGGATGATGGTCGGCGCCGTCATCTCGACGGGCTTGACCGGCTCGACCTTGGGCTGCTGCTGCACCGGCTTCGGGGCGGCCTTCGGGGCCGCCGGCGGGGGAGGCGGCGGCGGGGGAGCCGACGCGTAAAAGGTGACCGGAATCGGAGGCTCCGGCACGTCATCGACGAACCAGATCGAAGCGCCGAGCGCGATGCCGATCACGATCGCGTGCACCGCGACCGAGACCGGAAGGGTCATCGCCTTGCGGTGATCGCCCTTCGGGTGCGCCGACTCGATGAGACTGGTCTCAAACATGGACTACCCTCCCGACCCTACCAGACACCGCAACTACTTCCCCGGTTCCGGAGTCGGGGCGGTCTTGGCCGCCTCCTGCTGCTTCTTGCGAAGCTCGAGAGCCTGCGCGAGGTACTTGTTGGCGTTCTCCGTGTCCTCGGCCGCCTTGGCGGGGTCGGTCTCCATCTTGGCCTTTTCGCGCCAGAGGAGATTGACGTAGGTCAGAGCCTCGAACGAGTCCGGTTTGATCTCGAGCGCTTTCTGAAGGGCCCCCATGCCCTGATCGACGATGTGCGCGCGCGTCGCCGGATCGAGGTCCGGATAGTGGTACGAGCGATCCCAGGCCTGCACGCCGATCATGACGTACGGGTCCGGATTCCTGCCCTCGGCGTCGGCGACCTTCTGCTGCCACTCCATACCCTTGTCGAAGTCGCCTTTCTTGAAGTACATCGAGGCGATCGAGCCCATGGCCTTGGTGTCCTTCGGGTCGGACTTGAGCATCTGCTCGTAGAAGACGATCGCGTCGTCGTAGCGGTCGGTGGCGAGATACATCGAAACGAGGAACTCGCGGGCTTTCTTGTCGTCGGGAAAGGCCGTGACGTAGGTCTTCAGGTTATCGATGGCCTTGCTCGCGTACTCGAGATCCTTGGCGTGCTTGGATCCCGGCTGGTACAGGCCCATGTACGCGAGCCCGATGTTTTTCTTGAGTTTGACCGCGCCGGGATCGAGGCGCTGCGCCTCTTCGTACTTTGCGAGCGCGGTCTCGTACTTCGCGGCCTTGAAGAACTCGTTGCCCGCCTTGATGGCCTGCTTGGACTTGATTTTGTTGCAGCCCACGGTCGCGGCGAGAGACGCCGCCAGAAGGAGGAGAATCGCTCCGCGCTGCCCTTTTCGAGGCATCTCCGACACGCTCCTTCTCTCTTCGCTTCCAACCGGGCGGCGCCGAGCCCCGCCCGACAAGGCCCGGATTCTGTTGCTTTCACAGGGACAAAAGCAACATCCTTTTTGGGAGGTGGCCGGCGGCGAGCGTCCCGAAAGGGAATTTTCGGCGCCGTCGACCCGCTTCCGCTCGAACGAGAGGAGTCCCGATCTTGAAGAGAACCCTTGCCGCGCTGGTGATTCTGGCGGTCGCCGCCGTCTTCCGGGCTCAGGAGAAGCCGGCGTCGAAGCCTCAGGAGAAACCGGCGTCGCCGCCCTCCCAGGGAATGGGTCCCGTCATCGAAAACGTCGAAGTCTCGGTGACGAACATCGACGTGATCGTCACGGACTCCAAGGGCAACCGCGTCCCGGGTCTGACGAAGGACGATTTCCAGGTGCTCCAGGACGGGGTGCCGCAGACCATCACGAACTTCTATGCGGTCACCGGCGGAAAAGTGCTTCTCGAAGACGGCCAGACCGTCTCGATCGAAGAGCCCAAGGCGGCCACCGTCGTTCCGCCGGAGCTGAAGGCGCGGTACGTCCTCTACATCGACAACCTGAACATCCAGCCGCTCAACCGGAATCGGATGTTCAAGCGTCTCAAGGAATTCGTCACGCAGACCGTCGGGAAGCAGGCGTCGGCCATGGTCGTCGTTTTCAACCGCTCGCTCAAGGTGCGCCGCAAGATGACCGACGATCCGTCCGAGATCCTCCAGGTGCTCGAGGAGATCGAGGGAGAGACGGGCGGCGCGGCGTCTCAGGTCGGCGACCGCAAGGACACCCTGCAGCGCATCAACGACGCGACGTCGGCGGCCCAGGCGGACGCGATCGCTCGCCAGTACGCCGAGGCGTATCGCAACGACCTCGAGTTCACGGTGGACGGCATCCGCGACACCGTCAACAGCCTCGCCGGGATGCCGGGCCGCAAGGTGCTCGTCTACGTCTCCGATGGCTTGCCCGCGACGGTCGGGCTCGAGATGTACGACACCATCCAGCAGAAATTCCGCGAAACGTCGAACACCCTCAATCAGTTCGAATTCGACATGAACAGCCGGTACGCGGGCATCTGCCAGGCGGCGAACGCGCAGGGCGTGACGATCTGGGCGCTCGACGCCTCGGGACTTCAGGTCGACGACATGATCACCGCGGAGAACAAGACGATGGACGTCCGTCCGTCGAGCTTCATCATGCGGACCAACATGCAGGCGCCCCTCCAGCTGATGGCGGAACAGACGGGGGGCCTGGCCGCGATCAACACCAACGACTGGAAGTCGAGCCTGGACGATCTCGCGGCCGACTTCTCGAACTTCTATTCGATCGGATACCGCTCCACCAAGGCGACGGTCGACAAGCCGCACTCGATCGAAGTGATCGTGAAGCGCAAGGGCCTCCACGCGCGGACGCGCCGCGGCCTCGTCGAGAAGTCGGTCGAGACGCGGACGGCCGAGACCGTGCTCGCCAACCTGCACTATCCTCGGAGCGAGAATCCGCTGAACATCAGCGTCGCGATGGGGCAGGCGAAGCCCTACGACCGGGACAACTACCTGCTGCCTGTCAGAATCTCGATCCCGATGTCTAAGCTCGGGCTCGTGCCTTCCGGCGACCGCTACGAAGGCAACTTCTCCGTCTACTTCGTGGTCCTCGACGCGTCGGACAAGCAGTCGGATCTCGCCGTCCAGCGACAGAAGGTCGAGGTCCCGGCGGCCGACTTCCAGAAGGCTCAGGGCAAGGACTACTACTACGACGTCTCGCTCATCTGCGTGCCGGGGGGCCAGAAGCTCTCGGTCGCGCTCCGGGACGGAGTGACCAACGTCACCTCGTACGTCCAGAAGAGCTTCTTCGTCTCGGTGCTTCCGCCGGAAAAGAAGACCGCCTCCAACGGCCCGTAGGCCCTGCGCGCGCGCGTCGTCCGCTTGGCCGATAATCGGGCGATGGCGGCGGCGCCTTCGCTCCTTCTCTTCGCGCGCGCTCCGGAGCCGGGACGCGTCAAGACGCGGCTCGCTCCCGCGATCGGCGCGGAGGCGGCGGCGCGACTGTATGGCGCCTTCCTTCAGGACGCGGCGCGCGTTTACGGGCCGCCGGCGCCATGGGCTCCGGTCCTTTGCGCGGATCCGCATCCCGATGCCCCGCCGTTTCCCGATCTCTTCCGGGCGCCCTGGCGGGTCCGCCGCCAGTCGGGCGGCGATCTCGGCGCGCGGCAGTGCGAGGCTTTCCGCGCGGAGTTCGAGGGTGGCGCTCCCGCGGCGGCGGCCGTCGGCTCGGACCACCCGGCGCTCCCGCGCCGGAGACTCGAGGAAGTCTTCGAGCGGCTCGAGGCCGGCGCTTCCGCGGCGGTGATCCCGGCGGCGGACGGAGGGTACTGTGTCCTCGGCCTGCGGCGCGATGCGCCGATGCCGGTCGACCAGTTGTTCCGCGAGATTCCATGGTCGTCGCGGGACGTGCTGGCGGCGACGATCGCGCGCTTCGCCGCGTTCGGCGCTGTGCCCGCCCTGCTCGCGCCGTCCTACGACGTCGACCGGCCCGAGGATCTCGGGCGCCTCGCGGCGGACATCGAGAGCCGCGATCCCGCGGCGGCGGACTTCCCGCACGCGACGGCCCGCGTGCTGCGCGGCCTCCGGCGGGGAAGCCTGGCATGATTCCCGTGCTCGGCGCCGAGGCGATGCGCCGCGCGGACCGCGCGGCGATACGGGCGGGCGTTCCCTCGCGGGAGCTGATGGAGAACGCGGCCGAGGCGCTCGTCGGAGTCCTTCGGGAAGGGCATCCGGGCTGGCGCCGCGTCGTCGTCGTCTGCGGGCCCGGAAACAACGGCGGAGACGGCCTGGCCGCGGCGCGGCTGCTCGCCGGTCGCGGTGTCGCCGTGCGGGTCTTCACGCTGGGCGAGCCGGAGTCCTACCGGGGGGACGCCGCGGAGAACGCGACGCGGGCGAGCGCCGTCGGGCTGCGGCTCGAGAGTCTGTCGGTGGCGGAGACGCGCGCGGCGCTTCCGCGTTCCCTGGCGGAAACCGACGGCGTCCTGGACGCCCTCTTCGGAACCGGTCTGGCGCGGCCGCTGCGCGGACTCGCGGCGCGTGTCGTCGACGCGCTGAACCGCAGCGGCCGGCCGATCGTCGCGGCCGACCTTCCGTCCGGGCTCTCGTCCGACAGCGGCGAACGGATCGGGCCCGCGGTCGCCGCCTCGCAGACCGTCGCCTTCGGCGCGCCGAAGGTGTGCCACGTGGCGTATCCGGCCCGGGCGTCCTGCGGCCGCGTCGTGGTCGCCGACATCGGGATCGCGCGGGGGATCCTCGCGCGGATGGGGCGGCGATTCTTCCTGACCGAAGCCGCCGACGTGCGCGGCGCGCTGCCGCGGCGCCCCGCGGATTCGCACAAAGGAGATTTCGGCCGCCTCGCGGTGATCGCCGGCTCGCGGGGGAAGGCGGGCGCGGCGATCCTCGCGGCCCACGGAGCTCTCCGCGCCGGCGCGGGACTCGTCACCGTGTTTTGTCCGGCCTCGCTCGAGGCGGAGCTCGTCGCGGCGATCCCCGAGGCGATGACGCTCGGACTCCCGGAGGCGGACGGCGCGCTCGCCGCGTCGGCGTGGAAGGACGCCGCCCGCGCGCTGCGCGGCTTCGACGCCGCGATCGCGGGCCCGGGCCTCTCGACCACGCGCGGCGCGGTGGCGTTTCTCGAAGATCTCCGCCGCTGGTCCGGCCCGCTCGTCGCCGACGCCGACGCCCTGAACGCCTTCGCCGGCCGGCCCGGCGCTCTTCGCGCGCGCGCGCCGCGCGTGCTGACGCCGCATCCGGGAGAGGCGGCGCGGCTTCTCGGGATCTCGACGGGCGCGATTCAGGCCGACCGGCTCGGCAGCGCCCGTCGTCTCGCCCGACGCGCGGGAGCCGTCGTCGTTCTGAAAGGCGCCGCGACCCTCGTCGCGGAGCCCGGAGGCGACGTCTCGGTCAATCCCACGGGGACTCCGCTGCTGGCGACGGCCGGCTCGGGAGACGTCCTCGCCGGAGCGCTCGGCGCTCTCCTCTCCGGCGGCGTGCGCCCGGCCGACGCGGCCCGAGCCGCGGCGTGGCTCCACGGCGCCGCGGGAGAGCTCCTCGCGACGGAGCTCGGCGACGCCGGCCTGCTCGCACACGAAGTCGCCGACGCGATCCCGCGCGTCCGGCGGAGACTCGCCGCAAGCGGGCCCCCGCCCGCATGACCCGGGCCGTCGTCACCCGCTCCGAGAGCGAGACGGAGAACGAGGGCCGCCGGCTGGCGGAGGCGCTCGGCCCCGACGACGTCGTCTATCTCGAGGGAGATCTCGGGGCGGGGAAGACGTGTTTCGCGCGCGGCGTCGCTTCGGGACTCGGCGCGGCCCCGCGCGACGTGGCTTCGCCGACGTTCGCGATCCTGAACGAGTACGCCGGGGAGTCGGGCCGCATCGTGCTGCGCCACCTGGATCTCTACCGCCTCGCCGACACGCCGAAGGAGCTCGAGGTTCTGGGCCTTCCGGACTCCGTCGCGGGCGCTCCCGTGATCGTCGAGTGGCCGAGCCGTTCGCTCGAAGCCGTCCTCCCGCCGACGCGCCGGATCGGCCTCGCGCGGGAAGCGGACGGCGCGGCGGGAGACCGCCGGATCGTTTTCGACCGCTAGCGGCCCGGGCCCGGGCGGCTCTTCCTCAGAAAGCCAAGAGCAGGCCGCCCGTCGTCGTCCAGTTCGAGAGCCAATTGCTGTTGGAGCAGTTGCAGTGGTCGTGGTCGTGATCGTGGTCGTTCAGCAGCGTTCCGTAGTAGCGGCCGTCGAATCGCATTCCGAAGTGGGGGGTAAAGAAGAGCTTCATGCCCCCGGCGACGCTCGTCGTGAAGCGCGTGTCGGTGGTCGCGTTCGGCGCCGTGGGAACGTTGGGGTTGAGCATCGCCGCTCCCATCCCGAACGAGACGTAGGGCACGGCTCGGCTGTGGCCGAAGTTGAACGTCGTGTAGCCCATGAAGTAGTCGATGTCGAGACCTCCCAGGCGGACGTTGGGTCCGCTGCCGAAGATCGGTCCCGAGTTGTTGTTGGGCGTGATGAAGTTCGTTTCGGTGCGCTGGTACGACGCCTCGAACTCGATCAGGTTCGTCATGTTGTAGCCGACGCGTCCGCCAAAGCTGAAGTGATCTTCGACGTCCACGCGCTGGTCGAAGATCGCGGTGGTGAACGGGTCGAAGTGTCCGCCCCAGAGATAGCCCGCGAAGGGCTCGATCTCGACGGTGCCCTCGCGGATCTGCGCGAAGAGACACGGCGCGGTGAAGGCCGCGGCGGCGGCGAAGACGAGAATCCGGAGTTTCATGGAATGGCCTCCCTCGGGATCGGGCGGGTTCAGTGGGCGGGCTTGCGTGTCTTGAGGTGCTTCTCGACGACCTGCTTCCAGCGCTCTTCGACGTCCGGCGAATAGCCGACCGCGCGATCGATGAGCTTGCGGTCGGGCGCGAGGATGAACGTCGAGGGAATGCCCATCGACGTCATCGCGGCGGCCTCCTCGGGTGCGGCGTAGTAGATGGGGAGGGAGAGGTTGTATTTCTTGAGGAACGGATCGATGCGGCGCCGGTCGGCGTCGATGTTGACCGCGAGAACGACGAAGTTGCGGTCGCTGTAGCGGTCGTACATCTTCTGGACGACCGGCAGCTCGAGACGGCAGGGCCCGCACCAGGTCGCCCAGACGTTCAGCAGGACGACGTTGCCCCGGAGCTCCGACAGGCGAACCGAGCTTCCGTCGGCTCCGGCGAGCTCGAGATCGGGAAAGACCGGCGGGGGCTCCTCGGCGGCGGCGGAGACCGAAGCGGCCAGGGCGAGCAGAAGGCCGGCGGCCAGACGCATCGCGCGCATCGGTTTTGGGAACGGGCCGCCCGGCCCGAATATTTCCTCGGCGATTTCGGTCGGCGGGCGCGGCGGAGGCTGATACGCTGCGGCCCCAACGAGGCGTTCACCCGTTTGAGAAAGAGAGTCGGAGCGAAGGGGGCGCGATCGGCCCCGCCGGTCCTGGCGCGCGTTCTGCGGGCGGGCCGGCTGGAATCGGCGCATCGCGGCGACGTCGCCGTGTCCGATTCGGAGGGACGCCGGCTGGCGGCTGCCGGCGACGCGAACCGAAGGGTGTTCATCCGTTCCGCAGGCAAACCGTTCCAGGCGCTTCCTCTCCTCGAGGCCGGGGGCGAGCGGGCGTTCCGCCTCGGCGACGACGACATCGCGTTGATGTGCGCGTCGCACGGCGGCGAGCCGACGCACGTGCGCGTGGCGGCGCGCCTGCTCGCCCGCGGCGGATTCACGGCGCGCGACCTCGGCTGCGGCGCGCAGTGTCCGATGCACGAGGCGTCCGCGCGAGCGCTGGCGCGGCGGGGACTGCGTCCGACGGCGCTTCACAACAACTGCTCGGGCAAACACGCGGGACTGCTCCTCGCGTGCCGGATCTACGGCTACTCGCCGCGCGGGTACCTCGAGCCGGCGCATCCGATCCAGAAGCAAATCCTGCGCCGCGTCGCCGAATTCAGCGGGGTTCCCGCGGCCCGGATACCGATCGGCGTCGATGGATGCGGTCTGCCGGTCTTCTTCCTTTCGCTCGCGGCGCTCGCGCGCGCCTACGCGGGGCTCGTGGCGAGGGAGCTTCCCGGGGAGACCGCGGCCTCGGCCGCGGCGCGGCGCCGCGTGACCCGCGCGATGACGGCGAGCCCGGCGATGGTCGCGGGTCGCGAACGATTCACGACCGATTTTCTGCGCGCCGGCGGCGGCCGATGGATCGGCAAGGAGGGGGCGGAAGGCGTGTACGCGGTGGCGGTCGCGCCGTCGCCGTCGAGCGGAGGACGCGCGATCGGCATCGCGCTGAAGATCGAGGACGGCTCGACGCGTTGCCGCGACGCGGTCATGCTCGCCGTGCTCGAGCGGCTCGGCCTCCTGTTTCCGAGCGCGCGCCGGACGCTCGCGCCCTATTGGGCTCCCGACGTGCGCAACACGCGCGGCGACGTCGTGGGCTCGATCGAGACCGTGGTCTTCGCGAGGCCTGCGCCATAATCCCCGAATGGCCTACGAGAACCTGTCGGAGTTCCTGACGGCTCTCGAGCGCGACGGCGATCTTGCGCGCGTCCGCACCGAAATCTCGCCGCGGCTCGAGATCACCGAGATCGCCGACCGCTCCGTCAAGGCCGGCGGTCCGGCTCTTCTTTTCGAGAACGTGCGCGGCTCGTCCATGCCCGTGGCGATCAACCTGTTCGCCTCGCGCCGGCGGATGCTCCGGGCTCTCGGGCTCGCGTCCTACGAGGAGTGGGACGCGCGGCTCGAGTTCTTCCTGGATCCGGCGCCGCCCGAGGGGATCCTCGACAAGCTGAAGGCGGTTCCCCGGCTGAACGAGCTCGCGTCGGTGTTTCCGAAGACCGTGCGCTCGGGCGCTTGTCAGGAAGTCGTGCGCTCCGGCGCCGAAGCGGACCTGCGCGAGCTCCCGATCCTGACGTGCTGGCCGCAGGACGCCGGGCCGTTCGTGACGATGCCGCTCGTGATCACGCGCGATCCGGTCTCGGGCAAGACCAACGTCGGAATGTATCGGATGCAGGTCTACGACGAGCGCACGACCGGCATGCACTGGCAGAAGCACAAGGATGGCGCGGGCCAGGCGCGGGGATACGAGCGGGAGAGGCGGCGGATGGAGGTGGCGGCGGCGATCGGGTGCGATCCCGCGACGGTCTTCTCCGCGGTGGCGCCGCTGCCGCCCGGCGTCTCGGAATTTCTCTTCGCGGGATTTCTGCGGGAGGCGCCGGTGCCTCTCGTGCGGGGAAAAACCGTGGACCTCCTGGTGCCGGCCGAGGCCGAGATCGTGCTCGAGGGATACGTCGAGCCGAACGAGCGCCGGGTGGAGGGCCCGTTCGGGGATCACACGGGTTTCTACTCTCTCGAGGACGAGTTCCCGGTCTTCCACGTCACCGCGGTCACGCGCCGCCGCAACCCGACCTATCTGACGACGATCGTCGGCCGGCCTCCGATGGAGGACGGCTTCCTCGGCGAGGCCGTGGAGCGCCTCTTCCTCCCGCTCGTGCGCAAGACGATTCCCGAGATCGTGGACATGTGGCTGCCGGTCGAGGGCATCTTCCACAACCTCATGATCGTGTCGATCGACAAGAGATTCCCGGGGCACGCCCGCAAGACGATGCAGGCCATCTGGGGCACCGGCCAGATGATGTTCACGAAGACGATCGTCGTCGTGGACGGCGACGTGCCGCTGCGCCGCGGGCCCGAGCTTCTCTGGCGCGCGCTGACGGCCATCGATCCGGAGCGCGACATCGCGTTCGTCGAGGGGCCGGTGGACGAGCTCGACTTCGCTTCGCGCCGGCCGTGCTACGGAAGCAAGATGGGAATCGACGCGACGCGAAAGTGGAAGGGCGAAGGGTTCGACCGGCCGTGGCCGCCCGAGATCGTCATGAGCGAGGACGTGCGCCGCCGGATCGACCAGATCTGGCCCTCCCTCGGCATCCGCTTTCCCGGCGCGAGCTCCTG
Organism: Thermoanaerobaculia bacterium; assembly: GCA_036558325.1. Taxonomy (GTDB): domain Bacteria; phylum Acidobacteriota; class Thermoanaerobaculia; order UBA5066; family Gp7-AA6; genus DATBFU01. The sequence goes on along the minus strand of DATBFU010000030.1, from coordinate 27,764 downwards.
ACACGCCCTTCCGAGGTCGGCGCCCGATGTTAGAATTTCGGGTCCGGCCATGAGAGTCCTTCTCGTCGATCCTCAGGAAGAGTCGCGGGACGCCCTTCGCCGGTCGTTCTCCGGGGCGGGGGACCAGGTGCGGGGGGTCGCCACAGCCGCCGAGGCGGACCGCCTGCTCGCGGAGTTCGCGCCCGACGCGGTCATCGTGGCCTTCGACGGCGACGTTGACTCGGCGGGGCTGCTCGACCGGGCCCGCTCCTCGGACCCCCGTCGCGGCGTGTACGCGCTGATCGACGGGGCGCGACTCGAGGACGGGGTGCGCGCGATGGACCTCGGAGCGCACGATTTTCTATGGCGGCCGGTGTCCGAAGGCCGGGTCGCTCTCCTGCGCTCGCGGTTCGCGGCGCGGCGCGAGCGGGAAGGCGGCATCGAGCAGATGCGAATCGGGCTCGCCCGCAACGAGATCGCCGCGGCGCTGCCCGGGCGGTCGGCGTCCTGGCTCGCCGCGCTCGCCGCGCTCGAGCGCGAGGCGCCCCTCGATTTTCCCGTTCTGCTCACCGGAGAGTCCGGCACGGAGAAGGAGGCCGCCGCGCGCGCCATTCACCGGCTCTCGCCGCGGGGGTCGGAGCCGTTCTCCGTGGCCGCCGCGTGGGAGCCGATCGCTCGAGGGACGTCCGACGACGGCTCCGTCTTCGTGCCGGAGATCGAATCGCTGTCGCTCGAGGCGCAGGCGGCGCTCCTGGCGGAAGCCGAGCGGCCGGGTGGACGGCGCCTCATCCTCTCGACCGACGAGAATCCGGGGGAGGCGATGGCCCGGGGACGCCTGCTGCCGGCGCTGGCCTCGAGCCTCTTCGACCACGTCGTGCACCTGCCCCCGCTGCGCGAGCGCGGCGAGGACGTCGAGCGCCTCGCCCGGCAGTTCCTGCATGAGCTCGATGCGGCCCTCGCCTTCGACGCCGAAGCGATCGACGCGCTGCGGACGCACGACTGGCCGGGGAACGTCCGCGAGCTGAAGGAAGTCGTGCGCCGCGCCGCGCAGCTGACCGAGGGGCCCGCGATCGGACCGACCGTCGTGACGTCGGTGCTCGGCCGTCCGCTCGCCTCGCGCCGTTCGCGGCGAAAGAAGGCGCCGGTCGTGCGGATCGCGGTGGGAGACTCGCTCGCCGACGTCGAGCGGCGGCTGATCCAGAAGACGCTCGAGTTCGCGCGCGGCAACAAGCGTAAGACCGCCGAGCTCCTGAAGCTGTCGCTGAAGACGATCTACAACAAGATCAAGGAATACGGGCTCGAGCATTAGTCCGTCGCCGCCGGCGGTCGAGGGAATTCTGACTTCGTCCTTACGGCGCTAAAGGTGCTATTTGCTCGCGGCGCGACCAAGTTTCGCGAAGTTCACCGAGCGAAACGACTCGCGCCGCGGGAGCCGGAGCGCAGAGAGGGGATCAGGCGAGCGGTCGAGCCCGGGTTGGCGAGCCGGTCGCCGGTGCGCCGGCAGCGTGCACTCCCCGGATGACCCACCAATTCGCCAGGCCGCCGGCGCAGATCCCCGAGCAAGCGAAGGCGACGTATGGTGCCGGAGGAGGGGGTCGAACCCTCATGCCCTTGCGAGCGGGGGATTTTGAGTCCCCTGCGTCTGCCATTCCGCCACTCCGGCGCGCGGTAAGCCTCCGAAGCCTGAGCAATTTAGCATGGGCGCCATGCCGTAGCGGCATGAAGGGGGTCAGCTAAACCCCTGTCCCGGTTGCATTTTCGGCCTTTTCCCCCTATAATCCTCAGTTCCTCGTGTCGGGTTCTTTTTACTTTTAGGAGGATTGAGTGAGCTTCCGAGTGGGTGAGAAGGTGGTGTACCCGAACCACGGCGTCTCCGTCGTCGAGAAGATCGGGGAAGGCTTCGGAACCGAGCCCGTTTCGCCTCGCAGCTTCTATCACCTCCGGCTCTTGTCGAACAATTCGAAGGTCATGGTTCCCATCGGGAACACCGACCTGATCGGCCTGCGTCGCCTGACGCAGCGCAAGGACATCACCGGACTGATGAAGATGCTCGCGGACGGCCGATTCTCGGCCTCGGGCGACTGGAAGGGACGCTACAAGCAGAATCTCGACAAGATGAAGAGCGGCCGTCTCCAGGACATCGCCGATGTTCTGAAGACGCTCAACTACATCTCGGCCCGCAAGACCCTGTCTTTCCGGGAGAAGAAGATGTACGAGCGGGCGCGGTACCTCATCATCTCCGAGATCGCCGTCATCAACGGCATGGACGAGCACGAGGTCGAGCGCCAGGTCGATCGGGCCCTCGCGAAGTCGGCCCAGAGCCGAGGCGTGTCGATCCCGCGGCCGGTGTTCGAGGCCCAGGCCTCGCACTGACGCGGTCGCATTCGATTCGAGAAGGGGAGGCCCGCGCCTCCCCTTTTTCTTTGTGCCGTGCGCGCTCCCTCGGCGCGCCGCTTCGGGCGGTCTAGAATCGGGCGGATGACTCGGCGCGCGGCGGTCGCCTTCGGCTTCGCGTTTGTCTGCTGGTCGCTCGCGGCCGCCGTCGGCGCCGACGCGGCTTCGGACGCGGCGCGTGCGGAGCTCTCCCGCGAACGCCGCCTTCTCGCGTCGGACGTCTCCCGTCTCTCGGACGTCTCGCGCCGCCTGGACACCGCCCTCTCGGACCTCGCGGCGGCCAACCGCGCCGCGGCGGACGCCGCCGCGCGCGGTGACTCGCCGGACGACATCGTGCGCCGCGAAGACGCGGTCTCGGCGGCCGAGCAGGAAGTCCGATCGCTCCTCGACCGTCGGCGCCCGCTCGCCGACCGGATCGCGGACCGGAGGCGGCGCATCGCGCTGCTCGAATCGGAGAGTCAGGGCGCGAAGCCCGAGGGCGTTCTGACGGGACGCTGGTCCGTCCTCGTGCAGCCCGGGGACCAGCGGGGAGTCTTCCGCCTGAACCTCCAGGGCACGATCGTGTCCGGCGAATACCGGCTGGAGGGCGGCATGGACGGGTCGGTCAGGGGAACGCTCATCAACGATCGCCTGAAGCTCGAGCGCGTGGACTCGAAGAACGGATTCGACGCGATCTTCTACGGCCGCCTTTCGCCCGACGCGCAGCAGATCGTCGGGACGTGGGAAGCCACGACGTTCGGAACGGGGCAGACGGGCTCGGGGAGCTGGACCGCCGCGCGCCTCGAGGATTCGGAGCAGTGACCGTGAACCGCCGCGCGGCGATCGTGCCGCTCCTCGTCGGTGCGCTTCTCGGTTTCATCGGCGGATACTTCGCCGCCGGAGGCGGGCGTCCGGGCGCTTCCGCAGCGGCCGACGCCGGTGCTCCGCACGGCGCGATCCCCGATCTCGAGCGCGCGATCGAGCGGGACCCCGAAAACCCGAAGCTCTGGACCTCCCTCGGCAACGCCGCCTACGACCGCGAAGACTGGCCGCGGGCGATCCGCGCCTACGAGAAGGCCCTCCGCAAGGCGCCGAACGATCCCAACGTCCTCTCGGACCTCGGAGCCGCCTACCGCAACCGCGGCGAGTTTCAGCGCGCCATCGGATACTTCAAGAAGGCGCGCGCCGCGGATCCCGACCACTGGCAGTCGCTGCTGAACCTCGTTCTCGTCTACGCCTACGACCTCCGCGACGGAGATTCGGCGCGGCGCGCTTTCGCGGAGCTCAAGCGCCGCTACCCGGACATTCCCAACCTCGACCGGCTCGAGCAGAAGATCAACGAGGGGAAACCGGAGGTCTGACCCTGGCGCGGCTGGCCCTGGCCCTCGTGCTTCTCTTCGCCGCGCTGTGGCTGCTGCGCGTCCTGCGCCTGCTCCTGGCGGGGATCCTCGGCCGTTCCGTTCTGCGCCGGCCGGCCGCCCGGGAGGCCGACGTGGCGCGCGATCCCGTCTGCGGAGCGTGGTTCGACCGGCGTTTCGCCGTGACCGGCCGCCGGGGCGCGGCGACCGTCGAGGTCTGTTCGGACGCCTGCCGGCGGAAGCTCGAGGCGACGTGACGGACCTCTTCGATCCCACGCCCGAGCCGGCGCCGGAAGAAGCGCCGCTCTCCGCCGATACGCCGCTCGCCGACCGGATGCGTCCGCGATCGCTCGACGAGGTGGAGGGGCCGGAGGCGGTCATGGGGGGCAACGGCTTCCTCCGGCGCGCGATCGCGGAGGACCGCGTTCCTTCGCTCGTCCTGTGGGGTCCTCCCGGCGTCGGGAAGACGACGCTCGCGCGGCTCATCGCCGCGCAGACCGCGTCGACCTTCCTCGCGTACTCCGCCGTCGCGACGGGCGTCAAGGAGATGCGGGAGGTCCTCGAGAACGCCAAGAAGCTGCGGCGCCGCGCCAAGCGCCGCACGATCCTGTTCCTCGACGAGATCCACCGGTTCAACCGCTCCCAGCAGGACGTCTTCCTGCCGTACATCGAGGCGGGCGACATCGTCCTCGTGGGCGCCACGACGGAGAATCCGTCCTTCGAGCTCAACGGCGCGCTCCTCTCGCGCTGCAAGGTCGTGGTGCTCGATCCCCTGAAACCCGAAGCGATCGTGCGGATCGTGGAGCGCGCGCTCCAGGACATTCCGCGCGGACTGGGCGCCCGCGATTTCCGGCTGGACGACGAGGCGCTTTCCTTCATCGCGCAGACCTCCGGAGGCGACGCCCGCCGCGCGCTGAACCTCCTCGAGGCGGCCGCGGCGGATGCGGAGGCGGGCAAGACCAAACGGATCGAGGTCGGGCGGCTGCGGGACCTGCTTCAGCGGAAAGTGCTCCTCTACGACAAGGCGGGCGAGGAGCACTACAACCTGATCTCCGCGTTGCACAAGTCGATGCGCGAATCGGATCCGGACGCGACGATCTACTGGCTCGTCCGGATGCTCGAGGCGGGCGAGGATCCGCTCTACGTCGCGCGCCGGATCGTTCGCTTCGCGTCGGAGGACGTCGGTCTGGCGGATCCGCGCGCGCTCGCCATCGCGCTCGACGCGAAGGAGGCCTTCGATTTCCTTGGACTCCCCGAGGGCTCGCTCGCGCTGGCGCAGGCGGCCGTCTATTGCGCGCTCGCGCCGAAGTCGAATGCCCTGTACATGGCCGAGAACGAAGCGAAGACCGACGTGGCCGACAAGCCGGCCGAGCCGGTCCCGGCCGTCATCCGCAACGCCGTGACGAAGCTCATGAGGGAGGTCGGCTACGGCGCCGGCTACCGCTATGCGCCGGCCGAGCCGGAAGGGGTGGGCGGGATCGAGTGCCTGCCGGAGTCGCTCCGCGGCCGCCGCTACTATCGCCCCCGCGCCTCGGGCGAGGAAGCCGAGTGGTCGCGGAGGCTCGAGGCGGTGCTCAAGAGGCGGCGCGAGAAGTGGGAGAAAGAGGAGGGGACCGACCCGCGAGGGAAGCGCCGCAACAAGTAGCGGCGGGCTCTTTCGCCTCTCAGCCCTCTTCGCGGCGGTAGTTCGGCGCTTCTTTCGTGATGATCACGTCGTGCGCGTGGGATTCGCGCAGGCCCGACGACGTGACGCGGATCATCTGCGATTTGGTGCGCAGGTCCTCGATCGTGCTCGAGCCCGTCAGACCCATGCCGCTCCGCACGCCGCCGGTGAGCTGGTGGATGAGGGCCTCGACGCTGCCCTTGTACGGCACCATGCCCTCGATGCCTTCGGGCACGAGCTTCGAGAGGCCGTTGGACGGCGTCGGGCTCTCGACCTCCATCGATTCCTGGAAGTAGCGGTCCGAAGACCCGGCCTTCATCGCGGCGAGCGAGCCCATCCCTCGATACGCCTTGAAGGTGCGACCCTGGTACAGAATCGTCTCTCCGGGCGACTCCTCGGTTCCCGCGAGCAGCGAGCCGACCATGACGAGGTGAGCGCCGGCGGCGATCGCCTTGGCGATATCGCCCGAGTACTTGATGCCGCCATCGGCGATCAGAGGAACGCGCGTTCCCTGCGTGGCGCGCGCGCACTCGCGGATGGCGTGGATCTGCGGAACCCCCGAGCCCGTGACGACGCGCGTCGTGCAGATCGAGCCCGGTCCGATGCCGACCTTGATGGCGTCCGCCCCGCGCTTCAGAAGATCGCGCGCTCCGGACTCCGTGGCCACGTTGCCCGCGACGACGGGCGTCGACGGGAACTTCTGTTTCAACAGATTCAGGGCGTCGAGCACGCCCTGGCTGTGGCCATGCGAAGAATCGAGCACGAGCACGTCCACCTTGGCGCGCACGAGCTCGCGCGCGCGGTCGATCAGGTCCTTGGACACCCCGATCGCGGCGCCGACGCGGAGTCTCCCGAGCCCGTCCTTGGCCGCGTTCGGGTACTTGATCGCCTTCTGAATGTCCTTGACGGTGATGAGGCCCTTCAGGTTGCCGGCCTTGTCCACGACGAGCAGCTTCTCGATCCGATGCTCGTGGAGGAGCTCCTTGGCCTGCTCGAGGGTCGTACCGACGGGCGTCGTGATGAGGTGCTCTTTCGTCATCCGGGTCGAGATCGGCCGGTCGAGCCGCGTCTCGAAACGGAGGTCGCGGTTGGTGAGGATCCCGACGAGCTTGCCGCGGTCGTCGACGACCGGGACGCCCGAGATCTTGTATCGCGCCATCACGTCGAGGGCCTCGGCGATCCGCTGCTCGGGCCGGCAGGTGACCGGATCCACGATCATGCCCGATTCGGAGCGCTTGACCTTGTCCACCTCGTCGGCCTGCGCCGCGATCGCGAGGTTCTTGTGGATGACGCCGAGCCCGCCCTGCTGGGCCATGGCGATCGCGAGGCGCGACTCGGTCACGGTGTCCATCGCGGCCGACACGATCGGAATGTTCAGCGGGATCGAGTCGGTGAGCTGGGTGCGCAGGTCCACGTCGCGCGGGTGGACGCGCGAGTGCGCGGGCAGGAGGAGGACGTCGTCGAACGTCAGCGCCAGCGGGACGTCCCGCTCGGAGCGGGCCGGGACCGGTTTGGAAACGCGCGGCGCCATCAGGCCGCGGCTCCGTGACACTTCTTGTACTTCTTGCCCGACCCGCACGGGCACGGATCGTTGCGGCCGACCTTCGGCGCCTGGCGATGCACCGTCTCGACCCGGGCGTCCTGCCCTCCGGAGGCCGCGGCTCCGTAGGAGTAGTTCTGCGTCGGATTGCGCCGGGAGGGGAGCCCCACGGGCCGCGCGCGCGCCTCGCCGACGGCGATCGGCGCCTCCTCCTCGGCGGCGACCTGTCGGATGACCGGCTGCAGGCGGTACAGGTACTGCACCGTCTGGTCCTCGATGCGCTCCTTCATGAGCGTGAAGAGCTCGAAGGATTCCTTCTTGTACTCCACGAGCGGATCGCGCTGGCCGTAGCCGCGCAGCCCGATGCCCTCCTTCAGGTGGTCGATTGCGAGGAGATGGTCCTTCCACTGCTGGTCGACGATCTGGAGCATCACGAACCTCTCGTGCAGCCGCATCGTCTCGGGCCCGAGGAGCTTCTCCTTGCGTTCGTAGGACTCGGTCAGATCCTTCACGAGCAGATCGTGGACGTCCTCGCGTGTCTTGCCGGAAAAGTCGAAGCGCCCCGGCTCGAACCCGTAATACTCCTTGAGGTCCACGTCGAGCGCCGGCAGATCCCACTCGGTCGGGCTCTTGTCTTCGCTCATGTGCCGGCCGAGCAGGTAGTCCACGATCATCTCGGCGAGGCCGAGGATCTCCGGCTTGCTGCGCTGGCCGGTCAGGATGTCCCGGCGGAGACGGTAGATCTCCTCGCGCTGCCGGTTCATGACGTCGTCGTACTCGAGGAGGTGTTTGCGCGTCTCGAAGTTGCGCTGCTCGACCTGCTTTTGCGCCCGCTCGATCGAGCGGGTCACCATCCGGTGCTCGATCGGGACGCCCTCCTCCATGCCGAAGCGCCGCATGATGTTCTGGAGGCGGTCGGATCCGAAGATCCGCATCAGATCGTCCTCGAGCGAGATGTAGAAGCGGGAAGCGCCCGGATCTCCCTGGCGTCCGCTGCGTCCGCGGAGCTGGTTGTCGACGCGGCGCGATTCGTGCCGCTCGGTGCCGATGATGAAGAGGCCGCCCGCTTCGAGGACCTTCTTCTTGTCCGCGGCCGCCTCGGCGCGGATCTTCTCGAGGAGCTTCTGGAAGTCCTCCTCCGTCTCGACCTCATTGCGGCGCTGTTCGGCGAACGCCTCCGGGTTGCCGCCGAGCACGATGTCCGTCCCGCGGCCGGCCATGTTCGTGGCGATCGTGACGGAGCCGGACTTGCCCGCCTGCGCCACGATGTCGGCCTCCTTCTCGTGGAACTTGGCGTTCAACACGACGTGGGGGACCTTGCGGCTCTTGAGCAGCGCCGACAGGCGTTCGGACTTCTCGATCGAGACCGTGCCGACGAGGACCGGCTGGCCACGCTCGCGCAGCTGCAGGATCTCGTCGGCGACCGCGTCGTACTTCTCGCGCTCCGACACGTAGACGACGTCCTGGTGGTCCGCGCGGATCATCGGCATGTTCGTCGGGACGACGACCACGTCGAGCTTGTAGATCTCGTGGAACTCGCCGGCCTCGGTGTCGGCCGTGCCGGTCATGCCCGCGAGCTTGTCGTAGAGTCGGAAGTAGTTCTGCAGGGTGATCGTCGCGAGCGTCTGGTTCTCGCGCTCGATCTTGACGTTTTCCTTCGCCTCGACGGCCTGGTGGAGGCCGTCCGACCAGCGGCGGCCGGGAAGCACGCGGCCCGTGAACTCGTCCACGATCAGGACCTGGCCGTCCTTGATCATGTAGTCGACGTCCCGGCGATAGAGCGCGTGCGCGCGCAACGCCTGCTCGACGCCGTGCAGCATGTCGATGTTGGTCAGCTCGTAGAGATTCTCGACCTTCAGCAGCCGTTCCGCCTTGGCGACGCCGTCTTCCGTAAGCACCGCCGTGCGCGCCTTCTCGTCCACGAGGTAGTCGCCGGTCGTGTACTTGTTGCCCGCTTTGTCCTTCTCCTCGGTTCCCTTGGAAAGGTGCGGGATCACCCGGTTGCATTTGTAGTAGATCTCGGTGTTCTCTTCGGAGGGGCCCGAGATGATGAGCGGGGTTCGGGCCTCGTCGATCAGGATCGAGTCGACCTCGTCCACGATCGCGTAGACGTGGCTGCGCTGGACCATCGCCTCGAGCTCGAACTTCATGTTGTCGCGCAGATAGTCGAAGCCGAACTCGTTGTTCGTGCCGTAGGTCACGTCGCAGGCGTAGGCTTTCTGCCGCTCGTCGTCGAGCATCGAGTTCTGGATGCAGCCGACGGTCAACCCGAGGAATCGATAGATCTTGCCCATCCACTCGGCGTCGCGGCGGGCCAGGTAGTCGTTGACGGTCACGACGTGGACGCCGCGGCCGGTCAGTGCGTTCAGATAGACGGGCATCGTGGCGACGAGGGTCTTGCCCTCGCCCGTCTTCATCTCGGCGATCTTTCCCTGGTGGAGCACCATTCCGCCGATGAGCTGCACGTCGAACGGGCGAAGGCCGATCGCGCGCCGGGAGGCCTCCCGCGCGACCGCGAAGGCTTCCTCGAGGAGGGCGTCGAGGGCCCGGTCCCGGGCCTCTTTCAACTCCTCCGCGGGCACACCCTCCAGGTCCTTCCGCACGCGGTCGCGGAACTCGGCCGTCTTGCCGCGGAGGGCCTCGTCGGAGAGAGCCTGGATCGCCGGCTCGAGAGCGTTGATGGCTTCGACACGGGGAGCGAGCTTCTTTAAGTCCCGCTCGTGCTGTGTTCCGAAGACCTTGGCGAGGACGCGGTCGATCATTTAGGCCCTAAACACACTCGGACCGCTAGTTTATTCAAGGTTTCGCGGGAGCGGGAGGGCGGTGCGAGAGCCGCCGGGGGCTCAGCGGGCGTCGAGGATGTATTCGAGCGGGTTGACGGCGTGGTCCGCGCGGCGGACCTCGTAGTGCAGGTGCGGCCCCGTCGAGCGGCCCGTGGACCCGACCAGACCGATCCGGTCTCCCCGCTGCACCGTCTGCCCGTCGCGCGTGAGGATCACGTCGAGGTGGCCATAGACCGTTCGGAATCCGGCCGGATGATCGATCTCGACGACGTTTCCGTAGTCCGGCGACCAGCCGGCGCGGGACACCGTGCCCGCGGCGGTGGCGAGGACCGGCTCGCGCAGGCGCGTGGAGATGTCGAGGCCGGTGTGGAAAGCCGGGGAGCCGGTGAACGGGTCTGCGCGCTCGCCGAAGCCCGAGTTCAGGAGACCCCGGACCGGTGCGACGGTCGGGGTCGAGGACGTGACGGCCTCGCGCTTTGCGAACTGGCTCTCGAGCGCGTCGAGGCGGGCGGCGATGGCCTGCTGGCGCTCGGGCGAGGTCGGATCGAGGTTCGAGGACGTCTCGAGGGGGCCGCCCAGCCCCGCCTTCTCGCGCGGCAGGCCGGCCACGATCGCCAGGCGCCGCGTCCGGTCCTCGAACTGCGAGATCTGTTTCGCGAGTCCGGCGAGCCGTTCCTCGAGGCGCCGTTCGGAGGACTTCAGACGGGCGTTCTCGGCGGCGGTGTCGTGGTAGCGCCGGTCCTGCTGGGCCGTCGAGACGTAGGCCCACGCGAAGACGACGGCCGAGACCAGAAGGACGAAGATGCCGGCGGCGGCGGCCGCCAGGAGGCGGGTCGAGACGGTCAGCTTTCGAAATCGCGCCCGTGCGTGGGGGACGAAGATGATCGTGCTGTACCGACTCATCCGTCTCTTACTCCCTCACCGGCGCGAACGCGGCTCCCGCCGTACGCCGCGGGGCCGCTCGATTCGCCCCGCGCCTTCTGAAAGATGTCCGATCGGAGCGTTGGGGCATCCTATGGACCGGCAGCCAGCCTGTCAATCCTGCCCGTATGGTCAGGGATCGTCCGGAGCCGATAGGAGATCGCCTCGGACAGGTGGTCCGCGGCGATTCGCTCGGCTCCTCCGAGGTCGGCGATCGTGCGGGCAACCCGCAGCGCCCGGTGAAACCCCCGGAGCGAGAGCCCGAGGCGCGTCACGGCGGTCTCGGCGAGCTTGCGGCCCGCCCGATCGAGCGCCGCGGCGGTCTCGATCTCGCGCGCCGTCAGGCGCGCGTTGCAGGCCCTTTCGTCCGAGGGAGCGCGCGCCGCCGCGCGGCGCCGGGCCGCCTCGACCCGCGCGCGGATCGACGCCGAGGGCTCGCCGTGGGTGCCGCGCGACAGGTCGTTCCAACTCACGGACGGAACCGAGACGCAGAGGTCGATCCGGTCGAGCAGCGGTCCCGAGATCTTTCCCGTGTAGCGCCGGCGGCCCGCTTCGCCGCAGGCGCAGAGGCCTCCGGCCGAACCGGCGCGGCCGCACGGGCAGGGATTCATCGCGGCGACGAGGAGGAAGTCGCAGGGAAAGACGCTCGCGCCGCCCACGCGCACGAGCGCGATGCGCCGCTCCTCGAGCGGCTGCCGGACCGCCTCGAGCACGTCGCGCCGAAACTCGGGCAGCTCGTCGAGGAAGAGGACTCCGCGGTGCGCGAGCGAGATCTCGCCCGGGGCGGGGTGCGTCCCGCCGCCCACGAGGCCCGCCGCGGAGATCCCGTGGTGCGGCGCGCGGAACGGTCGCGATCGCACGAGGCCGCTGCCCGCGGGCAGCCGACCGGCCGCCGAGTGGACCTTCGTGACCTCGATCGCCTCGGCGCGCGAGAGCGGCGGCAGGATCGTCGGGAGACGGCGCGCGAGCATCGTCTTGCCCGCGCCGGGCGGTCCGACGAGCAGCGCATGGTGGCCGCCGGCGGCCGCGATCTCGAGGGCGCGTCGCGCGACCGCCTGTCCGCGCACGTCGGCGAAATCCTCGGCGGACGCGAGCGGAGCGGCCTCTTCGGCCGCGGGGGCGCGTCGCTTGGCCGACGCGGCGGCGGGCTGGCCGGACAAGTGCGCGATCGCCTCTCCGAGCGACGCCACCGCGACGAGATCGAGGCCCTCGACGCAGGAGGCCTCGGCGAGATTCTGCTCGGGCAGGAGAACCTCCTCGAATCCCGCCTCCCGGGCGGCCAGCGCGAGCGCCAGCGCGCCGCGCACGGGCCGCACCTGGCCCGAGAGCCCGAGCTCTCCCAGGAAGACCCGGCGCCGCGGCTCGCGCGGGACGATCCCGGCGATCTCGCACAAACCGGCCGCGACGGCGAGATCTACCGTCGCGCCGGCCTTTCGCCACTCAGCGGGAGCGAGGTTGACAGTGACGGCGCCCGCCGGCAGCGGGAAGCCGCCGTTTTTCAGGGCGCCGCGGACGCGTTCGCGCGCCTCGCGGATCGAGGCGTCCGGAAGGCCGACGATGGTGAACGACGGGAGGCCGCCGCCCACGTCGACCTCGACGTCGAGCACACGGGCCTCGATTCCATGGAGTACGGCGGAGTGAACCCGGGCGAGCATGCGGCCCTCCTGCGGAGGAGGCGCGAGGGAGACGCCCGCGGACGATGAGGACCGACCGGGACGGAGCTTAGCAGGGAGACGCGGCGGAGTCCAAGCGCGCTCAGCGCTTGGCGGTGGCGGCGGGGATCTTCAGCCGGTCGCCGGGCTTGATCTGCTCCGGCGAATCGAGGTCGTTGGCGGCCATGAGGGAGTCGACCGTCGTTCCGGTGCGGCGTGCGATGCGCGACAGCGTGTCGCCGCCCTTGACCCTGTAGCTGCGCGCGGCGGCGGTCGATTCGGCCGCCTTCGGGGCGGCCTTGGCCGAGGGAGCCGCCTGCTTCGTCGTCTTGCGGGAGGCCGTCCGGACAGGCCCCTTCGCCGGGACGACGAGGACTTCGCCGCGCGAGACCTTCGCGGTCGCGAGAAGGCCGTTGCTCTCGGCCAGACTCGCCTTCGACACGCCGTATCGACGCGCGATCGACGCGAGCGTCTCGCCTTTCTTGACGGTGTGGCGCCGCGGTCCCGGCAGCTTCGCGGTCGGCGCGGCGGCGAAGGCGAGGCGCGCCGCCTCCCCCTGTCCCGTCGGAACCTTCAGCGTGTATCCCTCGGGCTGCCGGGGCGTGACGCCGGTCTTCAACTCCGGATTCAGCGCCTGGAGGCTCTCGAGGTCCAGGCTCGGCGCCTGCGCGAGGTCGGCGAGCCGCACGGGCCGGTTCAGCTCGATCGTCTCGTATTCGAGCGGCGCCTCGTACTCGACCGTGAACCCGTAGTGCTCGGGGTTCTTCGCGATGAGTGTCGCCGCGATCACCGCGGGCACGTAGTTCTGCGTCTGGGCCTTGAGCAAACCGGAATTCGCGAGCTGCCAGAAGTCGTTCAGGCCCGTGCGCTCCTGCGCGCGCAGGATCTTGCCCTCGCCGGCGTTGTAGGCGGCCAGCGCGAGATACCAGTCGTGGAAGAGCTCGTGGAGATAGGCGAGGTGTTTCGCGGCCGCGCGCGTCGCCTTCTCCGGGTCGCTGCGCTCGTCGACGATGCCGTTGGAGGTCAGGCCGTACTGACGGCCCGTGCGTGCCATGAACTGCCAGATTCCGTGCGCCGCGCGATTGGATCGCGCCCGAGGCAGGAACGAGGACTCGATGAGCGCCACCTGTGCGAGATCCGCCGGAATGCCCTCTTCCCCGAAGACGCGGTGAATCATCGGCACGTAGCGGCCCGACCGCGCGAGGCCGCGCGCGATGATGTCGTGGAGCTGGCCCTGAAACGTCGCGAGGACCTTCAAGACGGCGTCGTTGACCACGATCGGGATGTCGTAAGTGATTCCGGGAGCATCGGAGGCCACGGCCTCGCGCGCCTCGGTCATCGCCTCGGGGGATGCCGACGGCGCCTCGATCGGCTGGAGCTCCGGCGCGATCGTGCCCTCTCCGGCGGCGGTCTCCTCCGGAGGCGCCGCGAGGGCCTCGTAGCGGAGGATGCCCTCGTAGATCTCCTGACGGAACGCGAGCGCCTCGAGCGATTGCGGCGCCGCCGCCGGGGTCCCGGCCGCCGGGCGCAGCGTCGCGATCGTCTGATCGAAGAGCTCGTGCGCGCAGACGAAGTCGCCCGACAGCGCCGCTTCGCGGCCCGCCTCGAACTGCTCGGCCGCGCGTCGGCGGGTCAGCTCTTCGGGCGAGGGCCCGGCTTGCCGCGGACGCGCCGGCGGGGCAGAAGCGCAGCTCGTGAGGAGGAGAGCCAGCCCAAAAAGGAAACAGTCTCCCCGCCTCCCGCGAGGTTTCCGGTTGGTCACGTGGAAAGCAGGGTAACCCCGGCTTTCGAAGGAATGCAAGGCGATTTCGAGGTCTTCCTGTCCCATCGGGAGGACAGGCTACTTGGCGAAGATGTGGAACTTCAGCGAGAGCAGGAGCTTCTCGAGATCGGGCCGCGTGTGGAGCTCGATCGCGAAAGTCTTCTCGTCTCCGACGGGGTTCTGCTCCCGGTCCTCGATACGAAGCGCCACGCGGACCTGATGCCCGCCGGCGAGCTCGCCCCGCGGCACCTGCAGCTCGAAGATCCGGCTGATTTCCTTTCGGTGGTTCAGGCTCGAGGCGAGCAGGTCGTCGATTGAGACGCCGGGCGCCTGGCGCTTGGTCGGACGCTCCGACACGGGCGCGGCGGTCGCGTCCTTCCGCAGCTTCTCGAGCTCGGCCAGGATGTCGATGTTGGATCGCACCTTGACGTGCTTGACGTCCTCCACCGAGACGGATTCCGGCTCGGGCGCCTGCGCGAACGAGACGTCGGCGATCTCGGCCTCCTCGGTCGCGCGCGGCTGCTCCGGAAGCGGCGAGTCGAGCGAGGCGAGCGCGTCCTCGAATTCCTGAACGGCCTCGGCGGACCCGGCGTCGAACGACGTCGTCTCGCGGGGGGCCGAAGAGGGCGCCGGGAGGTCCGGCTCGACGTCGAGCGAGATGAGCTCCTCCTCGGCGGGCGCGGGGGGCGGCGCGGGCGCGGCCGACTTCTCCGCCGTCACCGACGAGAGCTCCTGGAGGATCTCGGGAATGGCCGGGGACTCGGCTTCCGCCGGAGGGACCGTCGCGCGCTCGGGCGCGACCGTTGCGACCATCGTCGGCCGCGCGCCGGGACGCTCCTCGCCGAGCATCCGCTTCTTGAGAGAGCGGAGCGTGAGACGGGAGATCGCCTTGAGGGTCTCGAAGACACCCTGTCCGAGCACGGCGCAGGCCTCGTAGCTCTCGTAGGAGCGCGAGGAGTTGAGCGTCTCCTCGAGCTCCTCGAGGCCGAGGATGTTGGCGAGGTCGCGCTTGTTGTACTGAAGGACGAGCGGGAGGTCCTCGAGCTTGACGCCGATCTCCGCCAGGTTCGAGCGCAGGTTCTGGAGGCTCTCGATGTTGGCCTCCTTCATCGCGCGCTGGGAGTCGGCCACGAAGACGATGCCGTCGACGCCCTTGAGCACGAGCTTGCGGGTCGTGTTGTAGAAGACCTGCCCGGGGACCGTGTAAAGCTGGACGCGGGTCTTGAAGCCGCCGATGACTCCGACGTCGAGCGGCAGCAGGTCGAAGAAAAGGGTCCGGTCGGTCTCCGTCTCGAGGGACACCATTTCGCCGCGGGAGCCCGGGGCGGTCCGCCCGTAGATGTGGTGCAGGTTGGTGGTCTTCCCGCAGAGGCCCGGACCGTAGTACACGATCTTGGCCGCCATCTGCATGGTGGCGTAGTTGAAGAAGACCATGGGGCGATTATGCCCCTGCCGGGCGAGGGAAATCCCTCGAAATTTTGGCCCGGGGGCGCCCGCGGAGGCCGCGGCTAACCGCGCCGGATCTCGCGGCGTCGAATCCTGCGCGTGCGCCGCTTCCCGCCGCCGGCGCCGCCGAGGATCGCCCGGACGCGCCGCTCGCCGCCGCGCGCCGGCGTCGTCGCGAGGATCTCCCGAGCGAGGATCCGGTAGAGCTCGAGGAAATCCCGCGCCCCGCCCGCGGCCGCCCGATGCGCGCGAACGGTCTGCGCATCCCGGCGGGCGATCGGGCCCGTGTAGGCGTCAACGAACGGGCGCATCACTGTCGCCGCGGCCGCCTCCGACGCGAGACGTCCGAGGGCCGCGCGGGCATCGGCTTCGCTCAATCCGGCGCGGACCGCGGCGCGCACCGCCACCGAGAGCAGGGCCATCGTCCCGCCGGCCGCGAGGGTTGCCGCCGCGTGGTAGAGGGGCTTCGACGCGGTGTCGATCCGGCGGCCGACGGCGCCGAGGGCGGCCGCGAGCCGCTCGCCGAACGCGACGGCCTCCGGATCGCCCTCGATCGCGACGAGCGCGCCCTTCCATCGGGCGCCGCCACGGGCGTCGGCCGCGGCCGCGCTCGAGTCCGCCGAGAAGGCGCGCAAGGGGTGGAGCGAGGCGACGGACGCGCCCCGGTGGCGGAACGGAGCGAGGACCGAAGCGGGCAGGGCGCCCGACAGATGGAATGCGAACCGGCAGGTGGTTCGGCGGGCCAGATCGCGCGCCACGTCGGCGATCCGGTCGTCCGGAACGGCCAGCACGAGAATCTCGCAGCGCTTCGGCAGTCCGGCCGCCGTCGCGCCGCGGCCGCCGAGCTCCCGGCCGGCGCGCGCCGCCGCCGAAGGCGTGCGCGCGACGATGAGCGCGAGACGCCCTCCGGCGCGCGTCCAGGATCGGGCGAGGGCCCTTCCCGCCCGCCCCGGCCCGACGAGCACGAGCGGCCGCGAGAGCACGGCGGACGTGGCCACGCGGGCAGTGTACCGTCGGCCGGTTGACTCGGTTTCCGAGAGCCGCTACCGTGATTTCTGGCGCTCGGCCTTCCGGAGTGCCAGGAGCCGGCGGGAAGCGCCCGAGAAGAGGGCGAGAAGCGCCCGAGAAGCGAAGAGGACGTGAAGAAGACGCTCGACAGCCGCAGCCGCGCGATTCTGCGCGAGATCATCCGCGTGCACGTGGACACGGGGCTCCCCGTGTCGTCGCGGACGCTGTCGCGCTCCAGCCGTTTCGGCCTCTCTCCCGCGTCGATCCGCAACATCATGGCGGACCTGACCGACGCCGGGTTTCTCATGCAGCCGCACACCTCTGCCGGACGGATCCCGACCGACCAGGCGTATCGCCTTTACATCGACGAGCTCATGGGCCATCGCCGCATCGCGGCGGATCTGCGCGAGCAGATCGACTCGGACCTGGCGTCCGCCGGCGGAGACATCACCCGCCTCTTCCAGGCCACGTCGCGGCTGCTCGGCGAGCTCGCGGGCGAGGTCGGCTTCGTCGTCGCGCCGGACGACCTCCACACGGTCTTGAAGAGTCTCCGCTTTCTTTCCGTGGCGCCGCGCAAGATCCTCGTCGTGCAGATCAACGAGCCCGACGTCGTGATCTCGCGTGTCCTCGAGACCGAGGTCGAGTACACGACGGCCGAGCTCGAGGCGGCGAGCGACCGGCTGACGCGCGAGTACGGCGGGCTCACGCTCCACGCCATCCGGCGCAAGCTCGTGGAGGAGCTCGAGGAGGAGCGCGCCGCCTTCGACCGGATCTACGAGCGCGCGCGCCGGCTCGGACGCTCGGCGCTTCAGGGCAGCGAAGGCGAGGATCGCATTTACGTGGACGGCACGGCCCGCCTTCTCGACAAACCGGAGTTCTCGGACATCGACAGCCTGAAGCGCGTCCTGCACGCCTTCGACGAGAAGACGCGGCTGCTGTCGCTCTTCACGCGCTATCTCGAGGCGCCCGGCACGAGCGTGGTGCTCGGTTCGGAGGACGCCGTCACGGAAGACCCGCGCCTCTCCGCCGTCTTGACGTCGTACGGCTCGGGAGAGACACTGACGGGAATGCTCGGAGTCATCGGGCCCGCCCGCCGGGAATATCGCCGTGTCATTCCGGTCGTCGAGCTGCTCGGACGCGCGCTGTCGAGCCGGCTCGAAGGCCGTGAGGCGCCGGAGCCGGAGATCGACGAAGAATGAGCGACCGCGACCGGCCCGGCGAACGCGGCGCCGCCTCCGCCGACGACGCGATCGAGGTCCGCGACTCCGGGGAGAGCCTCGAGGAGGCGCTCGCCGAGGAGGAACGCACCGCCATCCTCGCGGCAGAGGAAAAGCTCCGCTCCGCGGAGCGGGACCTGGCCGATCTGAAAGACCGTCACGTCCGGAAGCTCGCGGAGCTCGAGAACATCCGGAAGCGGACCGAGCGCGAGAAGCGCGAGCATTTTCGAACGGCGCTGATGGACCTGGCCCGCGACTTCCTTCCGATCCTCGACAACCTGGAGCGCGCCATGGCCCACGCCTCCGCGGAGGAGCGCAAGAGCCATTTCGGCCAGGGGATCGGCCTCATTCGGCGTCAGCTCATGGACCTCTGGAAGCGCCACGGGCTCGAGGAAGTCGAGACGAACGTGCCCTTCGATCCCAACCGCCACGAGGCGGTCGCCACGGAGGCGACCAACGAGGTGCCCCCCAACACGATCCTCGACGTCATGCAGAAGGGGTACGTTCTGGAGGACCGGCTCGTGCGGCCGGCGGTCGTCAAGGTCTCGGTCCGGGACCGCGAGACCCATGGAGAGAACGGCGAACCGAATTCCTAATCGACTCTCCGGCGCGTTCGGGCGGCCCTTCCGGGGTAAAATGATCGCCAACGGCTAGCGGGAAAAGGGCTTCCGCTCCTCAGGAGGGCTCTTGGGCAGGATCCTCGGAATCGACCTCGGCACAACCAACTGCTGCGCGTCCGTCGTGGAAGGCGTGACGCCGCAGGTCCTGACCAACCGCGAGGGCAGCCGGACGACCCCGTCGATCGTGGGCTTCACGGAAGACGGGGAACGCCTCGTCGGACAGATCGCCAAGCGCCAGGCGATCACCAACCCGATGAACACGGTCTTCGCGGTCAAGCGCCTGGTGGGCCGCAAGTTCGACTCCGAGGAGACGCAGCACGCCCGCGAGGTGCTGCCCTACGAGATCGTGCGCGCCGTCAACGGCGACGTCAAGATCCGCGCGCGCGGCCGCGAGTACAGCCCGGAGGAGATCTCGGCGTTCATCCTGAAGGAGATCAAGGAATTTTCCGAGGAGATCCTCGGCGAAGAGATCACCGAGGCCATCATCACCGTGCCGGCGTACTTCGACGACGCGCAGCGGCAGGCCACCCGCGACGCGGGCCGGATCGCCGGGCTCGAGGTCCTGCGCATCATCAACGAGCCCACGGCGGCCTCGCTCGCGTACGGCCTCGAGCGCAAGGGGAGCGAGATCGTCGCCGTCTACGACCTCGGCGGCGGAACGTTCGATATCTCGATCCTGCAGCTGGGAGACGGGATCTACGAGGTCAAGGCGACGGCCGGCGACACGTACCTGGGCGGCGAGGACTTCGACAAGAAGATCATGGATTGGCTCCTCGACGACTTCAAGAAGGCGACGGGCATCGACCTGCGGCAGGACCGCATGGCGCTGCAGCGTCTCAAGGAAGCGGCGGAGAAGGCCAAGTGCGAGCTCTCGACGGCGACCGAGACGACGATCACGCTGCCGTTCATCTCCGCGGACGCCTCGGGCCCCAAGCACATCAACCGCACGCTGACGCGCGACCGCTTCGAGGCGCTCGTGGCGGACCTCATCGACCGGACCGCCGCGCCGTGCCTCGACGCGCTCCAGTCGGCGGGATTGAAGCCCTCCGACGTGGATCAGGTGATCCTCGTCGGCGGCCAGACGCGCACGCCGAAGGTGCAGCGCATGGTCGCCGAGCTCTTCGGCCGCGAGCCCAACCGCGAGATCAACCCCGACGAGGTCGTGGCGATCGGCGCGGCGATCCAGGGCGGGGTGCTCAAGGGCGAGATCAAGGACGTCGTGCTGCTCGACGTCACGCCGCTGTCCCTCGGTATCGAGACACACGGCGGCGTTTTCGAGAAGCTCATCGAGCGCAACTCCACGATCCCGACGAAGAACACGAAGGTCTTCACGACGGTCGCCGACAATCAGTCGGTCGTCGAGATCCACGTGCTCCAGGGCGAACGCGAGGTGGCCAAGGAGAACAAGTCGCTCGGGCGCTTCGAGCTCGTGGGCATTCCCGCGGCGCCGCGCGGCATCCCGCAGATCGAGGTGACCTTCGCGATCGACTCGAACGGCATCGTCAACGTCTCGGCGCGCGATCTCGCGACCGGCAAGAACCAGGGAATCCAGATCAATCCCGCGGGCGGCCTGTCGCAGGGAGAGATCGACCGCATCATCAAGGAGGCCTCGGCCTTCGCGGAGGCGGACCATCAGCGCCGCGAGCTCGCGCAGGTGCGCAATCGCCTCGAGGGAATGCTCGCCTCCAACGAACGTGTTCTCGCGGAATTCGGAGAGGCGCTCGCTCCGGACGAGCGGGAGCGGATCGAGGAGACGTTGAAGCGGTCCCGTGAGATCGCGTCGGGCGATTCCCGCGAGGCCCTGAACGAGGCGATTTTCGACATGCAGGGCGTTTCGAAGGTTCTGACTCGCGTCATGCTGCAGCGTGTCGGCGGCGGCGCGGCCGCGCCGGCGACCCCGCCGACCTCTTAGCTTTCCATGGCGTCCCGACGGGACTACTACGAGATCCTGGGAGTCTCCCGGGAGGCGGAGTCCGCGGAGCTCAAGTCCGCCTACCGCCGCGTCGCGATGGCCTCCCATCCCGACCGCAACCCGAACGATCCCGAGGCGGCCGAGCGGTTCAAGGAAGCTTCCGAGGCCTATGCCGTCCTGTCGGACCCGGAGAAGCGCGCGCGCTACGACCGGTTCGGGCACGCGGGCGTCTCGCCCGGCGCGTTCTCCGGGAGCGCCGGCTTCGATCCCTCGATCTTCGCGGACTTCTCGGATCTCTTCGGCGAGCTCTTCGGTTTCGGTGGAGGCGGTTCGCGTCCGATGGAAGGCAGCGACCTCGTCTACCGCATCGAGATCTCCTTCCGAGAGGCCGCCTTCGGCACCGAAGCGCCGCTCGTCGTGTCGCGGCTCGAGCCGTGCGAAACGTGCGCCGGGTCCGGCGCAGCCGCGGGCTCGCGTCCGCGCACGTGTCCCGCCTGCGGCGGGCGCGGCCGCCAGCGATTCTCCCAGGGATTCCTCTCGGTCACGCGGCCGTGCGGGACGTGTCGCGGGGAAGGCCGGGTCATCGAGCATCCGTGCGCCGATTGCCGCGGCGGTGGACGCAAGCGCGCGTCGCGCAAGATCGAGATTCGCGTGCCGGCGGGCGTCGAGACGGGCTCGCGCCTGCGCCTGGCCGGCGAAGGCGACGCCGGTCCGGCCGGCGGGCGTCCGGGCGACCTCTACGTCGTTCTGACCGTGGCCGCCGATGAAGTGTTCGAGCGCGAGGACGACGACGTGGTGCTTCGGCTCGACCTGCCGTATCCCACCCTCGTGCTCGGCGGGGAGGTGGAGATCCCGACGCTCGAAGGACCCGAGAAGATCTCCGTCGCCGCGGGCACCGCGGCCGGCTCCGAGATTCGTCTCCGCGGCAAGGGGTTCGGACGGCTCGGCCGGCGTGGGCGGGGAGATCTCGTCGTGCGGGCGGGCGTGCGGATTCCCGAGTCCCCGTCCGCGCGCGAGAAGGAGCTCCTGCGCGAATACGCCGCGTTGACCGGCGCGCCCGTGGACGGCAAAGGCGTTCTCGGCAAGGCAAAGAAGATCTTCAAGTGAGCTGACAGCCGACAGCTGACGGCCAACAGCCAGACGGCGAGCTCCGTCGAGCTGTGTGCCGTGAGCTGTGAGCTGTGAGCTTGCCTCGTAAATACTCCCGACTCACGGTCGCCGGCAAGGCGAAGGACGACGCCGTCGTCGGCCTGCTCGCGCTGCACGGGCCGCTCGGTTTCGCCGAGGAGGGGCGCGATCTCGTCGCCTGCTTCCGCTCGGCGGCCACGGCGCTCGAAGCGGAGGCGGCGGCGCGCTCGCGGGGATTCCGGACCGCGCTCGCGACCGACGTCGCCGAAGGAGATCCCCTCGAGGCGTTTCGCGCGGCCTCGCGCCCGTTCGTCGTCGGGCGCCGTCTCTGGATCGACCCGGGGGAGCCCGGCCCCGGACAACCGCCCGCCGGCCGCATCGCGCTGCGGATCCCCGCCTCGCGCGCCTTCGGCACCGGCACGCACGAATCGACACGGCTCGCCCTCCTCGCGCTCGAGGACGAGGTCCGGTCCGACGCGGACGTCCTCGACGCCGGGACCGGCTCGGGTGTGCTCGCCCTCGCGGCCGCGGCGCTCGGCGCGCGCCGGGCCGTCGGGTTCGACACGGATCTCGAAGCGGTCTTCGTGGCGCGAGAGAACGCGCGGCGGCACGCGTTCGGCGCGCGGGTCGGGCTCTTCGCCGGGCCCGTCGACGCCGCGGCCGGCCGCTTCGCGCTCGTCGTCGCCAACATGCTCCCGGAGGAGCTCGTTCCGCTTCTGCCCGCGCTGGCGGCGCGCCTCGAGCGCGGGGGCCGGCTGATTCTTTCGGGCATTCCCGCCGAGCGCGAGCGCGCGGTCGCCGCACGCGGGCGTTCCCGCCGCCTGCGGCTCGCCGGCCGGTACCGCGAGGGCGCCTGGAGCTGTCTGTGTCTGTCGCGCGGTTCGTCGTAGAACGGCTTCCGCAGGCGGGGAGCTCGCTGCGCCTCCCGCGAGCGGAGGCGGCCCACGCGCGCGCGCGACGGCTCGAGCCGGGAGACGCGGTGATTCTCGTCGACGGGCGCGGGTCCGAGGCGGCCGGCCGGATCGCGCGTCTGTCGAGAGACGGCGTCGAAGTGTCGGTGGAGGGGACGGCCGCCGGCCGCGAGCCCGCGGGCCCGGTCGCGCTCTTGGTGGCCGCCTTGCGGCTCGAGCGGCTCTCCTGGATCGCCGAGAAGGCGACGGAGCTCGGCGCGACGCGGCTCGTGCTGCTCCGCACCGAGCGCACCCAGGCGTTCCGGGCGGCCGCCGCGGCCTCCGGACGCCTCGAGCGCGTCGCCCGCGCGGCGGCCAAGCAGTCGGGGGCGGCGTCATGGCCCGAGATCTCGGGCCCGATCCCCGCCGCGGAGGCCTTCGCCGCCGAGACGGCGCGTCTCCGGCTGCTGCTCGACGCCTCGGGCGCGCCCTTTCCCGTGGCGGCCGCTCCGCAGGCCACGGCGATCGCCGTCGGGCCGGAGGGCGGATGGACTCCCGCCGAGCGCGACGCCGCGCGGTCCGCCGGTTGGACGCCGACGCGCCTTCCGGCGGCGACGCTGCGCGCCGAAACGGCGGCGGTCGCGGGCCTGACGCTGCTTCGTGCCGCGCGCGACCGGTTCGAATCGATGCCGGGCACTTCGGTGTGATTGACACCGCTTCGGGACGGGGAGGATACTCACCCGGGTCCGCCTCGCGTGTCGACTCCTTGCGGAGGTGACGCGATGTCCTACGAGGACGTCAAAAAAGTCTGGATGAACGGCCAGCTCGTGGACTTCGCGGACGCGAAGATCCACGCGTTCTCGCACGTCTTCCACTACGGGTCGGCCCTCTTCGAGGGCGCGCGCGTGTACAAGACGAAGAACGGGCCCGCCGCCTTCCGCATCGACGAGCACATCGCGCGTCTCTACCATTCGTGCAAGGTCTACCGCATGGAGATTCCGTACGCGGCGGAGCAATTCCAATCGGCGATCTTCGAGACGATCCGGGCCAACGGTTTCGAGGACTGCTACATCCGTCCGGTCGTCTACCGCGGCATGGGCGCGCTCGGCGTCAATCCTTTCAAGAGCTCGGTCGATGTCCTGATCGCGGTGTGGCGCTGGGGCAAGTATCTGGGCGAGGAGGCGATCGAGAGCGGCGTGGACGTCTGCGTCTCCTCGTGGAACCGCATGGCGCCGAACACGTTCCCCGCCATGGCGAAAGCGACCGGGAACTATCTCAACTCGCAGCTCATCAAGATGGAAGCGATCACGAACGGGTACACCGAGGGGATCGCGCTCGACAGCGCGGGCCGGATTTCCGAGGGAAGCGGCGAAAACATCTTCCTCGTCTACGGCGGCAAGATCCTGACGCCGCCGCTCTCGGGCACGATCCTGCCCGGCATCACGCGCGACACCGTGATGACGCTCGCGCGGGACGCCGGCTTCACCGTCGTCGAGCAGCAGATCGCCCGCGAGATGCTCTACATCGCCGATGAGGTGTTCTTCACGGGCACGGCGGCCGAGGTGACGCCCATCCGGTCGGTGGACCGCATCCCGGTGGGCAAGGGGCGGCGGGGGCCGGTCACCGAGCGGCTGCAGAAGGACTTCTTCGCGGTGACGTCGGGACAAGCCGAGGATCGCTACGGCTGGCTGACACCGCTGCCGCTCGCGGTCGAAGCGAGGGTCTGACGTAAGTCCTTGGCTCCTCGTTCTTAGTCGCCATCCCGGGAATCCGTGGCGGCCCCCGGGGAATGGGCGTACACTGAGCGTCAAAAAAAGGGCCTAATTCATGCACATCAACGATCTGCTCAAGGTGGCGGTCGAGCGCAAGGCTTCGGACCTCCACCTGAAGGTGAGCGCGTTCCCGGTCATCCGCGTGGACGGGCAGCTCATTCCGCTGACCGACACGCGCCGCCTGATGCAGGAAGACACGATCGCGATGGCCTTCTCGATCATGTCGGCCCGGCAGAAGGAAAAGTTCAAGAACGACATGGAGATCGACATCGCGTACTCCGTCCCGAACCTCGGACGCTTCCGCTGCAACATTTTCCAGCAGCGCGGGACGGTCGGGCTCGTCCTCCGCGTCATTCCCGCCCGCATCCTGACGATTCGCGACCTGTTGCTGCCTCCGGTGCTCGAGAAGATCTGTCAGGAGCAGCGCGGCCTCGTGCTGTGCACGGGGACGACCGGGTCGGGCAAGTCCACGACGCTCGCGGCGATGATCGATCACATCAACACGATGCGCAACGAGCACATCGTGACCGTCGAAGACCCGATCGAGTTCCTTCATCGCGACAAGAAGTCGATCATCAATCAGCGCGAAGTCGAAGTGGACACGAAGAGCTTCGCCGTGGCGCTGCGCAGCGCGCTGCGTCAGGACCCCGACGTCATCCTCGTGGGCGAGATGCGCGACTACGAGACGATCGAGACGGCGCTCCTCGCGGCCGAGACGGGTCACCTCGTGTTTTCGACGCTCCATACGCTCGACGCGACGGAGAGCGTCAACCGGATCATTTCCGTCTTCCCGCCGCACCAGCAGAAGCAGATCCGCCTGCAGCTCGGGGCGGTCCTGAAGGCCGTCATCTCGCTCCGCCTGATGCCGCGCGCCGACAATCTCGGGCGCGTCCCGGCGGCCGAGATCCTCATCCGGACGCAATACATCCGGGAGTGCGTCGAGAACAAGGAAAAGACCAAGTTCCTGAAGGACGCGATCGCGGCCGGCACGTCGCAGTACGGCATGCAGACCTTCGACCAGTCGCTCTACATGCTGTACAAGCAGGGCCTCATCACGCTCGATGAGGCGCTGAAGCGCGCGACGAACCCGAACGAGTTCAAGTTGAAGCTCCAGGGCATCCAGTCGACCTCCGACCTCGCGCGGGAGGAGATGGATTCCGAGCTGGAAGCGCCGGGCGAATACCAGGAAGTGCCGAGCGCCGAGGAATCGCCCTTCGACTTCAGCAACCAGCCCCCGGCCGGGCGGTAGCGCTCTTCGGCGGGCGCCGTGGGTCCTCGCCGCATCGCGCGCGCGAAAGAGCCCGATTCGGCGGCGGCCGCCTACGCGCGAGGCCTGCGGCTTCTCTCGATCCGTTCGCGCGGCCGCGAGGAGCTCCGGCGGGAGCTCACGCGCCGCGGCTTCTCGGCCGGCGCCGCGGGGCGGGCCCTGGAGCGCCTGGTCGCGGAGGGCTGGCTGCGGGAGGACGAAGCGGCGAGCGCCCTCGTGCGGTCGCGGCGCGGCCGCTACGGACGGCGCCGGATCGCGCGCGAGCTCGAGGCGCGCGGGTTCGGGGCGGAGACGGCGAGCCGCGCCCTCGAGGAGCTCTCGGCAGGCCGCGAGGACGCCGCGCTCGCCCACGCTTTCGAGCGCCTCTGGAAGTCGTCGTCGCGGCTGCCGTTGCCCGAGCGCCGGTCGCGCGTGCGCCGGGCGCTCACGGCCCGCGGCTTCGCGCCGGAGGCGATTTCTGCGATGATCCGGGGCTCTCATGGGCGTGACGTCGAAGGAGATCCGGGAGAAGTTCCTTAGCTACTTCGAGGAGCGCGGGCACCGCCGCGTCCCCTCGTCGTCCCTCATTCCGGCGGAGGATCCGACGCTTCTCTTCGCCAACGCCGGCATGAACCAGTTCAAGGACGTCTTCACGGGCCGCGAGAAGCGCGAATACCGGCGCGCGACGACGTCGCAAAAGTGTGTCCGCGCCGGCGGCAAACACAACGATCTCGACAACGTCGGGTACACGGGCCGCCACCAGACGTTCTTCGAGATGCTCGGCAACTTCTCGTTTGGCGACTACTTCAAGAAGGACGCGATCGCGTTCGCGTGGGAGCTGCTGACCGATCCGGTTCATGGCTACGGCCTGGCGAAGGAACGGCTCTGGGCGACGGTTTACACCGACGACGACGAGGCGGCCGCTCTCTGGGAGACGCATCTGCCGAAGGGGCGGATCCTCCGCTTCGGCGAGAAGGACAACTTCTGGTCGATGGGCGAGACCGGCCCGTGCGGCCCCTGCAGCGAAGTCCACTACTACCAGGGACCCGATCCGGGCGATCCCGACCAGAACGCCGCGCGGCTCGTCAACGGCGAGGGCGACACGACGATGGAGCTGTGGAACCTCGTGTTCATGCAGTTCGAGCGCGACGCGTCGGGGAAGATGACGCCGCTGCCGAAGCCCTCGGTGGACACCGGGATGGGGCTCGAGCGCCTGACGGCCCTGCTCCAGGGCGCGAACAACAGCTTCGATACGGACCTCTTCCGTCCGCTGATCGAGGGCATCGAGCGCGGGACCGGGAAGACGTACGCCGGCGGCATGGCGGTCGCGGACGCGCCGTTCCGCGTCGTCGCCGACCACGCGCGCGCGGCGACGATGCTCATTTCCGACGGCGTGCTTCCCTCGAACGAAGGCCGCGGCTACGTCCTCCGGCGGATCATCCGACGCGCGCTGCGATACGGCCGCCGCCTCGGGGTGGACTTCTCGGCTCCCTTCCTTCCGGCGCTCGTTCCCGCGGTCGCGGAGATCTACCGCGGCGTCTACTTCTTCCCGGACCGCCCGGCGGACGCCGAGGCGCTGCGCGCCGTCGCGGCGACGCTCCAGGACGAGGAGGCGCGGTTCGCTCGCACGATGTCCGTCGGCGCGGACCGCGTCGGCGAGGAAGTCGAGCGGGTTCGCCGTCAGGGCGAGACGAAGATCCCCGGCGACGCGGTCTTCCGTTTCTACGACACCTACGGGATCCCGCTCGAGCTGATCGAGGAGATCGCCGGAGACGAAGGCGTCGCGATCGACCGGCCGGGTTTCGAGGCGCTCCTCGAGCGCCAGCGCGCGAGCTCGCGCGCGTCGGCGAAGTTCGAGGCGGCGGACGCCACGGTCTACGAGAGGCTCGAGCTGCCGGACGAGCACTCGGTCTTTCGCGGTTATCCCGAGCTCGATTTCGTGAGCCTCGACGGCGCGCGCGTCGTCGCGCTCGTGAAGGACGGCGCGCCCGTGTCGCGCGTCGAGGCCGGGCAGATCGCCGACGCGGTCGCCGACCGCACCGTCTTCTATCCGGAGGGCGGCGGACAGGTCGCCGATACCGGCGTCTGGACGTGGCCGGACGGCGAGGCGGAAGTGCTGGACGTGCAGCGGCCAATTCCCGCAGTGATCGCGCACCGCCTCCGGGTCGTGCGCGGGAGCCTGGCCGTCGGCTCGTCGGTCTCGCAGTCCGTGCCCGAATGGGTTCGCCGGCGCACGCAGGCCAACCACACCGGCACGCACCTGCTGCACGCGGCGCTCCGGAAGGTCCTCGGCCCGTCGGCGCGCCAGATGGGATCGCTCGTCGCTCCGGACCGGCTGCGCTTCGACTACGCCGCGTCGGCTCCGACGACCCCGGCGCAGCTGGCGGAAATCGAGCGCCTCGTCAACGAAGAGGTGCTGCGCGACCGTCCCGTCTCCAAGGAAATCATGGCGATGGAAGACGCGCGGCAGCGCGGCGCCGACATGTTCTTCGGC
>DATBFU010000029.1:0-5835 GCA_036558325.1 Thermoanaerobaculia bacterium | reverse complement strand
GGTGCTGCTGCTCGATGTCGGGGCGGTTCAAGCCATAGCAGTTGTCGAGAATCGTGCCCGCGACCGTGCAGTCGCTGCGGGTGTTCGCGAGGATCGCGCCGTCGAGCATCAGCTCGACGTAGGAGACCTGGCCGAGGTCCTGCCGCGCGCCGGTGTCGAGCGCCCAGCCCTTGACGATGTTCGGGAAGAAGGTCAGCGGGATCGTTCCGCCGCCGCCGCCGCCCGGCAGACAGGGCGACGGGCACGGGCCGCCCGGCGGGATCACCTGCACCGCGGGGCCGCAGATGAGCGTCGCCTCGTCGAGGGGATACTCGAGCTGTCCGAAGGGTCCGAGCAGGCTGCCGTTGTTCATTACCTGAACGTCAACCGAGTCGATCTCGCGCGCCGCGCCCTGGTTGTCCGTCGCGCGCACGCTGATCGTGTGGAGGCCGTCGGAGAGCGACGTCGTGTCGAGGTTCGCGACGAAGCCGGAATAGAGGGACTTCGGATCGGGGTAAACGGTCCCCGGAAAATCGGGAAACGCCGCATAGACGTCCGGACGCTGTCCGCCGAAGGTCGCGTTGCCGACTCCCCCGCGGCCGATCGCGCTCGCCCAGATGTTCCCGTCCACGAGGAAGTCCAGGTGGTCGATGTCGCTGTCGTCGAGCGCCCACCCGAGAACGGCCGCCGACCCGCTCAGGCTGGCGAGCGAAGTGCGCGCCGGCAAGTCCATGTGGCCGAACGGCGACTGGTTGATCGTGTTGTCGATGTTGACGTTGATCGGTCCGAAGACGGTCGTGCCGACGCCGCCCTCGGTCACGGCGAGCCGCAGATCGTGCGGGCCGCTCGTGTAGTTGCGCGCCAGGAAGGACGTGATCCATCCGGCGGCGGCATTGGGGCTGCCCGCGAAGCTCGGGAAGGCCGCCGTCACGTCCGGCCGCGACAGGTTCAGAACCGCGCGATTGACCGGAACGTCGATGTCGTCGATGAAGAGCTCGATCTTGTCGATCGCGTTGTGGCTCAGGACGAAGCCGCTCACGGCGACGACGCCGGCGACCGTTTGCCCCGGTTGGGGCCCATCGACGACGAGGATGGGTTGCGCCGCCGACGGAGCAGCCAGAGACCAGCTCGCTCCTGCCAGAAGCGCCAGAACCCAGGGCGCCTTCTTGGACATAACATCCCTCCCGAGGATTTACGAAGAGAATCCGCAAAAATCGGAGAAAAGTCAAGCTTCTGGGTATCTTCACCTCATTTTTTTAGGCAAAATGCCTCTTTGATAATGCCCTGCCAGCTCGTCGGAGTGCCCCGGCCGTGAACAACTTCGGCCCGGAATCGGTGCGCGGAGAGGCCTCCGAATCCCGATCCGACGCTCCTCCAGCCGGTCCGGAAGGCCTGGGAAGGGCCCTGCGCTCGCGCGGCGCCCAGGTCGTCCTCTCACTTCTTCTGGCGGGAGGCCTCCTTTACCTCTTCCTCCGAAGGGTCGAGATCGGGCCCCTGCGGGAGGCGATCCGCTCGGCGTCGGCGGCCTGGCTCTGGACGAGCCTCGCGATCGCCCTGGCGACGTTCATCCTCCGGGCGATCCGGTGGAGCTGGCTCCTGCGGCCGGTCGGACGCGTCCCTTTCCTCGCGTCGTTTCTCGCGACGGCCGTCGGGTTCGCGGCCAACAATCTGCCGGCCCGGGTGGGCGAGGTCATCCGGCCGGCCCTCCTCGCCCGGATGCGGCGGCTCCCGTTTTCGCCGTTGCTCGCGTCGATCCTCTTCGAGCGCGCGCTCGACGGCGGATCGGTCCTCTTCTTTCTTCTGCTGGCCGTCCTGCTCGGGATCCCCGGCTCGACGGCCGGCGGCGCCGCATTCGCGACGATGCGCCTGGGCGCGATCGCCGCCGCGGGCGTCTTCGTCCTGCTCGTGGGCGCGGCGCTCTTCCTGCTCTTCCGGCGCGAGACCGCGGCGCGCCTCTTCGGCGGTCTGGCGGACCGGCTGCCCGCCTCCTGGCAGCCCCGCGTCCGCGCGGCCGCCGCCGCGTTTCCCGATGGCTTCGCCTCGCTCTCGAGCCCGCGGCTCCTGGCCACGGTCGTCGGATCTTCGCTCCTCATGTGGCTCGTCATCAACGCGCAGATCTACGCGGTCATGCGGGCCTTCCACATCGAGCTGCCGTTCTCGGCTTCCTTCGTCGTGACCGCCGCGGCCGTGCTCGGCCTCGCGATTCCGACGCCGGGAGGCATCGGCTCCTACCAGGCGGCCGTGCAATACGCGTTGACGCGTTTCTACGGCGTTCCGCTCGCGCCGGCGTCCGGCGTCGCGGTGATCGCCTGGGCGGTGTCGTTCCTGCCAATCACGCTCATCGGGCTCGCGGCGTTGACGACGCGGACGGTTCGGGAGCCGATTCCGCTCGCCGAAGAGGGTGGACGTTCGAAGAGAGACGGGGGAAGATAGTGGCGTGCCGACGTCGATCCGTCTCCGCCTCGCATGAAATGTCCGTTCTGCGGAGCGACCGACGACCGCGTGGTGGACTCGCGCGAGAGCCGCGAGGGCGAAGTCATCCGGCGGCGGCGCGAATGCGCGTCCTGCGGCCGGCGGTTCACCTCGTACGAAACGATCGAAGAGATCCCGTACATGGTGGTCAAGAAGGACGGCCGCCGCGAAGCCTTCGATCGCAAGAAGCTGCGGGCGGGCCTCGTGAAAGCCTGCGAGAAGCGGCCCGTCGCGCCCGCGAAGCTCGACGCCATCGTGGACGAGATCGAGACACTGCTGCACGACGCCGAGGAGCGGGAGATCGCCACGAGCCGCATCGGCGGGCTCGTCATGGAACGCCTGCGCGAGCTCGACAAGGTCGCCTACGTTCGCTTCGCGTCCGTCTACCGGAAGTTCGAGGACGTGGACGAGTTCCTGCTCGAGCTCAAGAACCTGATCGGGCGAGCCGAAACGAAGGTCGGTTCCTGACAATGAACCGCGCTCGCCTCGTCCTTCCGTCCGCCTCCGTGAGACTTTCCGCTCGCGGCGCACGAAGCAACGGATCCGGCCCGCGGTCGAGGCCCTTTGGCCGAGCCGTGGGACGGTCGCGCAGCGAGATCCGGCGCGCCGCGCGGAGCGACGACTGATGGCTCGAAATCCCGTGCGTCTCTACGGCCCGCTCGTCGAGCTCTCGCGCCTGCAGAGCGAGCTCAACCGCCTCTTCCAGGTGTTCGTCGAGACGCATAACCGGGGCGCCGGGCCGTCGAGCTCGTGGGATCCGAGCCTCGACGTTCTCGACGACGGCCAGTCGATCCGCGTGCTCCTCGAGCTGCCGGGGGTCGAGCCCGAAGACGTGCGCGTCACGATCCGCGGACGGGTCGTCTCGATCCGCGGCCAGAAGAAAGGGCGCATCCGCACGCGGGAAGGCATGCGCTTCTTCTGCATGGAGCGTTACTTCGGCAACTTCGTGAAATCCGTGCCGATCCCCCGCCCGGTGAACACCCGCGAAGCGAAGGCCTTCTTCCGGCAGGGCCTCCTCGAGGTCGTGCTTCCCCGCGTGCCCGACATGCGCGAGAAGGAGCACGAGATCTCGGTGCGGGCGGAAGAAGAGTAGGGCGAGCAGGAAACGCACCGATGGCCGAAGTCGAAGAGAAAGAGATCGCGACCGACCGGGACGTCGACCTCCCGATCCCGGACATCCTTCCCGTCCTTCCGCTGAAGGACGTCGTCGTCTTCCCCTACATCATCCTTCCGCTCTCCGTCTCGCGAGAAAAGTCCATCAACGCCGTGGACGCGGCGCTGGCCGAGCAGCGGATCATCATGCTCGTCGCGCAGAAGGACGCGCAGAACGAGTCGCCTCGCGCCGAGGAGCTCTACTCCGTCGGCACGGTCGCCGCGATCATGCGGATGCTGAAGCTGCCCGACGGCCGCATCCGGCTCCTCGTCCAGGGGCTCTCGCGCGCCCGCGTGGATTCCTTCCTCTCCGAGGAACCGTTCTTCAAGGCCAAGATCACCAAGCTCGAGGAGGAAGCGCCGGAGAAGGAGCTGCCGCCGGAGCAGGAAGCCCTCCTGCGCAGCGTCAAGCAGAACCTCGAGAAGTCGGTCTCGCTCGGGAAGAACATTTCGCCCGAGGTCATGGTGATCGCGGCGAACCTGGACGACCCGGCGCGCCTGGCGGATCTGTCGGCCTCGAACCTCGACCTCAAGCTCGAGGAGGCGCAGCACATCCTCGAATCGACCGATCCCATCGAAAGGCTGCGCCTCGTCAACGACAGCCTCGCCAAGGAGATCACGGTCCTGACGATGCAGCAGGAGATCTCGACGCAGGCGCGCGGCGAGATGGACAAGTCGCAGCGCGAGTATTACCTGCGCCAGCAGCTGCGCGCCATCCAGCAGGAGCTCGGCGAAGGCGAGGAGATGTCCGAGGAGCTCGCGCAGTACCGCAAGCTCGTCGCGGACCGGAAGATCCCCGCCGAGGCGGCAGCCGAGATCGAGAAGCAGATCAAGCGCCTCGAGCGCAGCCACCCGGACTCCGCCGAGACGGCCATCATCCGCACCTATCTCGACTGGATGACCGGCCTGCCGTGGGGCGTCGTCTCGAGCGACTCCGAGGACATCGAGCGCGCGCGCAAGATCCTCGACGAGGACCACTACGACATCGAGAAGGTGAAGGAGCGCATCCTCGAGTACCTCGCCGTCCACGCGCTCAAGAAGACGCTCAAGGGCCCGATCCTGTGCTTCGTCGGTCCGCCCGGCGTCGGAAAGACGTCGCTCGGGCGATCCATCGCTCGGGCGCTCGACCGCAAGTTCGTCCGGCTCTCGCTCGGCGGCGTCCGCGACGAGGCCGAGGTCCGCGGGCACCGGCGCACCTACGTCGGCGCGATGCCGGGGCGCATCATCCAGGGGATCCATCAGGCGGGGACGTCGAATCCCGTCTTCATGCTCGACGAGATCGACAAGATCGGCTCCGACTACCGCGGCGACCCGTCCTCGGCGCTTCTCGAGGTGCTCGACCCCGAACAGAACTTCTCGTTCCGCGACCACTACCTCGGCGTCGCCTACGACCTCTCGAAGGTCCTCTTCATCGCGACGGCGAACATCCTGGATCCCATCCAGCCGGCGTTCCTGGACCGCATGGAGGTCATCCGCCTCTCGGGCTACACGCTCGAGGAGAAGAAGGCGATCGCGCGCCGGCACCTCATCCCGAAGCAGCTCGACGAGAACGGCGTCACCGAAGCGAACATCGAGTTCACCGAAGGCGGAATCGAGAAGATCATCGAGGCCTACACGCGCGAGGCGGGCCTGCGCAATCTCGAGCGCGAGATCGGCGCGATCTGCCGCAAGGTCGCCGTCGCGGTGGCCAAGGGAAAGACGCGCCGTTACCGGATCACCGGCGCTTCCGTCGAGAAGATGCTCGGCCCCGCCAAGCACCTGGCCGAAGAGCTCTTGAAGCGCGACCAGGTCGGCGTCGCGACGGGGCTCGCGTGGACGCCGGTGGGCGGAGACCTGCTCTTCGTCGAAGCGCTGGCCGTCCGCGGCAAGGGCGGCCTGCGGCTGACCGGGCAGCTCGGCGACGTGATGAAGGAGTCGGCGCAGGCGGCCATGTCCTACGCGCGCGCCAACGCCAAAGAGCTCGGCATCGCGGAGGACTTCTTCGAGACCCACGACGTGCACGTCCACGTGCCCGAGGGGTCGATCCCCAAGGACGGTCCGTCGGCCGGCATCACGATGGCGACGGCGATGATCTCCGCGTTCACGCAGCGCCTCGTCCGCCGCGACGTCGCGATGACCGGCGAGATCACGCTGCGCGGCGAGGTCCTGCCCATCGGCGGCGTGAAGGAGAAGGTCCTCGCGGCCCGACAGGCGCAGATTCGGACGATCGTGCTGCCGAAACAGAACCGGCGC
>DATBFU010000028.1:0-14820 GCA_036558325.1 Thermoanaerobaculia bacterium | reverse complement strand
TACGAGCGCAAGAGTCTCGGGATCATCTTCGCTTCGACGCTCATCCTCGGATTGATTCTCGTGTCGGTCGGGATCGCCGAGCAGATCCTGCCGCGGCCATAGGAGACGACGTGGACCACGCGACCGCCGCCGCCCTTCCCGGGCCGCACGCTCCGGCGCACGCCCTGCACGGCGTGTCGCACGGACACGGAGAGGAGCCGACGACCGGCATCCCGCACGACAAGATGGGGATGTGGGTTTTCCTCTGCTCCGAGGTGATGTTCTTCACGGGGCTGATCGGCTCCTACATCGTTCTTCGCTTCGGGACCCCGAACTGGCCGCATCCCGGCAACACGCTGAACATCTGGCTGACCGCCGGCAACACGTTCCTCCTCATCTGCTCTTCGGTCACGATGGTCCAGGCCCTGGCCGCCGTCCAGCGCGGCGACGCGCGGAAGATGAAGCTCTTCCTCTCGCTGACGCTCCTCTTCGGGGCGAGCTTCCTCTCGGTGCAGGTCTTCGAGTACTGGAAACTGCTGCACGAGGGGTTCAACCCCCACGTCTCCCTCTTCGGCTCCGTGTTCTTCACGACGACCGGCTTCCATGGCTTCCACGTCTTCTGCGGCGTCGTCTGCATGGCCTTCGTGACCGGCAAGGCGTTCCTCGGCAAGTACACGCAGGCGAGCCACCAGGGAGTCGAGACGATCGGCCTCTACTGGCACTTCGTGGACCTCGTCTGGATCGTGCTGTTCACGATCATTTATTTGTTCTGACCGGCGAGCGAAGCGAGCCGGTCATCCCGAGCGAGAGCGAGGGATCCCGAACTCGGCAGGCTCCGCGCCACGCGGTCGCTTGAACGCCTCCGATGACCAGCACCCTTCGGGCGCTCCCGGCCTTCAACGCGGTCCTGAACGCGACGTCGGCGGTCCTCGTCGTCCTGGCCTACCGGGCCATCCGTCGGCTCGACATCGCGCGGCACCGCGCGCTGATGCTCTCCGCGGCGGCGACGTCGGCGGTCTTCCTGGTCTCCTATGTGACGTATCACGCGCAGGTCGGCTCGGTTCATTTCACGGCCACCGGTCTCCCGCGAGTCATCTATTTCGCGGTGCTCGTCTCCCACACGATCCTCGCGGCGGCCACCCCGCCGCTCGTGCTGCGGACGCTGTACCTGGGCCTGAAGCGCCGCGACGACCGCCACCGGCGCATCGCCCGGTGGACTCTGCCGATCTGGCTCTATGTCTCGGTGACCGGCGTCGTGGTCTACCTGATGCTCTACCAGCTTTACCCGCCGGCCGCAGTTCGATAGAGTGCCGTCGATGTCGCCGTTCACACGCAAGGCGCTCGTCGTCGCGGGCCTCCTGCTGGTGCTCCTGCCGGTCGTCCTCTCGGCCTGCCCGCTCTGCAGCGACAATCTCGAGCACCAGGCCACGATGGGTGGCCCGCCGAACGAGCTTGGCCGGGGCTTCTATTACTCGATCCTCTTGATGGTCGCGGCGCCGTTCCTCGCGATCGGCGTCGTGGCTTTTCGCATCTACCGGACCCGCCGCCAGGCGCTCGCCGGCCTCCGTTCTTCCGCTCCGGCCGCGGCCGCGTGGATGCCCGGCGCGCCGGGAGCCCGCACCTGAAGCGGGCCGCGGGGCTCCTTCTCTTCGCCCTTTCGGCCGGAGCGGCGCTCGCCCTCACCGGAGCCGCCCGCAGGATCTCACCGCTCGATCCCTCCAAGGAGCTCGACGACGTCGCGGCGCAGGCGGCGCGCGACACGATCGCCGAGTTCGCCGACAAGGGCCTGACCGAGGATGGGATCTCGATCGCGCTCATCGACCTGACGGAGCCGGGCCCGAGTCCCTCGTTCCCGGCCGGCGGCTTCCGTGCGGACGTCGCCTATTACCCCTGTTCCGTGATCAAGATCTTCTTCCTCGCGTACTACGAAACCGAGAAGGCGGCGGGGCGCCTCAAGGACACGCCCGAGCTCCAGCGCGCCGTCAAGGACATGATCACGCTCTCCTACAACGACGCCACGGGTTTCGTGGTGGACTCGATCACGGGGACGACGTCGGGGCCGGAGCTCTCCGGCCGCGAGTGGGAGGATTGGAAGAACCGCCGCAACGCCGTGAACCGCTTCTACGCGAAGCGGGGCGGTTTCCCGACGTTGAACGCCAACCAGAAGACGTTTTGCGAGGACGCCTACGGCCGCGAGCAGGCGTTCCGCGAAGACGGGCAGAATCGCAATCGCATGTCGCCGGCCGAGGCGGCCCGGATGTTCAAGGAGATCTTTCGCGGCGAAGTGGTCGGCACGGCGGGCACCGACGAGATGACGGCTCTTCTCTCGCGCGACATCACGGGCGAAAAGCCGCTCGAGGAGATGGAGCCCGAGGACGCGCGGCTCGCGGGAGAGCGGCTGCCGAAGGGGAGCCGCCTCTGGGCGAAATCGGGCGACGCGTACGACTTCCACCATCTCGTCGGCCGCGTGGTTCTGCCCAACGGAGCCGACTTCGTCATCGCCGTCTTCACGAAGGGGGTGAAGACGGTGCCCGGCGTCGTCCCGAGCGTCTATGGCCGCGTGGCGGCGCATTTCGCCGCGCGCCGGATCTCGACGCCGGGATAGCGGGAGGATGACCCGCGCGGCGATTCTCGCGCGGCTGGCGGGGATCTCGATCGCCGCATTGCGGGCCTCGGTGCGGATCGACCGTCTACACTTCGAACGCTACCTGGAGCTGCGGGGCCGGGACGTGCCGATTCTCTTCGCGCTCTGGCACGGCCGGATGTTCCTTCCGATCCAGGCCCACCGGAAACAGGGGATCGTGACGATGGCGTCGCAGTCGGAGGACGGCGAGATCATCGCGCGCTGGCTCGAGCGCAATGGATACGTCGTCGTGCGCGGATCGACGACGCGCGGGGGAGGCGAGGCGCTGCGCCAGATGGTCCGCCAGGTCCGGAGCGGCCGCCACGCCGCGCTGACGGTGGACGGGCCGAAAGGGCCGCCCCGCATCGTCCAGCCCGGCGTCGTGCAGCTCGCGAAGCTCACCGGCGCGTGGATCCTTCCCATCACCTCCGCGAGCGCGCGTCCGAAGAATCTGCGTTCCTGGGACCGGTACCTGCTGCCGATGCCGTTCTCGCGCAACGTCGTGGCGTACGGCGAGACCTTCCCGATTCCCGAAGAGACCCCCGACGAGGCGGCCATCGCGCGCATCGGCGCGGCCATCGACGCGGCGACGAAGGAGGCGGACGCGGCGATCGGCGTCACGTCGCCGGCGCCGTGGGCGTAAGAGGCTACGCGTTCTTCTTCGAGGACCCGGAAAGGCACCCAACACGAAATCGTCGTGCGCCGAGAGCGAGACGGCGCGGCGGCGCGATATTCTTCCGCGCCGACGAAACCCGAAACGGGAGTTTTCCCCGCGTTCGCCATACGAGGAGTGGAACATGGCTCTTCGCCGGTCTCTCGCCGCCTCCTTCGCGTCCCTGCTCTTCGCCGGATTCGCCCTTGCCTCGGACCCCGCGGCGCCTCCGGCCGCGGCGCCGCTCGCGGTCGAGGACGTTCTCAAGGCGCCGACGCTCGCGGCGTACTCGCCGCCCGCGTTCTCCCCCGACGGGAAGCTCCTCGCCTGCGTCGTCACCGACAGCACGCGGCGGCGCGAGGCGATCGACAGCAAGGTCCTGACGCGCAACGGGCTCGCGTGGTATGGCATCGCCGGAGACATCTGGATCGCCGACCTCGCGACCGGCGAGCGGCGGAACATCACCGGCTCGACGGGGCACAACTGGTCGCCTTCCTGGTCGCCGGACGGGACGACGCTCGCGTTCCTCGCCGACCGCAGCGGCGATCCGAACTTCGGTCCCGCGCGCGTCTGGATCTGGGAGCGCGCGAGCGGGAAGCTGCACGCCGTCGAGAGCGCCGGGGAGATTCGCGAGGGATACACGGGCCTCCCCTGGACCGACGACCACACGCTCCTCGTCACGCTCTTCCCGAGCGACCTCGGCCGCGAGGGGTTCGCGGCGGCGATGGAAGGGGGAAAGCCCGGCGCGGAGGACGAAAAGTCCGCCCCCGGATCCGTCACCGCGAAGGTCTTCGCGTTCGATCCCGGCGCCCCCGGCGCGTCTCCCATGACCGATCAGGTGAACCTCGACTTCTGGCGCCGGGATCTCGCGACGCTCGACGTGCGCAGCGGCGAGGTCCGGCGCCTCGCGACCTCGAAGCGCATCGGCTGGGCCTACCTCTCGCCGGATCGCCGCCGGGTCGCCTACACCATCGAGACGAAGGCGGAGAAGCCCGGCGCCGGCCAGTACCTGTTCGACGTGATCGTCCAGGATCTGCCGGCGGGCCCGCCCCGGACGGTCGCGCCGGGCGTGCGGTTCGACCTCTTCGGCGACTCGTTCCGCTTCTCGCCTTCCGGCGACCGGGTCGCGTGGCGGACGGAGGGCCCCCTCGCCGACGACGACGTCTACGTCGCGTCCGTCGCCGGCGGCGCGCCGAAGCGGATCGCGCACAACGCGGTGACCGAGCGGATGCGTTCCCGCTTCGAGCTCGGGCCCCCGGTCTGGGACCCCGAGGGCAAGAACGTCCTCTTCCTGCGCGAGGGCGCGCTCTGGCGAGCCGCCGCCGACGGGTCCGGCGCCGCATCCTTCGCCGCGCCGAAGGACCTCGACCTCGAGCTCCTCGACGTGCGCCGCGCGAGCCTCTTCTCTCCCGACCGGGGACGCAACGGCGTCGTCATCGCGACGGACCCCGCGACGAAGCGGACCGGGTTCGCCCGCGTCGATCTCGCGTCCGGAGCCGTGACGCCGATCTTCCAGGAGGACAAGCGCTACGGCGGTTACGGAACCGAGCCGACCGTCTCGCCCGACGGGTCGAGCGTCGCATATGTGGCCGAAGACCCCCTGCATCCTCCGGACCTCTACGTCCGCGGCGGCGATCTGGCGCAGGCGAAGAAGGTGAGCGAGGTCGCGCCCGCGCTCGCGAATCGGGCCTTCGGCCGCGCCGAAGTGATCGAGTGGCGGAGCGTCGACGGCGACGTCCTGCGCGGCGCCCTCGTCTATCCCGCGGGATACGAGAAGGGGAAGCGCTATCCGCTGATCGTCAAGGTGTACGGCGGCAGCTCGATCTCGAACGACCTGAACCGATTCGGATACGCGTCGGCGGCCGTCGAGAACCTCCAGCTCTACGCGACGCGCGGCTACGCGCTCCTCCTCTCCGACTCGACGCTCCACGTCGGCACGCCGATGCTGGATCTGATGAAGAGCGTGCTGCCCGGGATCGACAAGGCGATCGAGGCCGGCGTGGCCGATCCCGACCGCATCGGCGTCACCGGGCACAGCTATGGCGGATACAGCACGCTGTGTCTCATCGCGCAGTCTCCCCGCTTCAAGGCGGCGGTGATGCGGGCGGGGATGGGCAACATGATCGGTCAGTACGGGCAGCTCGCGCCGGACGGGACGAACTACGGGCTCGCGTGGGCGGAGAGCGGGCAGGGCCGCATGGGCGGAACGCCGTGGGAGTACCGCGACCGGTACCTCGAGAACTCGCCGTACCTCTACCTCGACCGCGTGAAGACGCCGCTTCTCATCATCCATGGCGGCAAGGACGACGCCGTGCCGCGCTATCTCGCCGACGAAGTCTTCTCCGGCCTTCGCCGGCTCGGCCGCGAAGTGACCTATGCGCGCTACGAGGGCGAGGGGCACTGGGAGGGCACGTGGGGCTCCGCGAACCAGCTCGACTCGCTGAATCGCTCGATCGCCTGGTTCGACCGGCATCTGAAGGGCGACGGGGCGGCGAAGAAGACGGCCGGGGAGAGCCCGAACGCGGGAAAGTAGCCTCGGGGCGAAATCGGACGGAACGGCCGTCGCGCGCATCGGCGCCGCCATCGACGCGGCGGGCAACGAGGCCGACCGGGCGGCGCGTATCATGGAGCCGGCCGCCGGCTGAACCCATCCCATGGAGACGCTCACCCCCTCGGAATCGCGCGCCTTCCGGCGGATCGCCGCCGCGATCCTGGCCGTCGGCTTCACGGCGGCGATCGCCGTCTACTTCGTCCAGCGCGCGCGGCCCGAAAATCCGCTCGCGCAGCAACTCGAGTCGAAGAAGTATCTCCACGACCTCGAGATCTACGGCGGCCAGGCAAACGTTCTGGCTGCGGAGTTTCGCGAGTGGTTCTCCGGTCTCTGGTACGGGGAGAACCTCGCCTACACGATCGCGGTGCTGACGCTCCTGGCGGTGGGGGCCGTTCGACTGGGATTCGTCCTGCGGATGCCTCCCGAAGAAGCCGACGAGGGCTGCGACGGCATCGGATGCGAGCGACCGCACGCCGGAGAGCACGACAACGTGCTCCGCTGGAAGGGCGCCAAGAAGTGAATCGTGCGGCGGCTCGCGCCGCCGCATGGCCGCATCGCCGCCCGCTCCTCTCAGTCCGCGCGCAGCGCCCGCACCGGATCGATCCGGGTCGCGCGCAGCGCCGGCACGACGCTCGCCCCCGCCGCGGCGGCCGTGAGGAGCGCGATTGCGGCCAGGATCGTCGCCGGATCGTGCGGGGCGACGCCGAAGAGCAGACCCGACACGAGCCGGCCGAGCGCGAGCGAGGCGGCTGCTCCGGCGGCCAGACCGACCGCGATCGGCGAGAGCGCCCGCCGCGCGACGAGCGCGAGGATTCCCCCTCGGGTCGAGCCGAGCGACAGGCGCACGCCGATCTCCTGCGTGCGCTCGGCCACGGAGAACGCGGTCACCGCGTAGATGCCGGCGAGCGCGAGACCGAGCGCCGCGGCGCCGAAGATCTCGAGGAGCGCCGTGTAGAAGCGCCGGTCCGCGAGCGATGCCGAGTAGGCCTCCTCCATGGTCCGCGCCGAGGCGACGGCCACGTCCGGGTCGAGGGCGCGGATCTCGCGCACGACGGCCGGTATCAGGAGCCTCGGCTCGCCGGCCGTCCGCACGGCGACGCAGAAGATGTTCGTGAGGTAGATGGCCACCTGCGGTGACGTCTGCGCGTACGGGACGTAGACGTCGGCGGTGGGCTCGGCGTCGAGGCCGGTGTGTTTGACGTCGCCCACGACCCCGATCACCTCGACGACGCGCGGGGGCTCGCTGTCGTCGATACGGAGGCGCTCTCCGACCGGGCTTCTGCCCGGGAAGTGGCGGCGGGCGAGCGTGTCGCTCACGACCGCCACGGAGACGGACGCCGCGGTGTCGTGCGCCTCGATCGCCCGTCCGGCGAGCAGCGGCATGCGGAGCGTGCGGA
The DNA here is from genome assembly GCA_036558325.1 of Thermoanaerobaculia bacterium. Classification (GTDB taxonomy): domain Bacteria; phylum Acidobacteriota; class Thermoanaerobaculia; order UBA5066; family Gp7-AA6; genus DATBFU01. Next base: position 7,618 of record DATBFU010000028.1, on the reverse strand, counting down.
AGTACCCCGGTCCGACGGCGCGGTAGTTGGCGAGCGGCGCCTTCTTCGGGTCCTGGTCGGGCCGGCCCTCGATCGTGAACACGACGCTGGCCCGCCACTGCGTGAGCGGGTTGATCGAGGCCGGGGCGGCGTCGATCACGCCGGGCAGAGCGGAGAGGCGCGCCGTCGCCTCGTCGGCATATCGCGACACCGTCTCCGGCGTGCCGTAGCGCTTCCTGGGGAGCGAGAGCTGCACCGCCAGCAGGTGGTCGGTCGAGAAGCCGGCGCTCGTCGCCGCGAGCCGGTGGAGCGTCCGCAGGAGCAGTCCGGCGCCGACGAGGAGGATGAGCGAGAGTCCCACCTCGGCGGCGACGAGGGCGCTCCGGGCGCGTGCGCCGCCGCGGCCGCCGGTGGCTCCCCGCCCGAGGCCGCGCAGGTCCTCCGCGGGTCCGGCGCGCGTTGCGTGGAGGGCCGGCAGGACGCCCATGGCGAGCCCGACCGCGAGCGAGAGGCCGAGGTTGAAGAGCAGCACCGGCGCGTCGAGCTCGACCGTCGCCGCGCGCGGAAGCTGCGCCGGGCCGAAAGCGAGCAGAAGGCGCACGCCCGCCGCGGCGACGCCCAGACCGAGAGCGCCGCCGAGGACCGCGAGGAGGCCGGCCTCCGCCAGCAGCTGCCGCACGAGATCCCGCCGCCGCGCGCCCAGCGCGGACCGGAGAGCGAGCTCCGGCCGCCGCGCGACGATTCGCGCGAGCAGCAGGCTGGCGAGGTTCGTGCACGCGACGAGCAGCACCACGCCGACGGCCGCCTGGAGGAAGACGAGCATCCGCCGGTAGTTTCCGGAGACGAGCTCGGCGAGCGGCTGGATCCGGACGCCCTCGTGCGTCGCGTCCGTGCCGGGATACCGCGCGCGCAGGCCGGCCACGACGCCGTCCAGGTCCGCGCGCGCCTGCGGGAGACTCACGCCGTCCTTCAAACGCGCGACGGCGCGCAGGAATCCGGCGCCGCGCTTCCCGTGCCGCGGGTCGGTTTCGAGCACGAGCGTCGCGACGAGCTGGGCGGCCGGCGAAAGGAACACGAAGTCGCGCGGCAGGACCCCGATGACGGCATAAGGCTCGCCGTTCAGGACGAGGGTCCGGCCGAGGATCGCCGGATCGGCTCCGAAGCGCGATCTCCAGAGCCCGTCGCCGAGCAGGACGACCTTCTCGCCGCCCGGCCGCTCTTCTTCGGGACGCGGCGTCCGCCCGAGCGCGGCGCGGATGCCGAGCGCGTCGAAGTAGCCGCGTGTCGCCCACTGCGCGGGAATCGTCGCCGGATCGTCGACGCCGGTGAGGCTTGCCGTCCAGCCGCCGTACCCGACCAGCGCATCGATGCTCTTCGCTCCGGCGCGAAGGTCCTCGAAATCGGGGATGGAGAAGGGCTCGCGGTCGCTTCCCGGCTCGCGCGAGTGAACGGCCACCAGGCGGCCGGCGTCGTCGAAGGGGAGCGCGCGGAGCAGGACCGCGTGGACCACCGTGAAGACCGCCGTGTTGGCGCCGATGCCGAGGGCGAGCGTGCCGGCGACGGCCGCCGCGAACGCCGGGCGGCGGCGGATGCCGCGGAACGCCGAGGACAGATCCCGCGAGAGGGCGGCGAGCATGGCGTGTGTCCTCCGGAGGAACACGCTAACGAGGCGGGGGGTTGCTCGGATATCAAGAGATTGCGTGCCGGTCCGCGGAGGCGGCATATGCTGCGGCCCGAAGGAGGCTTCCGTGCCGAACCGGTTTCTGCCGAATCTCGTGCTCCTTCCTTTCGGCGGCGGCGAACCGGACCGGGATGACGTCGTCCACCGGTGCGACACCTCCGGCGGGAGGTTCTCCTCGCGGGACTTCGGGGATCGGACCGGCGATGCGATCCCGTTCGAGTTTCCCTGCGAGGACGGCCGCTTCGACAACACCTTCATCTGGAACCGCGAGGCGGCGAGCTGGACCTCGCTCGTGGAGAAGTCGGGGGAAGACGGGAAACGCGTCCCGATCGCGCAAGACATGTACCGGCGGCCCTGAACGGAGGCCCGCCCCGTGGGAGACGTCGATCGGAGAATCCAGGAGCTCGGGATCGAGCTGCCGCAGCCGAGCCGGCCCGGGGCGAACTACGTTCCCTTCGTCCGCGCCGGCGGCCTCCTCTTCCTGACCGGACAGCTCGCGCAGTGGAACGGCGAGCGCCGCTTCGTCGGCAAGCTCGGCGCCGAGTTCGGCGTGGCGGAAGGACAGGAGGCGGCGCGGCTGTGCGCGCTCAACCTCGTGGCGCACCTGCGCGCGGCGCTCGACGGCAACCTCGACCGCGTCGTCCGATGCGTGCGCGTGGCGGGCTTCGTCAATTCCACGCCGGACTTCACCGCTCAGTCCCAGGTCGTCAACGGCGCCTCCGACGTTTTCGTTCAGATCTTCGGCGAGGCAGGCCGGCACGCGCGCATGGCCGTCGGCGTCAGCGCCTTGCCGTACGACGTGGCCGTCGAGGTCGAGGCGGTCTTCGAGGTCCGCTGAAGATCGGACAGGCGACTCGCGAGATAATCGGCGGCATCATGACGATCAAGCGACAAGACGAGCGCGACGGCCTCGAGGCCGTCGGCCGGGTCGTTGCCGCGACGCTCGCGGCGATGCGAAACGCCGTGACGCCCGGCGTCTCGACGCGCGCGCTCGATGACGTGGCGGAGCGCGTCTTCGCCGCGCACGGCGCCCGGCCGGCGCCGCGCCTCGTGTACGGGTTTCCGGGCGTGACGTGCATCAGCGTCAACGACGAGATCGTCCACGGCATCCCGGGCGGGCGGCGTCTGGAACCGGGCGACGTCGTGAAGCTCGACGTGACCGCGGAAAAAGACGGCCTCATGGCGGACGCGGCGCGCACGGTCGTGGTGGAGCCCCGCACGCCGGTATCGGCCGCCCTCGCCGCCTGCGTCCACGAGGCGTTTCGCCGCGCGCTCGCGGTGGTCCGGCCGGGCAACCCGATCCGGTGGATCGGGCGCGAGGTCGAGAAGGTCGCGCGCGGCTTCGGTTTCTCGGTCGTTCCGGAGCTCTCGGGCCACGGAATCGGCCGCACGATCCACGAGGCACCGGCGATCCCCAACTTCGACGACCCGCTCTGCATCGGTCGGCTGCGCGAGGGGCTCGTCTTCACGATCGAGCCGATCGTCACGGCGGGCTCGGGCGCGTCGCGCCTCGACGCCGACGGCTGGACGATTCGAACCTCGGACCGCTCCCTCGCGGCCCACTACGAGGAGACGCTGCTCGTGACGGCGGACGGCGCCCGCATCCTGACCGCGTAGCGTCGCGCCGCGACACGTCGCCCGCGATCCCTGCCCGCGAGGACAGGCCGCGGGAGCGCGCCCGGCGGATTATCATTGAGCGCGGTCCCCCACCCGGCTTTCGGGCCCGGATTCGTACCGAAGGGGAACATGACGACCGACGATCTGGTCCGATTTCTGGTCGAGCGCGGCCGGCGCTGGGTGGCCGCGCAGCGCGAGGCCTTTCTCCCGGTCTCCGAGCCGATCTCCGAGGAGGATCGCGCGGTGCTGCGCCCGCACTTCGGCCACGGCGTCCTCCAGTCGAGCCGCGTGGCGTGGGTCGACGAGATCGCGAACCCGGCCTTCTACGCCGAGTTGGAGAAGGCCGGCGCGCCGAGCCCGCTCGACTTCCGTCTCATGAGCGGGATCACGTTCGGAGACGTGTGCGTCATGTCGCGCAGCCAGTTCGAGGGACCGGCCACCTGGCGTCCGCTTCTCTTCCACGAGCTCGTGCACGTCGTGCAGTACCGGGTGCTCGGCATCGACCGGTTCGTCGCGGAATACGTCGAGGGCTGGGCGCGCAACGGCTTCTTCTACGAGGCGATCCCGCTCGAGCGCATGGCGTACGAGCTCCAGGGTCGCTTCGATCTCGCCGCCTCCCGTTTCTCGGTCGAGAACGAGGTCGTGCGCGCGCTGACCGCCGCGGCCTGACCTCGCCGCCGCGCGGCCGCAGCGCCTGCTAAGATTTCCGGCGCCGCGCGGCGACCCCGAGGCGCAGGGAAGGCCCGCCGGAGAGCGCGGGGAAGGATCAACGAACGCCGTGGCTCATCCCACCGAGATCGCGAGGCGGCGCCGGCTCTTCTGGATTCTCGAGCTCGGCGGCTGGGGCCTCTTCGGCGCCGGGATGTTCGCCGCGGGCCTGTCCCAGTGGCCGTTTCTCGAGGCGGCCGTCCTCAAATCGAGCCTGACGCTCTTCGGGTTCGCCGCGAGCCTGGTGTTGTGGCTCGGCTACCGCGCCCTTCGATCGCTCGGCGCGCCGGCCGGGGTCGTCGCGGCGGCGGCGATCCCGCTCTCCTTCGCGGGGGCGGCAGGCTGGATGGCGGCGCACAACCTGGTCGTCGCCGGCTTCGCGGCCTGGCGGCGGGGCGCGCCGGCGGGCGAGGTCCGCTTCCCGGACTTCGTCAACACGATCTACTTCTTCTTCGTTCTCCTCGCCTGGAGCGTCCTCTACTTCGGCGTCGAGGCATATCTGGACCTGGCGGCCGAGCGGGAGCGTCGGCTGCGGGTCGAGGATCTCGCGCACGAGGCACGGCTGCGCGCGCTGCGCCTGCAGCTCGACCCGCACTTTCTCTTCAACGCGCTCAACGGCGTCTCGACCCTCGTCGCGGAGGGCCGCTCGGTGGAGGCGAACCGCATGCTCTCGCGGCTCTCGGATTTCCTGCGCGCGACGCTCGAGCGGACCGACACGCGCGAGATCCCGCTCGGAGAGGAGATCGACTTCGCGTGCAAGTATCTCGAGATCGAGGAGGCGCGTTTCGGCGAGCGCCTCCGGGTCGAGATCGCGGTGGCGCCCGAAACCGAGGCCGCCCTGGTTCCGCCCCTCATCCTGCAGCCGCTCGTCGAGAACGCCGTGCGGCACGGGATCCTGCCGCGGGAGGGCGGCGGGGCGGTGGCGATCGCGGCCGCCAGACGGGACGGGTTCCTGACGGTTTGCGTGAGCGACGACGGCCCCGGAATCGATTTCTCGAACGCCGCGAGGGAGCCACGCCGCGGCGTGGGCCTTTCGAACGTGAGACAGCGCCTGCGGGAGCTCTACGGTGCGGAGGCGGCCCTCGAGCTGGGTCCGGGCGAACGGGGGGGTCTCTCGGCCTCGATCCGAATCCCCTGGCGCCGCACGGCGGCGTCGTGACCCGAAACCGCCCGGGACATTCTCCGTAGCTTCGGGGGAGAGGACGGCGACGTATGGATTTGCGCGCGATCGTCGTGGACGACGAGGCGCTCGGCCGGCGCGGGATCGTCTCGCGCCTCGAGAAGTCGAACGGTGTGAAGGTCGTCGCGCAGTGCGCCAACGGACGTCAGGCGGTGGAGGCGGTCCGGAGGCACCGGCCGGACCTCCTCTTTCTGGACGTCCAGATGCCCGGGATGGACGGCTTCGACGTCGTCGCGGCGATTGCTCCGGAGGAGCGGCCGCACGTCGTCTTCGTGACGGCCCACAACCGCCACGCCGTGAAGGCGTTCCGGGTGCACGCCCTCGACTATCTCCTCAAGCCGATCGACGACGAGCGGTTCGCGGAGGCCCTGTCGCGCGCGATCGCCGACATCGCGCGCGCGCGGGAGAGCGACGTCGCGCGCCGCGTGGCGGCGGTCGTCGGCGAGATGAAAGGGCTCGCGCCGGCAGCCTCCGGGGCCGTGCGCTCGTCCGCGTCCGTGCCCTCGAGCTGGCCCGTCCGCTCGAAGGGGACGGTCACGTTCGTCCGTCTCGCGGACCTCGACTGGGTGGAGGCCGAAGGCGACTATCTGAAGCTTCATGCCGGGACGCGGTCGTGGCTCGTCCGCGAGACGATGGCGTCCGCCGAGAAGCGCCTGCCGGCGCGAAAGTTCCTGCGCATCCACCGCTCGACGATCGTCAACGTGGACCGGATCCGGGAGCTCTCCTCCCTCGACAACGGCGACTGGGCCGTGCGGCTCCAGGACGGTACGGAGCTGCGGCTCTCGCGCACATATCGCGACGCCGTCGAGCGCCTGACCGAACGCGGCTGACCGCCTCGCGTCCCCGGGCCGCCGCGTCGGGGACGCGCCTCGTCGCAAAATCCCGTCCGCGTCCGAGCGCCTCCCGTAGGTTTCCGGCATGGAGAGTCTCCAAAGAGCGTCCGCTCCCTCGGGGTGCTCGCGGCGCGAGGCGCTGCGCATGGTCACGGCGGCGGCGGCGGCCGCGATCCTGGACGGCCCCAAATTGACGACGACGCCGGCCGCGTCTCCCCGGACACGCCCGATTCCGTCCTCGGGAGAGCTCCTCCCCGTGGTCGGGCTCGGCACGTGGCAGACATTCGACGTCGGCGCCTCGGCCGCCGACCGGGCGCCGCTCGAGGCGACGCTCGGCCTCTTCGTCCGCCGCGGCGGCCGCCTCGTCGACTCCTCGCCGATGTACGGCCGGTCGGAGTCCGTCGTCGGCGAGATCGCCGGCAAGCTCGGGATCTCCGCGACGCTCTTCTTCGCGACGAAGGTCTGGACGACGGGGCGGGACGCCGGGATCGAGCAGATGGAGCGGTCGCTCCGGGCCTTCGGGGCGCCGCGGATCGACCTCGAGCAGGTGCACAACCTCGTGGACGTCGAGACGCACCTGCCGACGCTGCGCGCGTGGAAGGACGCGGGAAAGATCCGCTATCTCGGGATCACGCATTACGACGCCGGCGCGTACTCCGAAGTCGAGTCGCTCCTGCGCCGCGAGAAGCTCGACTTCCTGCAGATCAACTACTCGGTCGCCGAGCCCGAGTCCGGACGGCGCCTCCTCCCGCTCGCGGCCGAGCGCGGCGTCGCGGTCGTCGCCAATCGGCCGTTCGGGGGCGGAGGCCTCCTGCGAAAGGCGTCCGGACGGCCGCTGCCCGACTGCGCGGAGGCGCTCGGCTGCAAGTCCTGGGCGCCGCTTTTTCTCAAGTGGATCCTGGCCGACGAGGCCGTGACCTGCGTGATTCCCGGGACCGGGCGGCCCGAGCATCTCGAGGAGAACCTCGCCGCCGGTTCCGGAAGGCTGCCCGATCCCGCCGAGCGCCGCGCGATCGAACGCGCCGCGGAAGCCTTCGCGTGAGGCGCCGCCGGCTCTCCCGGCATCTGCATCCCGGCGAGCGTCGGCTGGTCGCGCTCTCCGCCCTCTACTTCTTCGCGCTCCTCGCCGCATACTACGTCCTGCGGCCGATCCGCGACGAGGGCAGCGTGCGCGTCGGCGTCGCGCGGATCCCCTGGCTCTTCACGGCGACCTTCGCGGCGATGATTCTCGTCGTGCCCGCCTTCGGCTGGCTCGCGTCGCGCGTGCCGCGCCGGCGCTTCCTTCCCGGAATGCACCTCTTCTTCGCCGGCAACCTCGCGCTCTTCGCCGCCTCGCTGCCGCGGCCCGGGCTCGAGCGATGGGCCGGGCCGGCGTTCTTCGTCTGGGTCGCGGTCGTCAACGTCTTCGCGGTCTCGGTGTCATGGAGCTTCATGTCCGACGTCTTTCGCCGCGAGGAGGCGCGACGCCTCTTCGGCCTCGTCGCCGCCGGCGGCAGCGCGGGCGCCATCGTGGGACCGGCCGTCGCGGCGGTCACGGCCCCGCGCCTCGGGCACGGCGCGCTCCTCCTCGGCGCCGCGGGGCTGTACGCAGCCTGCGCCGCCATCGCCGGACGCCTCGCG
>DATBFU010000027.1:0-44364 GCA_036558325.1 Thermoanaerobaculia bacterium | reverse complement strand
ACAAGAAGCTCGCGAACTTCGAGGTGTACTCGTTCCCGTCCGCGGGCTCTTACTTCCTCGCCGCGGCGGCCTTGGCCCTCGGAGCGGGACTCTTCCTCGCCTGGCGTCAGGCGCGCGCCGAAGCCGCGGCGGAATCGCGGGCGGCCGGATGAGCCTTCCGCTCTTCGCGCTCGTGGCGGCTCTTTCCCGTGGCGCGGCCGTTTCGGCGTCCTCGACGCTCCAGGCGCGCGTGGACGCGGCGGCCCCGGGCGTCCGTCTCGTGATCGGGCCGGGAATCTATCCGGGTGACCTTCGGATCGATCACGCGATGACGCTCGTCGGGCAGGGGCGGCCGGTGCTCGCCGGCTCGGGAGCCGGGACCGTCGTCTCGGTCCGGGCCGATGACGTCACGATCGAGGGCTTCGACATCGACGGGAAGGGCGGAGGGGACCTCGGCGCCGACTCGTCCGGCATCCACGTGGCCGGCAAGCGCGTCGCGATCCGCGACTGCCGGATCTCCCGCACGCTCTTCGGCATCTACCTGCGAGAGGCGGACGGCGCCTCGGTCGAGCGCTGCGACGTGCGCGGGATCCGGGAGAAGCAGGCCGGCGAAAAGGGGTCCGGCATCCACGTCTGGAATACCGATGGCTTCCGGCTCGCGGACAACACGATCTCCGACGCGCGCGACGGCCTCTACGTTCAATCGTCCCGCCATGGAGTGATCACCGGCAATCGCGCCCGCGACCTGCGCTATGGGCTCCACTACATGTTCTCCGATGAGAATCGCTTCGAGGACAACGTCTTCGAGAACGCGGCCGCGGGCGCCGCGCTCATGTACTCCAAGCGAATCGTCTTCCGGCGGAATCGCTTTCTCCACAACCGCGGCTTCGCGTCGGTCGGGCTCCTGCTGAAGGCGTGCGACGAGCTCGAAGCCGAGTCGAATCTGATCGCCGACAACGCGCGCGGCATCTTTCTCGAGGGCTCGTACCGCAACGTCTTTCGCGGCAACCTCGTTGCCGAGTCCGACACGGCGATCGTCCTGTACGACTCGTGCGCCGGCAACCGGTTCGAAGGGAACTCCTTCGTCGCCAATCTGACCCCGCTGACGCTCGTGGGCCGGCGAACGGACACCGTGTTCCGCGCCAACTACTGGTCCGACAACGAGGAGCCGGATCTGGACGGCGACGGCCGCGCCGACCGGCCGTTCCGGCTCTCCTCCGTCTTCGATCATTTCCGCGGCAACCTGACGGCGGCGGATCTCTTCACCCAGGGCTTCGCGGCGGCCGCCCTCGGCCTGGCCGAACGTGCGCTCCCGGTCCTCGAGCCCGTGTCGGTCGAGGACCCGGCGCCCCTCGCCGGCGCGCCGGCGCTGCCCGAGGTGCCCCGCCCGGACCCGCCGCACGAGGGGCAGCGGTCGGGCGGGACCGTGGGCGCCGGCGCGGCGCTCCTTCTCGGCGCGCTCGCGCTCCTGGCGGGACGCCGATGATCCGCTTCGAGGCCCTCGCCAAGACCTACGGGGCGCGGCGCGCCGTGTCCGACCTGTCTTTCGTCGTGGCCCGCGGCGAGACCGTCGCGCTCCTTGGCCCCAACGGCTCCGGAAAGACGACCACGCTCAAGTCAGCCGCCGGTCTGGTGCGCCCGAGCTCGGGAGCCGTCCGCATCGGCGAGCCGCCCCGCGACGCCGCGGACGCGCGTGCCCGCGCTGCGATCTCCTACCTCCCGCAGCGCGTCTCGTTTCCGGAGACGCTCACCGGCGTCGAGGCGCTCGAGTTCTTCCGCGCCCTGCGCGGCGCGCCGCCCGACCGCGTGCCGGAGGTCCTTCGTTTCGCGTCGCTCAACGGGGCTTCGGCGCGTCCCATCGGAACTTATTCGGGCGGGATGGTGCAGCGTCTCGGTCTCGCGGTCGCGATGCTGCCCGACGCCCCGATTCTGCTCCTCGACGAGCCGACGGCGGCCCTCGACCCCGACGGTCTCTGCGCCTTCTACGGGCTCGTCGAGCGGCGCCGGCGCGAGGGCCACACGCTCCTCTTCTCGTCGCACCAGCTGGGGGACGTCGAGCGCCTGGCGGACCGCTTCGTGCTCCTCGTCGAAGGGCGTCTCGTCGCCGACTTCACGCAGGCCGAGCTCGCCGAACGTCTCTCCTCCCGCGGTCTCCTGCGCGTGCGCCTCGCGCGGCGGATCCCTGGGCTCGTCGAGACGCTTCGCCCCCTCGCGCCGGGCGCGGCCTGGTCGGGCGACGAGCTCGTCGCCCCGGGACCGGCGGCGCTGCGCCCGCGTCTGCTCGACCTCATCCGCGAGGCGGGCGCCGAGATCCGCGGCTTGACCTCCGAGGAAGGGCGGCTCGACGCTCTCTACCGCGAGGTCGTGGCGGAAAGATCATGACGCGCCGCGTTCTCGCCGTTGCCTCGGCGTCCTTCGCGCTCGCCGCGCTCGGCTGCGGCGGGCGCGGCGCTCCGCCTCCGGCCGATCTCGACACGCGAAACGAGACGTGCGCCTCGTGCCGGATGCCCGTCTCCGACCCAAGACTCGCGGCCCAGATCGCCGGGATCGACGAGCTGCCGGCCTTCTTCGACGATCTGGGCTGCCTTCGCGAACGCCTGGACGGCCGGGCGGCGGGTCCGCGCGAGGCGATCTACGTCGCCGACCACCTGTCCGGCGCCTGGATCCCGGCTGAAAAGGCCGTCTACACCCGCTGCCCGGGACTCGCGACACCGATGGGCTCCGGCCTCGTCGCGCACGCCGACGCGGCCTCGCGCGACCGCGATCCCGCGACCCGGGGCGGCGTTCCCGTTACGATCGCGGAAGCGCTGGGCCTCAAGCCGGGCGCGGGAGGAGCGACACGATGAGCGACGTCCCGGAAGCCCTCGAGATCGAGCACGCTCACCTGCGGGGAGAGCTTCACAAAGCGCTGGCTGCGGGCGGGAAGACCGGGCAGGCGGCCGAGCGCGTCCTCAAGGTCCTCCGCCCGCACATCCTCCTCGAGGAGGAGTTCGCGATCCCGCCCCTTTCGCTGCTGCCGCGGCTCGCACGCGGCGAGGTGACTCCGGACATGCGCCGGTACATGAAGCTCGCCGAAACCCTAAAAGCGGAGCTGCCGCGGATGCTCGACGAGCACGCGCTGATCGTCGCCGCGCTCAAGGGCCTGATGCAGGCGGCGCAGGACGAGGGATACTCGGGCTACGCCGACGTCGCCCGAAAAATGATCCTGCACGCGCAGACCGAAGAGGAGATCTTCTACCCGGCCTCCATCCTCGTCGGGGAGTACCTCCGATGGAAGCTCGGCAAATGAGCGTCCGCACCGCCCCGGCCTCGCCCTTGTGGCTGTGCGCTCGCCAGGAGCTGCGACTGGCCGTCCGGTCCCGATGGACGCAAACGTTCGCCGCGGTCTTCGCGGCGCTCTCGCTCGCCGTCGCCGCGTCCGGATACATCCTCTCGGGCGGCGAAGGCTTTCAGGACTTCGCGCGCACCGCCGCCTCGCTCACCCAACTCGTCCTCCTCCTCGTGCCGCTCACCGCGCTCGTCATCGGAGTGCTCGCCCTGTCCCCCGACCGCGGCGCCGCCGAGCTCCTCTATTGCCAGCCGGTGCCTCGCCGGCAGATCCTTCTCGGCCAGCTTCTGGGACTCTTCGCGGCGCTCGCCTCCGCGGAGGGCATCGGGCTCGGCGCCGCGGGACTCTGGATCTTCGGCCGCTCCGGATCGCTCGGACTCGGGTCTTACTTCCTCCTCCTTCTCGCGGCGCTCGCGGCGACCGCGGTCTTTCTCGCCCTGGCGGCCCTTCTCGCGGCGGGCGTCGCGGGACGCCGCGCGCGGACGCTGGCGCTGGCGCTGATCGTGTGGTTCGCCGCCGTCATTCTCTTCGACGTCGCGGCGCTCGGAGCCGCCTCGCTCCTCCCCTCCGGCAGCGCTTCGCGACTCCTCATCCTTTCGGTCATCGGCAATCCCGTGGACGCCGTACGCACCGGCGCGCTTCTCGGGATCGAGGGAACGACCGCCTTCGGGGCGGCGTCGCTCGCCTTTCTGCGCTTCACGAAGGGAGCCGGCGGCGCCGGGGTCGTCCTCGGGCTTTCGGTCGCTGCGTGGATCGTCTTCCCCGTCCTCGCGGCTCTGCGCCGCCTCTCCCGAGCCGATTTCTGAGGCGCGGCGCCGCGGCGGCGCGAGATTTTCGCACCCGCTGATGCAATCGGATCAGGCGCTCTCCGGCGCGGGGGCGGAGACTCGACGCATGGAAACGAATTCCGAGCATCTCAGCCGCCCCGAAGCGATCGCGCTTCTCCGCCGGAAGCTCGCGACGATGGTCGACGACTCGCACTGCCTCTGCGAGGTGGCGGCGAGGAAGGGCATCTTCTGTCACGGATTCGAGCGGCTCTCGGACCGCGACCTGCGTCGGCGCTTCTGGTGGATCGCGCGGAAGCGGCCGAATGCCACGCGCGCGCAGCTCGACGACGCGATCTCCGCCTATTACCTGGGACGGCGCGAGGTGACGGGCGAGGCGATCTGCTGCGACGTCGAGACGCGCGAGCACGCGGGCTGCGACGGGTGGAATCAGTTCGACAACGCCGCGCTCGAGGGATTCGTCCGCGAGCTTCTCGGGCGGCGCGTCTCGGTCGGCTGATCCCGCCTCCCGGCCGCCGCTCTTCCGCTAGATCAGCCGGTGCTGGTAGGCGAAGACGACCGCCGCGAGCTTCGTGTGCACGTCCAGCTTGTGCAGGATGTTCTGGATGTGGTTCCGCACCGTGACCGGGGCGATGAAGAGCCGCTTGGCGATCGCGCCCGTCGCGAGCCCTTCCGAGAGGCATCGGAGAATTTCCTTCTCGCGCGCGGTCAGGACGACGGGCTCGCCCTCTTTCGTCGTGAGAGGCCAGAGCGGCTCGCGGAAGTCCGACTCGCCGGCGAGGTGCCTCTCGAGCGCCGAGGGCTTCTGCTTCTCCTCCCGCAGGACATGGACGACCGTCGTGAGCGCCGGATGATAGGACGGAATCGAGAAGAGCGAGACGTCGAACCAGCGGGGGCCGCTCTTCCCGACCTCGACCGACAGCGGAAAGTGATGGACGGGATCCTTCGGGCGCTCGCGCGCCTGGAACGCGACGGCGCAGTTCTTGTAGCAGTAGACGTTGCCATGCGCGTCCCGGCCTCCCAGCACCTCAAAACAATGCTTGCCGAGCACGGCGCGGGCCGGCCGTCCGAGGAGCTCCTCGCACTTCCGATTCCAGAGAATGATCCGGTCGGCGGCGTCGATGGCGAAGACCGCTTCGCCGCTCCGCGCGATCCGATCGAGCGCCTCCGATGAATAGGGCATCGACGGAATTCCCGAAGGAAAAGGTTAGCACCCCGGCTCGAGAGGGTTCAAGAGGCCCTTCGGGACGCCGGCGCCGCCGCGACCGACCCGCCGAGGCTCACAACGGACGGCGCCGCCGCGGCGGCCGGACCACCGTGACGGGCCGGCGCGAGACGTAGACGAGCCTCAGGGCGACGCCGCCCAGAACCCACTCGCTCAACGTGTCGCGCCCTTCGCTGCCGACGACCACGAGATCCGCCTTCATGCGGTCCGCTTCCCGCGAGATCGTCTCCGGTATGGGCGCTCCGGCGCGGGGCGCGACCGCCCGGTATCGCGCGCGGCGGGCGCCTTCCGGCAGCCGCCGGGCCGCGTCCTCGAGGATCCGCTCCGCGTGTTTCCGGGAGGCCTCCGGCGCTCCGCCGTTGGACGACCCGCGCGTGACGGTCAGCACCACCAGCTCGCCAGTCGAGCCGTGGCCCGCGAGCCGCGAAGCGAATCGAAGCGCCGCGGTCCCTCCCCTCGAACCATCCGTCGCGACGAGTATCTTCATCGACGGCGAGGATAGACGCCGAGACCTTCTCCTTCCATGATGCGTTCGCACCAAATGAACCGACCGGCGCGAGCCGCGTCGGCGCCCAGGCGGCTCCCATGACGAGCACCAGGCCGGGAATCGTCTGCAGGGCGAACCGGCGGCCGCCGGCCGCGGCGGCGACGGCGGCCTTGGTGACGGTGTTGGCCGTCATGGCCGCGAGAATCGGCACGACGGCCTCCGCGGCGGAGAGCTTCCCCGCCGCGACGAGCGAGGCCACCGAGATGGCCGCGGCGTGGGTATCCGCGAATCCCGCCACCGCGGCCGCGAGCCAGACTCCCCGCTCGCCGAAGAACTGATTGACGGCGGCGGAAGCGAGGAGGACCGCCGAGACGGTCAGCGCGAAGAGGACCGAGGCTTTCAGATCGAAGGCCCGGCCGCGCGCCACACGCTCTTGCGTGGGCACGCGGGCCAGGCGCAGGGTGAACGCAAGGCCATAGACGCCCGCCGCGAGGCCGGCGAGGAGCAGGGGACGGCCGAGCGCGTCGAGGGTCGGGCGACTCGTCGCCAAGAGCACCAGCGCCATCTGCACGACGGTCGCCACCGTCGAGAGGACCGCTCCCGCGGCGGCCGCCGGACGGAGCCCGGGCTCCTTTGCCGCGCGCTGCCCCATCGCGCCGATCGTCGCGACGCTCGATACGAATCCGGACGCGAGGCCCGAGAGCGGCAGCCCCGCCCGCGGCCCCAGAAGCCTCAGCGCCGCGTATCCCGAAGCCGAGATCGCCATGACGAGGATGACGAGCTTCCACAGCGTCCGGGGGTTCAGGGCTCCGTAGGGACCGACCCCGCGGTCCGGCGTCAACGGAAGGATGACGAGGGCCGCCGCCGCGAAGAGGAGCGCGTCGTGGAGCTCCTGCTCCGTGAGCACGGTCCGCACGAAACGGTGCAGCCGGTGGCGCACGGCCAGCAGGACGGCGACAGTCGCCGCGAGGCCCGCCGCGAGCGCCGGCTCGCGAACCGCGAGCGCGCCCAGAAGGAACGTCGTGAGAAGCGCGACCTCCGTCGTCAGCCCGGGGTCGGCGCGACGGCTTCGCAGATACGCGATGACCGCGAGCGCTCCCACGACGAGGCCCGACATGACGAGGACGGCCTCGCCTCCGAAGGCGAGACTCAGGCCGCCCGCGAGCGAGGCGAGCGCGAAGGTCCGAATCCCCGCCGGCGCCCGATCCGGCCCCGTCCCTTTGCGGCGCTCGCGCTCGGCGCCGATCAAGAGTCCGATGCCCAGGGCGACGGCGAGACGGACGGCGAGGGTCTCGATCGCGAGGGTCAAGGCGCCGAGGGGCTCCGCGAGGCCGTCGAGGTCGTCCCGCCGGATCTCAGGCGCGCAGCGAGGGCGCTACGAACGGTTTGCGCCGCGGACCGCGCGCCGCGAGCGTCTTCCTCCCGCGGCCTCGCACGGGAATTCGCGCCAGGCCGCGACCCAAAAGCTCGAGCAGGTCCGTCGTCGTGACGATCCCGACGAGGTCGTCCCCGTCGATCACCGGGAGACAGCCGATCGAGCGGCCGCGCATCCGGTTCGCGGCTTGCCGCAGGGTCATTTCGGGGTGAGCGGAGACGACCGGCTCGGTCATGACGTCGCCGACGGCTTCGACCTGCCGCAGCGACCCGCGCCCGGCGACGTCGCGGTCGGAGAGGACGCCGACGACCCGGCCCCTCTCCTGCACCACGAGGTGCCGGATGCGCCGCAGGCGCATCCGATTCCAGGCGGCCTCGGCCGACTCGTTCGGCGAAATGCGCTCGACGTTCTTCTGCATGATGTCGCGAAGACGGATCATCGCGTCCTCCTTTCTCGACGGGCGGGAACGACCAGGACCGGACAGGGCGAAGACGCCACGACCCGCGCGGCGACGCTGCCGAGAAAGAGCCGGCGGAAGCCGCGCCGCCCGTGCGTACCGACCACGACTCGGCCGGCGCGGTGTCCGCGAGCGGTCCGGGCGATCGCCTCGTGCGGGGCGCCGCGCAGGAGGAGACCGCGCGCCGCGACCCCGTCCCGGCGCGCCCGCGCGAGGATGCGGCGCATCCGCTCCTCCGCTCCGCGGCGCTGCGCCGCGGCGAGGTCGTCGTAAATCTGCGGGAGAACGTATCCATCCGGCGCGAACGGCACCGGAGGCTCGACGACGTGCGCGACGAGAAGCGTCGCTCCCTCCGTCCGGGCGAGCGCGAGCGCCTGCCGCAGAGCCGCCCCCGAGGCGGGGGAGAAATCCGTGGCGAAGAGAATCGGGCGAGCCTTCATCGGAATCCTCCTCTCGATTCGACACTCGGCGAGCCGCACGGGGCCATTGCGACCGTATTCCGAATTTGCGGCGGATGGTCTCGAAAACTCACCGGCTTCCTCGACGCCCATCTCACACCTCCCGGCCGGCCGCTCTCATGGTGCGTTTGCATCAAAGCGGGAGCCGTCCGGCCGAGGACGATAGACATGGCGCTCATTGGCGTGCTGGAATAACGGCGGCGGTCTTTTCGCTTCGGAGTGAGGGATGACTGGACGCACGGGCGATCGGGAGCAACGAGAACGGGTCCTCCGCGAGCTCGAGCGCTTCGGTTCGCGCGACGTCTCCGTCGACGTGAAGCGCGGCCACGTGACGCTCTCCGGCACCGTCGACAGCTACGCGAAGAAGCTCGCCGCCCGGGACGCCGCGCATCGCGCCGCGGGCGCCGTCGAGCTGACCGACACCATCCAGGTCAGCCTCCCCGGAACCGCGACGCGTACGGACGCCGAGGTCGCCGCCGCGGTGGCGCGGGCTCTCGAGTGGGACGTCTTCGTTCCGGACCGCCGGATCCGTCTCGCGGTCCGGAACGGGAGGATCACGCTCGAGGGAGACGTCGACTACTCGTGGCAGCGCCAGGACACTCTCCGGGTGGTGCGGCACGTGGCCGGAGTGCGCGCGATCATCGACCACATCCGCGTGCGGTCGGCCGTGTCGCCGCGGCGCCAGCCGGCGGTCTGACGCCCGGCTGTCTGCGGTCCGACCTCAGGCGCGGAAGACGATCTCGCCCGCCTCGTCCAGATCGAATCGCGACGCGAGCGGATCGCGGGGCAGGCCCGGCATCCGCAGGATTTCGCCCGTGATCGGAATGACGAATCCCGCGCCCGCGGCCAGCTGGATCTCGCGGACCGTCACGAGGAAGTCCTTCGGCCGCCCGAGGAGCGACGGGTTGTCCGAGAGCGATTGCTGCGTCTTCGCGATGCAGACGGGCAGTTTGCCGTAACCCAGCTTTTCGAGCTGGACGCGATCGCGGCGCGCGCGGGGCGCGTAGTCGACAGCCTCCGCGCCGTACATCTCGCGCGCGATCGTTTGAATCTTCTCGTCGATCGGCGCGCCCCAGTCGTAGAGCGGACGGAAGGACCCGGGTCGCGACGCCATCGCGTGGACGAGCTCGGCCAGCGCCGCGCATCCGGCGCCGCCCTCCGAGAACGGGCGCGCGACCACGGCCTCCACGCCGTGGCTCGCGCAGAGGCGACGCACGGCGTCCGTCTCCGCCTCCGTATCCGTCGGAAAGTGGTTGATCGCGACGACGCAGGACTGCTCGAACTTGCGGATGCTCTCGACGTGCTTCTCGAGATTCTCGAGACCGCGCTCGAGCGCGGGCACGTCCGGCTCCGCGATCCGCGCCAGCGGCTTGCCGCCGTGCATCTTGAGCGCGCGAACGGTCGCGACGAGCACCGTGCCGCTCGGGGCGAAGCCTCCGTAACGGCAGTTGATGTCGAAGAACTTCTCGGCGCCGAGCTCGAATGCGAAGCCCGCCTCGGTGACGACGACGTCCGCACACGCGAGCGCGGCGCGGGTGGCCGCGATCGAGTTGGTTCCATGCGCGATGTTGGCGAAAGGTCCCCCGTGAACGAACGCGGGCACGCCCTCGGTGGTCTGGACGAGATTCGGCTTGACGGCGTCCCGCAGGAGCGCCGCCATCGCCCCGACCGCCTGGAGGTCGTCGGCCGTCACGGGCGATCCGTCGGGGCAGTAGCCCACGACGATGCGGGACAGGCGTTCCTTGAGATCGGCGATGCCGGTCGCCAGGCACAGGATCGCCATCACTTCGCTCGCCGCCGTGATGTCGAAGCCCGTTTCCCGCGGCACGCCCTCGCGCTGGCCGCCGAGGCCGATGACGATGTCGCGCAGGGCGCGGTCGTTCATGTCGAGGACGCGCTTCCAGGCCACGCGGCGCGAGTCGAGGCCGAGCGCGTTGCCGTGGTGGAGGTGGTTGTCGACGAGGGCCGCGAGCAGGTTGTGGGCGGAGGAGACGGCGTGGATGTCGCCGGTGAAATGCAGATTGATGTCGTCCGACGGAATCACCTGGGACGCGCCGCCGCCCGTTCCGCCGCCCTTCATGCCGAGGTACGGGCCGAGCGAAGGCTCGCGGAGCGCTACCGCGGCGCGCACGCCGATCCGCGCGAGCCCCTGCGCCAGGCCGATCGAGGTGGTCGTCTTCCCCTCCCCCGCCGGTGTCGGCGTGATCGCGGACACGAGAACGAGGGAGCCGCGAGGGGTCTTGCCCGAGAGGGCGCCGCTCCGCAGTTTGGCCTTGTACGGGCCGTAGAGCTCGAGGTCTTGCGGGGATAGATCGATCGAGCGGGCGACCTCCAGAATCGAATTCATGGAGGCGGACTCTATCGGATCGCGCCGACTCCCCGTTCCGGAGCGGGTTCGGCGTCCGCGCCGGCGACCGCCGCGAGCAGGCGATCCGCGTCCTCGCGCCGAAAGAGACTCGTGCCCGAAGTCATCACCGTGGCGGCGGCGGCGGCCACACCCAAGCGCATGGCGTCCCGGACCGACCGTCCCCGGCAGAGAGAGAAAACGATCCCGGCCACCAGGCTGTCGCCGGCGCCGACGCTCGACGCCACCGGAACGGCGGGAGACGTCAGCCGTTCCTGTTCGTCTCGCGTGGTCCACAGGACTCCGGCGGCGCCGAGGGAGACGACGAGCACCTCGCAGCTTCCCTCCTCGACGACCCGCCGCGCCCGGCGCCGCCAGGCGGCCTCGTCGCCGGCCGGCTCCCCCGTCCATTCACCGAACTCGCGAAGGCTCGGCTTGCAGAGATAGACGCCCTCGTCGAGCGCGCGGGCGAGCGCCGGGCCCGAAGCGTCGAGCACGAGGCGCCCGCCCCGCTCGCGCGTGAGCCGGGCCAGGCGCGCGTAGAGATCTTCGGGCGCCCCCGGCGGAAGGCTGCCGCTCGCCACGAGATAGTCCGGAAACGGCTCGAGCCGGGCAACGGCGTCGAAGAGGCGTGCGCATTCGGACTCCGAGAGCTCCGGCCCCGGCAGCACGAATCGAAATTGGCGTCCGGTCTCCGATTCGAGGACGTTCAGGTTTTCGCGGACGCGGCCCGCGATCGGAATCACGCGGGACGTCACGCCTTCCTCGGCCATCAGCTCCTCGAGCAGCCGGCCGGCGGGGCCGCCGCTCGGAAAGACCGCCTGGACCTCACCTCCCAGGCGCCGGATCGCGCGCGCGACGTTGATTCCGCCGCCTCCGGGCTGAAACACCGGGGGCCCGCAGCGCAGCTTTCTTTCCGCGACGATGCTCGCGACGCGGGTCGAGACGTCGATGGCGGGATTGGCCGTGACGGTGGCGGCGGTTCCCGTCCCCGCGTTCCAGTCTTCCGTGGTCAATCGACGGCGGGCTCTCGCACGAGCCCGTCCAACTCCTCGGCCGGCACGGCGGTGCGGAACTCGAGAATCGTGCGCCGGCCATCGGCGCCCACGATCTCGAGCGCCGCCTCGACGCCGCGATCCGTGAGCTCGACCCAGACCTGCTCCGGGCGCTCCACGGCGTGTTCGACGTTGGCGTCGGGCCTCTTTCCGAGCAGGATCGAAAGCGACGCGCCTTTCTTTCGGCCGGGCACGATCCCTTCGAGCGGAAGATCCCGCGCTTCGACCTGAGCTCCCAATCGACGATCGACGACGCGCACCGTCGCCAGCCAGCCCTCGTGACGGCGCGTGAAGGCGTCGAAGAATTGCTCCCACTCGGCCCGGGGAACCTGTTGCGTCCGCATCATGGCCTCCTTTTCACGTCACCGACTTCCGAGCGCCGGCGTGGCGTGCGTCTCGGCGGCCAGGAGGCGCCGGACCTCCTCGTCGCTCGTTTGACCAAACTCGGAATAGAACTCCCCGACCGCGCGGAAGGGCGAAGGCGTCGCCAGGCAGACGACTTCGTCGGCCAGCTGCCCGAGCCGCGCGATGGTCGCCGCCGGCCCAACGGGCACGGCGGCCACGACGGCCGCGGGATGTCTTTCCCGCACGGCGGCGATCGCGGCGACGAGCGTCGATCCCGTCGCCACGCCGTCGTCCACGACGATCACCGTGCGGCCCTCCACAGCCGCCGGCGGGCGATCCCCGCGATAGGCGCGCTCGCGGCGTTCGAGCTCGGCGGCCTCGCGCGCCTCGACGCGCCGGATGGCCTCGCGCGTCAGGCCGAGAGACCGGACGAGCTCGGCGTCCAGGACGCGAATGCCGCCGGAGGCGATCGCGCCCACCGCGAGCTCCTCCTGCCCGGGCGCTCCGAGCTTTCGCACGACGAGCACGTCGAGCGGCGCGCCGAGCGCCCGGGCGATCTCGAAGGCGACCGGAACGCCGCCGCGCGGCAGCGCGAGGACGATGACATTCCCTTGCCCCGCGTAACGCCCGAGGGCGCGACCAAGGAGGCGGCCCGCCTCCCTCCGGTCCGTCAGGAGGAGTCGATTGCCGTCTTTCAACGGGAACTCCCCGGCATCGTGCCGAGAAGAACCGGCCGCCGACTCACCGCGAGCAGCTGTCGCGCGACGCTTCCGAGCGCCCAATCGCGGAGCGCGCTCCGGCCGACACGACCCACGGCCACGAGGTGCGCCCGCGACGCGCGGGCCCGGGAGGCGATCGCGTCGGCAACCGGTGCGGCGTCGCGCGGCTCGAGAAAAGTCGTCCCGACGCGCAGTCCCTGCGATCGGGCGGCCCGTTCCGCCGCCCGCAGAATCCCTTTGCCCGCGCGGAGCTCGCTCTTGCGCAGATCGGAGTACGGCACGAGCGCCAGAACCGCTGCCGAGAATCCCACGGCGAGGTCCCGGCGCAGAGTCGAGACCGTCACGATCTCGACGCGCGCCCGCCTTGCGCGACCCGCGAGCCTCCCGGCGAGCCGCCCCGCGCGGGCGGCGTCGCCCGACCCGTCGGTGGCCACGAGCAGCCGCAGCGGCTCGCCGCGGCGAACCGTCACCGGCGCCGGCACGACGATGAGCGGCTTTCGGCAGACATGGACGAGCCTCCGGGCGACGCTGCCGAGGAGAACCCGGCCGACGGCGCCGCGGCCGTGCGTTCCGACGACGACGAGATCGATTCCCGCGGAAGCCGCGAGCCGCGCCAGGACTTCGGCGATGGGCTCGAGCCGCCGTGCCTCGACGTATCGGCAGCGGCCGGGCACTCCCGCGCGATCGAGCTCGCGCCCGGCGCGGTCCAGGGCGCGTGCGGCCCAGCGGCCGTAGTCCGCCTTCATGGTGCGGCGCGCCGCGACCGACAAGCCCTCGACCGCATCGACGTCCCCGACGAGCACGACCTCGACGCGCGCCCGGAGCGTGGCACCCAGCCAGGCCGCGAATCTCACGGCCGCCAGGGCCTGAGGAGAGCCGTCGGTCCCCGTCAGAATCCTCATCGCCGCCTCCCCGAAAGAGCGTAGGGTCGGGCCCGGCGATTCATATGATTCATTCGAATCAGAGCCGCGGCGGGGCGATCCCCGAGCGTGAGGGCACAGAGGCCATGACGGATCCGACTCTCGCGGGCCCGGACCCTTCCGACGTCGTCCTGCGAACGGGCGCGACGGTCCGCCTGCGTCCCGTACGCGCGGAGGATCGTGACGAGATCGAGCGGCTGCACGCGGGCCTCTCGGCCGAGAGCCTATATTTTCGATTCCTCGGTGTCTCGCGGGAGACGGCCGCGGCCCTTTCGAGGCTCTTGTGTGCGGCCGATGGCGAAGGCCAGGTCGTGCTCGTCGCCGAAGCCGGAGCGCGGCTCGTCGCGGTGGCGGGATACTTCGTCGACCCGCGCCGGCCGGAGTCCGCAGAAGTCGCGTTCACGGTCGAGGAAGCGCTCCACGGACAAGGGCTCGGCACGCGAATGCTCGAGCGCCTGGCCGAGATCGCACGCCAGCGCGGCCTGACCGAGTTCGTCGCCGACGTCCACCCCGGGAATCGCCGCATGCTCGACGTCTTCGCGCACTGCGGATTCGAGATCGGGTATCGCGCCGAGGCCGACGCCATCCGCATCGTCATCGCCCTCGAGCCCACGCCCGCGTTCGCGGAACGCGCCGCGGAGCGGTCGGCCCGCGCCGCGACGGCTTCGATGAAGCGGCTCCTCGAGCCGCGCTCCGTGGCCGTCGTCGGCGCGTCGCGGCGGCGGGGGAAGGTGGGATCCGAGATCCTGCACAACCTCCTCTCGACGGGCTTCCGCGGCCCGGTCCATCCGGTCAATCCGTCCGCGTCGCGCATCGGCGGACGGCGCTGTTACGCGAGCGTCCGGGACATCCCGGAACCGCCGGACCTGGCGATTCTCGCGATCCCGGCCGAAGCGGTCGAGGCCGCCGTCGACGACTGCATCGCCCGCGGCGTCGGCGGGATCGTCGTCATCACCGCGGGCTTTCGCGAGATCGGCCCGGAGGGGCGTCGCCGCGAGGCCGCGATCCTCGCCAGGGTCCGCGCCGCCGGGATCCGGATGGTCGGACCAAACTGCATGGGCCTCATGAACACCGACCCCGGCGTGCGGTTGAACGCCACGTTCTCGCCCGTCTACCCGCCCGAAGGCCGCGTCGGCCTGAGCTCCCAGAGCGGGGCCCTCGGCATCGCGCTCCTCGAGGAGGCGCGCCGGCTGAACCTCGGCATCTCGACTTTCGTTTCCGTCGGCAACAAGGCCGACGTCTCCGGTAACGACCTCGTGCAGTACTGGAGCGAGGACCCGCGCACCGACGTGATCCTTCTCTACCTCGAGAGCTTCGGCTCCGCGGGCACGTTCCTGCGGATCGCGCGACGCGTCGGGCGGCGGAAGCCCATCGTCGCGGTCAAGGCCGGACGATCCGCCGCCGGGGCGCGGGCGGCGTCGTCGCACACGGGCGCGCTCGCCGAGAGCGACGCCGTCGTGGGCGCCCTCTTCCGCCAGGCCGGCGTCCTGCGCGCCGCCACGCTCGAAGAGCTCTTCGACGTCTCGACGCTTCTCGCGCACCAGCCGCTCCCGCCGGGCCGCCGCGTCGCGATCCTGACGAACTCCGGAGGCCCGGCGATCCTCGCGGCCGACGCCTGCGAAGCCGAGGGACTGACCATCGCCGCGCTACCGGCGGCAACACGCGCGAAACTCGCGGCGCTTCTCCCGCAGGAGGCGGGTCTCGGCAACCCGATCGACATGCTCGCCGCGGCCTCGCCCGATCAGTATGAGAATTGCCTGCGCCTGCTGCTCGCCGAGCCCTCCGTGGACGCCGTGATCGTGATCTTCATTCCGCCGCTCCTGACGAAGGCCCGGGAAGTGGCGGCCGCCATCGTCCGCGCGACGAGGGGCTCCTCGAAGAAGCCCGTCCTCGCGACGTTTCTCGGCGAAGAGGGAGCGCCGCCGATGCTCGGCGCGATCCCCAGCTATTCCTTTCCGGAGCGCGCGGCGACCGCGCTGGCGCGCGTGGCCGGATACGCCGAATGGCGTCGGGAGCCGCCGGGACGGGTTCCGCGCTTCGCCGACGTCCGGCTCGAACGCGCGCGGCAGATCGTCGAGACGTCGCTCCGCGGCGGCGGCGGGTGGCTCGGACCGGAGGCGACGGAGCGGCTTCTCGAATCCTTCGGCATCGCGTCGGCGCCGATCCGGCTCGCGCGCACGGCCGCGGAGGCCGGCGCGGGCGCGAAGGAGCTCGGCTTCCCCGTCGTCCTGAAGGCCGTGGGGCCGGACATCCTCCACAAGACCGACGTCGGAGGGGTGCGTCTCGGTCTGGAGGGAGAGGAAGCGGTGCGGCGCGCCTTCGAGGACCTGCGAACGCGCCTCGGGACCGCGATGACCGAGGCGCTGGTCCAGGCGCAGGTGACGGGAGGCGTCGAGACGATCGTCGGTGCGACCTTCGATCCGACATTCGGCCCGCTCGTTCTCTACGGAAGCGGCGGCGCGCTCGTCGAGCTCCTGGGCGACGTCGCCTTCCGCCTCGCCCCCCTGACGGACGCCGACGCCGCGGCCATGCTCGACGAGGTGCGGGGCACGGCGCGCCTTCGGGGCTTCCGGGGAGCGCCGCCGGCCGACGAGGGTGCGCTGAAGAGCCTCATCCTGAGAGTCTCGACGCTCGTCGAGGCCTGCCCGCAGATTCTCGAGATGGACCTGAATCCCGTGATCGCCCTGCCGAAGGGCGCCGTCGCCGTGGACGCCCGCGTCCGCGTGGGCGCCCGACCGTCGCCCCCGCCCTCGCGCCGCATCGCCTACTGAGACACGAGATGATGTCGGCCGATGCTCCGACGGAAAATCCGCGTCGAGCCCGCGACCGCGGCGTTGCCCCGGCGGAGGCGTCTCCTGCCGCGCCTCTATCCGGGCGAAGGGCGGCGCCTCCCCCGCGAGCTCGCTCCCGCGAACGTCGGCCGCGTGGCGTCCGCGTTGCCCGCGGGGCTGGACGACCCGGGTTTCGTCGAACTGCTGCAGAAAATCGACGACGGTCCGGTCCTCGCCGGCAACCGCGTGCAGCCGTTCTTCCGCGGCGACGAGGTCTTCGCCGCGATGTGCCGGGACATCGGCCTCGCGCAGTCGGAGATCCTCCTCGAGTCGTACATCCTGCGCGACGATACGACCGGGCGCGGATTCCTGGAGGCGCTCGCGGCCGCGCGCTCGCGCGGCGTGACCGTCCGCGTGCTCGCCGACTCCTTCGGCTCGTTCCCGACCCGCCGCGCGTTCTGGAAGGAGATGCGCGCGCGGGGAATCTCCGTACGCCTCTTCAACCCGATCTTTCCGCAGCTCTGGCTCCAGCCCTTCCGGGACCATCGCAAAATCCTCGTCGTGGACCGGCGGATCGCGTATACGGGCGGCATGAACATCGCGGACGAGTACGGCTCGGCGCCCGTCGGTTCGCGGCGCGGGCCCTGGCGCGACACGCACGCACGGGTCGAGGGCCCGACGGCCTGGGACATGGCCGTCGTGTTCTGCGAGGCCTGGCGGTGGGCGGGCGGCGATCACTTCGAGCTGGCGCCGATCGAAGCGCCCGTGGACGGCGGCGTGAGGATCCTCACGCTCGAGTCCCGCCCGGGCCGCGGTCACGGCGAGACGGCGTCGACGCTCGCGGCCATCGCCGGAGCGAGCCGGAGGCGGCTCTGGATCACGAACGCCTACTTCGCGCCGCGCGCGCGCGCGCTCGACATCCTCGGCGCGGCCGCCCGGCGAGGCGTGGACGTCCGGCTGCTCCTTCCGGGCCGGACCGACGTTCCAATCGTGCGCCACGCGGGCCACGGATACTTCGCCGACCTGCTCGCGCGCGGCGTGCGCATTTTTGAGTATCGCCCGGCGATCCTCCACGCCAAGACGCTCGTCGCCGACGACCGGCTCTGCCTCGCCGGCTCGACGAACCTCGACTTTCGCTCCTTCCACTTCAACGCCGAATGCAACCTCGTGATCTTCGACGCCGAGGTCGGCGGCGTCTTCGCGCGCGCCTTCGAGAAGGACCTCGAAGGAGCCGAGGAGATCACCGCGGAGAGATGGCGCCGACGATCGCTTCTCCACGCCGCCGCGGACGCCGCCGCGCGACTCCTCGCGCCCATCCTCTGAAATACCGGCACCTTCGTGCCATCCGCGCCTCGCGATCGATGCTCACGGCCGGGGTTTCGGCGCTACAATTCTGAGCAGCGTTTTTCGCGCTCCCGGATTCGCAAAATGCCTTCGCCCGCCGACGGCGCCCCCCGCCCGCGAGGCGGCCCTTCGCCGCCCGAGGATTCGTTCGAAACGGCGCTCGAGGAGCTGTTCGAAGACGCGACAACCCTCGCGATGGGCTTGACAGGCGCGCCGCTGGCCGCGGTCGCTCTCGTCCGCCCGGGACGCAACTGGTTCAAATCGCGCGGCGGAATTCGCGTCGCCGAGACGGCCCGCGCCATCGCGCTCTGTTCGGAGGCGGCGGCGACGCCGAACCTGCTCGTCCTCGCCGACGTCGCCAGGGACCCGCGCTTTCGCGACGATCCCGTGGTGCGCGAGAGCATCCGCTTCTTCGCCGGCGTACCCCTTCTCGACGCCGATGGAACGCCTCTCGCGGCGCTCGCGGCGATGGACCGGGAGCCCCGCACCCTCGCGGCGCCCGCTCTCGAGGCGCTCCGCGCCCTGGGACGCCGTCTCGAGCGCGAGATCGCCGCGCGGCAGCGCGCCGCGGAGCTCGAGACGCCGTCACCGGCCTCCGGCACTCTCCCGTCCGGCGACGCGGTGGCGAGCGCGCCCGACGGAATCATCGCCTATGACGACAGCCTCCGGATCTCCGTCTGGAATCGCGCCCTCGAGCGGCTGACCGGCATCCCCGCGGCGGAGGTGCTCGGCCGCGGAGCCCTGCAGGTCTTTCCGCATCTGGCCGACCAGGGAGTCGCGGAGCTTCTCGAGCGAGCGTTGAACGGCGAGACGGTCTTCGGCCCGGACCTGGCGCACCGCGTTCGCGGAGAGGACTCGACGGTGTGGCTCTCGGCGACATACGCGCCGCAGCGGGACGCGGCGGGAAGAGTCGTCGGCGTCGTCGGCGTCCTCCGAGACGTAACCGGACGCCGGCGCGCCGAGAGCCGCGATTCGGCCTCCGACGGCGCCCGCACCCTCGCCGCCGAAGCCGCCGTCGGCCTCGCGCTGATCGAGGGAGGAACGATTCGGAACTCGAACCCGCGTCTCGGAGCGATCTTCGGCCGGCCGCCCGAGGAGATCATCGCCTTGGAGTCCGCCGCGAATCTCGTCGGCCCCGAAGATCGCGAGCGGTTCGTCGAGGACCTGCATCAGTGTATCGAGGGCGATCGGCCCGCCCTTCGCGACGCCTTCCGAATCGTCCGGCCCGACGGAAACCCCGTCGAGATCGAGGTGTCTTTCGCGCTCGCCGAGGCGGGCGGCCGGCCCGTGGCGGTCGCCACGTTCGTCGACGTCACGGATCGGCGCCGCGTCGAGGGCCACGTCGCGGACCAGGCCTACAACGATCCGCTCACGAAGCTGCCGAACCGCGTCCGCTTCCTCGAGCGGGCGGCGCGCGAAGTCGCGCAGGCGCGGCGGCACCGCCGACGCGTGGCGATCCTCTACCTCGACATCGACCGCTTCAAGCTCGTCAACGACACCTGGGGTCACGGGACGGGCGACCGGCTCCTCCGCTCCCTCGCGCTGCGCCTTCAGCGGCGGCTGCGGCAGGCGGACACGATCGCGCGTGTCGGCGGCGACGAGTTCGTCATCCTGCTGCCGGACGCGCGGCCGGCGGCGGAGATGGCGGGCGTCGCCCGAAAGCTGCTCGAGAGCGTGACGCGTCCGTTCCAGCTCGGAGAGCAGACGCTCCGCGTCACCGCGAGCCTCGGCGTCGCGACGTTCCCCGACGACGGCGGCGATCCGGAGACGCTCCTGCGCAACGCGGACGCCGCCATGTACCGCGCCAAGGAGCTCGGCCGCGGCACCTTCCAGCTCTGCACGCCCGAGCTGACCTCGCGCGCCGAGGGACGTCTCGCGCTCCAAGCGGGTCTCCGCCACGCCCTCGAACGCGAGGAGCTCGTGCTCCACTATCAGCCGATCCTCTCGCTCTCGACCGGCCGGATCGTCGGTTTCGAGGCGCTTCTGCGCTGGGAGCATCCCGAGCGCGGCCTCGTCATGCCGTCGTCGTTCATCGGCGAGGCCGAGGAGACCGGTCTGATCGTCCCGATCGGCGAATGGGTGCTGAAGGCCGCGTGCGCGCAGCTCGAGGCCTGGCGCAAGACCGGCCTCCCCGACCTGCTGGTGGCCGTCAACGTCTCGGCGCGGCAGTTTCGAGAGGAGAACCTGGTTCCGATGGTCGGTCTGGCGCTCGAGCAGGCCGGGCTCCAGCCGCAGCACCTGGAGGTCGAGATCACCGAATCGATCGCGATGGAAAGCGCCGAGATCGTGGTGGGCAATCTCCGGATGCTCCGCGGGATGGGCGTGGGCATCGCGATCGACGACTTCGGCATGGGGTACTCCTCCATGAGCTACCTCAAGCGCTACCCGATCACCGCGCTGAAGATCGACCGGTCCTTCGTCTCCGACCTCCCGCAGAGCGCCGCCGACGCGGGCATCGTGCGGGCCATCGTCGAGATGGCGCACGGGACGAAGCTCACGGTCACC
Source organism: Thermoanaerobaculia bacterium (assembly GCA_036558325.1). Taxonomy (GTDB): domain Bacteria; phylum Acidobacteriota; class Thermoanaerobaculia; order UBA5066; family Gp7-AA6; genus DATBFU01. Next base: position 24,267 of record DATBFU010000027.1, on the reverse strand, counting down.
GCCGAGGGCGTCGAAAGCCAGGACCAGTTCCGGTGCCTGCAGCAGTACGGCTGTGACCACATGCAGGGAAACTGGGTCGCCCCTCCCCTCACGCCGGGCGGCGTCGATCACCTCCTCGAAGAGGAGCGGCGTCTCTGGACCGAGACCTAAGGGCAATCGGCGCCGCGGCCCTCCTGCGGTAGACTCCGGGGTCCCCGGTGGGGTCCGTTGGATCGAGGAGGAGGCAGAATGAAGAAGCTCCTGGGGGCCGCGATCGCCGTCGGTCTGCTCGCCGCGGCGCCGGCCCGGGCCCAGTTTCCCGGCGACGTCCCCGAAACCTTCCGCCTGCGGCTCGGCGGCATCTTCGCGAGCCTCGACACGAGGGGCTCCCTCTCCACGTCGAACATTCCCGGCGCCGAGATCGACCTGAATAATCTCCTGGGCCAGCCGGACCATAAGACGACGTTCCGCGGCGACGGCTACTGGAACTTCGCCGGTCGGAGCTATCTCGACTTCGGGTTTCTCAACTTCTCGACCGACGCGACGCGAACCGTTTCGCAGGACATCAACTTCGGCGACGTGACCTACACCGCGGGCGCCCAGATCGCGAGCGAAGACAGGCAACGCTACATCTACGGGGCCTACCGCTACGAGATCTTCAAGACCCCCTCGTTCCACCTCGGCCTTTCCCTCGGCGTCAGCTACACGACCCTCCATGCGACGCTCACGTCATCGGCGGGCGTCATCGGGCCGAACGGTCCCATCGTCGGCGTCACCACGACGCGGGAGGCGGAGGTCAACGTGCCCGTGCCGCTGATCGGGGCGGAGACGGAGATCCAGATCGCCGGACCGGTGAGCATCGGCGCCTGGGGTCGGTTCTTCAAGGCCAACATCGATCCTTACTCGGGCTCGATGGTCGATGCGATGGCGCACGTCGACTGGTACTTCGTGCGCAACTTCGGCGTCGGCTTCGGGTACGAATACAACCGGATCAACATCGAGAAAACCAAGGACACGCAGACCACGAAGCTCGATTTCCGGTACAACGGCCCGCGCCTCTACATGACGGTACAGTTCTAGAGCGGGCGGACGGGGAAGCGGCGCGCCCCCGGCGGCGCGCTCCGATCGCATGACGGGTGCAGCGATCCGCACGGCGCTCGAGGCGGCGGCCGTGCTGCTCTACGCCGTGTCGGGAATGATGACCGCCGCGCGCAAACGCATGGACGTCGTCGGGACGTACAGTCTGGCGATCGTCACGGCGTTCGGCGGAGGCACGCTCCGCGATCTCCTCGTCGGACAGCGGCCGTTCTTCTGGGTCGCGCGCTGGCAATACCTGTTGGTGATCGCGATCCTCTGCGTGGGCTTCTGCTACCAGCCGCGGATCCGCTCGATCGCGAGCCGCTGGCATCGCTCGGGCGCCGTCGTGGACGCCCTCGGCCTCGCCCTGTTCACGCTGACCGGTGTAGACGCCGCGCTGCGCGCCGGGCTGCCGCGATTCGTGGCCTCGCTCATCGGCGTCATCACGGGCACCTTCGGCGGGGTGCTGCGCGACGTCTGCTCGGGCGAGGTGCCGGAGCTCTTCCGCCCGGGCAGCCTCAACGCCCTCTCGGCTTTCGCGGGGAGCTGGGTCTTTCTGGGCGGGGAGGGCCTCGGATGGCACGGGATCGTTTCGGCCCTCCTGGCTTTCGCGACGATCGTCGCCCTGCGCCTCGTTTCCGTGCTCGGGAACGTTCGCGCGCCCGATCCCCTGTGGCTGCGCCGCCCGCGCGGCGGCGGGTTCGGAGAAGACTGACCGCGGCGGGGGACGCCGCGGCATGTCCGAGCTACTTCATGCTCTGACGGAGCTCGACCATGATGCGGTCGTAGGCGTCGATGCGGATGAATCCCACGCGAGGGAACTCGAGATCGAGGATCACGTCCACCGCGAGCCCGAGGATGAGCGCGAACGCGATCGTGTGGAACCAGCTCCGCGTCTTGGCGTCCCCCATCCCGTAGCCGGCCACGAGCGAGCTCGCGAACGCGAGCACGCACAGGGTCACGTAGATCACGGCCGGCGGGTGCATCCGCGCCCTTTCGGTGCGCGTCGCCGCGAAGTCGATCATGTCGTTGAGGGACGGCAGGACGAGCTGCGCGGTCGGCGGCGGCGCGACCCGGCAGGCCGCGACGGCCGCGTTCCAGATCTCCGCCTGGATGGCCGCGGCCCGCTCGCCCTCGGGAATCCCGAGGGTGCCGCGAGAGAAGCCCCGAAACACGTCGATCCGCGCGTCCACGTAGCGGCGGAAGGCGTCGCGCAGCGCGGGTCGCGCGTCCGGAGGAAGGAGGTCCAGCCGAAGCCACGCGGTGCCGATCGTGTTGGCCTCTTCGACGATCTGCTCGCGGCGGACGTTGAAGCGCCCCGCGGCTTCGGAAAAGGTGAAGGCGAGCAGAAGGCCCAGCAGCCCGAAGACGGCGCCTTCCAGGGCTCCCAGACCCTCGAGCGGGATCCCCGTCCTTCCCCGGTGGCGCAGCCCGAGGCGGCGTCCGGCCTCGAGGGCGACGATCATCCCGAGGATGATCGCGAGCGCGACGAGGAGGGGCAGAAACGTGTTCTCCATCTTCGCTCCTCCTCGAACGCGCTCGCGTCCCGCCGGGCGTTCGACCTACTTCTTGGGGGCCGTCACCTGCAGCGCGAGCGCTTCGGTGTACGTCACGACGATGTGGTCCCCGGCCTTGACTCCTTCCAGGTTCTTCGGATCCTCCACGCGGAAGGAGACCGTCGAGTTGTCGCCGCGGCGCACCGTTACCGACGGGGCCGCCGGGTCGATCGAGACGACCTCCACGGTCGCCGTGACCTTGCGCGACACGACGGCGCCGGGCTTGGCGCCTTCCATGCGCTGCATGCCCTCATCCGTGCTCGTTCCGAGCTTTGCGGTCGGATCGGCCTTCCGGAGCGCGACGACGAGCGACTCCGTGTACTTCACGGTGAGCTGGTCGCCGACCTTGATCTCCGAGAAACGCTTCACCGACTCCGGCACCTCGACGACGACGACGTTGCCCTTGGGGCCCTTGAGCGTGACCTCGCGCTTGGCGGTGTCTACCGCCTCGACGGTGGCCGTGATCGACTGGGTGTCGCTCGCCTCGAGAGGCTTCTTCGCCTCCATCTTGCTCTGGGCGGCGAGCGGCCAGGCAATCAGGGCCGCCAGCGACGCGATGCGCAGGGACTTTCCGAGATGGCTCATGATTCTCCTCCTCCATTCGGTTCCAAACCGGGGAAACGAACCGCAGATCCTATCGGGTCCGTTTGAGGGAAGTCCAGGCGGCGCGGTATATCCTTCGCGACGTGACGGGCCCTGCCCCGCCCGAGGTTCGCGTCCTCGCCGACGCCGATGCGCTCGCGCAGGCCGCGGCGGTGGAGTTTCTTTCGGCCACGGGCGAGGCGCTGCGCAACGCGCCGACCGCCACGGTCGCTCTCTCCGGCGGCTCGACGCCCCGGCGCCTGTATTCGCTGCTCTCCGGCGACGAGTTCCGACGCCGGGTGGCCTGGCCGCGAATCCACTTCTTCTTCGGCGACGAGCGTCACGTCCCGCCCGGCGACGCGGAAAGCAACTATCGGATGGCGGCGGACGCGATGCTCTCGCGCGTCGCCGTGCCCGCCGAAAATGTCCACCGGATCCGCGCCGAGGATCCGAGCGCCGAGGCGGCGGCCCGCGCCTACGAGCGCGAGATCGAGGACCACTTCCGCCTGGCGCCCGGGCAATTCCCGCGGCTCGATCTCGCGCTGCTCGGCCTCGGGACCGACGGCCACGCGGCGTCGCTCTTCCCGGGAACGAAGGCGCTCTCCGAGACGCGACGCCGCGCCGTCTCCAACTGGATCGGGAAGCTCGACACGGACCGCATCACGCTGACCGCGCCGGCCTTCAACGCCGCGGCGGCGGTGGTCTTTCTGGTGAGCGGCGAAGACAAGGCGGCGCCTCTCAAGTCCGTGCTCGAAGGACCGTACGAGCCCGCGCAGCTCCCCGCGCAGCTCATCCGGCCGGGCGCCGGCCGACTCCTCTTTCTCGCCGACCGCGCAGCCGCGCAGCGGCTGAGATCTCCTGCCGGCGCCGCGCGATGAGCTCCGATCTGGTCCTGCTCTTCGACGTCGACAACACGCTCCTCGACAACGACCGCGTCACGGCGGATCTGCGCGCGTATCTCGAGAAGGAAGTCGGCGCCGGCCGCGCCGAGCACTACTGGCGGTTCTTCGAGGAGCTCCGTTCCGAGCTCGGCTACGCCGACTACCTCGGCGCGCTCCAGCGCTATCGTCTCCGGTACCCGCGCGATCCGAACCTGCTGACGGTTTCGCGGTTCCTGATCAACTATCCGTTCGCGAACCGTCTCTATCCCGAATCCCTCGACGTGCTCGATCGGGCCCGGCAGTGGGGCACGGCCGTCATCCTGACCGACGGGGACGTCGTGTTTCAGCCGCGCAAGATCGACCGCTCGGGCCTCTTCGAGGCGGTGCGCGGCAACGTGCTGATCTACGTGCACAAGGAGCGCGAGCTCGACGACGTCGCGAAACGTTACCCCGCCCGGCACTACGTGCTCGTGGACGACAAGCTGCGAATCCTCGATGCCGTCAAGAAGAGCTGGGGCGACCGGGTCACGACGGTCTTTCCGCGTCAGGGCCACTACGCGCACGACGCGGAGGCCATCGCGGGCTACCCGGCCGCGGACGTCACGATCGAGCGCATCGGGGAGTTCCTGGCGCTCGACGAGGCCGCCTTGCTCCCGGCGGCAGACTCCCACGGAGGCGGCGGGCGCTCCTGAGGCGGCGCCTGTGAGTGTAGACTCCCGCCCTTCAAGGAGACCACAACGATGTCCTTCCGCCGATTCGCGGTGGCCCTGACGATCCTCTCCGGGGCGGCCGTCGCCGCCGCGCAGGCCCCGTGTCCCTGCCCGCCGCCGACGCCGACCCCCGCCCCGCTCTGGACCGGCAACGCGCAGCTCTCCTATGCGGGGACGAGCGGCAACACCGACACGTCGAGCTTCGGCGCCGGATTCCAGGTCTTCTACAAGCCGGCGCCCTGGACGTTCTCGGCCGAGTTCGCGATGCTCCGCGCATCCACCGACGACGTCGTGACGGCGGAGTCATACGCCGGGAAGGTGCGCGGATCGCGCGACCTCACGCCGCGTATCGACGTCTTCGCGGAAGGCATCTACTACCGGAACACCTTCGCCGGCGTGGACAGCCGCGTCGGCGGCACGGTCGGGGCGGGCTACAAGATCATCGACGAGAAGACCGTCCACCTTCGGGGTGAGGCCGGCGTCGGCTACACGCACGAGGACCCGACCATCGGGGAGACGTTCGACTATGCGGCGGTGCGCGGCGGCCTCCTCTTCGGCTGGAAGTTCTCGCCGAGCGCGGAGTTCACGGAGGACGCGTCGTTCTCCGACGACCTCTCGGAAACGGACAACTGGATCTTTCGCAGCACGACGGCCGTCGTCGCCGATCTGACTTCGATCTTGGCGCTGAAGGCGTCCTACACGTATCTCTACGACAACGTTCCGACGCCCGGCTTCAAGAAGCGCGACACGATCACCGCAATCGCCGTCGTGGCGAAGTTCTGAGGCCGCCATGCGCCGACGACCGATCGCCATCCTCCTCGCCGCCGCCCTTTCCGGCGCGGCCTGCGCGACCCTGACGACGGAGGTCACCTCGGATCCGGCGGCAACCTTCTCGCAGTACCGGACATTCACGATCGCCGGCGACCGCCTGCAGACGGCCGAGCAGGGCTGGCTCGGCCAGGAGGTCGCCTCGCGCCTTCAGAAGCACGGTCTTTCCCGGGTGCCCGACAACGCCTCGCTGCGCGTCGAGCCGCGCCTCTTCCGGGAGGCCTCCGCCGGCGAGAGCATGTGGGGCTACACGTGGTGGACCGGCAACTCCGCAGGCGAGTCGGCCCATGACGTCCCCGCCGGTACGCTCGTCGTCGACCTCGTGGACCCCGCGCGGAATCAGCTCGTGTGGCGCGGCGTGGCCAAAGGCACGGTTCCTCTCGTCGGCGCTCTCAAGAAAGGGAAGGTCGAGGTGGCCCTCGACAAGATGTTCGCCGACTTCCCTCCCAAGCCGCCGGCCAGGTAATCGCGGCCCCCGCGATCCGTTCGACTTGAAGCGAGCCCCGCGCGCGCCCGAAAATAATGTCCGAGTTCCCGAAGGAGGTCGAGGCTCCGTGTCCGCGCGGATGAGCCGACTCGTACGAGCGCTCGGGCTGCTGGCGGCCGCCGGACTGGCGGCGCCCGGGGCCGCCCGCGCCGGCGGGTTCCGGGTCTTCGACTCGACGGCCGTCCTCGAATCCGCTTCGCTCGGCCGCCCCGCCGAGGAGTTCACGCTCGCCGGATGCTGCCGCGGCGCCCTCGAGGACGGCCGGGCGCCGGACGGATTTCGCCTCGATCTCCGTTTTCCGCCCACGATCTCGCTCGGCGCCGGGAGGAGCGGACCGGCCGGGACGATCCTCCTCGAGCCGCCGCGGGCGGAGCCGCGACGTTTTTTCATCGCGATCGCCTCCGTCGGCGCGCTGGCGGGTTCCGCGCTGAACTCCTTCACCGACGGCCCTCATCAGAGCTTTCACTTCACCAACGAGGGCTACTTCGGCCGGAACACATACGCCGGGGGCGGCGACAAGGCCTCGCACATCGTCTCTTACTACGGCGTCTCGCGGCTTCTGACCTCGGTCTACGAGGTCTCCGATCTGCCGGAGGAGAAGTCGTACACCCTCGCGTCCGGAGTCTCCGTTCTGACCGGACTCGCCACGGAGCTCGGCGACGGAACGACCCGGTACGGCTTCTCGCACGAGGACCTCGTGGCGGACTCGATCGGCGCGCTCTCGGCCTATGTCCTCGCGCGCTACGGGCTGAACGATCTCATCGGATTGCGCGCCGGAGTGACACCCGCACCCGACACGCCGGACGAGTTCCGGGTGGACGGACTCGGCAAGGATTACTCGCGCGAGATCTACACCGCGGACCTGAAACTCGCGGGACTGGCTCGCCGCGTCGATCGCAACTTCGGACCGGCGCGCTTCCTCCTCCTGTCGCTCACGTACGGCGTCAAGGGCTATCCCTACGCGCTGCCCGAGCTGCGGGAACGGCAGGTCGGGCTCGAAATCGGGCTGAACGTCGCCGAGGTCGCGCGCGCGCTCGGCGTGCCGCCGAACCGGTGGTGGGGGCGGCTGATCCTCACCGTCCTCGATATCGTCCGCTTTCCCTACACGGCCGTCGGCGTCCGATACGACATCAACCACCGCAAGTGGATCGGGCCGGACGCCGGAGGCACGTACTCGTATCCGTCGCCGTAGCTCCGCAAGGCGCGCCGGCGGCGCCGCGTCTCAGGCGGTGGCGAGCCTTCCGTGGAGGCCCTTCAGCTTGAAGGACGCCAGGATCAGGATCACGCCGATCACGAGCGCATAGGCGCCGATGAACGTGATCAAGGCGAGCGCCCCCGCGCCCGGCCGCGCGAGCAGCAGAACGCCGAAGACGATCGACGCGGCGCCCCCCAGCATCAACCAACCCTCGCCGCGAATCTCCTTCCGCAGCCGGACGGCCGTCACGATCTCGACGATGCCCGTCAGGATCGCCCAAAAGGCCAGATACCAGAGGAGCGAGATCGCGGTGATGCCCGGGGCGTAGAACGTGATCAGGCCGACGGCGATCCCGAGCAGACCCTCGAGCAGGAGCACCCACCAGTCCTTGTGATCCTTCTTCGCGGAGAAGGCGGCGATGATCGCGAAAACGCCGGTCGCGAGCGCCCACGCACCGAAGAAGATGACGAGCGTCGCGAGCGTCAGACCCGGCCGGCTGAACGCCAGGATCCCGAAGAGAATCGCGAGCACGCCGCGCACGAGGTAGACCCACCAGGTCTTCGAGAGCATCGTCAACATGGCTTCTCCTCCCTTCGAAATGCGAAAAAGCGAAGCGTCTCCGAAGCCTACTCCTTTCCCCCTAGCCTCCGCTCGTCCCCGGGCCGGCCTGCGGAGCCCGCGGAGCGGGCCCGGACTGGAGCGCGAGCGCCACGAAGCGCGCGATGAGGATCGCCGGGTAGAGCTGCCCCGTCAGCGCCTCGATCGCCGCGAGGGACCGCGCGAGCGGATGGAGGGCCGTAACGTCGCCGTACCCGACGGTCGACAGCGTCGCGAAGCTGAAGTAGACGAGTCGGCCGTTCAATCCGGAACGTCCCACGGGCGGCGAGACGAAGCGGAAGGACCCGGGCGACAGGGACTCGATCAAGTAGTAGGCCTCGACGAAGACGTGTCCGAACAGAAGAAAGACCACGACCGCGCCCGCCACGCGATAGAAGGTCACCCGCCCCGGGCGGAAGAGCTGAACGAGGAGCACGAGGGCGAGCGTCGCCTCGGTCGAGCCCGTGAGGAGGGCGTCCCAGCTGGCGAAGTCGTCTCCCGGCAGCAGTCGGTCGAGCAGCCGGACCGTCAGGGCCGCCGCCGCGAGCGCCGTCCCGACCCACAGAACCGTACGGCTGCGCGCGAGCGTCGCGATCCCCGAGAGCAGCAGGAGGGAAAGGAAGAGATCGATGGCGATCCGGCCGGCGCGGTCGAACGGCACGAGCGGAATCGCGAAGATGAGGAGCACGAGCATCGCGAGGAGAGCGACCAGCATCCGATCGCTCAGCCAGAACCGCCGCGCCGAGATCCTCAGGGGCCTCATCGACGTTTCGGCGGATTGTATCGGGCCGCGGCGAGAGCGGCCGGACGTCCGACAAGGGAGGGCAGGCGCGCCGCCGCGCCTGCCCCTTGCGAGACCATCGGAGATGCTAGGCGGCCACCGTCTTCTTGGCCGCGAAACCCGACCAGAGGCCCCAGGCGCCGATCAGAAGATTGATGACGTTGGCGCCGATGCCCTGGTTCATCTGCATGCCCGCGATGTTGTTGACGCCGAGCGCGCCGAGCAGTCCCACGAGGCCGTTCAGGCCGCCGAGCACCTGAGCGCCGGTCCGCTGACCCGACTCGGTTCCCTTGATGCCGAGATACGACAGGATTCCCCCGGAGACGATGTTGAAGATGTTGCCGCCGGTGCCGGAGCCGAGCGCCGCGGCGACCCCGGGTGCGAATTGACCCACCAGACCGAGGACGAGCTGAACGATGCCGGCCACCTTCGCGAATGTTTGCGCCATCTCACCCTCCTTGAAAAGTGAAGAGGACGGACGTCGACCGAGGCGAACGGGACGGTACAGCGAGGCCCTGCGTCTCGGGGCACCTCCTTGGGGAGCAGTTGGGGCGACTCTAACCGAAGTCCCCGGGCCCTGCGAGGCCCACTCGCTTTTCTCCGGGCACGGACGGCCGGCTATCGCTGCTCGCGCAGACGCCGCGCGGCTTCCGAGCGCATCCGCTGCATCGCATCCGTCTCCTGGTCGGAGTAGCGCTCCTCGCGCCAGGGGTCGGCGTGCATGTGGTATCCGTTTTCCTCCCAGAAGCCGGCGGGGTTGACGTCGAGCACCTCGAACGCGCGCACCCACTTCGCGCTCTTCCAGAAATAGAGACGCGGCACGACGAGCCGGCACGGGCCGCCGTGCTCCGGGGCGAGGTCCTGCCCGTCGTGGCGGATTGCGAGCAGCGCGTCGTCGACGATCAGGTCCTCGAGCGCGAGGTTGGTCGTATAGCCGCCGAAGGAGCGGACCATCACCGCGGCGGCGCCCGGCGCGAGCCCGCACCGCCGAAAGATCTCGCGCACCGCCACGCCTTCCCAGCGGTTGTCGTAGCGGCTCCAGTGCGTGACGCAGTGGATATCCGACGTGATCTCGACCCGCGGCAATGCGAGGAATTCCTTCCAGGTCCAGGCCGTCTCCCTTTCGACGAGCCCGGAGCAGCGGAACGTCCACGTGTCGAGCGACGGGCGCGGCGTCTCGCCGTACGTCAGCACGGGCCACTTCGCGGTCAGAACCTGCCCCGGGGGCAGGCGCGGCTCGGCAGCTGGCATTGCCGCGAGCCTATATCGTGCCAACTCGGGCATTTCGGCCGGGAAACCCCGGCGCGTTTCGCGCGTTTCTATCTCCGGAACCTTTTTTAGGAGGAGTGACGAAATGACCCAGAAGAAAGAGATCAAACGCGGGACGAAGCCGAAGGCGCGCCGCCACGGCTATCGCGGGTACGGATCCGGCGTCTCGAAGGCGACGCCGGGCGGGACCATCCACTGGGGCAAGGGCTTCACCGGCATGGAAATCCCCGACACCGGGAGCGCGAGCCTCCTCGAGCCCGGCCTCTTCACGGACAAGGAGAAGGCGCCGCGGTAGCCTCCGGCGTTCGCGCGGACGCGCCCGGGGATCCGGGCGCCCCGCCGACGACTACTCGGCGACTCCCTTTTCCTTCAGGATCTTCCAGACCTTCTCGGGCGTGATCGGGATGTCGATGTGCCGGACGCCCAGGTGCGCGAGCGCGTCGACGACCGCGTTCGCGATCGCGGGCGGCGCCCCGACGGTGGCGGACTCCCCGACGCCCTTGGCGCCGAACGGGTGGTGCGGCGAGGGCGTGACCGTCTTGTCCGTCTCCCACTTCGGCGTCTCCATCGCCGTCGGGAGCAGATAGTCCATGAAGCTGCCGCCCTGCACGTTGCCGTTCTCGTCGTAACTGATCTCCTCGAGGAGAGCCGGGGCCATGCCCATCGTGAGGCCCCCGTGGATCTGACCGTCCACGATCATCGGGTTGATGATGTTGCCGCAATCGTCCACGGCCACGAACCGGCGGATTTTCACCTCGCCCGTGCCGCGGTCGATGTCCACGACGCAGATGTAACTCCCGAACGGAAAGGTGAGATTCGGCGGATCGTAGTAGTCGACCGCCTCGAGACCCGCCTCCATCCCGGGCGGGTGATTCGTGTAGGCGGCGAACGCGATGTCCTGAATCGTCTTCGATTTCTGCGGGGCGCCTTTGACGGAGAACTTGCCGGGCTCCCAGACGAGGTCGTCCTCGGAAACCTCGAGGAGATAGGCGGCGATTTTCTTCGCCTTGTCGCGCACCTTGCGCGCCGCGATGGCGCCGGCCGCGCCGGCCGTCGGCGTCGAGCGGCTTGCGTACGTTCCGAGGCCGTAGGGCGCCGTGTCCGTGTCGCCCTCCTCGACCTCGATGTGCGCCGCGGGAATCCCCAGCTCCTCCGCGATGATCTGGGCGTACGTCGTCTCGTGGCCCTGTCCCTGCGACTTCGTCCCGAAACGCGCCATCGCCTTTCCGGTCGGGTGGATGCGCAGCTCGCAGGAGTCGAACATCTTGATGCCGAGGATGTCGAAGTGCTTGGAGGGCCCGGCGCCGACGATCTCGGTGAAGCTCGAGATGCCGATGCCCATGAGCTCCCCCTTCCGGCGCTTCTCCGCCTGCTCCTTGCGCAGGCCGGCGTAGCCGACGATGTCCATCGCCTTCTTCAGCGCCGCCGGGTAGTTGCCGCTGTCGTACTCCCAGCCGAGCGCCGATTTGTAGGGAAACTTCTCCGGCGGGATGAAGTTCTTGAGGCGGAGCTCCGCCGGGTCCATCTGGAGCTCCAGCGCCAGGATGTCCGTCATGCGCTCGATCGCGTGCACGGCCTCCGTGACGCGGAAAGAGCAGCGGTAGGCGATGCCGCCCGGAGGCTTGTTGGTGTAGACGCCGTCCACTTCGGCAAACGCGTTCTTCAGATCGTAGGAGCCGGTGCAGATCGAGAAGAGGCCGGCGGGGAACTTGGACGGGTTGGCCGCCGCGTCGGCATAACCGTGGTCGGCGACCGTCTTGATCTGGAGCGCGGTCATCGTGCCGTCCTTCCGCGCGCCCATCGTGGCCTGGATGTGGTAGTCGCGCGCGAAGGAGTCGGCCTGGAGGTTCTCCATCCGGTCTTCGACCCACTTGACCGGTTTCCCGATGACGACCGACGCGGCCACCGCGATCACGTAGCCCGGATAGACGGGGACCTTTCCGCCGAAGCCGCCGCCGATGTCGGGCGAGACGACCCGGATCTTCTCCTCCGAGAGCCCGACGTGCCCCGCGACGAGCGCGATGACCGTCCGGATCGCGTGCGGCGCCTGGGTCGTCATGTAGACCGTGAGCTTGCCCCGCACGCGGTCGAAGTCGGCGACGATCCCGCAGGTCTCGATCGAGGCGACGTGGATCCGCGGCAGGTAAATGTTCTGCTTGACGACGACGTCGGAAGCCCCGAGCGCCTGATCGGTCGCCTTCCGGTCGCCGACCTCCCAGTGGAAGATGTGGTTGTCCTTCTTCCCGGGTTTGTCCGTGCGCAGGACCGGCGCTCCGGGCTCGAGCGCCTTGAACGGGTCCACCACGACCGGCAGGGGCTCGTACTCGACTTCGACGGCCGCGACGCCGTCGGCCGCCGCGTAGCGGTCCGTCGCGACGACGGCCGCGACTTCCTGCGCCTGGTACATCACCTTCTCCGTCGGCAGCACCATCTGCGTGTCCGACATGAGCGTCGGCATCCAGTGCAGCTTGAACTGCGCGAGCGTCTCGCCCGTGATGACGGCCAGAACGCCCGGGATCTTGAGGGCCGCGGAGGAATCGATCTTCTTGATCTTCGCGTGCGCATAAGGGCTGCGCACGATGTCCATGTGGAGCATTCCCGGGAGCTGGATGTCGTCGACGTAGTTGCCCTTGCCGCGGAGGAAGCGCGGGTCCTCCTTGCGCTTGATCGAGTGACCCAGGCCTCCGACTTCGGGCGAGGTGCGCGGTGTGCTGGCCATGGCTGGTCTCCTATTTCGTCGACGCCGCCATGGCGGCCGCCGCGTGCTGCACGGACTTGACGATGTTCACGTAGCCGGTGCAGCGGCAGAGATTTCCGGAGATCGCCCGGCGGATGTCGCCCTCGCTCGGCTTCGCGTTCGCCTGAAGGAGCGCGTAACCCGTCATCATCATCCCCGGCGTGCAATACCCGCACTGGAGTCCGTGCTCCTGGAAGAATCCCTCCTGGATCGGATGGAGCTTCGCGTCCTTCTCGAGCCCTTCGACCGTCATGACCTCGCGCCCGTCGGCCTGGACCGCCAGCACCGTGCAGGACTTCACGGGCGCCCCGTCGAGGAGCACGGTGCAGGCGCCGCAGTGCGTCGTGTCGCAGCCGATGTGCGTGCCGGTCAGCCGCAGCATCTCGCGGAGGAAGTGCACGAGCAGAAGCCGCGACTCGACCTCCGCTTCGCGGGCCTCGCCGTTGACCTGGACCTTGATCTCGTGCTTCGCCATCGCTAGGTCCCCTGTCCCTGCGCCCGCTCGACGGCGCGTTTCAACGCCCGCGCCGTGAGCACGCGCGCCATCTCGCGCTTGTACTCCACCGAGCCGCGCCGATCCGCCTCCGGCTCCCCCGCCTGCGCGGCGAGCTTCGCCGCCTCGGCGATCGCCGCGGAGTCCGGCTTCCTGCCCTGGAGATATTTTTCCGCCGCCTCCACCCGGACCGGCGTCGGTCCCGCATTCGTCAGCGCGATGCCCGCCCGCGCCACCTCGCCGCCCGCCCCGAGCGTGACCTGGGCGGCCGCGGCGGCCGTCGCGAAGTCCCCCACCTTGCGCTCGAGCTTCACGTAAGCGCCGCCCGACCTCGCCGGCGGCGCCGGAATCCGAATCTCGGTCAGGATCTCGTCGGGCGCGAGCGCCGTCGAAAACAGTCCCGTGAAGAACTCGTCGACCGCGATCGTGCGCTCGCCTTTCGGCCCCGTCGCCACGACCGAGGCGCCGAGCGCGAGCATCGTCGCGGGATGGTCATTGGCCGGATCGCCGTGCGCGAGGTTGCCTCCCACCGTGGCGAGGTTGCGCACGAGCGGATCGGCGATGACGGCCGCGGTGTCGGCGAGGATCGGATACTTCTTGCGGACGAGATCCGACGCCTCGAGCGCCGCCTCCTTCGTGCGGCCGCCGATCTTCAGAGACCCGCCCTCCTCCTTGATGTACTCGAGGCCCGGGATCCGGCCGATGTCGACCAGATGCCCCGCCGAGCCGAGCCGCAGCTTGAGAAGCGGCAGCAGGCTCTGGCCCCCCGAAAGAACTTTCGCGTCATCGCGATGCTGCGAAAGCAGACCGATCGCCTCGGAGAGGGTTTTCGGACAGTGATAGTCGAACGGTCCGGGAATCATGCGCCCTCCTCTCGACCGACGCTCAACCTATACCCGCGCGCGCGACAGCGTCAACGCGACGACGGCCGCGCGCGGAGGAATTACGCCGAGCGCCGTGGGTCCCTCATCAGAAGCTCTGATCGTCCGATACTCCACTCAGGAGGACCGGCGGGTGCTTCCACCACCAGTCGGTTCCCTTGACGGCCATTCGCGCGCCGACAGCGAACAGCTCGGTCATGTACTTCGTGTCGAAGAACTTGTTGTGCGGGTAATCGAACGTCGGTGGAATGAAGGCCAGATTGAATTCGAGATGGTCTCTCTGGGTGATCGAGTAGATCGTGTAGAGGTCCCCGATTCCCTGGAATTGCACGAGGCAGGTGATGGCCCGGAGCGCGATCGGCACCGTCCGCCGCTCCACCTGCGCCCACTCCGGATCCAGGCGCGCGTTGCGGATGATGTAGAGCGTGCGCTTGCGCTTGGCGATCTGCTGGAGATGCGTCGCGGAGGGATATACGAAGACTTGCGCCGTGGTCCCGCCGTCGACGTGCATCTCCTGATACGACTTTCCGCCCGCCAGAACGTCGATCATGACCGGCGGGAATGTCCCCGGAATCGCGGCAGAGGCGATCAGGATCTTCTGAACCAGGTCCAGCGCCCGGGGGAAACGGGTCGCGGCGATCTCGGTGACGTTCCAGATGACCGGACGACGGGCGTCGAGATTCGTCGTCGCCACCAGCAGGGTGCGCCCCTTGTCACGCTCGTCGGCGATCGCGTTCAGGACCTCCTGGGTCACGTACTTCTTGACGAGCCTTCGAAGCGGAGCGTTGTCCGACATCGCGTCCCCGAAGAGCACCCAGAGCGGCGATCGCTTGAGCGCGATGTCCTGCTGGCTGATCCCGGTGTAGATCGCCTTGAGCGTTTCGTCGTAGGCCGGCCCGAGGAACGCGAAAGGCGCGATGAGCGCCCCGGTGCTGACTCCGGTGACGAGCTTGAACTTCGGCCGTTCGCCGGCCGCGGACCAGCCGTACAGGAGGCCGGCACCGAAGGCGCCGTTGTCGCCGCCGCCCGAGATCGCGAGGTACGAGGCGGGAGGAAGGTCCCCGTTGTATCCATGCCGTGCGAGGTCGAGCCGCTCGCGTTCATTCGAGTCGATGACGTCCTTCTCGAACTCGGCCACGTGCGTCGCGTCGGTCGGAAAGTAACGGACCGCCGCCGGAAAGCCGGGGACGACGGCGAGCACCTGAAGGTTGCTCGGCACGGCCGTTCGGCGCGTGACGCCCGACGGACGAAAATAGAAGAACAGACCGGCGATGAGGACCAGGATGGCCACGAGCACCAGGAGGATTCGGGCGCATCCGCGGATCATGCCGCGAGCATCGGCAGGAGCCGCTCGAGGGATTCGAGATCGTGCGCCGGCACGAGCACGTCCACGTAGGGCAGGGCCGCCTCCATCCCCCGCTGGATCGGCTCGTAGCGGGGATCTCCGAGAAGCGGATTCAACCAGATTACCCGGCGCCCGCGCGAACCGAGCGCGCGCATCGCCCCCGCGAGCAGGCCCGTGTCGCCGCGGTCCAGCCCGTCGCTGACGACGAGCACGACGGTCCGACCGTCCACGAGCTCGGCCGCATAGCGCGCGACGAAGTCCGCCAGACTGTCGCCGATGCGGGTGCCGCCCGACCAGTCCGGCACGCCCGCCGCCAGGCGCTCGAGCGTCGCGCGGAGCCTGCCCGCCGAGACCCAGGGCGTGAGGCGGGTGAGCGCGGTATTGAACGCGAAGATCTCCGTCTTCGGCGCGACTTTCTTCAAGGCCAGGAGGAACGCGAGCAGGAAGCGCGTGTGCGGATCCATCGAGCCGCTGGTGTCGCAGAGCGCGACGATCTTCGCCCTCTCGACGACGCGCGCGCGGCGCGCCAGCCGGAGGAGCTCGCCGTCCGTCGCGACGGCCGCGCGGAAGCTCCTTCGGGGATCGACGCGCCCGGGGCCGCGTGTCGGCGCGAAGCGACGGCTCCGCCGCGTCGCGAGCCGCGCCACGAGGAGAGGCAGCAGCCGCTCCATCGCCACGAGGTCCGCCTCGGTGCAGCTCTCGAACGGCTTCGAGCGCAACAATGCCTCGGCGCTGTACCCGGGCGTGTCGCCCCGCGGAGACTCGACGTCCCGCGCCTCCCCCGCCTCCGCCGGACGGCTCGATGATCCGAGCCGTCGGGCGGCCCGCGCGCGGTCCGGGGAACGGCGCTCGTCCGGGCCGAGGGGCGCGGACGCCGCGCCGCCCCACCACTCCTCGAAGAGCGCGTCGAAAGCCCCGGCGTCGCGCGGCCGGATCTTGAGCGCGATCCGGAGCGCGCACCGCAGCTCGTCGCGGTCGGAAACGTCCACGAGCCCCATCGCCTCGGCGGCATCAGCCTCGTCCGCGAGCCCCGCGCGCACGCCCCGCTCGCGGAGGGCGCCCGCGAACCGGGCGAGGTGGCCGAGGAGCCCGCCGGTCGAAATCAAGGGGCTGCCGCGGCGACGAGTGACGAGACGTCGTCGCGCGTCAGGTCCTGAAGATCGTGGCGGTCCTTCAAGAGACACCCGAGCGTCTCGCCGACGGTGTCCGGATCCAGCTCGTCCTGATGCAGCCGAACCAGCGCCTGCGCCCAGTCGATCGTCTCCGCGACGCCCGGCGCTTTCAGGAGCCGCCGCCCCCGCAGCGCCTGGAGAAAGCGCGCGATCTGCTCGGAGAGGCGCGCGCCCGCCTGCGGCACCCGCGCCCGGATGATGCGGACTTCCTTCTCGAAGCTCGGCTGCTCGATGTAGAGGTAGAGACAGCGGCGGCGCAGCGCGTCGCCGATCTCGCGGGTGCGGTTGGAGGTGAGGACGACGTAGGGAGTCTCGGCGGCCCGGATCGTGCCGAGCTCCGGGATCGTGACCTGGAAGTCCGAGAGCACCTCCAGGAGAAACGCCTCGAACCCGTCGTCGGCGCGGTCGATCTCGTCCACGAGCAGCACCGGCGCCTTCGGCCGCGAGATCGCCGCGAGGAGCGGCCGCTCGAGCAGGTATTCGCGCGAGTAGATGACGCGCTCGATCTCGTCGGGCGTGCTTCCCTCCGCCTCGGACATGCGCACCCGAAGCATCTGGCGCGGGTAGTCCCACTCGTAGAGCGCCGTGTGGACGTCGAGCCCCTCGTAGCACTGGAGCCGGATGAGCTCGGCGGACAGAAGCCGCGAGAGCGCCTTGGCGACCTCGGTCTTCCCGACGCCCGCCTCGCCCTCGATGAGGAGAGGCTTGCGCATCTCCGTCGCGAGATAGAGGGCCGTCGCGATCGGCGCCTCGGCGATGTAACCGATGCGCTCGAGCGCCGCCTGCAGCTCGGCGATCTCCGGCCTCACGCGCGACTCCCCGAAGCCGCGGGCGCGCCGTACTTTTCCGGCGCGCCGAGAAACTTCTCGCGGCAGCCGTTGCAGCAGAAGTACCAGGAGCGGCCGCCGCCGAGGTCGGCCTTGTGTTTCGCCGTCGCGACCGCGACGGTCATGCCGCAGACCGGGTCGAGCGCCTCGGCCGGCGTGGGCGCGGCGCCGGACGCCGGCAGGCCCGCGGTCGGCAGAGCGGCCGTCTCGCGCGCCTCGAGCCGCCGTGCGCGGACGACCTCCGCGAGGATCGAGACGGCGATCTCCTCGGGCGTCTGTGCGCCGATGTCGAGACCGGCGGGACTCTGAATGCGCGAGAGCGCGGCCGACGAGACGCCGTGCGCCGCCAGGGTCTCCCTCATCTCCGCGAAGCGCTTCGCGCTCGCGACGACGCCGAGGTACGCCGGCTCCGTGGAGATCGCCGCCCGGACGGCCTGCTCGTCGCGCTCTCCCATCGTCGCGACGACGGCGAGCGGCCGCGCCCCCGCCGGGAGCCCGAGCGCCGAGAGATCCGTCCAGAGATGGTCCGCTTCCGGGAACGCGGTGTGGTCGGCCTCGGGATCCGCGGCGTCGACCGCGTAGCCCA
Organism: Thermoanaerobaculia bacterium; assembly: GCA_036558325.1. Taxonomy (GTDB): domain Bacteria; phylum Acidobacteriota; class Thermoanaerobaculia; order UBA5066; family Gp7-AA6; genus DATBFU01. The sequence continues at coordinate 6,284 of DATBFU010000027.1, read as the reverse complement.
TCGCCTTCGCGAGGCGCGACAGGGCGCGCGCCACGGGCGAGAGGCCGAAGATCAGGAATCTCGGGGGCGGCGAAACGGGCTCGACGTAGATGTCCACACTGCCTCCGCTGTGACAGGTCATCGGATAGACGTAAACGCCGGCCCGCTCGTCCCGGCGCGGGTCGGGCGAGAGAGCGATGAGACGCGGCTTGCCATCGGCGAGCGCTCGCAGCGCCTCGCGGACGACGGTCGGCTGCGTGCAGCTTCCGCCGAGCCATCCGTGGAACTCGCCGTCCGCCGTGACGATCGCCGTGTCGCCCGATTGCGCGGAGGACGCCGGCTGGCGCCGCACGACCGTCGCCAGCGCGAACGGCTCCTCCCGGCGGACGAGGTCCGCCGCCAGGATCAGGAGGTCGGGGCGCACGCGACGTCTCCGGCGGCGAATCGTTTCCGGGCGCGTTCGTAATCCTCGGGACGGTCGAGATCCGCGAGCGCCGCGGCCGGCCAGGCGACGCGCACGGCGTCGCGCTCGTGCCGCGCGATCACGCGCTTGCTGCAGCCTCCGCCGTCGGCGGAAGCGAGCTCCTCGAAGAGAGATCGCGCGTAGAGCGTCGGAGGCGCCTGGACCCCGCCGTAGTCCGAGAGGACGAGCGGCGCTCCGGTCTCGCGGTGGCGGCGGACGAGCTCCGAGGCCATCGCGGCGGTGACGAACGGCATGTCCGCGAGCAGGACGACGGCGGCGGGCGCCTCCGAGCCCTCCTGGACGGCGCGGATGCCGGCCCGGACGGAGGTCCGCTGCCCGGAGGCATGGTCGGGATTGCCGACGAAGCGGCACGCCAGCCCGGCCAGCTCCGGGCGCGCCCGCTCGGCCTCGTGGCCGAGGACCACCACCACGGGATCGAAGCCGGCCTCGAGGGCCCTTCGGACGGCGCCTCGAAGCAGGGATTCGCCGCCGAGCGGCAGGAGCAGCTTGTTGCGACCCATGCGGGTCGAAGCCCCCGCGGCCAGGACGATCCCCGCCACCGTCTCGCTCACGGCGCCACCCCCAGGCAAGGAGGCCCACTATACCGGCCCTCGAAATCGAAACGCGGGCCGGAGCGGCTCGCGCGTCGGCCGCCGAGAGTGACGGAGCTCGGGACCAGCGGCCCGAATCGCGGTGCGAACGCGCAACCGGCGAGGAGTCCGCAACGTCTTAATTTCCGAACGCAATGGGTGCGTTCGAGCTCGGAGGACACGATGAAACGGTTCCCCTTCCGCATCCTGGCCGGTCTCCTTCTCACCGCGGGCGCGTGCGCGCCGGTCGCCGACGTCGGACTGACCACGAACGACTCCGTCGTCGCAAACTGTCAAAAGGTCGCCGACGTCTCGGCGTCGAATTCGCTGTCGCCGCAGGACGCCCGCGTCGCCCTCTCCGACGCCGCGCGCGCCAAGGGAGGCAACTACGTGCTGATGGCCAACGACACGGCGCGGGCGGGTACGGCGTACCGGTGCGAGATGCCGAAGACGGCGTCGAAGTAGAGACGACTCAGAGGCCCTTCCCGGGGACGGCGTCCGCTTCGAAGAACCGGCCGGCGCGCCGGCTGGCGAGATAGAGGATCAGCGCGCCGGTGATCGGCAAGCCGATCGCGGCCCACGGCTCGACGCCGAAGATCGCGTTGGCCGCGTCGCCGATCGCGTTCGCGGCGAGGACGCCGATCGCGAGGCGCCGTCCCCAGCTCTTCCCCGCCCACAGTCCGACAGCGGAAAGAGCGCACGCGGCGCTGACGGCCGCCATGAGAAGAATCGCCGCGCCGTCCATCGACGCGAACGCCTCGCGGGCGCGCGGTTTCAGGCGCCACATCGGCTCGAGCGGTCCGCCGGGCGTCGCGAGCGAGAGCGCGGCGAGCAGGCTCAGGCCCGCGCCGGCCGTGAAGAAGCCGGCGAGCGCGGCGATTCCGGCGGGACGGCTCCGGGATGGGCGCCCCGGCGTCAACCGCGCCCAAGCCCCGCGATCCGCTCGAGCTGCGCGAGGTGATTCCGGTCGTGGCCGGCGATCATCCGGATCGTGATCTCCGCCGATTCGGGTCCGCGCTCCGGATGGAGACCGACTTTCTCGCGATCCGCCGCCGTGAGGGACCGGTAATACTCGAGGTTCCACGCGCGCAGCGCGGCGAACGCGCGCGCGGCGGCGCGGGTGTCGAGACCGGCGTACGGCTTCGCCCACAGGTCCTGGTCGAATGCCTGGATCTTTCCTTCGTCGGCTCCCGTCACGATCTGGCGCACGCGAAACCCGCTGCCCTGCTCGACGTCCGCGAGATGGCCGACGATCTGGCGCGCCGTCCACTTGCCGGGCTCGTGGGGGCGCTCGAGACCCGCGTCGCCGACCGCCGCGAGAAGCTCCTCGACGCGCCGCGGCGTCTTCGCCATCACGTCGAAGGGATCGTCCGATCCGAGCAGACCGAGCAGTCGTTCGCGGTAGGCGCTCATCTTCGTCTCCAGGCCGTGGCGCGAACGCTAACAGCCCGGCGGCGTGCGCCGGCGATCTTTTTCGTCACCGCCGCCTCGAGCGCCGTTCGTCGCCCGGAGGCCGCGGCGGCGGCGCGGCGCGATGGCGTGCCGATTGCACCCTGAGACGGTGTCGGGGAAGGAGTTGGCAATGAACAAACTCTGGGCGGGAATCATTCTGGCGGGAGCGGGCGCCATTGGGGCCTGCGCGCCGGCGCCGCCGTACGACGCGATCTACGTACCGGGCGCTCCGCCGCCGGTGCAGGTGGAGGCAATCGGCGTCGCGCCGGGGCCGGATTACGTCTGGATCCACGGATACCACCGATGGAACGGCAACGCCTACGCCTGGCAGGCCGGGCGCTGGGAGCGCCGTCCGCACGCGCACGCGACGTGGGTTGACGGAAAGTGGAACCACACCCGCAAGGGCTGGTACTGGCGCGACGGACATTGGAAGTGAGCTGACTGGCACGCTCGTGCCGGCCGCGCAGCACCCGGCGGCTATTGATGGGCTTCGGTCGATGGCTAACCTTGGAGGGCATCCAAGAGGAGGCGTTCCATGGCCCGGATTTCTTCGATTCCCGCGGTCGGAATTCCGTTGAATCGCGCCCTGCTCTGTCCAAACGACGACACTCTGTACGATTCGGCGACCTGGAGATCCTGCCCGACCTGTCAGAACGAGGACAGAGTCTTCCTCTCCCGCCTCTTGAACGCCGGCCCTGCCGCGCGCGCCGCGGTCCGCGGAAGGGTGGTCGCCATTCCGATCGCGCGGCCCGCGTCGGCCGTCGTGGCCTGATTCCCTGACCGGCCGCGCTTCACCAGAGGCGCGGCAGCGGCCGTCCGTTCTCGAGGAGCGACTTCAGGCTCGAGAGAACCTTCGGCCAACCCTCCCGGATCGAGCGCAGCATCTCAGAACCGGGCTCGAAGCGCTCGTGGGTCACGGTCAGTCGCACGACGTCCCCCGCCGGCTCGATCTCGAACGTCACGCGGGAGTGCTTCTGCTCCCGCGCCGCGTCCGCCGGCGCCGCCCACGTGAGCACCAGACGGCGCGGCGGCGCGCTCTCGACCACCTTCCCGACGAGCTTCAATTCCCGTTTCGCGTCGGCGCTCCGATGCTCCCACGGGGAGCCCGGCTTCCAGTCCGACAGGTTCTCGTGCTGCCAGTACTTGGCCGTGACCTTCGGGTCGAGCAGCGCGTTCCACAGCTTCTCAGGGGTCGTCGCGATGTAGGTCACGTACACGAACTCGGGCCTATCCATGGTCCTCTCCTTCCAATCTCTTCCGGAGGTCCGTCAAGGTCTCCAGCCGGCGCTTCTCGTACTTGGAGATCCAGCGCTCGGCGATCTCGTGGATCGGGATGGGATTCAGGTAGTGGAGCTTCTCGCGCCCGCGGCGCACGGCCGTCACGAGCGCGACGGCCTCCAGGCGCTCGAGGTGCTGTGAGACGGCCTGCCGCGTCATGTCGAGATGGCCGCCGAGCTCCGAGAGCGTCTGGCCGTTTCGGGCGCGCAGGCTGTCGAGCAGCCGCCGCCGGGCGGGGTTGGCGATGGCCTTGAGCACCGCATCGATGTCCACGCCCGAGAATATGCAAGTAAATACTTGCATGTCAAGACCGGCGGAAGCCGTGAATCCGATCCCTCGCTGGACCCTTAATTGCAGGGAACGGCTGCCGAAACGTGGAAGGAGGACGCATGTCCCGATTCGCAGGTCCCGCGCACGCCCTTCTCCGGATCGTCTCGGGTCTCCTCTTCTTCTGTCACGGCGCCCAGAAGCTGCTCGGCTGGTTCGGCGGCCTTCCCCCGGGCGTCCCGCTGGCGGGGCTCACGCTCGCGGCCGGAGTGATCGAGCTCGTCGGCGGGCTCCTGATCCTCTTCGGTCTCTTCACGCGGCCCGCGGCGTTCATTTGCTCCGGCGAGATGGCGGTCGCCTTCTTCAAGGCGCACTTCCCCACGGCCTTCTGGCCGCTCCAGAACCACGGCGAGCCGGCCGTGCTCTATTGCTTCATCTTCCTCTTCCTCTCCGCCAACGGCCCGGGGCCGTGGAGCCTGGACGCGTGGATCGCGAGGCAGAGGACGCCGAAGATCTAGGGCGGCGAGAGATTCCGAGCGCGCGGAAGAAGCCTCGGATCGCCGATCCGCTCGGCCGTCGCGGAAAATGACGGCGTCGCGCCTTTCCAGCGCAGCGTCTCGACGTCGGAAAAGAGCGGCGCGTCGACCCGAAGCGTCGCGAGATCTTTGAAAAGAAGCGCCTCCTCGCGATGCGATCCGAGGACCTCCGGCGGAAAATCCTCGAGGCGTCCGTACCGGGCGATCTGGCGCGCGGCCGTCTTGCGGCCCCACTTCGGGAGCCCCGGGTAGCCGTCCGCCGCGTCGCCCACGAGCGCGAGATAGTCCGGCACGAGCGCCGGCGGAACGCCGAATTTCTCGCGCACGCCCGCCGCGTCGCGGATCCGGCCGCTGCGGCGGTCCACCTGCACGACGCGATCCTCGACGACGCACTGCGCGAGGTCCTTGTCGGGCGTCCAGATGCAGACCTTCTCGACGAGCCGGTCCGCCGCGGCGATGCGGGCGGCCGAGGCCAGCGCGTCGTCCGCTTCGAGCTCGACCATCGGCCAGACGACGACGCCCATCGCCGCGAGCGCGTCCTCGAGCGGATGGAACTGCTTCCAGAGCGCCCGATCGATCCCCTCCCCCGTCTTGTAGCCGGGCCAGAGATCGTTGCGAAAGGATTCGATGACGTGGTCGGTGGCGACGCCCAGATGCGTCGCGCCGCCCTCGATCATCCGCAGGACCGTGTGGAGGACGCCGGCGACCGCCCCGAATGGCGGGGCCGCGTCTTCGCCCGTCGCCCGCCGGAGCCCGTAGAAATGGCGAAAGAGCTCGTAGGTCCCGTCGATCAGATGGACCACGATCGGCATGTGGCCAGGAAAGATATCCGAGGATGTCGATCCGGCCGCCCGCCGTACGTCGTGAAGGCAGGAAAGGAGATTTGACGATGAAGTTCCTGACGTTCGTTCGTGCCGCGGGATCCTCGGCGGCGCCCCCGCCGGCCGTGATCGAGGCGATCGAGGATTGGGCGGCCGAGAGCACCCGGACCGGCAAGCTCGTCGAGAGAGGCGGCCTCATGCCCGGCGCCAGAGTCCGCCTGTCGGGTGGAGAGGTCACCGTCACCGACGGCCCGTTCACCGAGGCCAAGGAGGTGATCGGCGGCTACGCGATCCTCCAGCTGCCATCGAAGCAGGCCGCGATCGAGGACGCCGTGAAGCTCATGGAGCTCCACAAGAAGCTCTGGCCGGGCTGGGAAGGCGAGACCGAGATCCGGCAGATCTTCGACCCCGACTTCGAGCAGGACGCTGGCCGGGGCTGAGCGGCCCGCAAGCAAACGAAGGAGACACGACGATGCGATTCATGATGCTCATGATTCCGAAAGGTTACGAGAAGGCCGCGCCCGGCACGATCCCGGACGCGAAGCACGTCGAAGCGATGATGAAGTACAACGAGTCGCTGCAGAAGGCGGGCGTGCTCCTCGCGCTCGACGGCCTTCATCCGCCTTCGATGGGCGCGCGCGTGACGTTTCCCGGCGGCAAGCCGAAGGTGACCGACGGCCCGTTCGCCGAAGCGAAGGAAGTCCTGGGCGGCTACCGGATGATCCAGGTCAGGTCGAAGGAAGAGGCGATCGAGTGGGCCAAGCGATGCCCGGGCCTCGAGAACGAGATGATCGAGGTGCGGCAGGTCCAGGAGATGGCGGATTTCCCGCCCGACGTCCAGGAGGCCGCGTCGAAGTTCTCCGAGTTGAAGACCGGCTCCCGCGCCTGAAGATGCTCT
>DATBFU010000026.1:0-8161 GCA_036558325.1 Thermoanaerobaculia bacterium | reverse complement strand
CGAGGAGCACGCCGGGAACCTGCCGCAGGATCGCCCATGGGTCGCGCGTCGTCGGGATGCTCCGGAGCTCCTTCTCCTCGAAGTTCGCGCCGGTCTTTGTCTCCCGGCTGTCGAGAACAGGAGCCTCGCCCTCGACTGCGACAGCTTCGGCCACGGAGGCAAGCCGCATCGTGAAGGTGAGGACGGCGTTGCGGCCGAGTGCGACCGCCACGTCCTGGTGGGCGGTCTCGAAGCCCGATCGCGCGAACGTCACGGAGTAGTTGCCCGGCGAAAGGCTCAAGAAGTGAAATTCGCCGCGGGTGTCCGACGTAGCGAACTGCGGCGCACCCGGTCCCGTAAGCGCCACGGTGACGCCGGGCAATACCTTTTCCTGCTCGTCGTGGACCGTGCCGTACAGGTTCCCGGTCGGCGAAGGGACCTGCGCGGCCACAGGCTTCACGACCGGCAGCAAAGCTGCCAGCAGGCCCGCGACAATCGCCGGGGCTGCCCTCAATCTTATGCCTTACGCTACGGCCAGCATCCCGCCGTCGTCCGTGGGTGTCAAGCGATTCACGGGTCCCTCGGTAGAATCCTGGAGATCTCAATGACCCTCGTCTCCGGCCATCGCCTCGGCCTCTACGAGATCCTCGCGCCGTTGGGCGCCGGCGGCATGGGTGAGGTTTATCGCGCGCGCGACACCCGACTCGGTCGCGAGGTCGCGGTGAAGGTCCTCGCGCCGGCGCTCGCGAGCGATCCCGAGTCGCTCGGCCGCTTCGAGCGGGAGGCGCGGATGCTCGCCTCCGTCGAGCATCCCAACATCGGCGTGATTCACGGGCTCGAAGAGTCCGGCGGCGCGCGGTATCTGGTGCTGGAGCTCGTGGGGGGCGAGACGCTCGCCGAGAAGCTCGCGGCCGGCCCGCTGCCCGTCGGGGACGCCCTGCGTCTGGGCGCGCAGATCGCGGCCGCGCTCGAGGCGGCGCATGAAAAGGGCGTCATCCATCGAGACCTGAAGCCCGCCAACGTCAAAGTGACGGCCGCCGGCATCGCCAAAGTCCTCGACTTCGGCCTGGCGAAGATCGTCGAGAACCCGGATTCCGGGTCATCGGCCGACGCGACCATCTCCGCGGCCGGTACGACGCAGGAGGGAACGGTTCTCGGAACGCCCGCCTACATGAGCCCCGAGCAGGCGCGCGGCCGTCCCGTGGATCGCCGCTCCGACGTGTGGTCGTTCGGCTGCGTCCTTTTCGAGATGCTCTCCGGACGCCGCGCATTCTCCGCAGAGACGGCGTCGGACACCCTCGTCGCGGTCCTTGCGCGGGAGCCCGATTTGTCCGCGCTCCCGCGCGCCACGCCCGATGCGATCCGGCACCTGCTGCGCCGCTGTTTGGAGAAGGAGAGCGCGCGGCGTCCGCGCGATGCCGGCGACATCCGCCTCCAGATCGAGGAAGCCCTCGCCGGACTCGAGCGCCGCCGGGATGTCCCGGACCCGGCCGAGCGCCCGCCGGCCTTTGCCCCGAAGCTCACTCAGGCAACGTTTTCCGAGCACGTGGAGGACTTTCCCGCGCTCTCCTCCGACGGGCGGCGCCTCGCGTTCGCGCGCGCCGCGGGCTCCGTTCGCAAGATCTTCGTCAAGGACCTCGACTCGGGCGAGGAGACGACGATCACGCGCGGGGAGAGGGACGACATCCAGCCCGATTGGTCGCCGGACGGCAAGCGTCTCCTCTTCGTGCGCGCCCAGGAATCGGGGCGGCGTCTCGAGCCGGCGGATATCTTCGGCCGGTACCCGGGCGCGGACATCTGGGCCTTCGAGACGGAGACCTCAAGGGAGTCGCTCCTCGTCGAGAACGCGGCGAACCCGTCGTTCTCTCCCGACGGCGCCCGCATCGCGTTCGACGCGGCCCGGGCGGGGCCGTGGCGCATCTGGATCGCGGATACGCGCGGGCGCAATGCCGAGCAGGCGAGCTCCGATACGTCGGAGGCGGTCAACCACCTGCGGCCCCGATGGGCCCCGGACGGCGCCCGGATCGTCTTTCAGAACGTCGAAGGCACCAAGTTCGACGTCCGCGTGCTCGATCTCGCGTCCAAGAAGCTGACTTTTGTCACGAACGACCAGGTCCAGGACGTGAACCCGGTCTGGTCGCCGTCCGGCCGTCGCATCTACTTTTCTTCCTATCGCAGCGGAGGGTTGAACATCTGGGCGGTGCCCGTCGACGACGAGGGCAATCCCGCCGGACCGCTTCAACAGCTCACGACGGGAGGCGGGCACGACGTTTCGGCGGCGATCTCGCGGGACGGCCGGCGTCTGGCCTTTTCGATCCTCCGTCAGAACGCGGATCTCTGGAGGCTGCCGGTTTCGCCGCAGACCGGCCTCCCGACGGGAGTCCCCGAAAAGGTGGTCGCGACGACGCGCGAGGACAGCCGCGGCGCCTGGTCGCCCGACGCGAAGGCGATTCTCTTCAACTCGGACCGCCTCGGCCACATGAACATCTGGTGGCAGTCGATCGCCGACGGATCGGCGCGGCCCGTCACGAAGGGCCCGGGCAGCGACTTCCAGGGCCGCTTCTCGCCCGACGGGCGGCACGCCGTTTTCTTCTCGTCCCGCTCCGGAGCCGTGGACGTCTGGAGAGTGGAGATCGAGACTGGCGCTCTGAAGCAGCTGACCTGCGGGCACTCGGTGGACGTGAACCCGATCTATTCGCCGGACGGTCGATCGATCGCGTGGATGTCGGATCGCACGGGACGCTCCGAGGTGTGGCTCATGAGCGAGGACGACACCGACGCCCGCGCGTTGACCGACGTCGGGGTCATGGGGCACTTCCTCGCCTGGACGCCGGACGGCAGCCATGTCGTCTTCCGCTCCTCGACGGGAAAGTCGCCGGTCCTCCGCGTGCCGCGCGCCGGCGGCGAACCCGAGCCGGCCGGAGAGGTGGTGGGCGGCGCGCACCTCTCCCTCTCTCCCGACGGCTCCCGGATCATGGACGTCGTCGCGCACAAGGCGCTGTGGGTGTCGCCTCTCGGCGGCGGTCGGCCGGAGCGGGTCTTCGAGTTCGACGACGCCGACATCCGCATCGACTATCCCGTCTGGTCGCCGGACGGCCGCTCCGTCCTGTTCGACCGTTTCCGCCCCCGGGGCGGCGACATCTGGATCCTCGAGGGATTCGAATGACGTCCGGAGCGCCTTCGAACGTTCTTCGCTAGAATGCGCGAGTTCATGCGCCAGAAAAACTGATGGCTCTCTCGGCCGGTCAGAAGCTCGGTCCCTACGAGATCCTCGCCCCGCTGGGAGCGGGCGGCATGGGAGAGGTCTATCGCGCGCGGGACTCCCGCCTGCGCCGGGACGTGGCGATCAAGGTCCTCTCGGCGGAGCTGTCGGGCGACGCGGATCGCCGCAACCGCTTCGAGCAGGAGGCGCGCTCCGCCTCGGCGCTCAATCACCACAACATCGTCACGGTCTACGACATCGGGTCCGCCGATTCGACGGTCTACATCGCCATGGAGCTCGTGGACGGCAAGACGTTGCGCGAGCTCCTTCAGGGCGGCGCGTTTCCCACGCGAAAGCTCCTCGACCTGGGCTACCAGACCGCCGACGGGCTCGCGAAGGCGCATGCCGCCGGCATCGTGCATCGCGATTTGAAGCCCGAGAACATCATGGTGTCGAAGGACGGGATCGTGAAGATCCTCGACTTCGGCCTCGCGAAGCTCGTCAAGCAGCAGCCCGAAGAAGTCTCGAGCGTCCCGACGCAGACGCGCGCGGGCACGGTGCTCGGGACCGTCGGCTACATGTCGCCCGAGCAGGCGAGCGGCCGGGCGCTCGATTTCCGTTCGGATCAGTTCTCGCTCGGCTCGATTCTGTACGAGATGGCCACGGGAAGCCGGGCTTTCCAGCGCGGCACGAGCGCGGAGACGCTCACCGCCATCATCCGCGAGGAAGCGGAGCCCGTCGAGCGGCGCAACGTTTCGGTGCCGGCGCCGTTCCGCTGGATCGTCGAGCGCTGCCTCCAGAAGGATCCCGAAGAGCGGTACGCCGCGACGCGCGATCTGGCGCGGGACATCAAGAGCATCCGGGAGCATTTGTCCGAGGCTTCGGTCTCCGGCGAAATCGCCCGTCCGGAGATCTCGCGTCCCGCGCGGCGCCGCCCGATCCTGCGCGCGGCCCTGTCCGCCCTGGCGCTCCTCGCCGCGCTCGGCGTGGGAATGCTCCTGCAGAAGCGCTACGCCACGGCGCCGCCGCCGTCCTACCAGCAGATCACCTTCGGCAGCGGGACGATCCGGACCGCGCGCTTCGCGCCCGACGGCCAGACGCTCATCTACAGCGTCTCGTGGGACGGCAATCCGCTGAAGATCTTCCTAAAGCATCCGTCGAGCCCGGACTCGCTGCCCCTCGAGCTCCCGAGCGCGAACCTGCTCGGGATCTCGTCGTCCGGCGAAATGGCGATCGCGCTCGACTGCCGCTCGAACCACCCGGGCGTGTGCGCCGGCAAGCTCGCCCGCGCGGCGCTGACGGGCGGCGCGCCCCGCGACGTGGCCGAGGGCATTCAGGAGGCCGACTGGTCGCCGGACGGCGAGCAGCAGCTCATCGTCCGCGACGTCGCGGGCAAGTCCCGGATCGAGTACCCGCTCGGCAAGGTGCTCTACGAGACGGCCGGCCACGTCAGCTACGCGCGGCTCTCGCCCAAGGGCGATCGCGTCGCGTTTCTCGACCATCCCTTCTCGCTCGACGACGCCGGCACCCTGGCGATGATCGATCTGGCGGGCAAGAAGACGACGCTGACCGGCAAGTGGGCGAGCGAGCACGGCCTCGCGTGGTCTCCGAAAGGCGACGAAATCTGGTTCACGGCGACCGAGGCCGGCGCCAATCGCTCCCTCTACGCCGTTGACCTGGCCGGCAAGCTGCGCGTCGTGACGCGCGTGCCCGGAGGGCTCAAGCTCCACGACATCGCGAAGAACGGCAAGGTGCTCCTCACCCGCGAGAGCCCGCGCGTCGGGATCCTCGGGATGCTGCAGGGCGACGCGCGCGAGCGCGACATGTCGTTTCTTGACTACTCGTTTGCGGCCGACATCGCCCCGGACGCGCACGCGCTCCTTTTCGACGAGGAAGGCGAGGCCGGCGGCGCCAACTACACGGTTTACGTTCGGAAATCCGACGGCTCGCCTCCGGTGCGGCTCGGCGAGGGCAACGCGCTGGCCCTCTCGCCGGACGCGAAGTGGGCGCTGTCGATCCTGCCCGTGCCGAACTCCCCGTTCCGGCTGCTCCCGACCGGAACGGGGGAGCACCGCGATATCGCGATTCCGGGAGTCAGCGTCGAGCAGGCGGCCGCCTGGTTCCCGGACGGCCAGCGGATCCTCTTCGCCGGGAGCGAGAGCGGCCACGGCGATCGCCTCTACGTGCAAAGCATCGAGGGCGGCTCGCCGAAGGCGATCACGACCGAGGGCATCGTGTCGGCGCTTCCGGGGTTCGCGGTCTCGCCGGACGGCAAGTGGGTCGCGGCGATCGGCGGCGACCACAAGGCGATGTTGTTCCCGGCCGACGGCGCCGGCGCCCCGCGTCCGCTCCCGGCGCTCGACGAGAAGGAGTTCCCGATCCGGTTCTCGCCGGACGGGCGCTCGCTCTATCTCTGGAAGCGCGGCGACGTGCCGGCCCGCGTCACGAAGATCGACATCGAGACGGGCAAGCGCGAAGTCTGGAAGAACCTGATCCCGGCCGATCCGGCCGGCGTCGAGCGGATCTCGAACGTCGTCGTGACCGCGGACGGCAAGGGCTACGCCTACTGCTACGCGCGGCTGCTGTCGGATCTGTTCGTGGTCGAGGGACTGAAGTAGGACCGCTCACCGAGCGGCCGGAGCAGTCAAGTCGTTTCGACCGGGACGATCCGACCGGCCGCCCCCAAAAGGGCGGCGCGCGCGGCGACCCGCCGCCGAAACGCTTGTAAGATCACGGGGGAAGTCGTCACGGGCTCATAACCGTCTTTCACCATTTCCTCGCGCTCCCGATGCGACTCGGCTTCGAAGACTTCGTCTACGACTCTGGAACTCGCGAAGTGACGCGGGCAGGTCGCGTCGTGCCGCTGCCGCCAAAAGCTTTCCAACTCCTCGAGCTGCTCGTAAGAAATCGGCCGAACGCCGTCTCGAAAAAGGACATCCACGAGCATCTCTGGCCGGGCACTTTCGTGTCGGACGCGAGCCTCGGAAACCTGATCGCCGAGCTGCGGGCGGCCCTGGGCGACGACGCGCGAGCGCCAGGGATCATCCGGACCGTGCACCGATTCGGGTACGCCTTTCATGCCGACATTCGCGCCGTTCCGACACGGGGCGGCGGGCCTTCACGAGCGGGAGTCGTCTGCCGGCTCGTCTGGAACGGCGGCGAGATCCAGCTCTCGCCGGGCGAGAACCTTCTTGGCCGCGATGCCGCGGCGGCCGTCTGGATCGACGATACGGCGGTCTCCCGTCAACATGCGCGGATCGTGGTCGGCGATGAGGGCGCGACGCTCGAAGATCTCCAGAGCAAGAACGGCACGAAGCTGCGGGGCAAGAAGATCAAGGGGATCGTTGCGCTGTCGGACCGCGACACGATCGGAGTGGGCCCTGCGACGATCGTCTTTCGCCTCTATTGCCAGACCGGTTCTACGGAAACCGGAGCCGACACGACCTAGCTCGCGAGCGCTTCGTCCGGACGGCGTGCGCAAGCCGCGCCGTCGGGAGCCGGGTCGCCGAACGGCGACGTTGCTTTCCGATTACGAATTCGTGATCGAAACCTTGCTTGCTCCTCCCGAAGCCGGGGGGTAAGAACGTATCCACGAGGTGGCCACCTCTCGGACAAAGGAGAAGCGAAGGAGCGAACAGCGGAAGAAGAGAGGAGAAGCCATGAGGTCGATGGTCAAGACGGCGACGCTGGTGATTCTCGGGATCGTGTCACTGGGAATGGCTTTCGTTCCCCGGGCGGCGGCGCAATGCGCGTTTCCGGGGTTGAACGCGACGACGGCCGGCCCGTCTCAAGCCTTCGAGAGTGAGGCTCGAGTCGCCCCCGCCTCGGTGACCGAGAACTCGGAAGCCCAGGGCTCGCGCGGCCGCATCATGGGATTCTGGAAGGTGAAGTTCGTGTCGGAGCGCACGCCGGGGATTCCGGACGGCACCGTGGTCGATAACGGGTTCGCCCAATGGCACTCCGATGGAACGGAGATCATGAATTCCTCGCGCGCCCCGGCGACGGGGAGTTTTTGCCTGGGCGTGTACGAGAAGAGCGGTCCCTCGAGCTACGACCTCAATCACTTTGCGTTGAGCTTCGATCCCGCCGGAAATTTCGTCGGCCCGGCCCAGATCCGAGAGCAGGTGACGCTGGACAGGAAGGCCGACCGATACGACGGAACCTTCACGATCGATCAATACGACGCCTCGGGCAACCCCATCGCCCACATCACGGGCAAAGTGCACGGAACACGCATCTCGGTCGATACGCCGATCGCCGACGTCCTCTGAGGGCGTCCTTTCTCTCGGAAGGGTCGCCGGCGCGGACCGTCCGGCCCGCCACCGGCGACCCTCCGGTTCTCATTCGGATCGGTTTGTGGTCCGAAGCGCCGATGGTCAACGTCCCTCCTCTCGTTGACGGGGCTGCCTGATGGGTCGAGAATGCGGCCCGGCGGCATCCGCTCGACAGGGAGGGCGACGTGCGACACTGGAGCCTCGGCCCGATCCTGGGGCCTTTCCTTCCGCCGCTCGTTCGCCTCCCGCGGAAGACGGGTGATATCGACCGCGCGTTCGCTCCCACGGCGCGCTCCTCTTTCCTCGACTACCTCGGAAGACTTCGCGCGCCGCCAACGGAACGGAGCTGAGATGGCCCTATCCGCGGGCTCTCGGCTCGGTCCCTACGAAATTCTTTCTCCGCTGGGAGCGGGGGGCATGGGCGAGGTGTATCGCGCGCGGGACACTCGATTGGGCCGCGTCGTCGCCCTGAAGGTGCTCCCGGAGTCGCTGTCATCGGACGCCGGCCGTCTGCGGCGCTTCGAAATGGAGGCGCACTCGGCCTCGTTGTTGAACCACCCCAACATCGTGACCGTCCATGACGTCGGGACGTCGGGCGCGACGTCGTACATCGCGATGGAGCTCGTCGAGGGCGCGACGCTGCGACGGCTGCTCGGCGGCGGAGTCCTGCCGTTGAAACGGCTGCTCGCGATCGCGGCGCAGGTCG
>DATBFU010000025.1:0-40603 GCA_036558325.1 Thermoanaerobaculia bacterium | reverse complement strand
GTTCTCTCGCGAAAAGCGGGAGACTGGGCCTGAAATAGCCGACGGCTGACAGCTCTCAGCGATCAGCCGGACCGTTCGACTCGGCGTTTCTGGCTGTGAGCTGTGGGCTGTGAGCTGTTGGCTGATCCCTCAAGCGTAGCTCTTCCAACAGCGTCCGGTTGATCGAGACGAGGTCCGCGAGCAGCGCGATCAGGAACGTCAGTGCGCCCACGAGGACCAGGACCGCCGCGAGGATGAGCGATTGCACGTGGCCGGCCGCTCGCGGCGTGTAGAAGAAGTAGTAGAGGAATCGCACGCCGAGCGCGACGCCCGCGATCAGGAAGACGGCCGCGGCCGCGGAAAAGAGCTTCAGCGGCTTGTAGAGCGCGGTGATCCGGAGAACGTTGGCCGCCTGGACGGCCACGTAGTGCGGGACCGAGGAGAGGAGCCGCGAGCGGCGGTGGGTCTCGTGGGCGCGCACGGGGACCGACGCGACGCGGAGGCCCTTCGATCCCGCCTGGATGATCGTCTCGAGCGTGTATGTCATCCGCGAGAAGACGTTGATCTTGCGGGCCGCCTCCCGCGAGAACGCGCGGAAGCCCGACGTCGCGTCCGGCACCTCGATGCCGGCCGCCTGCTCGACGACCCAGCTTCCGAGCCGCTGCAGCAGCCGCTTGGCGGGCGAGAAATGCGCGAGCGTTCCCGGCCCGCGGTCGCCGATGACGACGTCGGCGCGCCCCGCAAGGATCGGCGCGACGAGCGCGGGAATGTCTCCGGGGTCGTACTGGCCGTCGGCGTCGAGGTTGACGATGACGTCGGCTCCGGCGGCGAGCGCCGCCTCGAGCCCCGTTCGGAACGCCGCGGCGAGTCCCGCGTGCGCCGGAAGCCGGACGAGCCGGGCCGCGCCGGCGAGCGCGGCCTCGGCGGTCCCGTCCGTCGATCCGTCGTCCACGACGAGGATCTCGACCTCGCGGAAGGGGGCCAGCCGGCGCGGCAGGGCCGCGAGCGTCCCGGGGAGCGACTCCTCCTCGTTCCAGGCCGGGAGTTGGATGACGAGCTTCATCGGTCTTCCAGTCGCGATCGGAGCTTCACGCTAACACCATCTCCGCGGCGGCCCGGGGCGCCCGGCGCTCCCGCGTCCGCGCCCCTTTGTGCTAGATTTCGCGTTTTCCCGGCGATCTCGCCGGGTGGCTCTTTTTCAAACAGGGACGAAGGCCGGGATGGAGATCGGCGACCCCGAACGGGGCGGCGATCTCCCGGAAAGCCCCGCAGGCTCCCGGCCGGTAGCCCCCCGGAACGCGAAAGCGAGCTCCGGGACGACGTTAGGCTCGTAGCTCAGGGGGAGAGCACTACCTTGACACGGTAGGGGTCAGCGGTTCAAATCCGCTCGAGCCTACCAACTTCGTTCGATACGAAGGCGCTTAGCTCAGCTGGAAGAGCGCTACCTTCACACGGTAGAGGTCAACGGTTCGATCCCGTTAGCGCCTACCACGGCGGACCGAAAGACGCGGGGCATCCGCGTCTTTCTTTTTTTGGGACAGTCACGGAGATCCGAGAGAAATGGACACGGCGGCCGACAACGTAACGATTCGCCTCCCGGACGGCTCGACGAAGGTCGTGCCGAGGGGAACGACCGTGCGTCAGGTCGCCGAGTCGATCGGGCCGCGGCTCGCGCGCGACGCCTGGGCGGGCAAGCTCGACGGCAAGGTCGTCGATCTCGTGCTGCCGCTCGAGGCGGACGGCTCCCTCGAGATCCTCACGGCGAAGTCTCCGGACGCCGTTCCGATCTACCGCCACTCGACCGCGCACCTGACGGCCCAGGCCGTCAAGCGCCTCTTCCCGGACGTCCAGATCGGGATCGGGCCGCCGATCGAGAACGGCTACTACTACGACTTCAACCCGGCCAGGCCCTTCACGCCCGAGGATCTCGCGGCGATCGAGGCGGAGATGCGCAAGATTATCGCCGAGGACCTTCCGATCGTGCGCGAGGAGATGCCGATCGAGCAGGCGGTCGGGATCTTCGAGAAGCAGAAGGACACGCTGAAGGTCGAGATCGCGAAAGGAATTCCGCCGGGGGAGCGCGTCACGTGCTACCGGCAGGGCGAGTTCGTCGACCTGTGCCGCGGCCCGCACGTGGCCTCGACGGGGCGGCTCGGCGTCTTCAAGCTGACGCATACGGCGGGGGCGTACTGGAAAGGCGACGAGAACAACCCGATGCTCCAGCGGATCTACGGAGCGTCGTTCCTCACGCAGAAGGAGCTCGACGCGTACCTCGCGCAGCTCGAGGAAGCGAAGGCCCGCGACCACCGCAGGCTCGGCAAGGAGCTCGACCTCTTCTCGTTTCATCCGTGGGCGCCGGCGTCGCCGTTCTTCCACCCGAAAGGCGTGGTGCTCTACAACGGGCTCCTCGAGTACCTTCGGGGCGAGTACGCCCGGCGGGGCTACCAGGAGGTCGTGACGCCGCAGATCTTCGACGCGGAGCTCTTCAAGCTCTCCGGCCACTACCAGAACTACCACGAGAACATGTACTGGACGGAGATCGATGAGCGCGAGTTCGGCGTCAAGCCGATGAACTGCCCGGGCCATTTCCTCCTCTACAAGGCCCGCCTCTGGTCCTACCGCGACCTTCCGGTGCGGTACGCGGACTTCGGCCGCCTCCACCGCTACGAGCTTTCGGGCGTTACGGCGGGGCTGACGCGCGTGCGCACGTTCTCCCAGGACGACGCGCACATCTTCACGCCGTTCGAACGGGTCGAGGAGGAGATCTTCCGGTTCCTCGATTTCACGGACGCGGTCTATGCGGCTTTCGGTTTCGGGGACGTCGAGGTCTCGCTCGGGCTGCGCCCGGACAAGCGCATCGGGTCCGACGAACAGTGGGATCGCGGCGAGAAGGCGTTGGCCTCGGCGCTCGCCAAGGCGAACCGCGCGCACGTCGTGACGCCGGGCGACGGGGCGTTCTACGGCCCGAAGATCGACTTCCGCGTGAAGGACGCGATCGGGCGCCGGTGGCAGCTCGGCACGATTCAGTGCGACTTCGAGCACGCGGAGAGCTTCGATCTGTCGTACATCGGCGAGGACGGACAGCATCACCGGCCGGTCGTCATGCATCGCGCGATCCTCGGCTCCTTCGAGCGCTTCATCGGAATCCTGATCGAGCACACGGCGGGCGATTTCCCTTTCTGGATCGCGCCGGTGCAGGCCGCGGTGCTGCCCGTCTCGGATCGCTTCGCGCCGGCCGCCCGCGCGGCCGCGGAGAAGCTCTCGGCCGCGGGCCTGCGCGTGGAGCTCGACGACAAGAACGAGAAGCTCGGTGCGCGCATCCGCCGCGCGGAGCTGCAGAAGGTCCCGGCGATGCTCGTCATCGGCGAGAAGGAGGCCGCATCCGGGTCGGTTGCGGTGCGCCTGCGCCACGGCGGCGACGCCGGCGTCCTTTCGGTGGAGAATTTTCTGGCGGCCGCCCGCGGGGCGGTCGAGGGAAGGAAGAAGGACTTCGTCGCGGAGGTGAAGAATCGATAAGAAGAGCATTCGCGTCAACGAACAGATCCGGTGGAAGGAGGTTCGCCTGATCGGCGAATCGGGAGAGGCGCTCGGCGTGGTCGCGATGGCCGACGCCCTCCAGAAGGCGCGTGAGGCGAGCCTGGATCTCGTCGAGATCGCGCCGACGGCCAACCCGCCGGTCTGCCGGATCATGAACTTCGGGAAGTTCATCTACCAGCAGAAGAAGAAGCAGCAGGACTCGAAAAAGAAACAGAAGACGACCCAGGTCAAGGAAGTGAAATTCCGTCCGAACATCGACGACCACGACTACGAGTTCAAGGTCAAGAACATCGTGAAGTTCCTGGCGCACGGCGACAAGGTCAAGGCGACCGTCCAGTTCCGCGGCCGCGAGATGGCGCGGCGCGAGAACGGGCAGAAGGTCCTCGACCGCCTGCTCCAGGACCTCGCCGGGAAGGCCGTGGCCGAGTCGCGCTCGGAGATGCTCGGCAATCGCCTCTACCAGATCCTCGCGCCCGTGCGCGTGCACGAGAAAGGCGGCAAGGCCGCTCCGGCTCCCGCGCGCGCGGCCGAACGCTAGAGAGACGAGAGAAAGACGGAGAGGCTCGGAGCACGCCGGCCGACGAAAGGAATTCGCCATGCCGAAGCTGAAGACTCATCGGGGAGCCGCGAAGCGGTTCAAGAAGACCGCGAGCGGCAAATTCAAGAGAGCCAAGGCCTTCAAGAGCCACATCCTCACGAAGAAGGCGGCGGGACGGAAGCGCGGGCTCGCGCAGTCGACCACCGTCTCCTCGGCGGACATCCGCCGCGTGCGGGAGATGCTGCCCTACGCCTAGAAGGCGTCCGCGTCGAGGAGAGGGCGCACCGGCCCCGGGAGGGCCAAGGAGAGAGAAATGCCACGCGTCAAACGGGGACCCAAGAGGAAGAACCGCCGGGCAAAAACGCTCGGCCTGGCGAAGGGCTACTACGGGACGAAATCCAAGTCGTACCGGATGGCGAAACTCCAGGTCGAGAAGTCGCTCGTCTACGCCTACCGCGACCGGAAGGCCAAGAAGCGCGAGTTTCGCGGCATCTGGATCGTGCGGATCAACGCGGCGGCCCGCCAGAACGAAATCACCTACAGCCGCCTCATGGACGGGCTGCGCAAGGCCGGCAATGACATCAACCGAAAGATGCTCGCCGAGCTCGCCGTGACCGACCCCGGCGCGTTCTCGCAGCTCGTCGGCGTCGCCAAACAGGCGCTCGGCTCGGCGTAACGTTTTCGGCTCGCCGTTGCCTCCGGCAGATTCGGAAGACCCGGTCGGGCGGGTCCTCGCGGCGTTTCGCGAGGAGAGCGGCCGCGGTGTGTCCTCGCGCGGCGACTTCGAGCGGCTGAAGGGCCGTTTCCTCGGTCGCGAGAAGGGGCTCGTGACGGGCCTCTTCGCCGGACTGCGCGATCTGCCGGCCTCCGAACGCGCGGCGTTCGGCGCGCGCGCCAACGAGGCCAAGCGCGAGATCGAGCGCGCCATCGAAGGGATGGGCGAGGAGCTGCGCCGGAAGGAGGCCCGGGCGCGCGAGGCGGACGCGGCGGTCGATCCGACGCTTCCCGCGCGGCGTCCGCGGACCGGCGGCCTCCATCCGATCACCATCGTTCGGCGCCGCATCGAGGGCATCTTCCTGCGGATGGGCTACTCGATCGCCGACGGCCCGGAGCTCGAGAACGACCACCACAACTTCGAGGCGCTGAATTTCCCGCCGGAGCACCCGGCGCGCGACACGCAGGACACGCTGTTGGTGGACCGGGCGGCGCCGTCGCCGCTGCTCCTCCGCACGCACACGTCTCCGGTGCAGGTGCGCGAGATGCGCAAACGCGGCGCGCCGCTGCGCCTGCTCGTGCCCGGGCGCGTCTACCGCAACGACGAGGTGGACGCGACCCACTCGCCGGTGTTCCACCAGGCCGAGGGCCTCGTCGTGGACCGCGGGATCTCGATGGCGGATCTCAAGGGCACGGTCGGAGCGTTCCTCGAGGAGCTCTTCGGCCGCGGCACGAGGACACGCCTCATCCCGACGTTTTTTCCGTTCGTCGAGCCGGGAGTGGACGTCGCCATGACCTGCATCTTCTGCCGCGGCAAGGGCTGCCGGAAGTGCAAGGACTCGGGCTGGATCGAGATCATGGGCGCCGGCATGGTGCATCCGAAGGTCCTGTCGGGCGCCGGCATCGATCCCGAGGCCTACTCGGGGTTCGCGTTCGGGCTCGGGCTCGACCGCGTCGCGCTCCTTCTGTACGAGTTCCCGGACCTGCGCCTCCTCTTCGAGGGAGACGAGCGGTTCCTGTCGCAGTTCGCGCGTGAGGCGGCGTCGTGAAGTTCTCGCTCGAGTGGCTGGACGACCACGTGGACGTCGCCGCCGCGGGCGGCGCGGCGGGCGTGCGCCGGCTGCTCGAGCAGGCCGGCCTGCCCGCCGAGTCGGCGGCCGCTTCCGGTTCCGACACGATCCTCGACGTGGAGATCACGCCCAACCGGCCCGACGCCATGGGGCATCGCGGGCTCGCTCGCGACGTCGCGGCGGTGGCCGGCATCGCGCGGCGCGAGAAGACGGCGCCGGCGGCGCCCCCCGCCTCCGGCGAGTCGGTCGAGCAGCTCACGTCCGTCGTCAACCAGGTGCCGCGTCAGTGCCGGCGTTTCGGCGTCCGCCTCGTCCGGGGCATCCGGAACGGGCCCGCGCCCGAGCGCGTGCGTTCGCGGCTGCAGCGTCTCGGAGCGCACGTGATTTCCTCCGCGGTGGACGCCACGAACTACGGGCTCTGGGATACCGGGCAGCCGCTCCACGCGTTCGACTTCGACCGGCTCGCCGGCGGGCTCCTCATCGTGCGCAAGGCGCGCCGCGGCGAAAAGCTCGTCACCCTCGACGGCGTCGAGCGCGAGCTCTCCGCCTCCGACGTCGTCGTGGCGGACGCCGATCGCGCCGTCTCGCTGGCCGGCGTGATGGGGGGACTCGACACCGCCGTCACGGAGAGCACGCGAAACGTTCTTCTCGAAGCCGCGTGGTGGGACCCGGTCTCGGTCCGCCGCACGTCCCGGCGGCACGGCCTCCACACGGACGCGTCGCACCGCTTCGAGCGGGGCGCGGACCTCGAGGCGGTCCCGGCGGCGCTCGAGCTCGCGGCCGCGCTCGTCGTCGAAGGCTCCGGAGGGACGCTCGCACCGGGACTTCTCGACGCGCCGGGCGCGCCGTTTCGGACCCGCCGCACGACGCTGCGGCTCTCGCGTCTGCGGGAGCTGTCGGGCGACGAGCGGCTCACGCTCGAGTTCGCCGAGGAGGCGCTGGTTCGGCTCGGCTTCACGGTCGAGCGCCGCGGCAAGCATCTGAACGTCTCGATCCCGCTCTTCCGCGTGGACGTCCGGCGGGAGGAGGATCTCGTCGAGGAAGTCCTGCGCGTGTGGGGCTACGACCGGCTGCCGTCGCGCCTCCCGGCCGCGCGCGGTCCCGGAGCGGTCCTCGAGCCGATGCGCGTGATCGAGGAGCGGGCGGCGGACGCCGCCGTCGCGGGCGGCCTCTTCGAGACGGTCAGCTTCCCGTTCGCCGCGCCCGCGGAGGAAGCTCCTTTCCGCGACTGGCTCGAGGCGTCGGGCGCCGCGAAGGCGGAGGAGCGTCTCGAGCTCTCGAATCCCCTCGACGAGGGCCGCCGGGGCCTGCGTCAGACCCTTCTGCCGGGCGTGATCCAGGCCGCCTCCCACAACCTGCGGCACGGGCGTTCGGCGGCGGGCCTCTTCGAGGTCGGGCGGGTGTTCGGAGAGCCCGGCGACCCTTCCGCGCCCGAGTCGTACGAGGGCCGGCGAATCGCCTTCGCGATCGCGGGAACCTGGCGAACGGACTGGAGCGAGCCGCCGGCCCGCCGAGACGCCGATTTCTTCGACGCGAAGGGGATCGCCGAGGCGATCCTGGTGCCGTTTCTTCCGGCCGACGCGCTCGTCTGGACGCCGTTTTCCGCCGAGGGCTTCGCGCGCGGCCAGGCGGCGCTCGCCAAATCCACGGCGGATGAGGTGCTCGCCGTCGTCGGCGCGATCTCGGCCGGCGAGCGGGAGAAGCGGCGCCTCCCCGCCGCGGCGTTCGCGGGGGAGATTCTCCTCGACGCGCTGCCGGCTGCGGCGCCGCCCGCGAAGTTCCGCCCGTATTCGGAGTTTCCGGCGATCGAGGCGGACCTCTCCTTCGTCCAGCGGCGTGACCTGTCCTGGGCGGAGCTCGCGTGGTTCGTCCGCGGACAGGGGCTCGGGCATCTGGAATCCGTGCGGCTCCTCGACCGGTACGCGGGCCCGGGAGCCGGCCAGGAAAAGGTGAAGACGACGATCCGGCTGGCCTTCCGGGCTCCGGATCGGACGCTCGAGCAGGAAGAGGTCAATCGGGAAGTGCAGCGGCTCGCGCGGGCGCTCGCCCAGAATCTGGGCGCGGAGCTCTGACGGGCCGCCGCCGGAGGTGACGGATGGACAACACGAAGATCTTCGACACGCTGGAAAAGAAGGTGGAAAAGCTGCTCGGGCGGCTGCGAGGCCTCGAGCAGGAGAACGAGAAGCTCAAGTCCGACCTCGTGGCGGCCCGGCGGGCGGAGAAGGATGCGGGGGAGTCGCGGGGCGCCGTCGAACGTCTCGAGAGGGAACAAGAGGCCGTGCGAGGCCGTCTTCAGAAGCTGATCGAGTCCCTCGAAGCGGCGGAGGGCTCGAAGTAGCTCGCCGGGGAGGCCGTGAGCGCCCCTTCCGCTCTCTGCTAGACTCCAGCCTCGAAAGGAGTCGATTACTGCCTTGGACAAGCGGGGCAGCGTGACTCAGGTGGAAATCTTCGGCCAGACGTACAACGTTCGCGCCGAAGGAGATAGCTCGTACATCCACGATCTGGCCCGCTTCGTGGATTCCCGGATGAGAGAGGTGGCCGAGCAGACGGCGACGGTGGACACGACGAAGATCGCGATCCTCGCCGCGCTCAACATCTCGGACGATTTGCAACGGGTGAGGGATAGCCGGATGGACGATCCGACCGACGCGCTGGCGCGGGCGGAACGGCTGATCCGGAGACTGGACGACGCCCTGGGCGCCTGAAGGCGACGCGTCGGCAACCCCGAAAGGGGCACGAATTGAAGCGATCGGTCGAAAGAATTCTCCTGGTGCCGGCAAGATCGAACCCTCCGTCGGGGAGAGACTTGCGCCTCATCGTGTAGCCGCCGCCGGTCTTCGGCGTCCCCCGGGTAGGAGGGGGAGCCGACATGAGTACATCTCTGGCGATCGCCATCGCGGCGGGCCTGGCCGTGGCCGCCGTCGTGGGAGCGATCGCGTTCGTCATGGTGCGGCGGAGCCTCGCCGGAGAGCGCGCGGCGCTGCGCACCGAGGCCGAGCGCATCCGCGCCGACGCCACGAAGACCGCCGAGGGCAAGCTCCGCGAGGCGGCCGTCGAGGCCAAAGAGAAGGTTCTGGCCGCGCGGGCGGAGTTCGAGAAGTCGATCGCCGCCCGGCGCCAGGAGATCGCGGCGCTCGAGAACCGGGTCGGCCAGAAGGAAGAGAACCTCGACCGCAAGCTCGCCTCCCAGGAGCGGCGGGAGGAGGAGTTCGGGCGAAAGGAGCGCGCGCTCGCCGACCAGCAGCGGAAGGTCGAGGAGACGCAGGCCGAGGCCACGCGCGTCGTCGAGGAGCAGAAGAAGCGCCTCGAGCAGATCTCGGGCATGACCGCCGTGGACGCCAAGCGCGATCTCGTTCGCTCGATCGAGAACGAGGCCCGCGTGGAGGGCGCGGGGCTCATGCGGCGTATCGAGGAAGAGGCGAGCGAGCAGGCGACCCAGAAGGCGCGGCACATCATCGGAATGGCGATTCAGCGTCTGGCCTCCGACGTCGTCGTCGAGGCGACGGTCTCGGTGGTCGAGCTGCCCTCCGACGATCTGAAGGGGCGGATCATCGGGCGCGAGGGGCGCAACATCCGGGCGCTCGAGGCCGCGACCGGCGTGGACCTCATCATCGACGACACTCCGGAGGCGATCGTCATCTCGGCCTTCGAGCCGCTGCGCCGGGAAGTCGCGCGGCAAGCGCTCGAGAAGCTGATCGTGGACGGTCGGATCCATCCGGCCCGCATCGAGGAGATCGTCGAGAAGGTCCGCTCGGAGCTGTGGGAGCGGATCCGCCAGGAGGGCGAGGCCTGCGCCCTCGAGTTCGGAATCGCCGACCTCCACCCGGAGCTCATCAAGCTGCTCGGGCGGCTGAAATTCCGGACGTCCTACGGACAGAACGTGCTGCAGCACTCCAAGGAGGTCTCCTGGCTGGCGACCAACATGGCCTCCGAGCTCGGCGGGAAGGTCGAGGTCGCCAAGCGCGCGGGGTTGCTCCACGACATCGGCAAGGCGATCGACCGGGAGATGGAGGGCACGCACCTGGAGCTCGGCCGCGAAGTGTTGAAGAAGTTCGGCGAGTCGAACGAAGTCATTCACGCCATGGAATGCCACCACGGCGACTACGAGCCGCGGTCGCTCGAGGCGGTCCTCGTCAACGGCGCCGACGCGCTTTCGGCGGCCCGGCCCGGCGCGCGGCGCGAGATCCTCGAAACCTACGTCAAACGTCTCGAGAAGCTCGAGCACATCGCCGATGGCTTCAAGGGCGTGCAGAAGGCGTTCGCCGTGCAGGCGGGACGGGAGCTGCGGATCGTCGTCGAGGCCAACCGCGTCACCGACGACGAGGCGCTCTGGCTGTCGCGCGACGTGGCCAAGAAGATCGAGGCCGAGCTGCAGTACCCCGGGCAGATCAAGGTGACGGTGATCCGCGAGACGCGGGCGGTCGAGTATGCGAGGTAGTCGTCGCCTGTCGGCCGCCAGCCGTCCGCTGAGATGAACATCCTCTTCGTCGGCGACGTCGTCGGCTCCCCCGGACGCCGCGCGCTCGTCGAGGCGCTCGGATCGATCATCGACAAGCGCGCGATCGACTTCACGATCGTCAACATCGAGAACGCGGCCGGCGGCTTCGGCCTGACGGTCGAGCTCTTCGAGGAGCTCTCGAAGATGCCGATCGACGTCTTCTCTTCCGGAAACCACATCTGGGACAAGAAGGAGATCTACGACTCGCTGAACTCCTCGGACCGGCTGTTGCGCCCCGCCAACTACCCGCCCGGCAATCCCGGACGCGGCGCGACGGTCCAGCAGACCGCCGCCGGAATCCCCGTCGGCGTCGTGAACCTGCAGGGGCAGGTGTTCATGCCGGCCAACGCCGATTCGCCCTTTCGCGTCGCGGACGAGGAGCTGGCGAAGCTCGAGGCCAAAGTCGTCGTCGTGGACATGCACGCCGAGGCCACTTCGGAAAAGATGGCCATGGGCTGGTACCTCGACGGGCGCGTCTCCGCAGTGCTCGGCACGCACACGCACGTGCCGACGGCCGACGAGATCGTGCTGCCCGGCGGCACGGCCTATCAGAGCGACGTCGGGATGACCGGCGCTTACGAGGGAATCATCGGGTTCTCTAAGGACCGGATCATCGAGAAGTTCCTGTCCCAGACGCCGAGATCCTTCGAGACGGCCAAGCGCGACATCCGGCTTTCGGGAGCGATCGTCGCGGTGGACGTGACGACGGGCAAGGCGAAAGGAATCGAGCGGGTACGGGTCCGAGTGGACTGAGCGTTACCGCTTGCCGTGACCGACATCGGCCTGACCGCGATCGTTCCCACCTTCAACGAGGAAGAGAACGTCGGGCAGTGTCTGGAGACCCTCGGCTTCGCCGACGAGATCCTCGTCGTGGACTCCTTCTCGACCGACCGGACCGCGGAAATCGCCTCGCGATTTCCGAAAGCGCGGACTCTGCAGCACGAGTACTTCGGCAACGGCCCGCAGTGCAACTGGGCGATCGAGCGCGCCGCGAACCCGTGGGTGCTCGTCGTCGATGCCGACGAACGCGTCCCGGTGCAGCTCGCGCGGGAGATCCGCGAGCTCCTGTCCCGCGGTCCCGAGGCGCCGCACTACCGGATCCGGCGCGACGACATCTTCTTCGGCCGCATCGTGCGGCACGCCGGCCTCGGCGCCCACGGCCTCGTGCGCCTTCTGCGCAAAGGCGCAGCCTGGTACCCCAACCGGCGCGTGCACGCAGACGTCGAGATTCGCGGTCCGGCGCCCGCCCTGCGTCACCGCCTGACGCACTACACCTATCGCTCTTTCGGCGACTACGTCGCGAAGCTCCAGCGGTACGCGGAGTGGGGCGCCGCCGACCGATTCCGCCGGGGCCGGCGGGCCGGCGCGTTCACCGCCGCCTTCCGGGCCGCGTGGCGCTTCTTCCGAATGTACGTCCTGCAGGCGGGATTTCTCGACGGCGGCGCCGGACTCGTGGTGTGCGGTTTGCAGGGCTACTGCACGTTTCTCAAGTACGCGCGCCTCTGGGAATGGACCCGGATGGAGCGGCGCGGCGAGGCGGTCCCGCTGCCGGCCTCGGAGCCGGACGGCGCGCCTCCGGAAGCCGCGAGGGCATAGAAGGACAGAGGGCACAGGGGGCGCGGCCGGCGTGCGTCTCGTTTTTTGGAAAAAGGAGCGGCCGATGTTGAACGCGGGAGATCCGGCGCCGGACTTCGAGGTCCGCGACCACACCGGCGCGACGCGCCGCCTGGGCGATTTCCGCGGTCGAAACGTCGTCCTCTGGTTCTACCCCGCCGCGAGCACGCCCGGTTGAACGGCGGAGGGTCGCGGGTTCCGCGACCTCTACGAGGACTTCGGAAAGAAGAACACGGAGATCCTCGGCGCCTCGTTCGACTCGGTGGAAAAGAACGCGAAGTTCGCGGCGAAACAGGGGTTCCCGTTTCCTCTTCTCTGCGACACGGACCGGGCGATCGGGCTCGCGTACGGCGCCTGCGACTCTCCGAAGGCGCGGTTCGCGAAGCGCATCTCGTACGTCATCGGCCCCGACGGCCGGATCCGCCGGGCGTACCCGCAGGTCTCGCCGAAGACCCATCCGGCCGACGTTCTCGCGTTTCTCTGAGCGCAGACTCGTAAAACGCGATCGCGCGCGGCGCGAAGCGCTCGGAGGTGAACTCGAGCGCCCGGGCGCGCGCCGCCCGTCCGAGGCGCCGGCGCAGATCCGCGTCCCCGGCGAGCCGCGCGAGCGCGGCGGAAAGCTGTTCCGGCGCACCGACCACCAGGCCGTCCGCGCCGTCGGTCACGAGATCGCGGACGCCCGGCACGTCCACGGCGAGGACTGGCAGGCCCGTCGCCATGGCCTCGAGGATCGCGCGCTGTCCCTGATCGGCGCCCGAGGCGGGAAAGAGGAACGCGTCCCAGGAGCGATAGAGCTCGGGCAGCGCCTCTTCCTGATAGCCGAGAAAGACGTTTCGATCGGCGGCTCCCCGGGCCGCGGCGAACCGGCGGAGGCCCGACTGGTGCTCTCCATGGCCCACGTGCGCGAGACGGATCTCCGGAACCTGCGACGCGGCGCGGATCGCCTCCTCGTGGCCGCGGCCGCGCGACATCTTCCCGACCGTGCCCACGACGAGCTGGTCGGCCGGACGGGCCCGCTCACGCGATCCGCTCGCGGCGTCGGCCGGATGAAAGCGCTGCGCGTCGACGACGGGAGACAGGATCGGGCCGGGACGGCCGAAGCGGCGGGCGATCTCGTCGTTCGCGTACGCGAAGGCGTCCGTACGCGCGTAGACCCGGCGCAGAAACGGGTCGGGCCGCGCCGCGCGCACGTGGTGGAGCGTGCGGGCGAGGCGCGTCGCCGTCCCGCGAACGGCGAGCGCCGCGAGCGCGTGATCGTAGGACCGGTGAGCATGAACCAGGTCCACCTTCTCGCGAAGGATGAGCCGGCGAAGACGCCGGATCTCCCGCGCGTAGCCGAGCGGGCCGCGGACGCGATGGAAGAGCGGGCGGGTCCATCCGAGAGCGCCGAGCCGGTCGGCGAGGCGGCCTCCGGCGAAGTATCCGAACTGCGCTTCGACGCCCGCGGCGACGAGCGCCGCCGTGTGATCGAACACGACCGCGGCGGAGCCCGTCCAGCGGTCGCCGTCCACGACGTTCAGGATGCGCACGGGCGAAACCTAGCAGAGCCGGCCGATCTCTCCGCTTCGGGATAGGATGCGCGGGTTCGCAGCCATCCCCGAAAACCGAACGCGAAGGAGAGAGTCCGTATGAAGAAGATCCTGATCGTCCCCGTTCTTCTCGCCGCGATCGCGGGCAGCGCGGCCGCCCAGGAGGCCCAATCCGGCGCGGCGCAGACGACGCCGTCGGTGGACACGACGAAATTCCGCATGGCCATCAGCCAGGAGAAGCGCAAGCTCTTCGGCGCGGGATTGAACTATCTGTCGGCCGAGAAGCTCCAGACGTTCTGGGCGATCTACGGCGAGTTCGAGAAGGAGCAGGACGCGATCACCGCCGCGCGGCTCGACATCGTGCGCCGGTACATGCAGAACATCGACTCCCTGACGGACGCCCAGATCACGTCGCTCGTCACCGATTCGGCCGACGCGCAGAAGAAGACGACCGAGCTCCGGATGAAGTACTTCGGGATCTACAGCCAGAAGATCGATGTCCGGGCGGCCGGCCACTTCGCCCTCATCGACGACTTCGTGACGACCGCTCTGCGGCTCCAGCTTCTGAGCCAGCTGCCGATCCCGGTGGAGGGAGCGAAGTAGACCCCGCGTCCGGATCGAGCCGGCCGCGGGAACGGCCGGCTCGACCCCTGATAATCTTCCGGGGCGGAGGCCGCCATGTCCGTCGATCCGGAGCTGCTCGCCATTCTGGTCTGCCCCAAGACGAAGGGCCCTCTCGAGCTCGTCGAATTGAAGGACGAGACACGGCGCAAGCTCGTCGAGAAGTACCGCGAGAAGTTTCGCGACGAGGAGCCCGTGGTGACTCAGGGTCTGTACTCGAAGCAGGCGGATCTCGTCTATCCGATCGTCTCGGACATCCCCGTGATGCTCGTGGACGAGGCGCTGCCGGGCTCCGAGGCGCGCTGAGGGGACGCGGCAGAGAAGCGCCGAGGCGAAAATCCGCAGCTTCCTCTTCGGGCTCCTCCTTCTCTTCGCCGTCCTGACTCCGTTCATCGCCCCGGCGTACATCGCGTTCGGTCTCCTGGCGCTCCTTTGGGTCGCCGACGCGATCCGGCGCCGCCGCGTCCCATCGGCGCTCGGGTCCTGGCCGGCGGCCCTCGCGGCCGTGCTCGTCGCGCTCACGGCCGTCGCGACGCTCGCCGCGCCGGACCGTCGAACGAGCGGACGGCACCTCGCGGGCGTTCTCCTGATGCTCGCGATGCCGATCGCCATGGACCTCGCGGACGGGGTCCGCCGCGGCCGCCTTCTGACGCTTGCGCTCGCGGCGAGCGGCGTCGGGATCTCGCTCGCCGGCCTCTGGCAGTTCGCCCACGGCGGGGATGACCTCGAGAATCGCATCCACGCGAACCTCTCGACTTACATGACCTTCTCCGCGCTCGTGATGATCGCCGCGTGCATCCTGCTCGCGGTTCTATTGGAGGGACGCGGCCGCGGGCGCTGGCTCGGCCTCGCCGCCGCCGTGCCGCTCGCGGCGATGCTCCTGACGTTCACGCGAAACGCCTACGTCGGCATGCTCGCCGCGCTCCTCGGGTACCTGCTCTGGCGCCGGCCGCGCGCGCTGCTGCTCTTCCTTCCCGCGCTCGTGCTCGTCGTCGCGCTGCTGCCGGGGGACATTCGGGACCGCATGCGCTCGATCGGCGATCTCTCCGACCCGAGCAACCGCGACCGCGTCTCGATGCTGCACGCCGGGCTCCGCATGGTCGGCGACCATCCCGTGCTCGGACTGGGTCCGGAGATGGTGAAGTACTACTACCCGCTCTATCGCGATTCCGACGCCGTGCACTGGACCGTGGCGCACCTGCACAACAACGCCGTGCAGATCGCCGCGGCCTCGGGGGTGCCGGCGGCCGCGGCGTATCTCGGGCTGGCGATCCTGCCGATCGCCGCCGCCGCGCGGGGCCTCAAGCGCGAACGGCGCCCCGAGGTGGCCGCGCAGCTCGCCGCCGTCCTGCTCGCCTCGGTCGCGCTCCTCGTGGCCGGCCTCTTCGAATACAACTTCGGAGATACCGAGGTCGAGATGGCGACGCTCCTCCTGTGGGCGCTCCCGTTCTCGGCGGCGACGGCGCCGGATCGGGCGGGCGCGTCCGTTTAGAATGACGCGGATGTTTCCGAAGCCGATTCCCGCCGCCGCGCCGCCGCGGCCGTACACGGTCTCGGAGCTGCTGTCCGAGGTCGGCTCGACGCTCAAGAGCGGATGGAGAGACGTGGCCGTCGCCGGCGAGATCGGACGCTTCGATCTGCGAGGCGGGCACGGCTATTTCACGCTGAAGGACCGCGCGGCGACGCTCAACGCCGTCATTTTCGCTTCGGAGCTCGCCCGGGTGCCGTTCCGTCCGGAGCCGGGTCTCGAGGTGGTCGCTCGCGGGACGCTCGACCTCTGGGCGCCCCAGGGCCGTTTCCAGCTGAAGGCCTGGACGCTCGAGCCGATCGGCGCCGGCGCTCTGCAGCTCGCCTTCGAGCAGCTCAAGAAGAAGCTCGACGCGGAAGGCCTCTTCGACAAGCTGCGCAAGCGTCCGATCCCGACGTTGCCGCGCGCGATCGCCGTCGTGACGTCCCCGGAGGGCGCCGCCGTTCGCGACATCCTCTCGATCCTGCGCCGGCGGCACGACGGTCTTGCGATCACGATCTATCCGGTCCGCGTGCAGGGCGAGCTCGCCGCCGGCGAGATCGCGGCGGGCATCCGCGCCTGCAGTGCCCGGGCGGCGTTCGACGTGCTCATCGTCGCGCGCGGCGGCGGATCGCTCGAAGACCTCGCGCCGTTCAACAGCGAACGCGTCGCCCGGGCGCTGGCCGAGTGTCGGATCCCGACGATCTCCGCCGTCGGGCACGAGACCGACTTCACGATCTGCGATCTCGTGGCCGACCTGCGCGCGGCGACGCCGTCCGCGGCGGCCGAGCTCGTGATCGAACGGAAGGACGGGCTGGCGCGGCGCATCTCCGACGCGCGGCGGCGAACCGAACGCGCCCTGGCCGCGAGGCTCGCGCTCGGGCGCGCGCGGCTCTCCGTGCTGTCGCGCGCCGAGGGATTGCTTCGCCTGCGGTACCGGCTGCGCGAGTGGCGAGACCGCGTCGTTCAGTCGCGTGAGACGCTCCGCGACGTCGTGGCGCGGCGGCCGGCGGCCGAGAGGACGCGCCTGGCGCAGGCGCACCGGGCGCTCCGGGCCTTCGCGCGCGCCGCGCGTCTCGCCGAGCGCCGCGGAGGGCTCGCGCACGCGTCCCACCGGCTCGAGACACGGATGGGACGGGTCCTCGATCGCCGGCGCGAGCGTCTCGCCGGGACGGCGGCGAAGCTCGACGCGCTTTCGCCGCTCGCCGTCCTCGCGCGCGGATACGCCGTCGCGTACAAGCCGGGGACGAAGCGTCCGCTTCTCTCGTCCTCGGAAGTGAAGGCCGGAGAGCGCATCCGCGTCCGGTTGCACGAGGGCGAGCTCGGCGCCGTCGTGCGCGAAGGCGGCCGCATCCGCGAGGATGCGCCGCTCTTTCGCGACGAGCCGCCGGCTCCGCCCTCGCTCTTTCCCGAAACGGAGGACGAAAAGCCATGACCGCCCGCCCGAAGGAGAAGAATTTCGAGGACGCGATGGCGCGCCTGGAGGAAATCGTCGCCGAGATCGAGTCCGAGGAGCTCGGGCTCGAGAAGCAGTTCGAGCTCTTCCGCGAGGGAATGGCGCTCGCCCGCTTCTGCGACGGCAAGCTGTCCGAGGTGCAGAAGTCCGTCGAGATCGTCCTGAAGGAGGCCGCCGGAGAATGGAAGACCGCTCCCTTCGGCGCCGACGACGATTCCGAGGACGGGAGCGAAAACGGGGACGCCGATCGCCGCTGAAGAAAGGGCAATCTCGGCCGAGCTCGCGCGCCGCAAAGCGGAGATCGACGCGGCGCTCGAGGGTCTCGTGCCGGCGGCCGACGCCTGGCCGGCGACGCTCCATCGCGCGATTCGCCACTCGCTCTTCGCGGGCGGGAAACGGCTGCGACCGATCCTCGCGCTCGCCGCGGCCGAGGCGGTGGGCGGCGAGGCGCGGCCCGCGCTCGAGCCGGCCTGCGGCCTCGAGATGATCCACACGTACTCGCTCATCCACGACGACCTGCCCGCGCTCGACAACGACGACCTCCGGCGCGGTGTGCCGACTTGCCACGTCGTCTTCGGAGAGGCGATGGCGATTCTCGCGGGCGATGCGCTCCTCACGCACGGGCTCGGTCTCTTCGCGCGCTACCCGCGGGAGGAGATCTACGACGCCGCGAAGCTCCGCGCGCTCGACACGGTCGTGGACGCGATCGGCACGACCGGCATGATCGGCGGCCAGGTGGCCGACCTCGAGGCGCCCGCCGCCGCCTCCGTATCCGAGGACCTCGTGCGGTCGATCCACGAGAGCAAGACCGGCCGGCTCATCCGCGCGTCGCTCGCCGTCGGCGGCATCCTCTCGTTCGCCTCGGAAGACGATCTCGCCCGGCTCGACCGCTACGGGCGCGCCGTAGGCCTCGCCTTCCAGATCAAGGACGATCTTCTCGACGTCGAGTCCGATGCGGCGACTCTCGGGAAGACGCCGGGAAAGGACGCGGCCGCCGGCAAGGTCACCTTTCCGGCGGTCTGGGGCGTCGAGCGCTCGCGCCGGATGCTCGCCGAGACGCTGGATGCCTCTCTCACCGCGGCCGCGGAGCTGCCGGGCGGGGGAGGGCTCCTGCCCGATCTGGCCCGCTACGTCGGCGAGCGCCGCTCCTGAGGCGCCGGCGTGAGGGCCGGCACATGAAGGCTTACGTCCAGACCGCTCTCGATCGCTTCGAGGAGCGCGAACTCCCGAGACCGCGCCCCGCGCCCGGCGAGGCCGTCCTGCGCGTGCGGCTCGCGCTGACGTGCGGCACCGACCTGAAGCTGCTCCGCCGCGGTCACGCGCGCATCGCGTATCCCGTCACGATGGGTCACGAGGTCTGCGGCGACGTGGTCGAGGTCGGGGAAGGCGTCTCGCGGGACCTGATCGGAGCGCGCGTCGTGCCCGCGGTCACGGGCCCCTGCGGGATCTGCCCGGACTGCCGCCGAGGGTTCGCCAATCTCTGCCCGGTCGGCCACGCGGATCGGACCTGGGGAGCCTTCGCCGACTTCGTGCGCGTGCCGGCCGGCGTCGTCGCCGCGAGCCTTCACCGGCCGCCCGCGTCGCTCTCGGACGAGGCGGCCGCCTTCCTCGATCCGCTCGCCTCGGTCCTGCACGGCTGGAGCCGGCTCGGGCTTCCGTCCCCGGAACGGCTCCTCATCTACGGCTCCGGCGGCCTCGCCCTCCTCTGGGCGGCCACCGCGCGCGCCCGCGGCGTGCCGGCGATCGTGGCCGGCCGCCGGCCCGAACGCCTCTCCCTGGCGGCGGGATGCGGGGCCGAGGCCCTCGACCTCGGCCGGCACGAGCCGGAGGACCTCTTCTCGCGCACCGGCACGCTCCCGGCGGCCGCGGTCGACTGCACGGGCGATCCGGGCGTCTGGATGCGCCTGCCGAATCTCGTGCGCCACGGCGGAACGGTTCTCTTCTTCGGCGGCTGCGCGCCCGGCGCTACGGTGTCCTTCGACGCCGCGCGCCTCCACTACTCCGAGATGGCGCTCATCGGCTCCTTCCATTACACGCCCGACGAGGCGCGCGCCGCCATGGCGATGCTCGCCGCGCGGGAGGTGGATCCGCGCCCGCTCGTGACGGAAATCGGAAAGCTGTCCGACCTGCCGCGGTTCCTGGAGTCGCAGGCGCGGGGCGACGGCGTTCGGTACGCGGTGCGTCCCGTCGGGGACGCCGCGTGAGGAGGCTCGGGCGATGAGAGCCGTTCGCTTCGTCGCGGGAGGGGGCGTCGAGGTCGCCGACGTGCCCGAGCCCGAGATCGGTCCCGGGGAGGCGCTCCTCCGCCCGCGCGCCGTCGGCATCTGCGGGTCGGATCTCCTCGCCTGGTACGCCGCCGGCAAGGCGGGCACCGTCGCGGGCCACGAGGTCGCCGGAGAGATCGCGGCGGTCGGAGAAGGCGTCGCGGCGTTTCATCCCGGCGATCGCGTCGTGCCGCACCACCATGCCCCCTGCCTCGATTGTCCGGCGTGCCGCCGCGGCCGCTTCGTCCACTGCGCGGCGTGGCGCGCCTCGCGCCTCGATCCCGGAGCGATGGCGGAGCTCGTGCGGATCCCCGCCGGCAACCTCGCGCGCGATACGCAGAAGATCCCCGCCGGCCTCACGGACGAGAATGCGAGCTTTGCCGAGCCGCTCGCGACGGTCGTGAAAGCGTTTCGGCAGGGACGCTTTCACCACGACGACCGGCTCCTCGTCGTGGGTCTCGGAACGGCCGGTCAGCTCGCCATCCGCTACGCGGCGCGCCTCGGGGCGAGCGGGATCGCCGGCGCCGACGGCGTCGCGTCGCGGCGGGCGATGGCGGAGACTTCCGGGGCCGCGGCGACGATCGACGTCGCACGGGAGAGCCTGGCCGAGGGCGCGCGGCGCGTCACGGCGGGCGAAGGGTTCGACTTCGTGCTCGTCTGCCCGGGCAAGAGCGAGGTCATCGCGGAGGCCTTCGAGACCGTGGCACCGGGCGGCACGCTGCTCCTCTTCACGATGCCGGCGCCCGGCGACCGGCTCTCCTTCGATGGCAACGCCCTCTATTTCCGCGAGGTGCAGGTCGTGCCGTCCTATTCGTGCGGTCCCGTCGAGATGAAGCTCGCGCTGACGCTGCTCGCGGAAGGCCGGGTCGCCGTATCCGATCTCGTCACGCACCGCTTCCCGGCGGCGGACGCGGTCGAGGCGTTCGCGCGGGCGCGGGAGCCGGAAGGCTCGGTCAAGGTGCTCGTGACGTTTCCGTGAAATCGCGTCTCGATCGCCTCCTCGTCGCGCGCGGGATCGCGCCGACGCGGGAGAAGGCGCAGGCGCTGATCCTCGCCGGACGCGTCGAAGTCGACGGCCGGCGGGTGGACAA
Source organism: Thermoanaerobaculia bacterium (assembly GCA_036558325.1). GTDB lineage: Bacteria > Acidobacteriota > Thermoanaerobaculia > UBA5066 > Gp7-AA6 > DATBFU01. The sequence continues at coordinate 20,185 of DATBFU010000025.1, read as the reverse complement.
GGCCGGGACGCTCGTTCCCGAGGAGGCGGACATTCGCGCCGCCGGGCCGGAGCACCCTTACGTCTCCCGCGGCGGCGTCAAGCTCGCGGCGGCTCTCGACGCGTTCGGGCTCGATCCCGCGGGCGCCGTTTGCCTCGACGTCGGCGCGTCCACGGGAGGATTCACCGACTGTCTGCTGCAGCGCGGCGCGGCGCGCGTCTACGCCATCGACGTGGGCGCCGGGCAGATCGACGCGAAGCTGCGCGCCGACCCTCGCGTCGTCCTGCGGGAGAAGGTCAACGCGCGCCGTCTCTCGCGGGAGCACGTTCCCGAGGCGGTCGCGCTCGCGGCGCTCGACCTCTCGTTCATCTCCGCACGGCTCGTGCTGCCGGCCGTCGTCCCGCTGGTCGCTCCCGGCGGAGCGATCGTCGTGCTGGTCAAGCCGCAATTCGAGGCCGGCCGCGCCGAAGTTCCGCGCGGCGGCGTCGTGCGGTCGGAGGCCGTGCGGCAGCGCGTCGTCGGAGAGGTCCGCCGGTTCGGCGAGGATCTGGGCCTCTCCGCGTCCGACGCGGTCCCGTCCCCGCTCCGCGGGGCCTCCGGAAACCAGGAGTTCCTGTTGGCGTTTCGCGTGCCAGGCGCGCGCGATTCCACTTAAACTCTCGGTGTGAAGGGATTGCGGCGCGGGAGACGGCCTCGATTCCGGCGGATCGGGCTCGTCTCGAAGCCCGTCCGGGAGGCGCTGCGCCTCACGGCGGCTCTGGAGCGGGCGCTTCGCCGGCGCGGGCGCACCGTGGTCCTGGACATCGAGACGGCCGTCGCGCTCGGCCGCTCCTCCTCCGGGCTCTCCCGGGGCCGGATCGCCCGGGACGTGGACGTCGTGTTCGTCATCGGCGGCGACGGCACACTCCTCTCCGTGGCGCGGGCGGCGCCGCCTTCGACGCCGGTCCTCGGCATCAACGCCGGCGCGCTCGGGTTCCTGGCGGGCCTGCGACGCGACGAGGCGCTCGCGCGCCTCGACGAGGTCCTGTCGGGTGAATTCCGCGAGGACCGCCGCCGCCGCCTCGACGTCGAGATCCTCGACGGCCCGGGACGCGGGACGTACCGCGCGTTGAACGACGCCGTGTTGAACAAGGAGGCGCTCGCGCGGATCTCGACGTTCTCCGTCTCCGTCGGCGGCCAGCCGGTCGCGCGCTTCCGCGCCGACGGCGTCATCGTCGCGACGCCCACGGGCTCGACCGCCTACAACCTCTCCGCGGGCGGCCCCATCCTGCATCCGCAGCTTCCGGCGCTCGTCGTGACGCCGATCTGTCCCCATTCGCTCGCGCAGCGGCCTCTCGTGGTTCGTGATGCGGACGCCATCGGTCTCGTCGTGCTCGACCGGGGGCGGCGGGACGGCCTGCACCTGACGCTCGACGGACAGGAAGGAGTCCCCGTGCGCCCCGGCACGCCGATCGAGATCCGCTCGAGCCGGTCCCAGGTGACGCTCCTGCGCGCGCCGGACGCCGACCACTTCCGAAAGCTCGCCGAGAAACTGAACTGGGGCGTCTGAGGCGTGTCCGATTCGACCCCGACGCCCGAAACGCCCACGCCGCTCCTGCGGCGGCTTTCGACGCTCCGTCTCTTCACGATCATCGTTCTCTTCCTGATCCTCGCGGGCTACTCGGTCTGGAAGTCGGAAAGGTTCCAGAGCCTCGTGCACGGCGTCTCTCAGGCGCGCCTCTCGGCGGCGCTCGGCGTGCCGGTCGACTTCGAGACGGTGGACCTGCGGCTGCTGCCGCCCTCCGTCTCTCTGGTCAACGTCAAGGTGGGGAACGATCCGAAGCTGGGGCTTCCTGCGGACCGGCCGCTCCTCACGGCCGAGCAGATCTCGATCGGGGGCGGCCGCTCGCTCGCGGAAGGCGAGCTGCGCCTCGGCCGCATCCGCGCGCTTCGTCCGAAAATTCTCCTCGAGCAGCTTCCCGACGGGCGCTGGAACCTTCCTCCCGGTCTCGCGAAGCCGAGCAAGAGCGCCGGCGGGCTCAAGGTACGCTTGAGCTCGCTCCTCGTGCAGGAAGGAGTCCTGGAGTTCGATGGCCGGAAGGTGGCTCTCGACGGAAGCCTCGAGGACTTCGCCGCCGAGCTGAACTCGACGGGACCGGACCGGTACCAGGGAGTGCTCGTCGCGCGGCGCGCCACCCTGCGGCTGCCGCGCAAGGAGCCGATCGTCGCGGCGGTGTCGGCGCGCTTCGCGATCGACGCGCCGCATGGCATCACGGTCGACGATCTCCGGCTGGAGGGTCCGTTCGGGCGACTCGTCGCCTCGGGCGCGATCGAGGATCTCGCGAGCCCGCGGATCGGCCTGCTCGTGTCGGGGGAGCTCAAGGTCGGCGAGGTCGAGCGCGTGTTCCACTCCGGGCTCGGCTTCGAGGGGGACGCCTCGTTGCGCGCGCGCCTCGAGATCCCGCCGGCGGGCGGTTTCCGAATCACGGGAAGTCTCCGCGTGCCGAGGGCGCGGCGCCCTCCGTTCGTCTTGCAGGACGTCGCGGCGTCGGTGACGGCGGACCCGGACGCCCTCGTCGCGAAGATCGAAAAGGCGCGCTACGCGGGAGGCCAGGCGCAGGGCGTCTTCCGGATCGCCGCGCTGACGGGCGCGCAGCAGCCGATGACGATCGCCGTCGAGGGCGACGGCATCTCGCTCGAAGGATTCTTCGCCGATCTGGGGCTGCCGGGCACGGGTCTTTCGGGCGAGGCGGCGCTGCGGCTCGCGCTCCGATGGGGGGCCGAGGGGATCACGCACTCCTCGGGGGGCGGACGTCTCGAGATCCGGGCGGGAAAGGCCGACTCGCAGGTACGCGGCCGCTTCGGGATCCCGACGGAAGGCGGCGGCCCGCTCGTCGTGACGCGCGGGCGCATCGGCTTCGAGAATTGCGTTCTGCGGTTTCCGCACGGCACGCTCGACTTCACGGGCGGCATTCCGATCGGTGACTGGCAGCCGGATTTCGACTTCCGTCTGCGCTCGCGAGACTTTTCCGAGACCGACCATCTCTTCCAGAATTTCGTCGCGGCGAGCGGCGGCAAGCCCGAGCCTCTGGGACTCGGCGGAAGCGGCGAGGTGGCGGGACATCTCGGCCGCTCCTGGTCGAACCCCGAGGCCACGGCGCGGGTGACGGCGGAGGACGCCCGATACGGCGGGGTCGTCTTCGGCAGCGCGCGCGGAACCGTGGACATGTCCGACGGCGCGTTTTTCTTCCGGCCGCTGCGCGTTTACGAGGGGGACGCGACCCTCTCGCTCGAAGGCCGCGCCGCCTATCGTCCGCAGAAGGGGAAGCCGGATTTCGACCTCGTCGTCTCGGCGCGCCAGTTTCCCTTGCCGCGCCTGCTCCACTACCTCGACCTCGACCTTCCGATCGACGGGCGGCTGACGGGCAGCTTCCCGCTCTCCGGCGCCAAGGCCGCCCTGACCGGCGGCGGATCCGCCGAGCTCGATGCCGCACGCATCTGGGGCCAGCCGTTCGACAAGATCACGGGCCGCGCGGCCCTGACGCCCGGGCGTTTCGCGCTGGAGGAGGTTCGCGCACCCCTCGCCGGGGGAATGGTGGGAGGCAGCGGAGCCTACGCCTTCCAGGAGAAACGATTCGAGCTCCGGTTCGCCGGCGACGGCGTGCCGCTCGCCGCCGTCGAGGCCTTTCACGCGCTCGGCAAGGACGTGTCGGGAAGGGCGTCGTTTCAGATCGAGGGCTCGGGCACCGTCGAGCGGCCGGATCTGGCGCTCACGGCGTCGCTCGCCCAGACGGAGATCTTCGGGCACCACATTCCGGACGACGAGCAGCCCACGCTGTCGGCGCGCGTCGAAGACGGAAAGCTCGAAGGGGAGCTGAAGGTGGCGAAGGCGCTGCGGCTCGCCGCGTCCGGCGAGATCTTCCGCGAGGGGGCGCCGCTCGAGGTGCGCCTCGAGGCTTCGAGCCTCCCGGCGCTGCTGCGGTTCACTCCGGTCGACCTGCCCGAGGGCTACGGCGGCGCCGTCGAGGCCTCCGGCACCGTGGTTCTTCCCACGAAGGAGGGGGAGTGGCCGACGGGCCGGATCCGCGTCACGAAGGCGGTCATCGATCTGCCCGGGAAACCCGGCGCGCTGCACGAGGGCGGAGAGGCCGATCTGACGCTCGCCGGACGGCGGCTCACGCTCGCGCCGCTCACCATCGAGGGCGAGGGCACGGCGGTCGCGCTCCAGGGATGGATCGGCTTCGGCGAGCCGGCCGAGATCAGCGTCTCGGCCTCGGGCCCGCTCGATCCGGCGCTCGTCGCGCTGTTCCTGCCCGATTTGCCGATCAACGGCCGGCTGCGCGTCGCCGTCGCCGCGAACGGGCCGATCTCCCGGCCGCGTCTTTCGGGTCAGGTGTCGCTGTCCGAAGGACGGTATCGGATGGCGGGCATCTCCCAGTTCATCGACGGAATCGACGGCACGATCCGTTTCGGCGACGGCGGGTCGGGCTCGGTCGAGGCCCGCGCCAAGGTCGGCGGCGGCGACGCGTCCGTGTCCGGGACGTTCGGGCTCGATGGGCTCGCCCTCCAGGACTTTCGCCTGACGATCCAGGGGAGGCGCGTCACCCTGCGCTACCCGGAGGACCTTCGGCTCCTGATCGACGCCGATCTCGTCGCGACGGGAGGTCCCTCGGGCAATCTCGTGCGCGGCGAGGTCGTCCTCCAGCGCGGGACGTACTCGCGCGACTTCGACGTGACACTCACCGATCTCCTCGCGAAGAGCCGCCCGACCGGCGCCGCCGCGCGCGAGCCGTGGAAGGATCGGACGCGGCTCGAAATTCACATCGTCTCCTCACAGGCGCTCGAAGTGCGGAACAACCTCGCGCGTCTGACGGGCACCGTCGACGTCCTCGCGCGCGGCACGGTGGCCGATCCGACGCTCGTCGGACAGGTGACGCTCGACGAGGGCGGCCGCGTGACGTTTCGCGACGTGCGTTACGACATCGAGTCGGGCACGGTGACTTTCGCGAGCGCGCGCGGGCTCGCGCCGATCCTGGACTTGCGGGCGCGCGCCGAGGTTCGCGGATACGACATCGCCGTGAACGTCGCCGGGAGCTGGCCGCGCCTCGAGACGACCTTCTCCTCCGATCCGCCGCTTCCGGACGCGGACCTCGTCAACCTGCTCCTGACCGGCGCGGCTCCCGGGACCTCGACGACGACCGACCTCTCGGGGACGCTCGCGTCGACGGCCGGGTCGATCGTCGGGAGCGCCGCGACCGGCGTGTTCACCCGCCCGGCGCAGAAGCTCTTCAAGCTCGAGCGCTTCCAGATCGACCCGATCTTCACGTCGAGCGGCCTCGCGGGCGCGACCACGACCGTGGGCAAACAGATCTCGCCCAACTGGTCGGTGACGTATTCGCAGCCGCTCTTCGAGGCGGGCAGCCGCGAGCCCGTCGTGGAAGTCGAGGGCCGCATCTCGCAGTCCTGGGTCCTGCGACTGCGGCACGACGAGAACAACGTCTATCTGATCGACCTGCGGCGGCGGACGCGCTCGTGAGGCTCGCGGGCGGCGCGGCGCTGCTGGCGAGTCTGCGTCTTCTGTTCGCGGTACCCGGCGCCGCGGGGCAGACGGACGCGGAGGCGAAGGCGGAGGCGGGGAAGGCGGCGGCGCTCGCGCCCGAGACCGCGCCCAACGCCCTCTACGGCCGCGTCGTCGTTTCGATCTCGTACACGAGCGACGGAACGGTCGAGAGGTCGGACCTCTCGCGGCTGCTCGCGATCGAGGCGGGAAACCCTCTGACCGAGTCGTCGACGGCGCAGACGGTGCGCAATCTCTTCGCCACCCGGCAGTTCGCGGACGTACAGATCGAGGTCATGGCGGCCGGACAGGGCGTCGCGGTGCGCGTCGTCCTCCTGCGCGCCTTCCGCGTCTCGACGATCAAATTCGGCGGCCGGCGCGGCCTGTCCCGCGAGGAGCTGCGCAAGGTGCTGCCGTACTTCCCGGGCGCCGTCTACTCCGCCGAGGACGTCGCCGACGGCACGTCGGCGATCGAGAGGCGCCTGCTCGCCGAGGGGTTTCCGAACGCGACGGTGAAGGCGGAAACGGAGTTCGACCGGCGCCGCTTCGACGCGATCGTCACGTACCGGATCGACGCCGGAGAGCGCGCCCGCGTCGATCCCCCGATCCTTCTCGGCTCCCTGGACCCGTACTCGAAGGAACAGCTCCTCTCGAAGACGAAGCTGAAGGTCGGACAGCGGTATCGCGAGGCGAAGGCCTCCGCCGACGCCATCCGGATCCGCGAGTACCTGCACGCCGAGGGGCGGCTCAAGGCCCAGGTGGAGCTGATCGCCGCGCAGCCCGAAGCGAAAAGCCGCATCGCGCCCGTTTACCGCGTCCGCGTCGGGCCCGACGTTGTGATCCAGGCGACGGGCGTCAAGGAGAAGGCGGTTCGGCGCGCGCTCGACGAGCTGATCGAGGGCCAGGTCTTCGACGAGGACCTCGTCCTGCAATACGTGGAAGGCGAGGGGCGCGCGCTCCAGCGTAAGGGCTACTTTCGCGCGAAGGTGGATTACAAGCTCGACACGCAGCCGGATCGCGTCGTCGTGACGATCGGCGTGGAGTCCGGGCCCCGGTACGCCGTCGAAAGGATCGTCTTCGACGGCAACGCCTCCGTTCACGACGCCACGCTTCGGAAGCTCATGGTCGTGACGCCCAAAGGACTCCCGCTCGTGCGGACGGGAAAGCTGACCGACGCGGATCTGAAAGGAGACGTCGACGCGATCCTCGGCTACTACCAGGCCCACGGCTGGATCGCCGCGAAGGTGGGCCCCGCCGACGTTCAGGACGGCTCGCGCCCCGGCCGCCTCGTCGTGCGGATCCCGATCGTCGAAGGCGTGCGGACCGTCGTCGCCAAGCGCGAGATCGTCGGCGCCGAGCACGGGGACACCGCCGCCATCGACAAGCTCCTCGCCGTGAAGGCCGGGGAGCCGCTGAATCCGAATGCGCTGCGGGCGGACGTTTCCGCCATCCAGGGCTACTACCAGGATCGCGGCTGGCTCGAGGTCGCGGTGCGCGACGAGTACGTTCTCTCCGGTGACGGCGCCAGCGCGGAGGTCTCGTACCGGGTCACGGAGGGCGCGCGGTCCTTCTTCGGCAAGACGATCGTCCGCGGCAACGCGGCGACGAAGACCGATCGGATCCGGCAGCTCGCCACTTGGAAGGAGGGCGCGCCCTTCTCGGAGGAAAAGATCCTCCAGGCGCAGCGGCAGCTCTCGCGCAGCGGCGCGTTTCGACGCGTGGACGTGCGGCCGGAGCCGCCGGACCCGAGCGGCCGCGAGCGCAACGTGGAGATCGAAGTCCAGGAGGCGCGGCCCCTCTCGCTCCTCTACGGCTTCGGCTACCAGTACGTGCCCGACGCCGGCGAGAACCGCAACGATCCCTTCGTCGTCGGCGGCGTGACGAACCACAACCTGTTCGGGGGCCTGCGCGCGGCCGGAATCGAGGGTCAGATCGCGCTCTCGGGACGCTACCGCATCCAGCTCTCCTACCGCGACCCGTTTCTCATCGGGACCGACTACCCGCTGACGTCCGTTCTCTTCGCCGCCCGCGAGACGATCCAGAACGTGGATCTCGAGCGCCTCGGCTTCGTCAGCGAGGTGGCCCACACCTATTGGAACTACCTGCGGACGTCGCTGCGGCTCGAATACCAGCGGATCCGCCCGATCAACCCCGAGGACCTCTCGATCATCGAGACGGAGGAATTTCCCCGCGCCGACCAGCCGATCGAGGAGGCGACGATCGGCCCCGCGTTCTTCTACGACCGGCGCGACGACGTGATCGATCCGCACCGCGGGTACTACGTCTCGCTCGCCGGCAAGTACGCGTTTCCGGTCTTCTCCGCGGAGGCGCGATTCACGAAGTTCGCGATGCAGGGGACCTGGTTCCAGCCGATCGGCCGCGCCGTCCTCGTCGCGTCCGGACGATTCGGCGGCGTCTTTCCCTACGGCAACGCGCCGGTGCCCGTCCCGATTGCCGAGCGGTTCTTCGTGGGCGGCCGGTCCACGGGACGCGGCTTCGAGACGGACCTTCTCGGCATCCCCGGCGGCACGCTCGCGTCGCTGTCGAACGCCACCGTCGACTACACGACGCAGGCGCGCGAGAGCGCGGTGCCCGGGCAGGGAAACTGCCAGAACACGTTCCCGACCCTCGTGAACTTCGACTGCAACAGCGGCCCGCGGATCCTGGGCGGCAACGGGTTCCTGTCTCTCTCGAGCGAGCTTCGGTTCCCGATCGCCGGGAATCTCGGAGGCTCGGTTTTCTACGACGCCGCGCAGGTGTGGAGGAGCTTCGCGCAGATGAAGCTGAAGTTCGAGGGAGACGACGGCCTTCGGCAGAGCGTGGGAATCGGTCTCTTCTACATGCTGCCGATCGGCCCGCTGCGCGCCGAGTATTCCTGGAAGATCACGCGGCGCACGATCCCGTTCGAGGTCGTCAATGTGACCGACCCCCAGCATCCGGTCGTGATCCCGATCGAGCCGATGCCCACGACGCGCGAAAGCGCCGGCCAGTTCTTCGTGTCGATCGGGTTTCCGTTCTAGGGATCTCCGCCGCTCAGGCGTCGGGCGCCGCCGGCATCGCGGGCACTCCCGCGGGCGACCCCGAGAGCTCCCGTTCGCGGTCGGCGAGCGCTTCGCGGAGCATCTCCGGCTCGTCGTCGGTCGAGGCGGTCAGTCCCGTGAACGGCGCCTCGGCGAGCGCCTCGCGCCACGGGAGCGACGGGAGCCCGCCGTCGCGGAGGGCGTGCACGAGCTTCAGCGTCCGGAACGCGTCGAACCACGTATGCAGGTGGCGGCGGAGGGTCACGGCGTCGGAGGAGCGCTCCCGAGCCTCCGCGATGGCGGGCCCGGCGCCGAGCTTCTCGAGCGCCTCCCGCAGCAGGTCCGTGCGGAAGAAGGGGCCCGAGGCCGGCAGCGTCTCGAGCGCGCGCGCCGGATCGCCCGTCGCGGCGACCCGGTCCAGCACCTCGAGCCAGGCGGCCAGGTGCGCGAAGACGAGCGGATGGTAGAGACGGAAGCCCGCGAGGGACCGCTTCTTTCCGACGAGGTCGCGGAGCGCGCGGCCCGTGCCGAACGGCACCCGGTCGGAAGGCCGTCCTTCGAGCGTCAGCGGAGAGCCCGCGAGGCGCGCGATCGCACCGGTCTTCGCGAGCTTGTCGAGCACGTAGAAGTCCTCCGCGGCGTTCTTCCTGGGGAAACCGCGGACCGCGGCATAGTGGATGCCCGGAACGGCGATGCAACTGCCCATGCTCTGGTAGGCATACGGCGATCCGGCCCAGGCGAGCCCGAGGACGTAATAACGCAGCGAGATCTCATAGAGGCGCCCGGCGAGCGCGAGGTCTTCGTCCTCCTCGAAGCGGTGCGCGTAGAAGTAGATCGCCGCCGCCGTCGTGGACGGGTCGCACGATTGCGTCTGTTCGAAGTAGTCCCGCGGCAGGAGCGTGTCGGCGTCCGTGTTGTGGAGCCACGGCGAGGCGAGCCGTCCGAGGGAGGCGAGGCGGAGCGCCAGGTCGTTGCCGATCTTGCGCGCGAGCCCGACGCCCTGGCCCTCGGGAAGCAAGGCGCCCGGACGCGCCCGGTCCACGAGGACGAGCGCGCCTCCGGCGAGGCGGTAAGCGCGGACGAAGGGAGCGTCGGAGAGGACCGCGATCTCCGGGAGCTCCCGCGCGAGGCGCTCCCGCGCCGCGGTGTTGGACGCGTGGACCTCCTCGGGCGAATCCGCGCGCGCGTTGAGCACGACGACAATGAGGACCGGCCCGGTCGGCCCGCCGGGCACCGACGCGAGGAGCGAGAAGAGGCTCTCGCGCTCGCCGTAGGCGGGAACGATCAGCGCGTGGCCGTACTCTCCGGGCAGAGCGTCCGCGATGCGCGCCTCGGGCTCGGCGTGGCGCGCGAGATACTGGCGCGGGGCCTTTCCCGAGAGACCGGCCGATTCCATCAGTAGACGGCCGCCCGCACCGGGAGCGCCGCGGCGACGCGGGCCTCGGCGTCCAGGAGCTCGTCCATGCGCGCGTCCACGGAGCCGTCGTCGAAGTACGTCCGCGCGAGATCGACGTAGAGCTCGTGATGGCGGACCTCCGTGCGGGCGAGCTCGCGGTAGAAGTCGCGGAGGCGGCCATCCGGCAGCGCCGCGGCCACGAGGCCGAACCGCTCGCAGCCGCGCGCCTCGGTCAGCGCCGTGGCGAGCAGCCGGTCGAGGAAATACGCGTCTGCTCCCTTGCGGAACTCGCGCGAGAGAAGGGCCACGTAAGGGTTGGGGCGGTCCGGCCCGAGGACGAGGCCGCGCTCGTGGAGCAGCTCCCAGACGCGCTCGAAGTGCTCGAGCTCCTCCCGTGCCACCGCCACGCACGCGCGCACGAGCTCGGGGCGGTCCGGGTAATGGGCCACCAGTCCCAGGGCGGCGGCCGACGCCTTGCGCTCGCAGGCGGCGTGGTCGAGCAGGAACGCGTCGAAGTCCGCCAGAACCTCCGCGACCCAGGCGGACGGCGTCGGGCAGCGCAGGCGCATACGCGTACGCATACGAATCGCCCGGCAGCTTACCCTGACGTTCGTCCGGGCGCCGCGCCCCGCGTCCAGCTCTCGTAGAGCGCGGCGACGCGCCGTCGAAGCTCCTCGAGCGAGCCGTCATTGACGAGGACGTCGTCGGCGCGATCGAAGGCTTCGGAGGGCGCGAGCTGCGAGGCCATCCGCCGACGTGCGTCCTCGACGTCGCCGCCCTTCGCCTCCCAGCGCTTCAGGCGCTCCGCTTCGGGAGCGATGACGAGGAGGATCCGGTCGTATTGCCCTTCGCTCCGCGCCTCGAAGAGCTGCGAGGCTTCGCCCACGGCAACCGCCGCTCCGCGCCGTTGCGCTTCCTGGAACCGGCGGTCGCGCGCCGCCGCGACGAGCGGATGGATGCGCGCCTCGAGCGCGTGCCGGCGCGCGGGATCGGCGAAGACGATCGCCGCGATCTTCGCGCGGTCGACGCCGCCCGATCGGTCGCTGACGGCCTCGCCGAACAGCTCGCGCGCCGCCTCTTCGCCGGCGCCGCCCGGCGCGTAGAGGCCGCGCACGATCTCGTCCGCGTCGAAGACTTCCGCGCCCTCCTCGCGGAGCATCCTGGCGACCGTGGACTTCCCGGACGCGAGGCCGCCGGTCAAGCCGACGCGAAGCATCGGTCAGGGCGCCGGCGTTCGGACGACGCGGCCGCCCTTCATCACCCAGTCGATCTTCTGCAGGACGGAGACGTCGGCGAGCGGATCGCCCTCGACCGCGACGAGGTCGGCCCAGGCCCCCGGGGCCACGGCTCCCGCCTTGCCCTGCCAGCCGAGGAGGTCGGCGGCCACCGTCGTCGCGCTCCGGATCGCCTCGATCGGCGTCATCCCGAGCTTGACCTCCCACTCGAACTCCTGGGCCTCGTTGAGAGCGGTCCAGGGAAAGCCTCCGGCGTCGGTGCCGAAGACGACGCGGACGCCGGCCTTCCGGCAGTTCGCGAAGGAGCGCGCCTGGATCTTCTCGGACTCGGAGCAGATCTCGCAGCCGGCGGCGGTGCGCAGCGGGGAGACGTAGTGGACGACCGTGAGCGTCGGGCAGAAGGAGATGCCTTTGCGCGCCATCTCGGCGGCCATCTCGGGGCGGATCGAGTCGCCGTGCTCGATCGAATCGACGCCCGCCTCGACGGCAATCCGCACGCCGGTGTCCGACCGCGCGTGCGCGGCGACCTTGACCCCGTGGACGTGCGCCTCCGAGACGACCGCGGCGATCTCCTCGCGCGTCCAGTTCGGCGGCGAGTCGATCCACCCGTCCGGCGTGAGTTTCAGGCCGCCGGTGTTCGCGTAGATCTTCACCCAGTTCGTCCCATAGGAAAGCTGTTCGCGCACGGCGCGGCGGCAGGGGTCGGCGCCGTCGCAGATCATGACGCCCGTCGGGAACTTCCAGTCCGGCCGGAAGTGCGTGATCGGGTAACTCCCGGTGGTGGAGAGCGCGGGCCCGACGACCTGCATGCGCGGGCCGGGGACGACGCCCTCGTTGACGGCATCGCGCAGCGCGACGTCGTCGTAGCCGGCGCCTTCGGTCTCGAGATCGCGCAGGCCCGTGAACCCGTGCTCGAGAGCGATCCGCATCGCCCGTACGGCGCGCACGACGCGGTGCGCCGGGTACTCCTTGAGGATCTGCTCCTCGTACTCCGGCGCCGTCGCGTCGCCCTGGAGGAGGACGTGCGTGTGGGCGTCGATGAGCCCGGGCAGGAGCGTCCGGTTGCCCAGGTCGATGATCTTCGCGCCGGAGGGCGCGGCGGCGGCGCCGGTCCCGACGCTCTCGATGCGGTCGCCGCGGATCACGACGACGGCGCCGGGCACGTACTGCCCTGACTTGACGTCGAGGAGCCGGGCCGCTCGCAGCACGATCGGCGGCTCATCGGACGCGCGGGCGGCGGCCGAGAAGAGAAAGAAGAATCCGGCGAAGGTCCCGGCGACGATTCCGAATTCGGCTCGCTTCATGGCGCCTCCCGGGCGCCAGATTCTATGCGGCCGGCCGTTGCGGCGCCGCGGTCCGCGTCCCGACGAGCTCTCCGCGCGAGATCGTCACCGCCGCGCCCGAGAGCGTCACCCGGCCGTTGCTCTCGACGCGCACGCCGACCGTGCCGCCGCGGGCGGACGCCTGGAAACCCGTCAGACTCGTCTTTCCGAGCCGGCCGGCCCAGTACGGCGCCAGCGCGCAATGGGCGGAGCCCGTCACCGGATCCTCGTCGATTCCCGCCGCCGGCGCGAAGAAGCGCGAGACGAAGTCGAAAGCCGGCGAGGCGGAGCGCGCCGTCACGATGGCGCCGCGGTCGGGACGCGTGGCGACCGCCAACGCCCGGAAGTCGGGCGAGAGCGCGCGGAGCTCGTCCTCGGACCCGATCTCGACGAGGGCGTCGAAGCGGTTGCGCCCCGTGAACCGGGCCGAGGCGATCCCGAGCGCCTCGAGGAGGCCTGGATGCGGCGGCTCCGGAACGGCCGGCTCGGCGGGGAAGTCGAGCGTGATCGCACCCGGCCGGCCGCCGGCGGAGAGTTCGCCGCTCTTCGTCGAGAACGACAGGGGGGCGCCGGGCTCCGCGAGGCCGGCTTCCCAGATCGCGTGCGCCGACGCGAGGGTGGCGTGACCGCAAAGCGCGACCTCGATCGTGGGCGTGAACCAACGGAGCCTCCACGTGCGCGGGCCGCCCCGCAGAAAGGCTGTCTCGGAGTGGTTCATCTCGCGGGCCACGTTCTGGAGCCACCAGTCGTCACGATCTTGCGCGAGCAGGCAGACGGCCGCGGGATTTCCGGCGAAAGGCCGGTCGGTGAAGGCGTCGACGACGAAGAAAGAATCGCTCATGCGACCTTTCTACGGCAACGCCCGCCGCGCCGGAAGGGCCACTCGGGAGGCGGGTGGACCGGTGCGGCCGGGACGAACGTTGCAACCCGGCGCGCCGCTTCGACGTAGTCTGTTGGCGATGAAGGTCGCCGGACGCCTCGCCGGTCTCGCGCTCGGTGCGGCCGCGCTCGCCGTCCGGCCCGCCTCCGCGCAGTCTTCACCTTCGGCTTCGTCGATGTCGATCGAGGAATACGAGCCGAAATCCACGCTCGTCGTGCCCCAGCACCCGGTGCCGAAGGCGCGGTACCCGTTCATCGACGTCCACAACCACCAGGATACGGACCTGTCGGCCGACGCCGTGGCGAAGATGGTCCGCGAGATGGATTCCATCAATCTGCAGATCATGGTGAACCTCTCGGGCGGGCAGGGCGCCGAGCTCGTGCGCGGCGTCGCCAGCCTGAAAGGCCGCTACCCCAAGCGCTTCGCGGTCTTCGCGAATCTCGACTTCTCCGGCATCGACGATCCGGGTTGGGGCGACCGCGCCGCGGCGCAGCTGGCGGAAGACGTCAAACACGGCGCCTCGGGACTCAAGATCTTCAAGAACTTCGGCATGACCGTCAAAGACCGCCAGGGAAAGCGCGTCGCCGTGGACGATCCGCGCCTCGACGCCGTCTTCGAGAAGTGCGCGGCGCTCGGCATTCCGGTCCTGATCCACACGGCCGAGCCGAAGTCCTTCTTCGAGCCGCAGGACCGTTTCAACGAGCGGTGGCTCGAGCTCAAGCAGTTCCCGCAGAGGGCGCGTCCGCCCGACAGGTACCCGCCGTGGGAGCAGCTCCTCGCGGAGCAGCACCGGCTCTTCGCCAAGCATCCCCGGACCAAGTTCATCGACGCGCACCTCGGCTGGCTCGGCGGAGACCTCGCGCGGCTCGGCCGAGTCTTCGATCAGCTTCCGAACGTGTATTCGGAGATCGGCGCGGTGCTCGCCGAGCTGGGACGCCAGCCGCGGTTCGCGCGCGACTGGTTCGTGAAGTATCAGGACCGCGTGATGTTCGGAAAGGACGTCTGGGAGGCGTCGGAGTATCCGGTGTACTTCCGCGTGCTCGAGACGTCCGACGAGTATTTCGACTACTACCGCAAGCGGCACGCGTTCTGGAAGATGTACGGGCTCGATCTGCCGGACGAGGTTCTGAAGAAGCTGTACTACAAGAACGCGCTCGGCGTGATCCCGGGTCTCGACGCGTCGGCGTTCCCGAAGTAAGCGCGCATGCAGACGCGGATCGGCGACCTCTTCGGCGTCGAGCACCCGATCCTCCTCGGAGGGATGGCGGGCGCGACGGGCGTCGACCTCGCGGCCGCGGTCTCGGAGGCCGGCGGCCTCGGGATCATCGGGTGCGCCGGGCTGCCGCCCGATCGCATCGGCGCGCTGGAGCGCGAAATGGGCGGTCGCACGCGAAGGCCCTGGGGCATGAATCTCCTGCTCTTCCGAGCGGACGAAGAGGCCATCGCGGCGGTGCTCGCGGCACGACCGCCGGTCTTTTCGACCGCGTGGCCCTGGCCGGAGCACGAGCTCGAGCCGCTCTTCGCGCGGGCGCACGCCGCGGGCGCGAAGGTCCTGCACATGGCCTCGACGGTCGCGGAGGCCCGCCGCGCGGCGCGGGCCGGGGCGGACGCGATCGTCGCGCAGGGGACCGAGGGGGGAGGCCACGTGGGTCTCATGGGCACGATGGCTCTCGTGCCGCAGGTCGTGCGCGCCGTGGCTCCCTGCCCCGTGCTCGCGGCGGGCGGCATCGCGACCGGAGCGGGGCTCGCGGCGGCTCTCGCGCTCGGCGCCGAGGGCGCGCTCCTCGGGACGCGGTTCCTGGCGACTCCCGAGGCCCCGATCGCCGCGGCGCACAAGCAAGCGATCCTCGAAAGCGACGGCCACGACACCCTCCTGACCGAGATCCCGGACATCGCGAACGCTCGCGTCTGGCCGGGCGCCTTCTCCCGGGTGGCGCGCAACCGCCTGATCGAGGAGTGGAGTGGCCGGGAAGGGGAGCTTCGGGCACGGCGGGCCGAGATCGGCGCGCGCATGCGCCGCGCGGCCGAAGAGGGAGACCGGGCCTACGCGCCGCTCTTCCTCGGGCAGGACGCGGGACTGATCGAGGCGATCGAGCCGGCGGGGGAGATCGTCCGGCGCGTCGTGGCGGAGGCCGAGGAGATCCTGCGGCGCCTCTCCGGGAGGGTGTGATGGATCTCACGCACGCGGCGCCGTTTCTCGAGTATTGGGAGAAGGTGCGCGGGCGCACGCGCCGGGTCGTCGAGCGCATCCCGGAGGAGCACCTCGAGTGGAGCTGGGAGCCGGGACGGTTCACCCTCGGCGACTATGTCCGGCATCTGGCCGGCATCGAGCGTTGGATGTACGCGGAAAACGCGATGCGGCGCCCCTCGCGGTACCCCGGGCACGGGAGGGAGCTCGCGAGCGGTCTGCCGGCCGTGCGCGACTACTTCGAACGCCTGCACGCGGAATCCATGGCGATCTTCCGCGGCCTCTCGGATGCAGACTTCGCGGCGCGGTGCGTGACGCCGGGCGGCGCGGAGATCGGCGTGGGAAAGTGGCTCCGTCTCATGGCGGAGCACGAGATCCATCACCGGGGACAAATCTATCTTTCGCTCGCGATGCGGGGGGTCGAGACGCCGCCGCTCTACGGTCTGACGTCCGAAGAGGTCCGCGCGAAGAGTTTGCCGCTCGAAGAGGAGACGTCATGAAGGTCGAAAAGGTGAATCTGGCGCAGAAGCTCGGGCTCTTTTCGGATCGGTGGAAGCCCAAGGTCGTCGCCGACGTCAACGACCACCTGGTCAAGCTCGTGAGGGTTCAGGGCGACTTCGTGTGGCACAAGCACGACGCGGAAGATGAGATGTTCCTCTGCGTGGGCGGCCGGCTAACGATCCATTTCCGCGACGGCGACGTGGTCCTGGATCCGGGCGAGTTCGTGGTCGTGCCCCGGGGCGTCGAGCACAAGCCGTCAGCCGCCGAGGAGGCGCAAATCGTCCTGTTCGAGCCGCGAACCACGCTGAATACGGGCGACGTGAAGAGCGAAAGAACGGTCCCCGTGCTCGACCGGATCTGACGGAGGCGGGGAGGCCGGGAAACTCAGACTCGTCCGGCCGGCGTTTCCGCCATCGCGGAGCGCCGCGCGCGCCCGCGCGCGTACCCGCGCCGGTACGCCCCGGGATCCGGGACGTCGGCGGCGCTCTGCGCGGAAGCCTCGTCCGCGTCCGGATGGACCCCGGCCACGAAGCCGCGCCGGTACGACTCCTCGACGTTCTCGAACCCGGACGTCGTCTCCTCGTAGTGCGCCTTCTCGGCTTCCCGCAGTCCGATCCACCAGCGCTCGCGAGCCGCGTCGACGCTCTCGGCTCCGCTCGACTCGAGGAGGCGGCGCGCGGCTTCCTCCTGCTTCTCGTCCTTCGGCATCGCGAACACGATCGTGTGGCCGAGCGAAAGCGCGTCTTCGTAGAGATAGATCTCGTCGCGCGGCAGGCCGTGCAAGCTCTTGTCCTCGAGTTTCTCGCCGACGACGGCGCCGCCGGCCGCCCCGCCCGCGCCGAAAAGACCCGCGGCCGCGAGACCGATGGCCGTCACCGCGCCGGCGCCCGGCACGAGCACGCTCGCGACGAAGGTGCCGAGCCCGAGTCCCAGCGCGCCGCCCGCGGCGCCGCCCACGACGGCGGCGAGCGCCGGAGCGACTCCCGGCTCTTCGCTTTCTTCGGTCGGGACCCGTTCGACCTGAAGAGGGCCGCCCTCCGGCAGCAGGAGCTGGACACGGTCTTCCGGAAAGCCCGACGCTCGCAGGGACCTCGCCGCGTTTGCGGCGGCATTCCGAGTCGTGAAAATTCCGACGACGGGTTCCATGCTGTACTCCTCGCTCGACTCCGTTCGAAAGAGGGAGCAAGAAGCGGGCCATCCGGCGATCGGTCTACCCGTGCGTGCCGCTGCGCGAGAAGGCCGCGACCGCGGGATTCGAAGTGCGCGCCAGCACGCGCACGAACTCGGCGAGGTAGGGCGGCTGTGCGCGCCGCCGGAGCCAAGCCGCTCTCCACTGTCGCGGGAGGCCGCGGCGCGTGACGCTCTTGACCGCGAGCCCGCCGCGTTTCACATAAGGCTGCGCCGCCCAGCGCGCCATGACGGCGATTCCCTGGCCGGCACGCGCCATCTCGGCCATCGCTTCCGTCAGCTGCATCGGCAGCCAGCGGCGCGGACGCAGGCCGGCCGGCTTGAGGACGTCCTGGAAGATCGTCAGCTCCTCTTTCGGCGCGGCGTACGTGATGAGCGTCGCCGACGCGAGATCTTCCGCGGACAGATACGGCGACCTCCGCAGCGGGTGATCCGAGGAGAGCACCGCCACGAGCTCGTCCTCGAAGAGGGGCTGGGTCTCGATCCGCGCCCCCCGGAGCGTGTCGGTCACGATACCGACGTCGATGCGTCCGTCGAGCAGCGCGGGGATGGGCTCCCGCGTCGCTTCGACGACGATATCGATTCCGATTCCCGGAAACCGCCGTTGGAAGGCCTCGAGCGCCGCGGGGAGCCAGTGATAGCAGGTGTTGCATTCCGTCGCCAGACGGAGCGTCCCTTCGAGCCGCGGCTCGCCGTCCCGCATTTCCCGCTCGGCGGCGTCGAGCTCGGAGAGCACGCGCTCGGCCGACTGCCGCAGCCGCTCGCCGACGGCCGTCGGGCGCATGCGCCGGCCCTCGCGCAGGAACAGCGGCTGGCCGGTCGCGGTCTCGACGTCGCGCAGCTGATGCGAAAGAGCCGAGGGCGTCAGATGGAGGCGCCGCGCGGCCGCCGTGAGCGAGCCCTCCTCGCAGACAGCCAGGACGAGGCGGAGATGCCGGACCTCGAGGTTCATGCGCGTCTCCGGAGGGAGTCCACTTCGATGAACATATCTCATCGATGCGTTGAATTCAAAGAGATTGTGTTAAGGGAAGACCGGCGCTAGGTTCGGGGCGTGAGGATCGGAATCGTCGGGTGCGGTCGGATGGGGCGAGCACTCGGCCGCCGCGCCGCCGCGTCCGGACACGAGGTCCTGTTCGGGTCGCGGAGCCCGGCGGCGGCCTCCGAAGCGGCCCGCGTCGCCGGTCCCGCGGCCGCGGGCGGAACGTACGCCGAGGCCTTTGCGCACGGCGACCTCGCGATCCTCGGGCTGCGCTGGCCGCACGCGCTGCGCGCGCTTTCCGGCGCCGCGCTGCCCGAAGGGCGCATCCTCCTCGACGCGACGAACCCGTCCACTCCCGACGGGCTCTCCCTCGTCCTCGGACCTGACACCTCGGGAGCCGAGCAGATCGCTCGTGCCGAGCCCCGCGCGCGCGTGGTGAAAGCCTTCAACCACGTCTACGCGGAGGTCGTCGAGGCCCCGACCGGCTTCGCCGGGGGCCGGCCCGCGGTCTTCTACTGCGGCGACGACGCCGCGGCCGTCGATGCCGCCGGCCGGTTCATCGAGAGCCTCGGCTTCGACGCGGTCTTTTCGGGCCCGCTCTCGGTCGCCCGATATCTCGAACCCCTCGCGCAGCTCGCCGTCGCCCTCGTCGAGGGCCGGGGGAACGCTCCGGCGAGCCTCGCGATCGGACTCCTGCGCCCGGAGGATCGACGCCGGGCGTCGGCTCCGATCCGGGAGACCGCATGAGCGGCCGCGCCGCGTCCACGTTTCCCGCCGCCTATCGCGATCTGCCGACGAATCGCCTGCTCGCGGTGTTCGGGCAAGCCCCCGCGCGCGTCGCTCGTGCGATCGACGACCTCGGTCCCGCGGAGATCGGCGCGCGGGTGATCTCCGGCAAGTGGACCATCCAGGAGGTCGTCTGCCATCTGGCCGACTCCGAGACCTGCGGCGCGCTGCGGATCCGCCTGGCGCTTGCGCAGCCGGGCGGCCCGCTTCCCGCCTACGACGAGAAACGCTTCGCGGCGGAGCTCGCGTACGCGTCGTTCGATTCGGAGGGGATGCGCGAGACGCTCGACCTCTTCGCGCGCCTGCGATCCGTCTCGAAGCGGCTCCTCGCGCGCGTGCCCGCCGAGGCCTGGGGCCGGACGAGCCGCCACGCGGAGTTCGGCGACGTCACGCTGCGCCAGCTCCTCGAGCTGTACGCGGATCACGGCGAGAGACATCTGTCTCAGATCCTCGAGCGCCGCCTCGCGCTGGGCCGGCCGCTCGCGCCTCCGCTGGAGGCGCTTCTGCCCGAGCGTCTGTATTGAGAGGAGGCTCAATGAATTCCCGAGAGATCGCCGACGCCTTCGGTCCGCTCTCGACGGCGGCGCTCGCGGACGCGTGCCTGCGGATCGGCCTGGCGCCGCGCCTCGCGCCGCCGGGCCTTCGGCCGGTCCTTCCCGGAACGCGCGCCGCCGGGCGCGCGCTGCCGGCGCGGCACGCCGGGAGCGTGGACGTCTTTCTGGAGGCCTGCGGCGCCGCCCGGGCGGGGGACGTCCTCGTCGTCGACAACGCGGCGCGAACGGACGAGGCCTGCATCGGCGATCTCGTGGCCATCGAGGCCCGCGCCGCCGGAATGTCCGGCATCCTCGTTTGGGGACTCCACCGCGACACGGCCGAGCTCGCCGCGGTCGGCCTCCCCGTCTGGAGCTGCGGCGCGACGCCGGTCGGGCCGCGCCGCCTCGACCCCCGGCCGACGGACGCCCTGACGCGGGCGCGCTTCGGCGGGGAGTGGGTCGGCACCGGAGACCTCGTCTGCGCCGACGAGGACGGCGCCGTTTTTCTCGAGGCGGCGCGTGCGCCGGAGGTCTTCGAAGCGGCCGCCCGCATCGCGCGGACCGAGAAGGAGCAGGCGCGCCGCGTGCGGGAGGGCCGGACGCTGCGCGAGCAGTTCCGTTTCGCCGAGTTCCTGGAGAGCC
>DATBFU010000024.1:0-10420 GCA_036558325.1 Thermoanaerobaculia bacterium | reverse complement strand
CGAGGGGCAGGGGTTGACCGCTCTTGGAGAAAACGGGACATTTCGATCCGTCTCGCAGGAGGTTGTGCTGGCCGAATACCCGGACGACCCGGCCGCGGCGGACGACGCGCTGCTCGCGGCGGCGCAACGCGGCGATCTCTCCGCCTTCGAACGCCTCTACGAGAGGCACGGGACGCGGATGAAGTCGATTGCCGCCAACTTGCTGGGGAGCGTCGCGGACGCCGAAGACGTCGTGCAGGAGACGTTTCTCAAGGTCCATCGCGGCGCGGCCGCCTTCCGGGGCGGGGCGCGTTTCTCGACCTGGGTTTACCGGATCCTGCTCAACTCCTGCTACGACGCCATGCGCCGGCGACAGCGGCGGCCGGAATCGGAGCTTCCGGCGGACGGATCGGCAGGCGCGCGGGATGTCCCGGCCGCCGCCGGCGACCATCCGCTGCGGCTGGAGCTCGAGGACGCGGTGGCCCGTCTCGACGAGCGGCCGCGCTCGGCCTTTCTGATGTCCGCCGTCGAGGGCTTCACCCACCGGGAGATCGGCGAGATCCTGGGAATCACCGAAGCCGCCTCGCGCTCCCTCCTCTTCGAGGCGCGCCGGGAGCTGCAGCGAATGCTCTGGAGCGGACGGGAGGCCCGCGCATGAGCGCGACCGCCTGCGACCGCTTCGACCGGACGGCCGATCGCGAGGATCCGGCGGCGTCCGCCGAACTGGCGACCCACGCGGCCGGCTGCCCCGAGTGCCGGGCGCACCTGGCCCTCTGGCGGCAGATCGCGGAAGTCGCGCCCGCGATGCGAAAGTCCTGGGAGAGCCCGGCGCTCTGGCCGCGCATCGCGCAAGCGATGGCGCGATCGCCCCGTCCCGCGCCGCGCCCCGCTTCGCCGCGGTTCCGCGGGCTCGCCGCAGCGGCCGTGGCGGCGCTGGTGATCCTTTCCGCGGTCGGCGTGCGCGTCTTCCGCGACCGGAGCGGACGGGAACCGCTCGCGAATCTGGCGGTCTCGCGACAGGCGCTGCTGAGCGACGAGGCCCTGCACGACGTCGAGGCCGCCGAAGGGGCGTACCTCGCTTCGATCGACAAGCTGTCCCGTCTGGCCCGTCCGCGCCTGGATGATCCGGATTCGGCTCTCGCCGCCGCATACCGCGAGAAGCTCCTCGTGCTCGACTCGGAGATCTCCGAGATGCGCGGCGAGATCGAGCGCAATCGATTCAACACCCACCTGCGCAAGGAGCTGCTCGCGATTTATCGCGAGAAGCAGCGGACGCTGCAGGACTTGATGAAGGTAGGTCAATCATGAGCTCTTCTTCGACCGTCTCCCGGATCGTCCGCACCCTCGCGATCGCCGCGATCCTGGCGGCCGGGCCGGCCGCGGCCCTCGCCCGCGACGAGATCTCGCGCAACTTCGAGAAGACGCTGCCGCTGCCCGCGGGCCAGCGCTTGTCGGTCGAGCACAGCCACGGCGACGTCGAGATCACGACGCACAAGGACGCGACGGTGCAGGTCTCGGCGACGATCCGAGTCTCCGCCGCGATGCGGGAACGCGCCGAGAAGTTCGCCGCCGACATCCGCATCGCGGTGGAGGCGACCGGAGGCGGCGTCTCGGTCCGGACCGTGTACCCGGAGCGGCACGGAGTATTCGGCGACTTCGGCCTCTCGTATTCGGTCGACTACCGGATCGTGATGCCGGAGACCGCTTCGCTCTCTCTGCGCAATCGGTTCGGCGACGTCTCGGTCGCGGGACTCAAGGCCGCTTCCGAGGTCGTGAACTCCAACGGCCACCTGGCGTTCCGCGACGGGGCCGGCCGCCAGCGTCTCGAGAACTCCTTCGGAGCGGTCGACCTGACGGGAAACGCCGGCGACGCCACCATCCTGAACGGGAACGGCGCCGTCACCGTGTCCGACGTCCGGGGAGACCTGGAGGTGAGCAACCGTTTCGGGCGCACGGCCGTCACCCGGACGGGGAAGAAGTGCACGGTCACGAGCAGCAACGGCGACGTGTCCGTCGACGGCGCCGCGTCGGCTTCGCTCGAGGCCTCGTTCGGAAAAGTCGACGTCCGGAACATCACGGGCGAGCTCTCGGCCCGCAGCAGCAACGGATCGGTCACCGCGACCGCGATCGGCGGCAAGGCGGACCTCGCCACCAGCTTCGGCGCGATCTCCTTCTCCGACGTCCGCGCGGCGGTCGAGGCCCGCGGGAGCAACTCCGCCGTCAACGGCCGCAAGACCGGCGGCGGCGTCACGATCCGCACGTCCTTCGGGGCGGTCGAGCTCGCGGACGTGGGCGGCCCGGCCGACATCGAGAACGCCAACGGAAAGATCCTGGTACGCGACGTGCGGGGCGCCGCGCGGCTGACGACGCGTTTCGGCGACGTGGATGCCGCGGGGATCGCCGGCGACGCGATCGTGTCCGACGCGAACGGGCGCGTCACCCTCGCCAACGTCGAAGGATCGGCGGATGTGCGCAACTCCTTCGGCGAGACGGCGCTCACGCGGATCAAGAAGGGGGCGAAGGTCGTGTCCGGCAACGGCCGGGTCTCGTTGACGGACGTCGGCGCGGCCGCGTTCGTGAAGACGAGCTTCGGCGCCGTCGAGGTCGCGGGAATCGAGGGAGCTCTCACCGTCGAGAACTCGAACGGAAGCGTGCGGGCGGCGCAGGTCAAGGGCGGCCTGACGGCGCGGACGTCCTTCGCCCCGGTGACGGCCGAGGGAATCGGCGGCGCGGTCGACGTGGACAATCAGAACGGCGCCGTGGACGTGCGCTCCGCGGCCGGCGGGAGCGCATGCGGCCGCATCTCGCTGAAGGCATCCTTCGCCCCGATCCGTCTCGCCCTCGATCCCCGAGGCGGCTATGCGATCAGCGCCCGCACGTCCTTCGGCCGCGTCTCGACGGAGATCCCGCTGACGGTCTCGACGTCGTCGTCCTCCGACTCGCTGTCGGGCAAGGTCGGCGAGGGCGGCTGCGAGGTCGTGCTGACGAACAGCAACGGCAACATCGACATCGTCAAGGCGGCCGGGCGGTAGGAGCCGGCGCGGGGCGCTGGTTTCACTGCCAGTCGAGGCCGAGCGCCTTCGCCATCCAGGTCGCGACCTCCTGGCGCGTGATCGTCTGATTCGGACAGAAGATCGGTCCCGCGCCGCAGCCCTTCGTGATTCCCGAAGACGCGAGCGCCTCGATGAACCTGAAGTACGGATGGTTCGTCGGCACGTCGGCGAACGTCGCCGTCGCGGGCGCGGGGCTGACCTGGAGCTGGTAGAAGATCGAGACACCCGAGAAGGAGCTGGAGATGTCTCCTCCGTGCGTCTCGACCTCGACGAACAGGTCGTCCGTGTTCGGGTTGAACGTGATCTTTTGAGAAGTCAGATCTTCGAAGGCCGACGTGCACGTGATCTGCGTCGTCGAGATCAGATGGGACAGGTTCGTCGAGCTGGCCGTGAGGTTGTGGGGGCTCGTGTAGAGCCAGGCCTCGACGGTGCTCCCCGTGACCTGGTCGCAGTAGTCCAGATCGAAGAAGGTCAGGAGGGCGCCCTTCGGGATGTGAGCGCTCGCATGGAAGGTGCCGGCGCCGCCGTTCGAATAAAGGACAGGGCCGTTGCTTTCATAGTCCGTTCGGTTGTTTTCGGGCGTGAACTCCGGCGCCCCGATGCGGTCGATCGTCCAGTGCTGGATTCCGTAGGCTCGGGGGTCGGGGACGCCGGCCTTCTGCTGGGCGCGGAGGCTTGTTGCGAAAAGCGACAGAAAGGCGGCGACGCAGAGGCCGGTGCGGACGGATCTCGTCATGGCCAGCTCCTTTCGATTCGAGTTGGAGGGGTTTGGATCGCCCGACAAGTGTAGCGCCGCCGGTGCCGGGAGGTCTAAGGCGCGCGGTACGCGGGATGATCCGGGCGCACCGCGACGAAGGTGCCGCGGCAGGTCGCGGTGACCTGACCGTCGGCCACGATCGCCGCTTCGACGACCGCGCGATCCTCCGTCGACTCCACGACGCGGGCGGTCAGGCGGAGCGGCCGGCCCATCGGCGTCGGGCGCTTGAGCCGGACGTGGAAGTCGGCGGTGACGGTGGTCGGGAGGACGCCGGTGCCGGACCGCTCGAGGAAGTGATACGCGGCGGCCCAGTTGCTGTGGCAGTCGAGGATCGTGCCGCAGATTCCACCGTTCAGGATCCCCTCGAAGGCGAGGTGCTGCGGTGAGGGTGTCCAGTCGCAGACGATCTCGCCGCCCTCTCCGGCGAAGCTCTTGATCCGCAGCCCCTTCTCGTTGGCGGGCCCGCAGCCGAAGCACCGGTAGTCCGGCGCGTAGCGGTCCTGCAGGCTCTTTTCTTCCGGCATCGTCAGCGCGCCCGGTACTCGGCGTACCGCGGATCCGCCGGCAGCGTCGCGCGCGAGAGGAATTCCCACGCCGTCCGATTGATCTTTCCGGCGCTCGAAGAGTAGTCGTGGTTGTGAAAGCGCATCTCGACGATCTCGGCCGGAAAGCCCGCCGCCTTCAACGCCTCGACCGTCGCGCGCGCGTCCGCCATCACGAAGAACTCGTCCCGATCGCCGATCGCGATCTGAATCGGAATCTTCCGCCGGGCGTCGTTGGAGATGGAGTATTGCGATGGTTGCAGCGCCCCGGCATGAACCGCGGCGCACATGCGGCGCGGATCGATCTGGCGGATGGCGCGCACGTCCTCCACGACGTCGCGCAGGAGCGCCGGCCCGTCGGCGGGAGCGGACCAGTGCTGCGAATCCGTCGCGTCCGGACCCGCGAGCACGATGCCTTCTTTTCGGGCCAGGTCCTGCCATCCCGAGACCAGGCTCCGGCCGTTTCGCCCCGAGCCGTGCAGCGTCAGGACGAGCGGCGCCGGCCGGTCGGCCGGGAGACCCTCCGGAACGTAGAGAACGTCGGTTCGAGGCTTTCCGGCGGAGACCAGCGTGCGCGAGACGATCTTCGCCTCGCCCTCGGCCGCCCGGAGGCTCGCGCGCGCCGCGACGAGCGCGGCAAACGCCAGCCCGGATCCGCGGAAGAAGAACCCCCGCATCGCCATTCGCGCGCTCAATATAATGTCAATGGAGGGCCCCGCCATGGGCGCCATCACCGAACCGAAGACCGCCGAAGCTCCGACCGCCTCGAATGCTCCGCGCGAATCGGTGACGATCACCGATCGCCGCACGGGTCGTTCCTACGACGTGCCGATCCAGAACGGCACGATCCGGGCGATGGACCTGCGCCAGATCAAGACGAGCCCCGACGACTTTGGCCTGATGTCCTACGACCCGGCGTTCCTCAATACGGCCTCCTGCACGAGCCGCATCACGTACATCGACGGCGAGCGCGGCATCCTGCGCTACCGCGGGTACCCGATCGAGCAGCTCGCCGAAAAGTGCACTTACCTCGAGGTCGCCTATCTGCTCCTCTACGGCGAGCTGCCGACGAAGAAGCAGCACGACGAGTGGGTCCACAACATCACGTGGCACACGATGATCCATGAGAGCTTGAAGAAGCTCATGGACACCTTCAACTACGACGCCCACCCGATGGGTATGTTGATCGCGACCGTGGCCGCGATGTCGACGTTCTATCCGGACGCCCGCGACGTGCACGACCGCACAACGCGCACGAAGCAGACCTACCGGCTGATCGCCAAGATGCCGACGCTCGCGGCGTTCGCCTACCGGCACAGCCTCGGCATGCCGTACGTCTATCCGGACAACGACCTCTCCTACACCGAGAACTTCCTCAACATGCTCTTCAAGATGCCCGCCGCACGCGGGTATCGGCCGAACCCGACGCTCGTCAAGGCGCTCGACGTCCTCTTCATCCTGCACGCCGATCACGAGCAGAACTGCGGCACGGCGGTCATGCGCTCGATCGGCTCGTCGCACGCCGACCCGTACTCGGCGGTCGCCGGCGCGGCCGCGGCGCTCTACGGCCCGCTCCACGGGGGCGCGAACGAGGAAGTGCTCCGGATGCTGCAGGAGATCGGCTCCGTCGCGCGGGTGCCGGCCTTCATCGAGGAGGTCAAGCAAGGCCGCGGCGAGAAGCGGCTCATGGGCTTCGGCCACCGCGTGTACAAGAACTTCGACCCGCGCGCGACGATCATCAAGCGGATGGCCGAGGAGGTCTTCTCGGTCACGGGCCGCAATCCGCTCCTCGACATTGCCCTCGAGCTCGAGCGCATCGCGCTCCAGGACGACTACTTCGCCAAGCGCAAGCTCTATCCGAACGTCGACTTCTATTCGGGGCTCATTTATCAGGCGATCGGCATTCCCACGGCGGCGTTCACCGTGCTCTTCGCCATCCCGCGCACGTCGGGCTGGATCGCGCAATGGGAGGAGCTGCTCGAGGATCCCGAGGAGAAGATCGCGCGGCCGCGCCAGGTCTACCTCGGGCCGCCCGAGCGCAACTTCGTCCCGATGGAGAAGCGGTAGCACGTCGCGCCTCGCCGCGGTTCTCTTCGACTGGGACGGAACGCTCGTCGACTCGGCGGAGGCGAGCTATCGCTGTTACACGCGCCTCTTCTCCGGATACGACATCGCGTTCGACCGCGCCGTCTTCGAGGCGACGTACTCTCCCGACTGGCACCGCACCTACCGTCTGGTCGGTCTGCCGCCCGAGCGCTGGGTTGAGGCCGACGCGCGCTGGCTGGGACTGTACGACGAGGAGGAGACGCGGCTGCTTCCGGGCGCGGCGGAAGCGATCGCACGGCTGACCGACGCGGGCCTCGCGCTCGGGGTCGTGACGAGCGGGAGCCGGCCGCGCGTCGTCCGCGAGGTCGAGCGCTTCGGTCTCACGCCGCGGTTTGCCGACCTCGTTTGCGCGGAGGACACGGCGCGCCGCAAGCCGCACCCGGAGCCGCTGCGCGTCGCGCTCGGGCGGCTCGGCGTCGACTCGTCCGCGGCGGCGTGCGTCGGCGACAGCCCCGAGGACGTCGAGATGGCCCGCGCCGCCGGCGTCCTTTCGGTCGGCGTGCCCGGAGGCTTCCCGAATCGCGAGGCGCTCCGGGGCTCCAACCCGGACTTCTGGGCGGCGGAGCTGGCCGAAGCGGTGGAAGAGCTTCTCGCGCGCGGCGGACTTGTCGCGCCGCCGCGATGACGGGCGGACAGATCGCCGCGCTCTTCGCCTCGGCCGCCGGAGCGGGCGCGATGAACGCAATGGCGGGAGGCGGCACGATCCTGACATTTCCGACTCTGCTCTTCCTCGGCGAGCCCGCGATCACCGCGAACGCGACGTCCGCCGTCGCGCTGTGGCCCGGCTCGGCGGCGAGCCTCTACGGATACCGCGAGGAGGTGCGTGCGCACCGCGACTGGCTCGGGCGGCTGCTCGTGCCGAGTCTGCTCGGAGGCGCGGTGGGCGCCGTGCTCCTGCTGCGAACGCCCGCGAAGACCTTCGAGCATCTCGCGCCTTATCTCGTGCTCTTCGCGACGCTCCTGTTCGCATTGCAGGGATTGGTCTCGCGCGCCGGAGCCGCCGCGACCTCCCTGAGCCCGGCGCGTCTCGCCGCCGCATGGATCGTGCAGTTCTTCGTCGCCGTGTACGGCGGCTACTTCGGGGCGGGCGTCAGCATCCTGATGCTCGCCGTGCTCGGTTTTCTCGGGCTCTCCGACATCCACGCGGCCAACGGGCTGAAGAATTTCTTCGTGCTCTGCATCAACGGCGTCGCCGCGATCTGGTTCATCGCGCAGCGGGCCGTGGATTGGCCGGCGGCGGTCGTGCTCATTGCGGGAGCGGTCGTTGGCGGCTACGCGGGCGCGCGACTCGGCCGGTCGATCTCCCGTCCGGCGGCTCGGCGCACCGTGGTCGGCATCGGGATCGCGGTCGTCGTCGCGCTCTTTCTGACGCGCTAGCGCGGCGGGCGCCACCGGGTCCGCGCCACGCCGTGTGACGAGCGGCGCCGCGCCGGGGACCAAGCGCAGAACCGCCCCGAGCCCTTCCCGTATTCCGAATTGCTTCGAGAAATTCGATGCATAGGGGGGAACGATGAACCGGGACCGACTGACGGGAATTGTGGCCGCGGCGGCGCTCGTCGCCGCGTCGGCTTGCGCGCACGGCAACGGGGCTTCGGGAGCGAACGCGGTCCGCGTCGTCACGAACGCCCAGGAAGTCACGGGCTGCGAAAAGCTCACGAACGTGAAGCTCTCCGGCACGTGGACGAGCGGAGCGGGGAAGGCGGAGCTCGAGGACCTCGTGCGCTCGAAGGGCGGGAATGTCCTCCTGATGGAAAACGGCTCCTCCAACACCGGCGTCGCGTATCGCTGCGCCGGCGGCGCGAGCGTCAAGACCGGCTCGTAGGCTCGCTCTCCTTCTCCACCGGCAACTCGAGCTGCGGTTCTCGCGGCGGCGCCGCGTCGTCAGCGGCCTCGCGAGGCTGCAGTCCGTGGAGCGACACACCGAGCAGCCGCACGGGGCGCCGCCCGGCGTCGGTTTTCTCGAGGAGCGCGAGCGCCCGCGTCGCGATCTCTTCCCGGGAACGGGTCGCGGGCTCGCGTGTTTCGCTCCGCGTGATCGTCTGGAAGGTGGCGTAGCGGAGCTTGAGGACCACGGTGCGCGCGAAGAGCTCCTTTCGCACGAGGATCTCGGCCGCGTGGCGTGCGAGCGCGTCCACCTCCCGGCGGATCGGCTCGATCTCCGCGAGGTCGCGCGCGTACGTCTCCTCGCACCCGATCGACTTGCGTTCCCGGTTCGGCTCGACGGCGCGGCTGTCCTCGCCGAAGGAAAGCCGGCGCAGCGACTCCGCATAGCTCCCGACGGCCTTTCGGAGAAGCTCCGCATCGGCCGTCCTCACGTCCACGAGTCGTTCGATGCCCGCGGCGCGCAGCCGGCCCGCCGTGACCGGCCCCACGCCCCAGAGCGCGTCCACCGGAAGCTTCTGGAGGAACGATTCGACCCGCTCCGGTGCGATCACGGTGAGACCGTCCGGCTTTTTCCAGCCGGAAGCGATCTTCGCGAGGAACTTGTTCGGCGCGACACCCGCAGAGGCCGTGAGCGAGAGCGTCTCGCGGATCGACTGCTTGACGCGCCGCGCGACCTCGACGCCGAGCGGCAGGTTCCACGCATTCTCCGTGACGTCGAGGTACGCCTCGTCGAGCGAGAGCGGCTCGACGAGCGGCGTGACGGTTCGGAAGATCTCGAAGACGCGGTGGGAGACCTCCTGGTATTTCTTGAAGTCCGGCGGGACGACGACGAGGTCGGGGCAGAGGCGAACCGCGCGCGACATCGGGATCGCGGAGCGCACGCCGAACACGCGTGCCTCGTAGCTCGCGGCGCAGACGACGCCGCGGCTCTGCGGGCTCCCGCCCACGGCGACGGGACGGCCCCGAAGCGACCGGTCGTCGCGTTGCTCGACCGACGCGTAGAACGCGTCCATGTCGACGTGCAGAATGCGGCGCAGCGTGGCCGGCGGCTCCATGCGGCGGGCTCCATCATAGGAGCCTCGCGCGTCCTCTTGCCGGATGTCGTGACAGAATCGCGGCATGGTCCGCGGCGACCTGCGAATCGCGGCTCTCGGTCTCTCTTTCCTCGTGGCCGGCGCCCTCAGGGCCCAGACGTCCGAGACGCCGGCTCCCGCCGCGACTCCCACGGCGGCTCCGGCCGCGGCGGAAGTCATCGCCCCCGCGGCCACCCCGGCGGCCGGCGGCTCGCGCGCGATGATCGACGCGCTCGGCGCCTGCGTCGAGAGCGGCCGTCTGAACGTCGAGATCGACTTCGTCAACGGGTCCTACCCGGCGGCGCCGGCGTGGGGGGTCGAGACGTCGGGCATTCCCCGCGCTGCGATCACGACCGAGGCGTCGGGCGGCCGCGTTCAGAAGATGGACGCCGCGATCACGACGGGACAAGTGCTCGTCCGCGGAAAGGGGCTGCGTCCGAAGGTCTACGTCCTGGCTTTTTCGTTCGAAAACGGCAAGGGCGTCACGAAGGCGAAGTTCCGCGGCAAAGGCATCTGGCGCCCGATCGTGTCGATCTTCCGGGGCGTCGCGATGGGGGCCCTGAGGAAGCTCGAGCTGAACACGGACATCCCCTCGGTGCTCCGTGGAGAGATCCTCGGCGCGAAGACGCCGACGCCCAAGCCAGGCGCCGCGCCGGCACCCGGCCCGACACCGCCGCCGTCCTCGACGTCGACCGCGTCGGCCGCCCCGACGCCGGGGCCGTCGTTCCTCGATCTCGTGGACGAGGTCCGCATCCGGGACTCCGCGATCGTCGCCTTTCCCGGAAAGCCGCTCGCCCTCGGCGAGATGGTGAGCTTCCAGACCGCGTCGCACGCTCAGGGCGAATTTCCCCTGCGGGTGACGGTCGATCAGGGCCGATTTCGGCCGGCCCATGGCGGCGCTGCGGCGAAGATCGAGCTGAAGGGCCGCGTGGACGGCGAGATCGAGAACGGGACCGTCGGTTTCGGAGGCGCGCATGCGGCGTTCGACCGGGGCGAGCTGCGCAGTGGGTCCTACCATCTGCTGTC
>DATBFU010000023.1:0-13904 GCA_036558325.1 Thermoanaerobaculia bacterium | reverse complement strand
CCCGGCCTCGCCGCGACGCGCGCGAGCCATCTCTCGAGGTCGGCCGGAGAGACGCCCGTTCGGGAGGTTCGTTGCGTCGCGAGATCCACGCGGACCGGAAGGATCTCATCCGCACTCTCGGAAAGCCAGGCGGCCCGGTCGGCGCCGCCGCCGACGGCGTCCGCTTCGAGCGCGCGGAGCGTCGCGGCTTCGACTTCGAACCGTCCGAGGAATTTCTGCGCCTCCAGGGAGGCCGCGAGGCCCGCCGGGGCGGCGGCGTCTTCGCCGCCGAAGACGCGCGGCCGCCGGCCGAGGTGCCGTTCCAGAAGTTCGCAATGCGCGCGGACCTGGAGGTCGAGCTCCGCCGGCGAAGGGGACCATCCGAGGCTCCGGTGGGACGTCTGGCCGAGCGGCTCGACGCGGCCGGTCTCGACGAGCCGCCGGAACGCGGCGACTCGCGGCGGCGCCCAGAGGACCAGCTGCTGGAGAAGAGGGCCCGAAAAGGAGAGGGCGAAGGCGAGTCGCGGGTGACGGTCCAGCGCCGCCTCGAGAGCCGCTGCCGCCGGCGCGAGGCTTTCGGCGTCGAGGGCGGCGATGCCGCGCCGATGAGCCTCCCGGTCGAAATAGTCGTGATGGCGCCCGACGTCGAAGTAGTTGTAGCGCCGGAGGCGCCACGGGACGTGCGCGGTGAAAACGAGCGCAATGCGGGTCATGGAGCCGGGGTCGCGTCGAGACCGTGGGCGAGCTCGGCATATACGGACCGCACACGCTCGGCCGACCGGCGCCAGGAGAGGCGATCGACCTCGCGGCCGCCGCGCCGGGAGAGGGTCGTCGAGAGCGGGGCGAAGAGGAGGACCGAGAGGATCTTGCTCGCGAGGTCCTCGACGTCGCCGAAGTCGACGGTCAGCACGTTGCGGACGACTTCCGAGACGCCGGCGCCGCGGGACACGATCACCGGCGTGCCGTGCCGGAGGGCTTCGAGCGCCGTCAGGCCGAACGGCTCCGAGAACGAGGGCATCACGTAGACGTCGGCCCGCCGGTACAGGCGGTCGAGCTCCCCCGGCGGGAGGAAGCCCGTGAAGAGCACGCGACGCTCGAGACCGAGCTGGCGTACGCGCTCGCGCAGGGCGAGCAGCCGGTCTCCCGATCCGGCCACGGCGAACCGCGCCTCCGGAAGCTCACGGGCCACGCGCGCCGCGGCCTCGACGAAGTACTCGGGCCCCTTCTGCCAGGTGACCCGCCCCGCGAAGAGGACCAGCGGTGCATCGCCGTCGGCAAGATCGCGCCGCTCTCGCCGTCCGGCGTCGATCGCATTGTGGACGACCCGCAGGTGGCGCCGCGGCACGCCGTACTCCCGGCCGAGCCGCTGCGCGGTGTAACGCGACACAGCGATCACGCGATCGGCGCGCGCGACGCCTTCCCGCTCGATCTCCCGCACGAAGGGGTTGCCGCCGTCGCCGGCACGGTCGTATTCCGTGGCGTGCACGTGGACGACCAGGGGCTTTCCGGAGACGCGGCGCGCTTCGAGCCCGGCCGGAAACGTCATCCAGTCGTGCGCGTGGATCACGTCGAAGCGCTCGCGGCGGGCGATCGCCGCCGCTCGGGCCGCGTAGCGCAGGACTTCCGTCGCGAGATTCGGACCGTAGAGGGACGGCGCCGCCTCGGCCGTCGAGGGACCCTCGCGCGAGAGGCCGATCTCCTCGCGCGACGTTTCGGCCGCCGCGGATTCCGGATAGGGTCGAATCGCCGTCGCGACGCGCCGGACCCGGAGGGCGGCCGGCCGAAGGCCTCCGGCCGGGAGAGACCGCGACGGCGCGGGTGCCGGCTCGTCGAGCGCCTCGAGGATGCGCAGCTTGCCCGAGGACTTGCGGTGGGGATAGCGAGGGAGGACGAGCACGACTTCGGCCCCCGTCTGGAGAAGGCCGCGCACGAGACCCTCGCACGCGACCCCGAGTCCGCCGGAGAACTGGGGAGGGAACTCCCACCCGAACATGAGGACACGCATGGCGCCGGTCATCCCTCGATCCGCCGGTCTATTGTCCCTCCCGCGCCTGGAGATGGGTATAAACGATGCGCGCGACCTCCGCGACGCTCCACGCCTGCGCGAAGCACCCGCGCGGCGTGTGCGGAGGGTCCCCGTCGAAGATCTCCGAGATCGAGCCGAGCCCGGCCTCGCGGATGTGCGCGCGCAGGGGCGCCAGCCAGAGCCGCATGGCGCGCCGGGAATCCTCCTTGTTTCCGAAGATGCGGAAGTGCGCGTCGGCGAACGGCCCGAGCAGCCACGGCCAGACCGTGCCCTGGTGATAGGCGAGGTCGCATTCCCGCTGAGTTCCCGCGCAGGTCGGGCGGTATCGCGAGTCTTTGGGATCGAGGGTGCGCAGGCCGAACGGCGTCAGCAGCCGCCGCCGGACGGTCCAGTACACGGCGCGCGCGCGATGGGGCGGCAGGAGGTCCTCCGAGAGCGAGACTGCGAAGATCTGGTTGGGCCGCACCGTCGGGTCCGGAGCATCGCCACCGACCACGTCGTACAGGTTCTCGCGCTCCGCGTTCCAGAAGACCTCGTTGAACCGTCGCGCGACGTGCCAGGCTTCCGACTCGAGATCGCGCGCGCGCGACGGCTCCTCCGCCAGCCGCTCGAGGCGCGCGGCGCTCTTCAACGCGGCATGCCACAGCGCGTTGATCTCGACCGGCTTGCCGGCGCGCTGCGTCACCGGCTGGCCGTCCACCACGGCGTCCATCCACGTGAGCGCGCGGCCCGGAGCCGCGGCGGACACGAGGCCGTCGGACGCGACGCCGATGCCCAGGCGCGAGCCCGCGCGGTACCCGGCCAGGATCGAACGCACGGCGCCGAGCAGAGGAGCGGCCCGGCTCGCGTTCCGGCGCGCGCGGGCGAACCATTCGACGGCGAGAACGAACCAGAGCGGCGCGTCGGCGCTGCCGTACTCCGGCTCGCCGATCTCGCCGGAGAAGTTGTTCGGCACGAGCCCGTCGCGGCGAAGCGCGGCGAAGGTGTTCAAGACGCGGGCGACGGCGCCGAAACGGCCGGTCGCCTGGGCGAGTCCCGGCGCGGCGATCATGCTGTCGCGGCCCCAGTCCGCGAACCACGGGAAACCCGCCAGGATCGTGCCGTCGCGGTAGTTGCCCTCGACGAGGAAGACCTCGGCGCGACGGCTCATCTCGTCGAGCATCGAATCGCCCGTTCGCGCGAACACGTCGCGGCGCCGACGCTCCGCTTCGAGCAGATGCCCCGGATCCGCGGCGACCTCTTCGAGGGAGAAGAGGAGGAAGGCCTCGCCGCCCGGCGGCAGCGTGGCGGTCCACGAGAGGGGGCTCCAGAGATCCTCGTTGGCGTCGTATCCCCGCTCCCGCTCGCGCGCGTAGAGGAAATCGCGGTACCAGATGGGATCCGTCTCGGAAGCGAACCCCACGGCACGCAGGTAGAGGCGGGGAAGGTACGGCACGGGACGGACCCAGCTGACCTCGCCGCGCACTTCGACGGAGGGGTCGATCTCCGCGGTCTCACGCTGGAGCTCGCCCGACGCGCGGAACCGCAGCAGCGGCCGGACCCGCAGGCCGATCTCGGTCGAGCCGCGATTGACGTAGCGCACGATCGTCACCGACCGGTCGCGTGCGAGGCAGAGCGAGCGCTCGAGTTCCCAGTCCTCCGCCTGATACGTCCAGACGGGAAAGGGCGAGAGCGCGAAGCGAGCCAGGTGCGTATCGCCTTCGGGGTAGACCGCGTTCTCGTAGATCTGCGTCGAGATTCCGGTCTCCCGGCCGTCGCGCCGGACGAACTCCTCGGCGCCCGCCACGAGCATCCACCGCCGCCGCGGCGGCGGAATTGCCGGGACGTACCACCCGTGGTAGCGGCGCGTGCGCGCGCCGGCCACCGTTCCGCACGCGAATCCACCGAGGCCGTCGGCCTCGAGCCACTCGAGGTCGAGCCGCCGCGAGCGGTCCTGCAGCTCGGCCGACGTCCACTCGAGGGGGCGCGGTCTGGCGCGCGCCGTCGCCTTTTGGGAGCTCATGCTTGCCGGGACCGAAGGATTCTCTTACAGAAACCGAACGCGGCCAAAAGGCCGCGCTTTCCGTGGCGTATAAGATGCGGATTGGCCGCGTCCGGGCGGCCGACCTGCCGCGCCGAGGAGGAGATCACTTGAGCACGGTCCAGAAATCCCTCGACCAACTCTGCGTCGATACGATCCGAACCCTTTCGATCGACGTCGTCCAGAAGGCCAACTCGGGGCATCCGGGACTGCCGCTCGGCGCCGCGCCGATGGCCTACCTCCTCTGGCAGCGTCACCTCAAGCACAATCCGCGGGATCCGCACTGGGCCGACCGGGACCGGTTCGTGCTCTCGGCCGGCCACGGCAGCGCGCTGCTCTACGTCCTGCTGCACCTGACCGGCTACGACCTGACGATGGAGGACCTCAAGAGCTTCCGTCAGTGGGGCAGCCGGACGCCCGGGCATCCGGAATTCCGGCTGACGCCGGGCGTCGAGGCGACCACCGGCCCGCTCGGGCAGGGCTGCGCCAACGCCGTCGGCATGGCGATCGCCGAGCGCGCGCTCGCCGCGCGGTTTAACCGGCCGGGCCACGAGGTCGTGAACCATCGGACGTTCGCCCTCGTCTCCGACGGCGACCTGATGGAGGGCATCTCGTCGGAGGCCGGCTCCCTCGCCGGGCATCTCGGGCTCGGAAAGTTGCTCTATTTCTACGACGACAATCACGTCACGCTCGACGGCCCGACGAAGTGGACGTTCACAGAGGACGTCCTCCAGCGCTACGCCGCGTACGGATGGCAGGTGCTCCGCGTGACGGATGGCGATACGGACCTCGACGGCATCGACGGCGCGATCCGCGCCGGAATCGCGGAGACGGCGCGGCCCACGATCATCGCGGTGCGCACCACGATCGGATACGGCTCGCCGCACAAGGCCGGAACGAGCAAGGCCCACGGCAGCCCCCTCGGCGTCGAGGAGGTCGCGCTGACGAAGAAGGCGCTCGGCTGGGAGTGGACCGAGCCCTTCATGATTCCGGACGATTCCGCGAAGAGCTTCCGGACGGCCGTCGAGCGAGGCATCCATGCGGAGGCGGACTGGGAGCGGCGCTTCGCGGACTACGCCCGCGCGTTCCCGGATCTCGCCGCGGCGTGGCGGCGCGAGCAGAAGGGCGACCTGCCGGACGGTTGGGACGCGAGCCTCCCGCACTGGAAGGCCGGAGAGTCGCTCGCGACGCGCGTCGCGTCGCAGAAGGCGATCAACGCGATCGCGCCGAAGATGCCCTCGCTTCTCGGCGGCGACGCCGATCTCTCGGAATCGACCAAGACCGTGATCGAGGGCGATCCGGAGTTCGACGGCGCGACGGGCGCCGGCAACAACCTTCACTACGGCATCCGCGAGCATGCCATGGCGGCGATCGCCAACGGGATGGCGTACCACGGCGGCGTCCGACCGTTCGTCGCGACCTTCTTCTGTTTCTCCGACTACATGCGGCCGTCCGTCCGGCTCGCGGCCCTCTCGGAGCTGCCGGTGATCTTCGTCTGGACGCACGATTCGATCGGTCTGGGGGAGGACGGCCCGACGCACCAGGCCGTGGAGCATCTGATGGCCCTGCGGGCGATCCCGCATCTCGCCATCGTCCGGCCGGGCGACGCCAACGAGACGTCCGAGGCCTGGCACGCGGCAATCGAGCATCGCGAAGGGCCCGTGGGCCTCGTTCTCTCGAGGCAGAACCTCCCGGTGCTCGACCGCTCCGGCGCGCGCGGCAACGTCTCCCGCGGCGCCTACGTGCTGGCGGACGCCTCCGGAGGCGCGCCACGGCTGATTCTGATCGCCTCGGGATCGGAGCTGCAGCTCGCGGCCGGCGCGCGCGAGAAACTCCAGGCGGAAGGGATCCCGACACGCGTGGTCTCGATGCCGTGCTGGGAGTTCTTCGAGAAGCAGCCGCGCGAGTACCAGGATGAGGTCCTGCCTCGCGCAGTGTCGGCGCGGCTCTCGATCGAGGCCGGGGCGACGCTCGGATGGAAGCGCTGGGTCGGCGACCGCGGCGGCTCGATCGGCATCGACCGGTTCGGAGCCTCGGCCCCCGGAGACGTGGTGATGCACGAGCTCGGCTTCACGGTGGAGCACGTCGTCCGTTATGCGAAGGACCTGTTGAGATGAAAGTTGCCGTCGGCTGCGATCACGCGGGGTTCACGCTCAAGCAGGACGTCCTCCAGATGCTCGAAGCCATGGGCCACACGGCCGACGACTACGGCGCGCACGCCACGACGCCGTCCGATTACCCCGACTACGCACGAAAGGTGGCGGAAGCGGTGGTCTCGGGCGCGTGCGATCGGGGCGTCGTCGTTTGCGGAAGCGGCGTCGGCGCGTCGGTCGCGGCGAACAAGGTCCCCGGCATCCGGGCGGCGCTCTGCCACGACACGTTCTCGGCGCGGCAGGGAGTGGAGGACGACGACATGAACGTCGTTTGCCTCGGCGCGCGCGTCATCGGGACGGCGCTCGCGGAGGAGGTCCTCAAGGCCTTCCTCGGAGCGCAGTTTTCGGGCCTCGAGCGCCATGTGCGCCGGCTCGGCAAGATCCGAAAGATCGAGGAGGACGCCCGGGCGGGCGTCTTCGATTCCTACCAAAGGAGAGATTCATGAGCGACAATCCCCTCAAGCGGCTCGCGGCGCTCGGCCAGAGCGTCTGGTACGACTTCATCCGCCGCGACCTTTATCGCAGCGGCAAGCTCGAAAAGATGATCCGCGAGGACGGTCTCGCGGGCATGACCTCGAATCCGACGATTTTCCAGAAGGCGATCGCCGACTCGGATCTCTACGACGAGGACATCCGCGAGCTCGGATCGGGCGGCAAGAACGCCGGCCAGATCTTCGAAGGTCTCGCGGTGCGCGACGTCCAGGGCGCGGCGGACGTATTCCGTGCGGTGTTCGACCGCACCGGCGGCAACGACGGCTTCGTGTCGATCGAGGTCCAGCCCGGCCTCGCGCGAGACACGGCGGGGACGATCGCCGAGGCGAGGCGTCTCTGGACGTCCTGCAGCCGCCCGAACGTGATGGTGAAGATCCCGGGGACCTTCGAGGGCCTCGAGGCGATCCGGGCGAGCCTCGCCGCCGGAATCAACATCAACATCACGCTTCTCTTCTCGGTCGAACGCTACGTCCAGGTGGCCGAGGCGCACCTCGCCGCGATGGAGGAGCGCGTCACCGAAGGTCTTCCGGTCGACAAGATCCGATCGGTCGCGAGCTTCTTCGTGAGCCGCGTGGACACCAATGCCGACAAAAAGCTCGACGCGCTCGCGAAGTCGGGAGACGCCGCGAAGGCTTCCGCTGCAAAGGCGCTGCGCGGCAAGCTCGGCATCGCGAACGCGCGGCTCGCCTACGAGGCGTTCGAGCGGATCGTGGCGTCGCCGCGGTTCCGCGCGCTCTCCGCCAAGGGCGTCGCGGTCCAGCGGCCCCTCTGGGCATCGACGTCGACGAAGGATCCCGCGTTCCCCGACCTCTACTACGTCGAGGCGCTGATCGCTCCCGACAGCGTGGATACGATGCCGCCGGAGACGGTGGACGCCTACCGCGACCACGGCAACCCGCAGGTGCGCATTCGCGAGGATCTGCCGGGCGCGCGGGCGGTGTTCTCGGACCTCGCGAAGGCGGGCATCGACACGGCTGCGGTCTTCCGGGAGCTCGAAGACGAAGGGATCAAGAAGTTCGCCGACTCGTTCGATGCGCTGCTCAAGGCCGTGGCCGAGAAGGAAAAGGCGGTGAGGGTCGCATGAGGGCGGGCGCGCCGTCGCCGTCGTCGAAGCGAACCGTCTCTCGATGACCGCGGCGGACTCCGGGACGGCTCTTCTCGAGGCCGCGCCGCGACCGCAGGAGCCGGCGGATGCCGAGGAGGCCCTGCGGCCGCCCTGCACGCTCGTCATCTTCGGGGCATCGGGCGATCTCACGCGGCGGCTTCTGGCGCCCGCGATCGCGCATCTGGCCCGCGACGGCGCGATCTCGTCGGACTTCGCGATCATCGGCATCGCCCGCTCGCCTTACACGGATCCGGAGTTCCGGGCCTATCTCACGGGGGGCGCCCGCGAGCACACGCCGGCGATCCAGGGCCGGCCGGGGGAGCTCCCGTCGGTCGTGCGGTATCTGCCGGGCGACTTCAACGATCCCGACCTCTACGTCCGACTCGAGACCGCGCTGGCGCAGATCGAGGGCCGGCCGGGGCGCGCGAAGAACCGCATCTTCTATCTCGCGACGCCGCCGGAGACGGACCCCGTCATCGTGTCGCGTCTCGGCGAGCGCGGGCTGGCGCGGCCGGCCGAAGGCTGGTCTCGCGTCGTCGTGGAGAAGCCTTTCGGGCGGGATCTCGCGTCCGGCGCGAAGCTGAACGCGGACCTGCGCGCGGTCTTCGAGGAGCGCCAGATCTATCGGATCGATCACTACCTCGGCAAGGAGACGGTGCAGAACATCTTCGTGCTGCGTTTCGCCAACGGCATCTTCGAGCCGCTCTGGAATCGCCGGTACATCGACCACGTGCAGATCACCGTGGCGGAGTCGCTCGGCGTCGAGCACCGGGCCGGCTACTACGAGCACGCGGGCGTGATCCGCGACATGTTCCAGAACCACCTGCTCCAGCTCCTCTGCCTCACGGCGATGGAGCCGCCGGCCGCGTTCGAGGCCGACGCGGTGCGCGCCGAAAAGGTCAAGGTGCTCCAGTCGATCCGGCCCTTCCCGGCCGACGCGATCGACGACTGGGCGGTCCGAGGCCAGTACGGCCCGGGAGTCGTGGGCGGCAAGGCCGTGCCCGGTTACCGCCAGGAGCCGCAGGTGTCGCCGGACTCGCCGACCGCGACCTGGGCCGCCGTCAAGTTCGCGATCGACAACTGGCGCTGGGCGGGCGTGCCGTTCTACGTGCTGTCCGGCAAGCGCATGGAGCGGCGGATCTCGGAGATCGCCATCGAGTTCAAGCGCGTGCCGCACGCTCTCTTCGGCACGGACGCCGGCGCGCTCGCTCCCAACGTTCTCCGGATGCGGATCCAGCCGGACGAGGGAATCTCCCTGAAGTTCGAAGCGAAGATTCCCGGAACGCGCCTTCAGGTCGAGTCGGTGAACATGGATTTCGCGTACTCGCAGATCGGCGCGCCGATTCCGGGGGGCTACGAGCGCCTCCTGCTCGACGTGACGCACGGCGACCAGACGCTCTTCACGCGAGGCGACGAGGTCGAGCACGCCTGGCGCGTGATCACGCCTCTGCTCGACGCCTGGGAGGCGAAGGCGCCCGGCGACTTCCCCAACTACGCCGCCGGGACCCACGGCCCCGACGCGGCGGATCGATTTCTCGAGCGGGAAGGGCGAAGGTGGAGGACCCTGCCCTAGGTCCCTAGTGCGACGCGGTTTCCGCCGCCGCGTGCTGCGCCTTCGACTGCGCGATCACCTTCTCCTGGGAGGCGTGCGGCACCTCGGAGTAGTGGGAGAACTCGAGGTGGAAGGACCCGCGTCCCTGGGTAATCGACCGCAGCTGCGCGCCGTAGGTCAGCATCTCGGCCATCGGGACCTGCGCGCGGATGATCGTGTCTTCCGACGCCGTGTCCATGCCCTGGACCTGTCCGCGCCGCGAGGAGAGGTCGCCCATCAGGTCGCCGACGTACTCGTTCGGGGCCGAGACCTCGACGTTCATGATCGGCTCGAGAAGCGTCGGCCGCGCCTTCTCCATCGCTTCCTTGTAGGCGAGGGCTCCGGCGATCTTGAAGGCGAGCTCCGAGGAGTCGACGTCGTGGTACTGACCGTCGTAGAGCGTCACTCGGAAATCCACCATCGGGTATCCGGCCAGAAAGCCCTTGCGCCGCGCCTCCTGGATGCCCTTCTCGACGGCGGGGATGAAGTTGCGCGGGATCGCGCCGCCGTAGATGTCGTCCACGAACTCGAAGTCCGATCCGCGCGGCAGCGGCTCGACGCGGATCCGGCAGTCGGCGAACTGTCCGTGGCCGCCCGTCTGCTTCTTGTGCCGGCCGTGCGCCTCCGCCTTGCCCTTGATCGTTTCGCGGTAAGGCACCTTCGGCGGATGGAGAATGACCTCGACGCCGTAGCGCTTCTTCAGGCGCGCCACCGCGATTTCGACGTGGAGCTGCGAGGCGCCGGCAAGGTGGAACTCCTTGGTCTCCTCCTCGCGCTGGAAGTGGAGCGACGGGTCCTCGTCGATCAGCTTGTGAAGCGCGACCGAGATCTTGTCCTCGTCGCCCTTCGACTTTGGCTCGATCGCGTAGGCGATCGACGCTTCCGGCACGACGAGCTTCGGCAGGATGACGGGGTGGTCCTTGGTCGTCACCGTGTCGCCGGTCGTCGTCTCCTTGAGCTTCGCGACGGCGACGATGTCTCCCGCGCGCGCCTCCGGGACGTTGACGTGCTCCTTGCCCTGCGGCAGGAAGAGTCCGGAGAAGCGCTCCGCGGCGCTCCGGGACGCGTTCCAGTAGCTGCCGTCCGACTGGAAGTGGCCCGAGAGGACCCGCAGATAGGAGATCCGGCCGGCGAAGGGGTCGGAGACCGTCTTGAAGACCTGCGCCACCGCCGGATCCTTTTCGTTGCAGAAGATCCGGACCGGCTTGCCGTCCTTGCCCGTGCCTTCCGTGACGCGTCCCTCGGGGGTCGGGAGCAACGCGACGCAGGCGTCCAGGATCCGCACGACGCCGATGCCGAGAGCCGACGACGCGCACAGCACGGGGAAGATCTTCCGTGCCGCGATCTCGGCCTTCAGGCCCGGCAGAAGATCCGCGGGATCGAGCGTCCCCTGCGCGAAAAACTTCTCCATCAGGGCGTCTTCGCCCTCGGCCACCATCTCGACGAGCTGCTCGTGCTCCGCTTTGGCCCGCGCCGCCAGCGCGTCGGGGATCGGGCCGTCCACGCGCTTTCCGTTTTCGTGGAGGTGGCCCTCCATGCGGACGAGGTCGACCGTGCCGCGGAACCCGCGCTCCTCGCCGATCGGGATCTGGAGAGACACCACCCCCCGGCCGAACTTGCTGTGAAGCGACTCCATGACGCGCTCGAAGGACGCGCGCTCCCGGTCCATCCGGTTTACGACGAAGAGGACCGGCCGCGCGAATTCCTCGGCGAACTTCCAGGCTTTCTCGGTCTGGACCTCGACCCCCGACACCGCGTCGAGCACGACCAGGGCGGCGTCCGCGGCGAAGACGGCGGCGCGCGCCTCGGGGGAAAAGATGCCGTAGCCCGGGGCGTCGATCAGGTTGATCCGGACGTCCCGGTGGACGACGTGCGCGCAGGCCAGGTTGATGGAGATTTTCCGCTCGATTTCCTCGCCGTCGAAGTCGGTCGGACACGTCCCTTCCTCGATACGGCCCGGCCGGGTCGTGGCGCCGGAGGCGAAAAGGAGGGAAGCGACCAGGGTGGTCTTTCCGACGGTGTTGTGGCCGACGACGGCTACGTTGCGGAGCTCGGGGGCCGAGAGGATTTTCATGGGGCCGGATTATATTCACCGAGAGCGATCGAGCCCGTCCATGACCGTCCTCTCCTGTCTCGCCATCGGCCTCGCCTTCGGGCTTGCCGTCGTGCTCCTGACCTTCGCCGGCGTCCTGCTCGGCCTGGTCGTACCGCGGTGGATCGAGCGGCTCCGGGGCCGCGGGCGGAGCCCTTCCGGGGGCCGCGGGCCGTCTCCCGATTGACCGTCCGCCAAGGGGGGGCTAAAATTTCGTACCGTCCCTTCCCAGCCGCGAGTCCGGGAGGGGCCATTCCGTCTCGCGGAGAGAGAGGGCGAACCTACCGTCGATGCCGGATAAAGGAGTCTCCGGTCCCCGGCTGAGCAAGCTCGGCCGCTACGAGGTGTTGAACGAGCTCGGCAAGGGGGCGATGGGTATCGTCTACCTCGCCAAGGACCCGGTCATCGGCCGGATGGTCGCCATCAAGACGATTCGGACCTCGAGCTTCGGCGAGGACGACTCCGAATCACGCGAGTTCCGGGAGCGCTTCATTCGCGAGGCCCAGACCGCGGGCATCCTCTCGCATCCCAACATCGTCACGATCCACGACATCGGCGAAGACCCGGATACGCAGACCTCCTTCATCGCGATGGAGTACATCGAGGGGAGGAACCTGAAGTCGCTGCTCGCCGAGAAGACCCGCTTCGGGTACGAGCAGATCGCGGACATCATCGCGCAGGTCGCCGAAGCGATCGACTACGCGCACCGCAAGGGCATCATTCACCGCGACATCAAGCCCGCGAACATCATCATCACGCTCGACAACAAGGTCAAGATCATGGACTTCGGGATCGCGAAGATCGCGTCCTCGAACCTGACGACGACCGGACAATTCCTCGGCACGCCCAACTACATGTCGCCCGAGCAGGTCTCGGGCGCGGCCGTGGACGGACGAAGCGACATCTTCTCGCTCGGGGTCGTGCTCTACGAGCTCCTGACGAGCCGCAAGCCGTTCCAGGGGGAGAACCTGACCGCGATCTCCTACAAAATCGTGCACGAAGAGTTTACGCCGCCCGCGGATCTTTCCCCCGAAGTGCCCCCCGATTTCAACGCGATCGTCGCGCGCGCGATGGCCAAGGACCCGTGGAATCGCTATCAGCGCGGAAAGGACTTCGCGCTCGCGCTCCATCAGTTGAAGGCGCGGCTCGAGGAGCAACGCGCGCTGCGTGACCTGGGCTCCATGGTGTCGGCCGCGGAGAACATGCCGACGCTCCGCCTCGAGAATCTCGAAGCCGAGCGCGCGGCGGCGCTGGCGGGCCCCGGAGGCGACGGCGATCAGGGCGACTGGACCGAGGACAGCGGCGCGGGGTCCGGTCCCCGCTACGTCCCGCCGGCCGATCGCCCCACGCCGGCCGGCGACACATCTCCTCGATCGCGCTCGATGGCGTCGGCTTCTCTCGATCGTCCGACCGACGCGCAGACGCGCGCGATCCCGATCGTGACGAACCTCCCGCCGCCGGCGGAAGGCGCGGGAGAGCCTCCCGCCCCGCCTCCGCCCGAAGCGCCGCCTTCCGTCGCCGCGGCGAGCGATGCGGCGGAGCCGTCGCCGGGCCCGCCCGCGGCCCCGCTGCCTCCGACGCAGCCCTTGCCGACGGCCCCGGGAATCGCCGCGAAGCTCGCGCGGTACCTGCCCGCCTCGTGGAGGCCGTTTCTCGAGGCGGAGGTCAACAAGCCGTATTTCTGGGGCATCGCCATCGCCGCGGCATTCTTCGTGCTCGTCGTGGCGGGCGCCATCGTCGCGCGGGCGGCGATCGTCTCGCGCCCGACCGCGCCGATGGACCCGGCCGTCGAGAAGGAAGCGCTGGACCGCAAGCACGCGCTCGAGGAGGGCAAGAAGCTCTTCTCCGCGGGCAAATACGAGCAGAGCCTGGCGCTCCTGCGGCAGGTCCTCGCGCGCAGCCCGGGAAACCAACAGGCGCGGCAGTACGCGCAGATGGCCGAGAGCGCACTCGCCGGGCGCGCGGAAGAGACCCGCAAGAGCGAGGAAGCCGAGAAGAGTCTCGAGGCCGCGCGGACCGCGATGGCGGCCGGCAACTACGAGGAAGTCGTCGCGCGCGCCGACGAAACGCTGGCGCTCGACGGAGGGAAGGTCGAGGCGCAACAGCTGAAGGACCAGGCCTCGGAGAAGATCGCGCAAGCGAAGGCGGCCGAGGCCTCGGCGGCGCGCAAGAAGAGGGAAGAGAAGAAGCTCGCGAGCGCGAAGAAGGCGCCCGCCGCCGCGGCGCCGCCGGCGTCGAAAGTCGCCGATAAGGCGGTCCCGACGGCCGCCGTCCAGGGCCCGGTGGCGACGGGCCCGGCGACGCTGACGCTCCATTTCGAGTCGCCGATCAACGACGGCAACTTGATCGTTTACGTCAACGGCGAGCGCGCGATCCAGAAGTCGTTCGATTTCTCGAAGAAGGCGGGCCTCTTCAAGCGGGTGGATGGAACCGGAACCGTCGAGGA
>DATBFU010000022.1:0-6016 GCA_036558325.1 Thermoanaerobaculia bacterium | reverse complement strand
GGACGTCGGTGGTGTCGGCGTCGCGGGGACGGCGACGCAGGCCAGCGGCAATTTCGCGCTCTAGGGCTCGGGGACCGACATCCAGAGCACGGCCGACGCGTTTCATTTCGCATACCGGTCGCTCTCGGGGCAGATCGTCGCGCGCGTG
This sequence comes from Thermoanaerobaculia bacterium, assembly GCA_036558325.1. Lineage (GTDB taxonomy): Bacteria > Acidobacteriota > Thermoanaerobaculia > UBA5066 > Gp7-AA6 > DATBFU01. Next base: position 5,868 of record DATBFU010000022.1, on the reverse strand, counting down.
TGGAGTTAGCTCAACACGAACCCGTGGACCAAGGCGGGCGTGATGATCCGGCAGGACCCCACCGCCGGATCGCCCTACCTACTGGGTCAAGCTCGTTCGCAGCGGAACGACGCTGACGGGGTCGATCTCGGCGGACGGCGCCGTCTGGACGGCCGTCGGCTCGGCGACGATCGCGATGAGCGGCGACGTTGACGTGCGTCGAGAAGGCCTCGGTGCCCGAAATCAAGACCTCGATCCGCGGCGGCTCGACGATGTGGCGCTTGACGGTGCACTGATCGATTGCGCGGAGGAGGGCCTCCCGATACTTCTCGGGGAATTGCTGCGGAAGCGCGACGTCGATGCGGATGCGGGAGACGTGCTTTCCGTCTCGCTCGGACGTCAGCGAGAGCGCGAGACCGGTCGTATCGAGGTTGCGCTGTTGACAGAAGCGAAGGGCGTAGAAGCCGGCGCAGGTTCCGATCGAGGCGAGAAACAGGTCGAAGGGAGACGGGGCGTCGCCGCGGCCTCCTTGTGAGACGGGCTGATCCGTCAGGATGCGGAAGCCCTCGTGCTCCGCTTCGACCTGAACGCCTCCGGGAAACCGGATTTCCATGACGGCGACAGAATCGCACGCGCGCCGCCGCGGTGCCTGATGCAGGCGCATCAGACCGGACGACGTATGCTCCCGCGCGAGCGACCATGGCCGCGCCGCCGCCGACCCGCCTCGTCTGCCCGCGCTGCAAGGGTGCGCTCGAAGCGCGCGGCGAGGAGCACGGGGAGCTTTGCTGCGCGCGATGCGCCGTCGCGTTCCCGACGGCCGGCGACATCGCCGACTTCGCCGAGGGCAAGTACTACGATGACTTCCAGGGCCCGGAGGTGTTGTCCGCCGAGAACCTGTGCGGGCTCGCCAACGAGAGCGAGGGCGCGCGCATCGACGGCTACTACGCGCCGCTCCTCGACCGGATCGCCGCGGAGCGGGGCATTTCGCGAGCGGCATTGCGCGTGCTCGACTCCGGCTGCGGCAACGGCGAGTCCGTGGACGCGCTCTCGCGCCTCGGGTTCGAAGCCTGGGGGCACGACCTCTCGGCGCTCCGCAAGTGGCAATGGCGGGAGCGCGAGCGGCGCGACCGGCTCGTCGTCGCGGGCGGCGAGACGCTGCCGTTTCCCGGCGGCGCGTTCGACATCGTCATCGCATCGGGGGTGCTCGAGCACGTCGGCGTGTCGGAGGAGGGCGGCGGCCGCTACCGCGTCGTCCCGATGCCCGACCGCGATGCGCGCCGGCGCCGGTATCTGGCGGAGCTCTTGCGCGTGCTCGCTCCGCAAGGCCGGCTCTTCCTCGATTTCCCGAACGGCGCCTTCCCGATCGACTTCTGGCACGGCGTGAAGCCGGGCGGCGCGCGGTTTCACGGTCCGGGCGAGGGATTTTTGCCGACCGTCTCGCAGATCCGCGTGCTGTGCGCGGGTCTGGACGGGAGTCTGCGCGTCACGGCGTTGAGCCCCGAGGGGCGCTTGCGATTCCGCCAGGTGTCTTTCCACTGGTACGGAAGACTGCTGCGCGCGCCGATGGCCGGGCTCTATCGGCTCATGTCGACGCGGGCGTTCGGGTTTCTCGCGGCGTCGCCGGTGAATCCGTATCTCGTGATCGAGGTGACGCAGCCGGAAGCCCGGAACTGAGGAACCCGAGTCCCTTCCTCACATTCGCCCGGAGAGGGAAGGCGCGGCGGCTATTTCTTTATTCTCCTGCCGAGATCCTCGATCAGCTCTCCGGCCTTGCGGCGCGCCTTTCCAATCGTCTCCTGTTGCTCGCCGTCGGCGCGTTCGTTGGCGCCTTCGGTTTCGAGGTCCTTCTTGCCCGTGATCACGCCCGTCGCTTCCTTCACGCGGCCCTTGATCTGCGTCTTCTTGCCTTCGCGTTCGTCTTTGTTCACCGGATCCTCCTAGCGAGTGGGGGAATGCGTAATTCGTGCCCGGGCGAGGAGATCGGCGAAAAGAAAGAGCCCCGCTGAGGGGGCTCTGACGGTCTGTTATGGTCGGCCGCTCAACCTTCACGATTGGAAATTGCAACACTCCTGCCAATCGCCAATCGTTGCCTCGAGGCTGGCTTCGGTGTGACGCCGCCCGGTTGCGGACCGATCCCGCGCGTCGCGACGCGTCCCTGACTTCATCCCACGCCCTTGGCCGCGCTTCGGTCCTGGACTGGCCCATTCTCCGACCCGACCGCGGCGCGGCGCGGACGAACGGTTCGCAACCGCAACTCCTCGCGGCCTCGCCGCTGAATCCCTATCTGGAGCTGGAGATTCGCCGAGGCGCGCCGGACGGAGCGCGCCTCAGTTCGCCGTAAACGAACGCTTCGAGAACCTTCCGGCGACGTCCTCGATCGAGAGGTTGCCGACGATCCGTCCGCCCGCGGCTCCGGTCGTTCCCTGCACGAAGAACCGCACGGTCGCGCTCGCGGCGGGGTCGAGAGAGCCGATCGGCAGCGGGAGAGGCGGAGAGAGCTCGGGAACGAGCCGCGCGCCGCCGCGCCGGCGGATGCGGTCGATCGTCACGCCCGAAACCGGTACGAGCCCGACGTTGCGGAACTGCAGGTCGACGTAGCGGACGCCGTTCGCGTTCGTCCCCGTCCCCGCCACGCTCACGCCGACCGCGGGAGCGGATGAGTTGGTCAGTGCCATGACTCCTGTCGCTTGCTCGTCCGGCGAGAGCGGCTGTGAGACCGTCGGATAGGACGTGGTGTCGGCGACGAAGTGATACGAGACGGAGCTCGTCGTGGCGGAGTCGAACGGGAAATCTCCTTGGAAAAAGCCGTTGCCGATCGGGTGCAGAGGGACGGTCTGATCGATCGGATCGTCCACGACGGCGCTGACCGACGAGGGCGTGTAGCCCGGCGCGATGCAGATCGCACAGAACGTGACGCGCGCGGACTCGAGCGTCGCGAACGGTCCTTCGACGCGCTTCATCCCGCGCCCTTCCAGGCCGATGTAGAGCACCGTGTTCTTCCCTCCGGAGTCGGGGTCCGGCGTCGGATCGTAGAATGCCGACTTCGGCAGCTCGATCGGCTGCTCGGACGCCAGCTCCTTCGTGACGTGCAGGGGAATCCAGTGGTGCCCTCCGTCGCGCGAGAAGGCGACGCCGCCCGGATAAAGGACGGCCACCCGCACGCCGGGGTTGTCGCGAACGAACACCATCTGATCGAGGGGACACTCCCCGCCGAACATCTCCTTGTCGTGGTAGTAGCGGTCCCACCAGGGCTGGTTGCCGCAGTCGAAGTCGAATTCCCCGTAGTTCGTGGCGACGTCCCTCAGGGTCTGATCCCGGAGCCAGGTCTGTCCGCCGTCGCGCGAGACCCGAATCGACCCATCGCCGAGATCGGTCGTGTAGAGCTCGTCGGGGTCGTACGGGTTGACGTAGAGCCCGAAGGCTGCTTTGAGCAGATTGGGAGAGAACCCGAAACCGCTTGCCGACTGCCAGCTCGGCGTGTGCGTCGGGTTCCCGAGCGTGAAATGCCCCTTGTAGATGTGGCTCGAAAGGTGAGCGGTATCGTCGGCGGAGTCGAAGTAATTGCCGTCGGTGGTCAGAACGTAGAGCGTAGGCGAATCATGACCGCCGCTCGCCGCGAGCGCCGAGATGTTACCCGGCCCAAAGCGCGCGCCGGCCGTCGTCACGGGAACCCACTGTCCGTCTCCCGACGATCCGATCGTCTCGTTGCGGTAGATCTCGTCGTTGCCGCCGCCCGTCTTGCCGGAGAGGTTCAAGAGCGACTTGAGGCTCACGAGCGCGAAGAAGTCGTCGTGATCGTACGCGAGCTTCGGGAGCGTGAGGACCTGCGTGACGCCGCCCTCCGAGGCCTGCGACTGCAGGCCGATAAACGCGTCCTTCGGCGTCACGTCGTGATATCCGCCGAAATCGTCGGGCGGATTGGAGCCGCCGCTCGACTTGAAATGATAGTTGCCGTTGCGAATGGCGAGCGCGGTCGACGGCGAGGTCGGGTCGAGGAAGGTCTGGCCCGCGTCGCCGAGATTGTCGTCGAGATACTTCCAGCTGCCGGGCGTGCCGCCGATATCGCTGACCCACTGATCATCGTCGGCGGAGGGCAGGTAGAGAACCGGGCACGGGCTCTGGCTCGGGGCGTGTGCGGCGAGACAGTCGGAGTCGACGGGCCGCGAGAACCCGTTCACCGTGATGCTCATGAGCAGCCGCAGTCCCGTCGAGGCGAGGACCCAGTCCCTTCCGCAGTTGGAGCCGGTCGCGCGATTGACGTAGACGCCGCCGTCATTGCTCGCGTACGCGGTGCAGTGTCCGTTGGGGGGATCGTAGGAGGACGGGAAGGCCATCGACCACGTGTCGGCGTGGACGTCGTCGAAAGCGTCCCAGGAGTCTCCTGGCCGATATTTCCAGAAGCGCAGGCTGTCCGCGGCGAAGACGTCGTAGCTCCGGCCGGGGCCGAGAATCGGTCCGGGGACCGCATGCGGACCGACGAACACGTTCTGCGTGCCGGAGCCCGAGTCCGTCGAGTAGGTCCCCAGGTCGGTGACCATCGAAGCCGTGAAGTCGACGGCGTACGCCTCGCGCTGGATCTTGTTGGGCGCGGGGGATCCGCTCGCCGATACGACCACGGTGCTCGCGGTCGGTGGCGTGCCGATCGGGCCCGGAGCGGTGTCGGTCGGAGACACGGGCGCGAGGCCGTCGCACGAAGGAACGAACGGACTGCTCGCCGGGAGGATCAAGGCGGTCCAGGAGTTCGGCGACGACGGCGCGACGGTCCGCCAGACGAGGCCGTCCTGACACGCGAAGAGCGTCGGCGTGGCGCCGGGCGCGGCCACGATGTCGAAGTAATGGTGGTTTGGGCCGGTGACGACCGGCGGATCGGGGAGACTGAGCCAGGTCGCGAGGTTCGAATCACCCGAGGCCACGAGAAGACAGTTGGGCGAGTCCGTGGCGACGAAGGCGACGGTGTCCGAGAACCCCGCGCTCAGCACGTTGTACGTGGCGGGATCGGGGCAACCGGGCGGGTCGACGTGCTTCCACGTCGCCGCGGCGTCGACGGAGACCCAGAGGCCGCCGAAATGGCCGCACTGAAACCGGAGGTTCGTGCACGCGCCGGCCCCCCGGCCGTCCTTGGCCTGTGTGACATAGAGGACCCGCTTCGAGTCGGCGTCCGCCGCGATCACCGTTCCGTTGCCCCCCTGTGTGAGTCCCGATCGAAGCCCATTCGCGGATTGCGTCCAGGTCTTCGCGCCGTCGATCGACTTCCAGACTCCGGACCACTCCGAAGCGGCATAGACGACGAGAGGGTTGGAAGGATCGACCGCGATTCCGTTCACGCGGCCGCTCGTCGTGCCCTGGAACACCGACGGAACGTGGGTCGCGTACGGAGTGTCCGGCGAGATGTCGGTGGTGACGAGAACGGGCGGACTCGGAGGAGGAGCCGCTCCGGCGCGCTCAACGGGAAGAATCAAGAGGATCGACACGAGAGGGCCGATTCGCCGAAGTCTCATCGTCGTGCTCCTGCGGCATCCGCGTCTGAGCCGTGAAGACGATCCGTCCACCGCGTCGGTCGAAAGATTACTATGCCGCCTCGCGCGTCGGCTAATATCGGCGCACGGCGCGGGCCGGGAGGACGGGGATGCGGCGCAAGTTGGTCCTGGCCGTCGGATGGCTGCTCGGCGTTTCACGGGTCCAGGCTCAAGTCCCGCCGATGGCGCCGGACTTCCAGGTCAACTCCTACACCACCGGCAATCAGTATGGTTACGGGCTCGCCATGGATCCCCGGGGGAATTTCGTCGTCACCTGGGACAGCGCGGACCAGGACGGCAGCGGGTACGGGACCTTCGCGCAGCGCTACGACCCGGCCGGCGCCGCGCAGGGCGGAGAGTTCCAGGTCAATTC
>DATBFU010000021.1:0-26199 GCA_036558325.1 Thermoanaerobaculia bacterium | reverse complement strand
CGACATCGAGCAGCAGCACCAGGGCGACGTCAACGCCGCCAATTCCGGGTTCCAGTTCGCGTTCGGCATCGCGGGCGACCCGATCCTCGGCATCTTCGACATCTTCACGCCGACGCCGCTCGGCGCCGCGCTCGTGGGCTTCACGGTCCCCGGCAAGCACACGCTCTCCGTGCGCGTGGGCGACGAGGAAGAGACCGTGACCGAGTGGGGCGCGATCTCGGTGAACATCACGTGCGATCCGACGAGCCCCAATCCGGATCGGGCGTCGTTCGGCAACATCGACGCGCCGTCGACGATGGCGAGCGGCACGACGCAGGTGCTCGGCTGGGCGTTCGACCTGGACGGCGGCGTGACGAGCGTGGACGTCGTCATCGACGGATCGACCGTCGCCAACCTGACCGCGCTCGCCGGGACCTACGGGCTGCGGCGCGACGACGTCGCGAGCACCGATCCGCGCGTGACGACGCCGTTCGTCGGGTTCGCCTACGCTCTCGATACGACGACACTCGGGGATTCCGAGCACGACCTGACCATCTACGCCTACGATCATTCGGCGCGCCGCACCCTCATCGGCCGCCGGAAGGTCGTGGTTTACAACAACACGTCGGCAAAGCAGTAGCGCCGTAGCGGTTCCCGTTCCGTTCCCTCCGGCCGCCTCCTGGAAGAAGGCCCCGCTTCGGCGGGGCCTTAGTTTTTTGGACGTCGCCGGAGCTTGCTCGCCGATCTGCGCCAGCCGGCGCTCTTCCTGGTCCAAAGCGCTCTCGCGGGCCGGTGCGCCGGCCAGCGCACCGGCTCGCGGCTCGGCCAAAGGGCCTCGACCGCTCGCCTGATCGGTTCGCCGCGCTCCGGCTCCCGCGGCGTGCGCCTCCTCCCTCGCTTCCGCTCGGGAGACTTCGCACGCCGCGAGCGTAAGGACCTCTTCCGCTCGGCTCGTCATACGACGGTCAGTAGGAGCGGGGCTCGCCCCCGCCCTCTTTCCCCTCTCCCCGTGGGGGAGAGGGTCGGGTGAGGGCCTCCTGTTTGCTGTCGTCCCGAGGGGTCCGCGAAGAGGGATCCCGAGCTATCTCGCCAAGGATCCCGTCCGGCCCAGGGCCTGCCGACTTCGGGATCCCTCGCGATCGCTCGGGATGACAGCGGCCCTTAGGGCCGCCCTCGCCATCCCCGAGTCCCAGCGTCGGCGACGGGCTAGTTGCCCCCGAAGCTCTTCGCCGCGCGGGCCGGATTGGACTTCTTCGGCAGCGCCGCCACGCGGGAAGCCTCGTCGAAGAGGCCGAGCGCCTGCTGGATCTGGTTGTCGCCGGCGGACCGGGCTCTCCAGCCCGCCTCGAGGCCGTACTTCACGTTGATCATGTCCACGCGGATCGCGAGATCCACGACGGACTTGTTCGGGTCCTCGTTCCATTGCCGCTCGAGCTCGTCGGCCGTCGAAAACTTCTGCGCCTCGCAATACTCGAAGAAGGCCTTTCGAATCGCCGGATTGACCGCCCAGTCCGGGCGCACGTCCGTGTGTTTCGAATTCCAGTCGACCGCGAAGCTGAAGGTCAGCCCGCGCGCCAGGATCTGCGCGAGCAGCTTCGAGTCGCGGTTGTCGTTCTTCGCCATGACGTCCGGCGTGATGCCGCCGGCCGCGTAGACGACGCGTCCCGCGTCCGTATAGAAGACCTCGCCGGACTTGCGGGGAGCTTCCTCCGCCGCCGGCGCATCGGCGTCCTCCGGGTTCACGTACGCCAGGAGGTCCGTGTAGTCCCTCTGGATCCACCGGCCCGAAGGCGTGTAGTAACGCGCCGTCGTGAGCGCGAGGCCCGCGCCGTACGGCAGCGTGTAGACGCTCTGGACGAGGCCCTTGCCCCACGTGCGCTGGCCGACGATGAGGCCGCGGTCGTGGTCCTGGATCGCGCCCGCCACGATCTCGGATGCGGACGCCGATCCGCGGTTGACGAGCACGACGAGCGGCTTGTCGAAGTGCGGGCCGTCGCCCGGCGCGAAGAAGTCCTGCGCGGAGTTCTGGGTGCGGCCCCGCGTATACACGACTTTGGCGCCCTTGGGGAGGAAGACATCGGCGACGTCGACCGCCTGGTCGAGCACGCCGCCGGGGTTGCCACGCAGGTCGAGGAGCAGCCGCTTCATTCCGGCCTTCTCGAGCTTGTCGATGGCGGCCATGAGCTCCCGGCTCGAGGTGTGGGTGAAGTCGCGCAGGAAGATGTATCCGGTGTCCGGCCCGATCAGGAAGGCATAGGGCACGGACAGCGTGGGGATCTCCGCGCGCGTGATCGTCATGCGGATCGGCTCGTCGAGACCCGGCCGGCGCAGCGTGATCGTGACCGGCGTGCCCTTGGGGCCGCGCAGCTTGCGGACGACGTCGTCGGTCGAGACGTCCTCCTTGAGCTCCTCGTCCTCGACGTGCGTGATGATGTCGCCCGCCCGGACGCCGAGCTTGAAAGCCGGGGTCCCCTCCATCGGCGCGATGACCGTGATGCGGCCCATGCGCTTCTGGATCTGGATTCCGAGGCCGAAGAACGACCCTTGCTGCTTCTCGCGCATGGCGGCGTAGTCGTCCGGCTCGAGGAAGGTGGTGTGGGGGTCGAGCCGCGACAGCATCCCGTGGATCGAGGCGTAGACGAACTTCTCCGGGGGCACCGACTCGGGGGCCCACTCGGAGAGGGTCGTCAGGATGTCGGCGTACTCGTCGAGGTTGGGCTGCTCGCGCTCGGGGACGGCCAGGAGGCGGGAGCCCAGGGTCCCGCCGGCCAGCGTGGCGACGGCGAGAATCGATACGGCGATGAGCAAGCGGGAGCGGGAACGGTTCAAGAGGACCTCCCTCGAGTTCAGACTCCGCATTGTGACATGCCGGCCACCCGAAGGTACGGGGTTCGGGGCCAACGGGTTTCCCGGTGGGCCGCGGGGGGTAGAATCGTCATTCCGAGGTTGAAACATGTTTGGCTCCATTGGCATGCCCGAACTGATCCTGATCTTCATCGTGGCCCTGATCGTGTTCGGGCCGCGGAAGCTGCCGGAGATCGGCAAGTCGCTCGGAAAAGGCCTCGCCGAGTTCAAGAAAGCCTCGGAGGACCTCAAGAAGACGATCGAGCAGGAGATCGAGGAGGCCAAGACGGAGGTCAACTCGGTCAAGACCGAGGTGAAGACGGCGGCCGAGTCCGTCGCGCGCTCGGCCACGATCGGCCCGAAGCCCGCCCCCGAGCCCCCCCGGACGGATCGCCCCGGCGACGCCGCTTGAGCCGGTTCCTGCCGGAGCTCACCAGCCGGCTCCGCGGAGACGACTCCGAAGAGCTCCCGCGGATGGGGTTCTTCGAGCACCTGGAGGAGCTGCGGCGCCGCCTGATCGTCTCGCTGCTGGCGCTCTTCGTCGGATTTCTGGCGTGCTGGTACTGGGCGCCCGCGCTGTTCAACCTGCTCGCGCGTCCCGTTCGCGCGGTCCTGCCGCCCGGTCAGAACCTGTCCTACACGACGCTCGCGGAGCCCTTCGTGCTCTATTTCCGCGTCGCGATGCTCGCCGGTACGATCCTCGCGTCGCCGGTCATCCTCTGGCAGGTCTGGCTCTTCGTGGCGCCGGCGCTCTACAAGCACGAGCGCCGTTGGGTCTGGCCGTTCCTCTTCGCCGGGATCCTCTTCTTCCTGTCGGGATGCGCGTTCGGCTACTTCGAGGCGTTCCCACTGGTCGTCGGGTTCCTCATCGGCGTCGGGAGGCCCTTCAACGCGGTCATCACGATCAACGAATACCTCGGCACCGCGACGAAGATCATCCTCGGGCTCGGTCTCTGCTTCGAGATGCCGATCCTCATCTTCTTCCTCGCCCGGATGGGCGTCGTCTCCGAGAAGTGGCTGCTTGCGAAGTTCAAGTACGCGGTCCTCATCATCTTCGTCATCGCGGCCGTCATCACGCCGACGCCGGACATCACGACGCAGTGCGTCTTCGCGGTCCCGATGATCCTGCTGTATCTGCTCGGCGTCGGCGTGGCCTGGATGTTCCGTCGCCGGAGCTAGCTCGCGACCTGGCAACGCTTCGGCGCGCTGCCAACGCTCGGAAGCCGGGCGCCGGAGTTAGTCTTCGCGATGCGATGCGCCTGACGCTCACTCCGGAGTTCCTCGCGCTCTTTCCCGATGCGCTCGTGGGCGTGGCCGTCGCCCGCGGGATCGACAACCGCGGCGAGGACGCGGAGCTTTCGCGGCGTCTTCGCGCGGCGGCCGAGGCGATCCCGGGGCGGGTGGGAGCCGGACCGATCCCCGAGCACCCGCGGGTCGCCGTCTGGCGCGAGGCGTACCGGAGGTTCGGCGCGAAGCCCAAGGACCATCCCTCCTCGATCGAGAATCTGCTGCGCCGGGCGGCGAAGGGGCATGCGCCGCCGCACATCAACCGGCTCGTGGACCTCTACAACGCGGTGTCGCTCGAAGCGCTCCTTCCGGCGGGCGCCGAGGATCTCGGGGCGATCGACGGCGACGTCGAGCTCGCGCTCGCCGGCGATGGCGAACCGCCGGTGCGCCTGCTGGGAGAGCCGGAGGCGCGGCCGCCGAAAGCCGGCGAGGTCGTCTACCGCGACCGCGCCGGCGCGATCTGCCGGCGCTGGAACTGGAAGGAGGCCGACCGGACGAAGATCACCGAGCAGACGCGGGACGCGATCGTCGTGATCGAGGGGCTGCCTCCGATCGCGGGCGCCGACGTCGAGGCCGCCGTGGGCGAGATCGCGGCGGCCGTTCGGGATCGCTTCGGGGGGGCCGCCGCGACGGCTCTGCTCGACGCGCGGCGAACGAGCCTCGAGCTATAGCCGGGAGCGGCCCCGGCCGCCTCCGGCGTTTCGCGACAGCACGAGCTCGATGAACTCTCGGGCCGCGCCGCGGCCGCCGGCGTTCTTGAGGACGACGGTCGCCGCCCTCTTCGCCGACGGGTCCGCGTCTGCCGGACAGGCGGACAGCGCCGCGCGCTTCATCATCGGCACGTCGGGCTCGTCGTCTCCCAGAACGGCCGTTTCGGCGGGCGAGACTCCAAACCGCCGGCAGAGCGCCTCGTAGCGGGCGAGCTTCTCGCTGACGCCCTGGAAACAGTGGCGGACACCGAGGTCGCGCGCGCGCACGGCGGTCGCCATCGACGTCCTTCCGGAAATCCAGGCCACCTCGAGCCCCGCGGCGAGCGCCTTGCGGAGGCCGTGGCCGTCCTTCGTGTCGAAGACCTTCATCTCCCGCCCTCGATCGTCGATGTAGAGGCGCCCGTCCGTCAGGCAGCCGTCCACGTCGAAGAAGAGCGCGCGGATCTTCCCCTTCATCGGCTCACGAGATCCCGGCCGCCAGCAGGTCGTGCAGGTGGATGGCGCCCGTGAGCCGGCCTGCGCCGTCCACGACGAACAGCGAGGTGATCCTGTCCGCGCGCATCCGGGCGAGCGCCGACGAGGCGAACTCCTCGGCGCCGACCGTCTTCGGGTTCGCGTGGAGACAGTCGCCCGCGCGCCGCGTGAGCAGCGCCGGATCCTTCTCGAGGAGGCGCCGGAGGTCGCCGTCGGAGATCACGCCGACCAGGCGCCCGTCGCCGTCGACGACCGCGGTGATGCCCATCATCTTCCGCGACATCTCGTGGACGGCCTCGCTCATCGGCGTCTCGCGGGCAACCGACGGGAGGCGCTCGCCCCCGCGCATCAGGTCCTTGACCTTGAGGAACCGCTTGCCGAGCTGGCCACCCGGGTGCAGCGCCGCGAAGTCCTCTTCCTTGAAGCCGCGCTTCTCGGAGATCGCGATGGCGAGCGCGTCGCCCAGCGCGAGCATCACGGTGGTGGACGCCGTCGGGGCGAGGTTGAACGGACAGGCCTCCCGGGACAGCTCGACGGCGATCGTGACGTCGGCCGCCCGGGCGATCGACGAGCCGGGGACCCCCGTGACGACGATCGTCTGAAGCGATCGCGACCGGGCGAACTCGAGCAGGCGCGCGATCTCCGGCGTCTCGCCCGACAACGAGAGCGCCAGGACGACGTCTCCCGCGACGAGCATCCCGAGATCGCCGTGCGCCGCTTCGGCCGCGTGGAGGAAGTACGCCGGCGTCCCGGTCGAGGCGAAGGTCGCGGCGATTTTCTGTCCGATCAGCCCCGACTTTCCGAGTCCCGTCACACAGATCCGGCCGCGGCACGCCTCGATCGCGGCGGCGGCGCGCTGGAAATCGGGGCCGAGGCGCGCGATCTGTTCGCGCACGGCGTCCGCTTCGATCTGGAGCACCCTTCGGGCCGCTTCGAGGATCACGGGCGCCTATCCTAACCGCGCGGCCGCGCCGGCGGAGAACCACGCCGCGCGCGGCTCGTATCTAGAGCCAAGAATGCCCGGCGCTGTTCCCCGACGAAAGGAGACCCTCGTGCGATCGAATCGATCCCGGACCGCCCTCTTCGCTCTCGCGCTGTTCGCGGTGCTCGCGCCCGCGGCGATTGGCGAGGCTCCGGCGAAGGCCAAAGCCAAGCCGGCCTCGGCGCCGGCGCCGCCGTCCGCCTCCGCCGTCCCCAGGGTCGCCTTCGAGAGCTACACGCTTCCGAACGGCCTGCAGGTCATCCTGCACGTGGACCGCAAGCTTCCGATCGTCCACGTCAACGAGTGGTATCACGTGGGTTCGAAGAACGAGCGGCCCGGACGAACCGGCTTCGCGCACCTCTTCGAGCACATGATGTTCCAGGGCTCGAAGAACGCCTCGAACGAGTACTTTTCGTATGCCGAGCGCGCGGGCGCCAACCTCGGCGAGGGCGGCGTCAACGGAACGACGAACAACGACCGCACGAACTACTTCATCACCGTGCCGTCGGGCAGCCTCGAGTACGTCCTCTGGCTCGAGTCCGACCGGCTCGCGACGCTCGCCGACGCGCTGACCAAGGAGAAGCTCGACAACCAGCGCGACGTCGTCAAGAACGAAAGGCGGCAGGGCCTGGAGAACACGCCCTACGGCCGCTGGGTCAAGCTCTGGTCCGAGAACCTCTATCCGGCGGGCCACCCGTACTCGTGGCCCGTGATCGGCAGCCACGAGGACCTGACCGCGGCCTCGGTCGAGGACGTCAAGGACTTCTTCAAGACCTACTACACCCCCAACAACCTCTCGCTCGTGATCGCCGGCGACTTCGATCCCACCGAGGCGAAGACGCTCATCGCGAAATATTTCGGGCCGATTCCTCCGGGGCCCTCCCTCGACCGGCCCAAGCTCTGGGTCCCGAAGCTCGCGGCCGAGAAGATCGTCGAGGCGTCGGATCGCGTGTCGCAGGAGCGCGTGTACATGATCTGGCCCTCGCCGCCGGTCTACGCCCCGGGCGACGCGGAGCTCGACCTCACGTCGCTCATCCTGACGGACGGGCTCGCCTCGCGGCTCGCGAAGACGCTCGTCTACGACAGGCAGCTGTGCTCCGACGTGAACGCCTTTCAGGCGTCCGCCGAGATTTCGGGCGCCTTCATCGTCATCGCGACCGCGCGGCCGGGCGCATCGTTGTCGGAGATCGAGCGTCTCGTGACCGAGGAGATCGCGCGCCTGGCGCGCGAAGGGCCGACGCCCGCGGAGCTGTCGCGGGCCAAGACGAAGCAGGAATACGCCTTCGTGACGGGCCTCGAGCGGATCGGAGGGTTCGGCGGAAAGGCCGACCGGCTCAACAGCTACGCCACGTTCCTCGGAAATCCGGGCGAGTTCGACTTCGATCAGGCGCGATACCGCAACGCCTCCGCGTCCGATGTCCGGAAGACGGCGGCGCAGTACCTCGACACGCCGGGCCGTCTCCTGATCCGGTTCCATCCCGAGAAGTCCGGAAGACCGACCGAGGCCGCGCTCGACCGCGCCGCGATGCCCGCCCTCGGCGCCGACCGGCCGTTCCGCGCGCCGGCGGTGGCGTCCGCGAAGCTCGCCAACGGGCTCGAAGTCCTGGTCGTGGAGCGGCCGGATCTCCCGAAGGTCGCCGTGGACTTCGTGACGCGCGCCGGCTCGATCGCCGATCCGTCCGGCAAGGGCGGAACGGCATTCCTGACCGCCAAGGTCCTCCCGCTCGGGACCGCGACGCGCGGAGCGCTGCAAATGGAATCGGCGATGGGAGATCTCGGGACCTCGCTCGTTTCGCAGGCGGCGCGCGAGAGCGCCCAGGTTTCCGTCGAAGTCTTGAAGCGCAACCTCGACCCCGCGCTCGCGATCCTGGCGGACGTCGTGCGCCATCCGGCGTTCCCGGAAAGCGAGCTCGCCCGCGAAAAGAAGCGGCACCTCGACGCGCTCGCGCAGCAGGCGACCAACGGCAACGCGGTCAACGGCCGGCTGCGCGCGATGCTGCTCTACGGGCGCGAGCATCCCTACGGCCGTCCGGTGGCGGGCCTGCCCTCGAGCGTCGAAGGCATCACGCGCGCGGACCTCGTCGCGTTCCACGCCGCGCGCTTCAAGCCCGGAGGATCGGCGCTCGTCTTCGTCGGCGACGTGACGATGGCGGAGGCGAAGGCCGCCGCCGAGAAGGCTTTCGGATCCTGGACCGGCGGCGCGCCCGCCGACGTGACGATTCCGCCGGCGACGCCGGCCGCGGCGGGCAAGGTCTACCTCGTGGACCGGCAGGACGCCGCCCAGACGGTCGTGTCGGTCAACCTGCCGGGCGTCCCGCGCGACTCGCCGGATTACTATGCGCTCTCGCTCGCCGACGGCGTGTGGGGAGGCGGCGCCAGTTCCCGCCTCGACATGAACCTGCGCCAGGACAAGGGATACGCGTACGGCGCCTTCTCGTTCCTCTCGACGTACAACCGGAGCGGCTTCTGGACGGGCGGCGCGGGCGTCCAGACGAACAAGACAAAGGAATCGGTCGCCGAGTTCGAGAAGGAGCTCAAGGACATTGCCGGCGGCAAGCCGATCTCGGAGGCGGAGTACTCCGACACGCGCAACCGCATGGTGCGCGGATACGCCCAGCAGTTCGAGTCGCTCGGGCGCATCGACCAGCAGATCGCGGACCTCTGGGTGGCGGGACTGCCGATGACCGATCTGCAGAAGGACTACGACGAGACCGGCAAGGTCACGCAGGCGGCGGCGCAGGCCGCGGCCGAGAAGTACGCGAAGCCGGACAAAGCGTTCCTCCTGCTCGTCGGAGACCGCGCGAAGATCGAGCCCGGGGTCAAGGAGCTGAACGTCGGCGAGATCGTGCTGCTCGATCCGGAGGGGAGGCCGGCGGGGAAGTGACGTCAGCCTGCGGGCGACTCGAAGCGTCAAGGTCGCGATCGTTCGCAACGCGACCAAGTTTCGCGAGGTCATCGGGCGAAACGACTCGCGTTGCGGGAGCCGGAGCGCGGCGCAGGGATCAGGCGGGCGGCCGAGCCGCGGGTTGCGAGCCGCTCGCCGGTGCGCCTCCGAAGCGCAGATCCCGAGCAAGCTCCGGCGACGGAACGTCGGCGAGATCGTGCTGCTCGATCCGGAGGGGAGGCCGGCCGGGAAGTGACGACGTCCTCTCCGTATCCTCCGGTCGCGGCGCGAGGAGTCTCGCAGGGGCGGGGCTCGTCCCCGCCCTCTTTCCCCTCTCCCGGTGACGGTGCGAGGTCGTCATGAACCCTACTTCGTCAGCACTTCCTCGATGAAATCGAGGGCGCGCGGGTCCTTCGACTGACCGAGCCAGAAGACGGCGCGCTCCCGGACCTCGGGGTTGCGATTGGTCCGCGCGACGCGGATGAGCTGCGGCACCCCCTCGTCTTCGGGCATCTGCGTCAGCGCGAAAACGGCTTGCTTCTTGACCTCGGTGTCGGGATCGTCGCGGATGGCGTCGTCGATCGCCGCGGCGGCCTTCCGGCCGGCCTCATGGGCCAGCCAGAAGAGCGCGCGTGACCGCACCTCGGAGGCCGCATCGCGCCGCGCCATAGAGAAGAGCGTCGAGACGGCGGCTTCGTCGCGGCAGCGCGAGAGCGGGAAGGTCGACCGCTCCCGGAAGCGCGCGTCGGCGTCGCCCGGAACGGTCTTTTCGAGGAGGGTACAGCCGGACGCGCCACGTCCCGCGGCGAGCCAGAACGCGGCGCGGTCGCGAAGCGCAATCGGACGAAACGGCGCGATCGCCCGGCGCATCGCGGAATCGGCCGCGGGGCCGGCATGGAAGGCGATGGCGGCGATCGCGGACTGGGGTGTGTTCGAGAGCTCCCCTCCCGCCTCCTTCGAGGGAAGCAGCGTCTCGAGCCACGCGACGCTCTCTTCCGGCCGAACGCCGTCGAGCCAGACGACCGCCTTTCCCTCGGCGTCGATCGGACAGTCGAACGAGAAAGTTCGGATTTCGTCGATGCGGCCGCCGGACGCCCGGACGAAAATCAGAAAGTCGGCGGGATCCTCGAGACGAATCGGCGCGCGCTCGTCCCGGGAGTTGAAGTTCATGCCGCGGCCGCCGAGCCGGCAGCCGGCCGAAGCGCTGCGGACCGCGGCGCCGTCCCGCCCGTCGGCGCAGTCGAAGCAGCACATCTGGCGCGTCGGGTCCTCGATCGGCGCCTTCCAGGCGATCCAGCGTGTCGCCCCGGCCGCGAGATCGCGCATCGTGCGTGCGAGCTCGCCCGGCGCGACCTCCCGCGTCTCCACCTTCGCGCGGAGGAGGGTCGCAGGCACGCCGGCCGGCACCGCAAGCGCCGACAGGGTGGCGGCGGCCCCGAAGACGGCGACCCGAAGACGCGCGCTCACTTGGAGAGGATCTCCAGCAGATAGTCCCGCGCTTCCTTGTCGGTCATGAGCGAGAGCTTCCGAACGGCCTCCTGCTTGAGCTCCGGGTCCTTCTCCGACTTCGCGATGGCGATGAGACCCCGCGAGTTTCCCTGGAGAAAGAACGCCTGGAGAACCGCGCCCCGGATCTCCGGATCCTTCTCGGACCGATAGAGATCCGCGAGCGCGTCGCCGGTGTGGGCCTTGCCCGTGAGGCCGGCCTTGTGGATCGCCTCCATCCGCAGCTCCTTGTTCTTCTCGGTGCGCGCGAGCTCGAGGAGGTGGTCGGCGTCTCCTCCGACGAAGAGCGCCTGGATGATGGCCCCCTTGACGCCGTCGGACGACTCGGACTGGTACAGCTGCCAGAGCTCGGTCCGGGCGCCCATGACGCCGAGCTGGTGGACGGCCGATTCGCGGAGCGCGGGATCCTTCTCGCCGCGGGCCGCCGCGAGCACGTGCTCCCGGTCGCCCGAGACCATGTAGGACCTCAGGATCTCTTCCTTCACGTCCCGGCTCGCCGTCGAGCCGTAGATCTCGTTGAGGACGCCGCGGCTGCTCTCGCCGCCGAAGAGGCCGAGATACTTGATGGCCTTCTCCTGCAGGCCCGGGTTGCGCTTCCCTCGCGCGATGTCGGCCACGATCTGCCGCGCCTGCGGCGAACCGTTCTGCGCCAGGACGAAGAGCGCGCGGTCCTTGAGCTTCGGCGAGCTGGTGCCGCCGAGAAACTTTTCGAGCATGGGGATGGCGCGTTCCGAGTCGGTGCTCATGAGGCTGTTGAGCGCGATCAGCTTCAGCTCTTCGTCCTCGACCGAATCGGGAGAAACGTTGCGACTGCCCTTGAGCTCCAGCTCGAGCGCGGCCGCGTCGTTCACCCAGCGGCTCTTCGGGAAACGCTTGGAGAGCTCGCCGAGGGTCGCGAGCGCCTCGGCCTTCCGGCCGAGCTTGCTCTGCGCGTAGGCCTGCCAGTACAGCGCGCCGTCGGCGCGGTCGCCCGGCTGCCGCGCGGCCTCGGCGAAGAGGGCGGCGGCGTGTTCCCACTGGCTCTCGTCGAGGGCGTCCGTGCCTTCCTCGTAGAGATCCTGCTGGCGGGAATCTTCGCGCTCGGCGGTCTCGCCTTCGGCCCCAGCGCCCGGGTCGGCCGTCGCCGCGCGCGCCGGACGAGGCGCGGACAGCGAGAGGAAGAGGAGCAGGAGACCGAGTCCGATCGAGGCTTTCGACATGACGTTCCTTTCTTTCCGGCGTCTTTTCAGAGTCACGAACGAACGCCCGAGGGCGGCGGCGCCGCGGATTTTTCGCGCCGGCCGAGCTGCGACCTCAGGACGCGCAGCTTGAAGAGCGTTCCTTCCGAGTCGATGCGCCGGCGCAGCGCTTCGCGCGCCTCGGGCGTCGGGCAGTGCGCGATCTCGAGCAGCGTGCGCTCGAGCCCGTCGAGAACGCTCGCGAGTCCGGGCTCGCCGGCGCGCGCGGCCGTCTGGCGGTAGATCCGGTTGGCGGCGACGAGCTCCTCGGCGAAGCGCCGTTCGTGCTCGGCGTCGGGACCGCCGGCGGCGTCGGCGTGCAGAAACTCGAGCAGCGCGATTTGCGAGCGGTCGAGGTGGTCGGCGACCTCGGCGAGCAGGACGCGCTCGCGCGCGTCGGCGGACAGGGCGGCCGGTGCGGCCGGAGCGGCGGGAATCCGGGGCCAGAAGCGTCCCGCGAGGAAGGCGGCGGCCAGAAGGGCCGCCAGGGCCGACGCGAGCATCCAAGGCCGAACGGCGAGCGCGAAGAAGGGCGCGCGCTCCGGCGCGGCCTGGAGGAGACGCGGCCGCAGTCTCTGCCAGAGCTCGCGGCCGTAGGCGTCGCCGCGCGCCGGTACCGGCAGCCGGTCGAGCTGCGCGAGATCCGAGGCCAGCCGCTCGAGCCGCGTCCGGCAGTCGGGACAGGCCGCGAGGTGCTCCCGGTCTTCCACGGGACGCGGCGACTCGCCGTAATGGAGGAGGACCATTTCGTCTTCGGTCAGATGATTCGGCTTCATGGCAGGCTCTCCCGGAGGGGCGCGAGGGCCGCACGCAGCTTGCGCACGGCGCGAAAAACGGTCTGTTTGGCGGCGTTGACGCCGACGCCGAGGCAGCGCGCGATCTCCTCGGTCGGCTCGCCCTCGAAGTGGCGCAGGACGAAGGCCGTCCGTTCGTGCGGCGAGAGCTCCGCGAGCGCTTCTCGAAGCCGGCTGCCGACCTGTGCGGAGGCGAGCGCGTCGTGCGGCGACGGCGCGACGGAGGCGGGCACGGGAAAGTCCGGACCTTCGACGTCGGACGGGATCTCGGGGCGGGTCTTCCGGCGCCGGATCACGTCGATCGCGCAGTTGGAGGCGATCCGGAAGATCCAGGTCGAGAAGCTGGCGCGGGAGTCGAACCGGTCGAACGAGCGATACGCCTTCAGGAAAGCCTCCTGCGCGACGTCCTCGGCGTCCGCCTCGTTGCCCGTGATCCGGTACGCCACACGGAAGACCATGCGTCCGTGCTGCTCGACGAGCTCCCGGAAGGCCGCTTCGCGTTCACCGGCCGAGTCCGTGGCGTTTCCTCCCATCGCCCCGTTCCGACGCGCCGCGGGCGGAAAGGTTAGCTTCGCGGGAAAGTCCAGCGCTCCGGCCGTGCTCATGACGTCCCGTTGGACGGGCCGGGGCGCCGCCGGTTAGGCGCGCGTCCGCATAGACTATGCCGTCGTGCAGCTCCTCGACCAGGTCGCAAAGTACGGCATCGCCTTCGTTTTCGGCAACGTTCTGCTGGAGCAGATCGGCCTCCCGATTCCGGCGATGCCGACGTTGATCGTGGCCGGCGCCCTCGCGGTCCGGGGAGACCTTTCGGCGCCGCTCGTCCTTCTCGTGGCGGTCGGCGCGAGCCTCTTCGCGGACCTGCTCTGGTTCGCGCTCGGTCGGAGGCAGGGTTATCGCGTTTTGCGCCTTCTCTGCCGGGTCTCGCTCTCGCCGGACTCCTGCGTGAACCAGACCGAGTCGTTCTTCATGCGGTACGGCCTGGCCTCGCTCCTCTTCGCGAAATTCGTCCCGGGCTTCTCGACGGTCGCGCCGCCGCTCGCCGGCGCGTCGGGCGCTTCGGTCGCGGCCTTCATGGCCTGGGACGCCGGAGGAGCGCTCCTCTGGGCGGGGAGCGGTTTCGCGGCGGGCGCGATCTTCCACCGCGCCGTGGACCGCGTGCTCGACGTCCTCGCCTCGTTCGGAAGCGGCGCGCTCATTCTCGTCGGCGTCGGGCTCGTCCTCTTCATCGTCTGGAAATGGGCGCAGCGCCGCCGCTTCTACCGAATGCTTCGCATGGCGCGGATCTCCCCGCAGGAGGTCTCCGACGCGATCGCGAAAGGCGAGTCGCCGGTGATCCTCGATGTCCGGTCGGAGCAGGCGCGTCTGGCAGATCCTCGGCGCATTCCCGGCGCGCGGGCGCTCGAGCTCTCGGGGCTCGAAGCGGGTCTCGCGGATCTGCCGCGCGACCGGCAGGTCATCCTCTACTGCACCTGACCCAACGAGGCGACGGCGGCCCGTGTGGCCCGCGCGCTGATGGATCGAGGGTTCACGCTGGTGCGGCCGCTGCTCGGCGGTCTCGACGGCTGGATCGACGCGGGATTCCCCGTCGACCAGGACCCGGATCTCGTCGCTCGCCGCGCGGCGGGAGAGGCCTAAGCTAGGACGCTTTTTCCCGAAGGAGCGCCTGCAGCTCGGCCGCGCAACCTTTGCGGTCCACCACGCCGCTGTAGGTCGTCGCGATCCGCCCGCTGCGGTCGATGAGGATCGTGACGGGCAGGTTTTCGAGTCCGTAGGTCTTCTGCAGATCCTCGCCCGCGATCACGATCGGATAGTTCAGATGTTTCTTCGCGAGGTATGGGCGGACGGCTTCCCAGCCTTCCTTGTCGACCGACGCGCCGATCACCGTGAGCCCGCTCGAGCCGTAGGTCTTCTCATATTCCACGAACCAGGGGATCTCCTCCTGACAGCCATGGCACCAGGTGGCCCAGAAGTTGAGGAGGACGACCTTTCCGCGCAGGTCGGCGAGGCGGACGGGCGCGCCAGCCGCGTCCTCCCGCACGAATTCCGGAGCCGGGCGGCGCGTGGCGGCGGGCTGCAGCGGTGCATGTGCGGGCGCGGTCATCATGCAGCACAGGGCGCCCGTGATGCCGGCGGCGCGACGCAGAAGGCGGGCGAGACTGTCGAAACGGGCCGTCATTCGGGCCTCCGTTCGGGTCAGGAAACGCCGCGGGAGAGCGCCGCGATTCCGAGAATCGATTTGACGAGCGCCGGCAGGTCCTTGACGTCGAGTTGCGTCGAGCGGTCCGACAGGGCCTCGTCGGGACGGTCGTGCACCTCGAGGAAGAAGCCGTCCACCGCTCCGGTCGCGGCGGCGGCGCGGGCGAGGGCCGGCGCGTACTGCTTCAGGCCTCCCGTCTCCTTGCCGCCGCCCGGCAGCTGAAGCGAGTGCGTGACGTCGTAGACGACGGGGAATCCGAGCGCGCGCATCATCGGGAAGGCGCGCATGTCCACGACGAGGTTGTGATACCCGAACGAGGTTCCGCGCTCGCACAGCAGGATCTTCTCGTTCCCCGCGGCGCGGCATTTCTCGACGATGTTTCCCATGTCGTCGGGCGCGAGGAACTGTCCCTTCTTGATCTGGACGGGCTTTCCCGTCTTGGCGGCGGCCACGATCAGGTCCGTCTGGCGCGAGAGGAACGCCGGAATCTGGAGCACGTCGAGAACTTTCGCGGCCGCGGCCGCCTGAGAGGGCTCGTGGACGTCGGAGATCACCGGCAATCCGGTCTGCGCCTTGACTTCCGCGAGGATGGCAAGGCCTTCCGCGAGCCCCGGTCCGCGGAAGGATTCGTTCGAAGACCGGTTGGCCTTGTCGAAGGACGACTTGAAGACGACCTTCGCTCCGGTCTCTTCCCCGATCGCCTTCAGGCGGGAGGCCATCGCGAGGGAATGCTCCCGGGACTCGATGACGCAGGGGCCCGCGAAGAAGATCGGCGGCGCGCCGCCGCCGATCGTGCAGCCGGGAGCGATCGCGACGGCGCGGACGCCGCTCAGGAGAACTCCCGGTCCGTCTCCACGGCCGCGGCCATGCGGCGTTCCTCGGTTTCCGCGGCGCGCGCCGCGCGATGCGCCTTGGCCGCGCGGATGAAGTCCTTGAACAGCGGATGGCAAGCGAACGGCTTCGACTTGAGCTCCGGGTGGAACTGGCAGCCGAGGAACCAGGGATGGTCGTCGCGCAGCTCGATGATCTCGACGAACTTGCGGTCCGGCGACATTCCCGTGAACGACATGCCCGCGTCGCGCAGCGCCGGCAGGAACTCCTGGTTGACCTCGTAGCGGTGCCGGTGGCGCTCGGAGATCGTCGCGGAGCCGTAGGCGCGCGCGGCGAGCGAGCCGTTCGAGAGCTCGCACGGGTACTTGCCGAGCCGCATCGTTCCGCCGAGCGCCTCGACGCCGATCAGGTCGCGCAACTTGAAGATGACCTTGTGCGCCGGCTCCTCGTCGAATTCCGTCGAGTTGGAGCCCTCGAGGCCCGCCACGTGGCGCGCGAACTCGATGACCGCGGTCTGCAGGCCGAGGCAGATGCCGAAGTAGGGGACCTTCTTCTCGCGCGCGTACTGGATCGCCTTCATCATTCCCTCGACGCCGCGCTTGCCGAAACCGCCGGGAACGAGGATCGCGTCGGCGCTCGCGAGCATCTCGGGGTACGACTCGTTTTCGAGAGTCTCCGAGTCCACGTAGCGCAGGTTGACCTTGACCGCGTTCGCGATGCCGCCGTGCGCGAGCGCCTCGTTCAGCGACTTGTAGGAGTCCCCGTAGTCCACGTACTTGCCGACGACCGCCACGTCCACTTCGGCCGACGGGTTCTTGATGCGGTTGACGAGGTTCTCCCATTTCGAGAGGTCCCGGTCGTAGTGGGGCAGGTTCAGCAGGTCGAGCAGGATCTCGTCGAGGCCCTCCGCCGCGAACCGCAGAGGGACCTCGTAGATCGAGGCGACATCCTTGGCCGTGATGACCGCCTCGACGGGCACGTTGCAGAAGAGCGCGATCTTCCGCTTGACGTCGTCGGGCAGCGGCCGCTCCGTCCGGCAGAGGAGGACGTCCGGCTGGATTCCGATCGAGAGGAGCTCTTTGACCGAATGCTGGGTGGGCTTCGTCTTGAGCTCATCGGACGCCCGGATGTAGGGCACGAGCGTCAGGTGGACGTTGACGGCATTGCCGCGCCCCGCCTCCTGGCGGAACTGGCGGATCGCCTCGAGAAACGGCAGCGACTCGATGTCGCCGACCGTGCCGCCGATCTCGATGAGGATCACGTCCGCCTCGGCGCCCACGCGGCGGATCGACTCCGTGATCTCGTCGGTGATGTGCGGGATGACCTGGACGGTCTTGCCGAGATAGTCGCCCCGCCGCTCGCGCTCGATGACGGAGAGGTAGATGCGCCCGGCCGTCGTGTTGTTGATGCGCGAGGCGGTCATCGACGTGAACCGTTCGTAATGACCGAGGTCCAGGTCGGTCTCGGCCCCGTCGTCCGTGACGTAGACCTCGCCGTGCTGGAACGGCGACATGGTGCCCGGGTCCACGTTGATGTACGGGTCGAACTTCGCGAGCGCCACCTTGTATCCGCGCGCTTCGAGCAGCGCGCCGATCGAGGAGGCCGCGATTCCCTTGCCGAGCGAGGAGACCACTCCTCCGGTGACGAAGACGTACTTGGCGCTCATGAGGCGACCTCCCGTTTCAAGAGTTGTTCGGCCCGAGCCAGGTCTTCGGGCGTGTCGACACCGATCGAGTCCGTGGCGGCTTCTCCGACCCAGATGGTATGCCCGGCTTCGAGCCAACGCAGCTGCTCGAGCGACTCCGCGCGCTCGAGCGGCGAGGGCGGGAGCGCGGCGAGGGCGGCGAGCGTGGGCGCGCGATAGACGTAGAGCCCGAGGTGCTTGCGGTACGCCGGCGGGCCCTGGCGGAAGTGGGGGATGGGGGAGCGCGAAAAATACAGCGCCCGGCCGTCGCGAGCGATCGCGACCTTCACGACGTTCGGGTCCGGAGCCTGCGCCGCGTCGAGCGGGACCGCGAGGGTCGCGATCGCGCGATCGTCGCCGGCGATCAGGGTTTCGATCGCCCGGTCGATGTTCTCGGCGGACATGAGCGGCTCGTCCCCCTGCACGTTGACGTAGGCGTCGGCGGGCAGCTGCCGCGCCGCCTCGGCGAGTCGATCCGTTCCGCTCGCGGCCTCGGGCGACGTCATCACGGCCTCGCCGCCGGCCGACCGGACCGCCGACGCGATGCGCTCGTCCTCGGTCGCGACGACCACCCGATCCAGGCGGCGCGAGGCCCGGGCCGCGTCGAGCACGTGGAGCACCATCGGACGGCCGGCCAGAGACGCGAGGGGCTTGCCGGGGAATCGGACGGAGGCGTAGCGGGCGGGGATGATCCCGACAATCATCATGTCGGGAACAGCAGTGTATTCTGCCGGGCGCTTTGGGTCAAGGATCGAACGCGGGCGCGTCGAACGGGTTCTCCATCGGACCCTTGCGCAGGCTGGCCGCGGCCGCCGCGCTCGTCCTCGCGGCGGGCGCGATCGTTCAGGCGGGGCGGCGCGCCGTCGAGGACCGGAGGTCCCTCATGACGGGAGACGCCCGCTGGATCTGGCTGACCCGGGACATCGAGGAGCCGCGTCCGACGTCCTTTCGCGCGGCATCGGATTTCGCCGTCTCGGGCGAGCCACCGCGCACGGCGCCGTGCCGGATCTTCGTCTCGGGCTCCTGGGCGCTCGACGTCAACGGGCGCCGTGCGGGAGCGGGAGCGCAGCGGCCGGGCGACGCGCTCGCGACGCTCGACGTCGGAAGTCTCCTGCGCCCGGGAGACAACCGGGTGTCGATCGAGGCCTCGAGCCCCGACGGAGCCGGGGGGATCCTCTTCTGGCTGGATCTCGGGGGCGGGAGGACGATCGTCTCGAGCCGCGCCTGGCGGGTGACGCCGATCTCGCCCGAGCCCGGGCCCGAGCGCGCCGCCGTCGAGTGGGGCCGACCGCCGATGTATCCCTGGAGATATCCGCCGCTGCCGGCGCCGACGCCGGGAAGGCCCTAGCTAGCCTTCGGCTTCGGCGGGGACGCCGATCGGGATCGCCGCGGCGCGGTGCACGAGCCGGTCGAGGCCCTCGCGGGCGGCGGCGCCGTAGGGATCGCCGCTCTCGTAGCCCGAGAGGGCGATGACCTTCTTGTAGGCCGTGATGGCCGCCTCGACGTCGTGGAGACCGCGGTCGTAGATCTGGGCGAGCAGGAGGCGTGTCGGCAGGTGCC
The DNA here is from genome assembly GCA_036558325.1 of Thermoanaerobaculia bacterium. Taxonomy (GTDB): domain Bacteria; phylum Acidobacteriota; class Thermoanaerobaculia; order UBA5066; family Gp7-AA6; genus DATBFU01. Next base: position 7,250 of record DATBFU010000021.1, on the reverse strand, counting down.
GCGGCTCGAGCGCCAGCGCCTTGCCGGCGAAGACCATCGCGACGTCGTAACGCTCCTCGGAGGCCGCGAGGCATGCCCGGCGGTAGTAGAGACGCGTTTCCTCGGCGGCGTCGTCGCGGGCGGGGAAGAGAGTCGAAAGCTGTCGGAGGGTCTGCGTGATGCCGTTCCAGGATGTTGTCCGGTCCGCCATGTCTTCAAACGCAGTATAGACGGGCCCTCCTCGGCCCACAAGAAAAATTATGGCTGGATTGGCAATCTGACTTCTTTTTTTAGGCCCTTATGATTTTATGTTCTGACGGCATATGTCCGAATATTTTTAGGGAGGCTTGGTCTCCGCAACTCACCTCGCGGCGCTCTCTTGAAAACTCTCTTCCGGTGCGGGTCGGCTCCCGTGTCGACGGCGAAAGGGGGGGTCTAGACGCGGCCCGCTTCTACGACACGCGATCGATGACGGATTCCGTCGCCAGGAGCAGCCCGTCTTTCGCCTCGGAGTCCGGGAAGGCGCCGAGCGCGACGCGGGCGGCGCCGGCGTAGTCGCGCGCGAGCGCGCGCGTCTCCGCGATCCCGCCATACCGCTCCGCGATCGCGAGGACGTCGGCGCTCGCGACGCTGCGGAAATCCCGTTCGGACAGGACCGCCGCGACCTGGCGCCTCTCGGCGTCCGAAGCCCGGGGAAGCGCGAGGATGAGCGGCATCGTCAGCTTGCCCTCGCGAAGGTCGTTCAGCACGGGCTTGCCCACGTCCTCGACGTTGCCCGTGTAGTCGAGCAGATCGTCGATGAGCTGGAACGCGACGCCGAGGCAGCGGCCGTATTCGGCGAGCTTCTCGGCCGCGATGAGGTCGCCTCCGGGGGCGAAATGCGCCGGAATCCGGCAGGCCGCCGAGAAGAGGTCCGCCGTCTTGCGGCGGGTGACCTCCAGGGTCTCCTCGCGCGTCACGTGCATCGACCCGAGCTTTTCGATCGCGAGGATCTCGCCCTCGATCATGGCGAGCGTCGTGTCGGACAGGACCTTCAGGATCGTCAGATCGCCTTCGTCGAGCGCGATGCCCATCGACTTCGTGTAGAGGTAGTCGCCGAAAAGGACCGTCAGGTTGTTGCCCCAGCGGGCGTTTGCGGACGTGCGCCCGCGCCGGAGGCTCGCCTCGTCGATGACGTCGTCGTGGACGAGCGTCGCGGTATGGATGAATTCGACCACGGCCGCGTAGCGGACGTCCCTCTCGCCCTCTTCGTACCCGAGAAGCCTCGAAGAGAGCAGCAGGAGCGCCGGCCGGATGCGCTTGCCGCCGCCCTGGGCGAGGTACGTGCCGATGCGGTCGATCGTCGGGATGGGGGAACGGAAGTGGAGAAGGAGCTCCTCCTCGACGCGTCCGAGCTTGTCGGAGATCAGGTCGTAGGCGCGGGCCAGGCGGCGGTTCGCGAAGACGTTCATGGGTTCACCGGTTCAGCGATAGTTCGTGAACTGCAGCGGCACGCCGAAATCCGCGCCGCGAAGCAGCGCGATCGCGGCCTGGAGGTCGTCCTTGTTGCGGCCGGCCACGCGCACCTGGTCCGCCTGGATCGACGCCTGCACCTTGAGCTTCCGGTCCTTGATCGCCTTGACGATCTCTTTCGCCTTCTCCGAAGCGATTCCCTGCTGGACCTTGACCGCCTGCCGGACCGTGCCGCCCGCCGCGTCCTCCACCTTGCCGAAGTCGAGCGACTTCACGGCGACGCCGCGCTTGACGAGGCGCGTTTCGAGGATGTCGACGACGGACTTGAGCTTGTGGGCGTCGTCGGAGGTCAGGGTGAGCGTCAGCTCCTTCTCGTTCCACTCGATCTTCGAGGAGCTGCCCCGGAAGTCGAAGCGCGTCGCGATCTCCTTGGACGCCTGCTGGACGGCGTTGGAGACCTCCTGAAGGTCGACGCGCGACACCACGTCGAAGGAGAAATCCTGGGGCATGGGGGGATTCTATTAGCTTTCGGCGATCACCTCACAGCTGACAGCTGACAGCTATTCGACCGTCCGCGTCCCGGGCGGTCCCGTGACGCGATAGTCCTCCGCCGGCCGCGGCTTCTCGTTGCGCCAGGTCTCGAAACGGAATTCCGTCCGGTTGCCGGCGGAGTCCTCGTAGGCGAGCTCGCGGATCGAGCCGTCGGACGTCAGCGTCGCCGAGAGCCACGCGAGCTCGGGCCGCGGGCTGCGGGGAGTGAGCTTCAGCCGCGACGCCTCGGACGCGCCCGGCTCGAGCGCGATCGCGTACTCCCGCGCGAGCTCGTCGGGATCGGTCAGGAAGACGATCGGAAGCCGCGCGCGCTCCTCCGCCGTGAGCTTGCGAATCGTGAGCTGCTTGTCCCCGGGCGAGTAGAACCGGCCCTCGCCGGCGTCGTAGGTGAAGGTCTTCTTGTCCGGCGCCGCGTAGTCGAAGCGCAGGCGCTGAGGCGCCTGGATCCAGACGGTTCCCGACTCGCGCCGGGCGTTCGCGAACCCGGCGGGCGTGTACGTCTGCGAAAAGGCGGCGCGGTGCGCGGCGCCGTCGCCGTAGATCCTGGCCGCGCGCTCGAGCGCCATGCGCGCCTCGGGCGGCATCGCCGGGGAGGCGGCCGCCGCCGCGAGGAGGAGGAGGGTCGCGATCAATGCCGGAAGTGGCGTTTGGGGGCGAGGAAGAAGGCCATCTGCCGATGGTCGGCGGCGGCCACGATTTCCTGGTCGCGGATGGAGCCTCCCGGCGCCGCGACGGCGGTCACGCCGGCGTCGGCGAGAATGTCGAGGCCGTCGCGGAAGGGGAAAAAGGCGTCGGAGGCGGCGCCGCAGTTGACGATCGGCAGCACGGGCTTGGTCGCCGCGAGCCGGCAGGCGTCCACGCGGCTCATTTGGCCGGCGCCGATCCCGATGGTCTGGCGAGCGTTCGCGAGCACGATCGCGTTCGATTTGACGCGGCGCACCACGCGCCAGGCGAGCTCGCAGGCGGCCCGCTCCACCGCCGTCGGTTTCCTCTGCGAGACGACGCGCCAGCCCGAAACCGGGTCCGGCTCGGCGTCCGCGTCCTGCACGAGCAGGCCGCCCTCGATCCGTTTCCAGTCGAGCTCGGGGCGCGGCGGCCGGGAGACGGGCACACGCAGGAGGCGGATGTTCGGCTTCTTCGAGAAGAAGGCGATGGCCTCGTCGGTGAATTCGTCGGCGGCCACCACTTCCACGAAGTGCTGAAGCACCAGCGAGGCGAGCGCACCGTCCACGCGCCCTCGGATCGCGATGATGCCGCCGAAGGCGGCGAGCGGGTCGCACGCGAAGGCGCGGCCGAAAGCCTCCGCGATGGTGTCCCCGATGCCCGCACCGCATGGGTTGTTGTGCTTGACGATGACCGCCGCCGGGCCGTCGAAATCGCGCGCGAGCGTCACGGCCGAATCGAGGTCGAGCAGGTTGTTGAAGGAGAGCTCCTTGCCTTGCAGCATCTCGAATCGGACGATCGCGTCGCGCGGCGCCTCGGGCTCCCGGTAGAGGGCGGCGCCCTGGTGCGGGTTCTCCCCGTAACGAAGCGAACCGACCCGCTCGAAGGCGAGGACGAGGCTCTCGGGGAACACGTCCTCGGAGGCGTCGCGCGCGGCCAGGTACCGCGCGATGGCCGCGTCGTAGGCCGCGGTGCGCGCGAAGGCGCGCGAGGCGAGACGCTCCCGGGTCGCGCGGCTGGTGCCGCCGGACACGCGGAGCTCTTCGAGCAACGGCCCGTAATCCGACGGATCCACGACGACCGCCACCCGGGCGTGGTTTTTGGCGGCGGCGCGCACGAGGGCCGGGCCGCCGACGTCGATCATTTCGATCGCCTTCGCGGGCGGCGCACCCCCGGCCACGGTCTTCTCGAAGGGGTACAGGTTGACGACGACGAGATCGAACGGCGCGATCTCCGCGTCGAGGAGATCGCGCGCGTGGTCTTCGCGGGAATCGTCCGCGAGCACGCCGCCGAAGATCCGGGGATGGAGCGTCTTGACGCGGCCGCCGAGGATCTCGGGGAATCCCGTCGTCTCTTCGACGAGAGCGACCTCCACGCCGGCCTCCTTGAGGTGCGCGGCCGTGCCGCCGGTCGAGACGATCGCCACGCCGCGCGCTGCGAGCTCGCGCGCGAGCTCCGCCACACCGGTCTTGTCGTGCACGGAGACGAGCGCCCGCCGTACGGGCGCCGCGGTCGTCGGAAACGGTATCGGGTCCGGCATCGCGAGCAATATAGCGCAGGGCGCCGCGGCGCCCGCCGCGCCGGGCGGCGTCAGAAGAGCTTGAGCATCGTGACCGAGACGACGACGCCGTGGATGCCGTGGCTCACGACCGGCACGCCGATCTCGCCGCGGATGAGCGAGTTCTTCCAGGGGCCGTTGAGCGACGCGAGCAGTCCCGCGCCCGAGAAGTACGTGTTGTGGAATCCGGAAACGCGGTCGTTCAGGATCGCCTGGTCGTAGAAAGCCTCGAAGCGAATGATGTCCTCGATGTTCAGGCCGTAGGAGAGGTTCATCAGGAACGCCTCCTGCGTGCGCAGGCTGCCGCTCTGATACCCGTGGATCGGATGGCCGGAGAAAGTCCCGAACTCGTACTTCGAGAAGCGATCGAGGTCCGAGCCGTCGTACCACTGCAGGCCGACGTGCAGCTTCTTGAAGCCGGAGAAGTACTGGTCCTTCGCGACGGAGAGGGAGTACTTCCAGTAGTCCTTCTTGTCGGCTGAGTAGTCGGTGTTGCCCGGCAGTCCCCACGGCTCCCACTTCACGCGGCTGTCGTATTCGCCGTCGACGGTCACGTTGAAACCGGAGAAGTTCGCCACGAGCCGCAGCGAAACGCCGTTGGTGAACGTGTCCACCGGCGTGACGAACTCGGGCGCGGTGTCGGAGTCCCGCTGGTAGTTGTCCCACTTGGAGAAGATGCCGAGCGAGGCCTTGAGCCAGGGACCGATGGGATGGCCGAGGTTGACCTGGAACACCGCGGGCAGGTGCTTGATCTTCTCGTTGGGCACCTCGACGCCGTTCTTGAAGGAGACGTCGCCGAACGGGATCCCCACGGCGAAGAGATCGGCGCCCAGGTCGAACCGCGAGCCCGCGAGCGCCGGGTCGGTGTAGTTGGCCGTGAGCAGCACGCCGCCGAAAAAGACCGAGAGCTGCTTTCCCTTGCCCCAGAGATCGAAGTCGAAGTGCTGAAGTCCGACGAGCGGGATCGGGTAGTCGAGAGACTTGTCGTAGAAGCCCCCGAGCAGCCCGAACGTGCTCTTGCGCGAGACGTGCTCCTCGACGAGGCGCGCGCCCGGGTGAGCGGGATCCGGGATGAGATAGCGAAGCCCGTGGTCCGTGTCGCGGATCATCTGCGACAACGAGGCATACTCTTCGGCGAGCTTCGCGTCGTAGTCGGCCGGGTTCACGCGGATCTCGCTCATCTCGACGTCGCGCTCGATGGCCGTCGTGCGCCCGGCGGTCGAGAAGACCTGCTGTCCCTTGATCGTGAGGGGTAGAACGACGTCGGGATTGCCGGGCACCGGCTTGTAGATCTCGCTCTGCGCGTTCGAGAGCGTCTCGCCGGTCAGGTTGAGCTGGACGGTGTCCCGCCGCAGGAGCGCGAACGTCTCCGCGTCGATCCAGGCGGTGCCGCGGTAAATCGGCTTGTCGCCGACCGACGTCCTCGGCTTGAAGTCGATCTCGTAGGCTCGCCGTCCGGAGAGCGTCGTCTCCTTCTTGAGATCGTAGGCGTAGTCCTCCGTCAGGCGGATGTCGAGGGGAAGGGCCGTGACTTTCTCCGGCTGCAGGATCGGCAGCTTCGGCAGCTCCCGGCCCTTCCATTTGACGCCGTTCAGGTAGAACTCGTGCCACGCCCAGTCGGGCGCCTTGCCGCGCACGGAATAAAGCTTGCCGAGGATCGTGAGGTCGAAGGTCTCGTTGACCTCGGCGATCCGGAAGCGCAGCGACGTCTTCATCTCAGCGACGAAGGAGTGCATTCGCTCGCGCTGCCCTTCGTCCCACGCGCGCTCCCGCGCGACGATCTCGTCGGCCGTCAACCCATGTGCGCCCCCGACCTCGACTTCGACGCGCGTCTCGCCGCCGGTCCGCGACGCCGGCCGCAGCACGACCGCGAGCGGGCCCTTCGAGAGATCGAGGGTCAACGTCTTCGCGCCGGTCAGGTCGAAGTCGCGCGCGCTTCCGCTCACCAGATTCTCGACCGAGGCCTTCGCGTACGGCCCGCCGGCGAGCTCGATCCGGACCGGCCCCGCCGGGTCCTGCGGAAAGAAGAGGAGCGGGGTGAGCTCTTTCGGGTCGAACGAGGCGGCGAGAGCGACTGCGCTTCCGTCCGCGGCGAACGCCTTCATGCCTCCGGCCCCGCCGGCGCTCTCGCCGAGCCCCGCGTTCTCGACGAAGTACCTCTGAAACCGGACGAGCGGCTCCCACGCCGATGAAAGCGGCGCCTCGATCCACAGCGCCTTGAGGTTTGCCGGATCGGGGTCCGCGGCGATCGCGCGGACGAGCGCGCTCTCGGGATCCGTCTCGCCGTCGGCGAGAACGAGCCAGTGGGGAATCCCGGCGTCTCCCGTCGGAAGCGTGCCCCGGCCGGGCCGGCGGGACACGGCGTCGAAGTACTCGCGGATGCCGGCGAAGAAGGCCGGATCGAGGCCGGCGCCGTCGGGGAACGCATCGAGCCCGATCCGCACGTTCGGAGATCCGGACCTCGCGGCGGACGCGAGCCGTTTGACGGCGAAGGCGTAGCGGGTCGCGTCGCCGGCGCTCGCGCCTGCCGCGAGGCGGGAAAAATCGAGGAGCACCGCCGGAACGTTCTTCGAGCGGGCGAGCGCCGAGGCGGCCGCCTCGATCGAAGCGTCCGAGAGGTCCGTCGGACGCACGATCGCGGCGCAGTGCGCCGGAACCGCTTCCGAGCCCACGATCGCGATCCCCCAGGGCGGAGCTCCCGCGGGGCATCCCTCCGGCCGGTTGGCGACGATCTCGATGCGCGCGTCCGCCGCGCGGGCCGACGCGGTGGCGCATAGGAAAAGAGCGCCCGCCAGGACGCGGGCGCTCGAAAGCCACCTCGACGGCATCGGCAGCGCAGTATGCCAGATGCCCGATGCCCGGCGCGAAGCTACCGGCGGACCTTGTCCTTGTCCCGCGCGGCCTCGGCCGCGGCCGGCGGCGTCTTGTCCGCGGGCTCCGGAGGCAGCAGCCCCAGGTGACGCCGCAGCTTCTGCTCGATCTCGGTCGCGAGCTCCGGGTTCTCCTTCAGGAAGCCCTTCGCGTTCTCGCGCCCCTGTCCGATGCG
>DATBFU010000020.1:0-39438 GCA_036558325.1 Thermoanaerobaculia bacterium | reverse complement strand
CCCTGTCCGAAGGTGAACTGGGGATGGAGCCCCACGACGAGCCACACAACTACATGAGCTCCATCCTTCAAGATCATGGTATCGGGGTCCACCCGTACCACACCGTTCTTCTTCGTGACCACTGCGATCGCGATGTTCTTTCCGGGGTTCTGCGTTCGGGTCTCTTCGACTTTGTCGAGAAGGATTCGAAGATAGTCCGGCGGCGGTTGCGGGTTACCGCCTCCGGTACAACTGTCCCCGAGCAACACCACGCAACCGATCAGAAGCGCGAGCGCGCGCAGTCCCAGACTTGTCCCAAAGCCCTTTCTCATGACCCCCTCCTCTCCTCTCGAAACGACCGAAACCCCTCAGGCCGCGTTCTTCTTGGCGGCAATTCGGTTCTTGTATGCGGGCGTCTTGCGCAGCGCCGCGAACTCCGGCTCCCTCTCGACCGTGCCCACCCCCAGTCCCGCCTCGACCGCCTGGGCGATCCAGCCCACGGCGTCGTCCGGCTTTCCGAGCAGCGTCGAGACGACGGCGGCGTCGTACAGCGAATCGGGGTTGCCGGGCTCGACCTCGAGGGCCTTCCGGATCGATACGAGCCCTTCGGCCGGTTTCCCCGTCTTGGCGAGCGCCAGGCCGAGCGTGCACAGCGCGCGGGGATTGCGCGGATCGACTTCGAGCTCGCCGCGCGAGAGCGCGATCGCCTTCGCGTAGGCCGCCGCCGCCTTGGGCCGCTCCCCGGGCGCCCAGCGATACGCGTCGCCGAGGTTGGCCCAGTAGAGCGCCTTCCCGGGTGTGAGCTTCGTCGCCTTCTCGAACGACCTCGCGGAGTCGGCGTAGCGGCCGAGGAAGAACTGAAGGGTTCCGAGGTTCGAAAACGCCCCGTCGTTCGGCGAGATCTCGGAAGACTTCTGAAACGCCTGGAGCGCGTCGTCGAATCGGTCCGCCTGTTCGTACGCCGCTCCGAGATTGTTCCAGGCGCGCACGTTGTCCGGCGTTCGCGCGACGACCTCGCGGAACATCTCCGCGGCCTGCGCGTAGCGCCCGACCGTGTAGTCGAAGACGCCGAAGTGGTTGTAGGGCACCCACGAATTGGGCTGCAGGGCGACCGCGCGCTTGTACGAGGCCGCCGCCTCGTCGTTCCGCCCCACGGACTGATAGGCCTCGGCGAGGCCGAGCAGGCCGTCCAGCGAGTCGGGCGCCTGCGACAGCGCGATCTGGAACTCGCTCACGGCCTCCGCGCCTTTTCCGGTGCGCGAGAGGACGAGTCCCCGCGCGACGTGGACCTCGGGCACGCCCGGATCGAGCCGGGTCGCGCGATCCGCGGCGGCGATCGCGCGGTTCGCCGCGTCTTTGTCCCGCGTGATCGTGTACTCGTGCAGCGACGCGCGCGCGAGCGCCGCCTGCACGAGCGCGGATCCGGGCACCTCGGACGCCAGCGGATTCAGGATCGCGAGCGCCGCTTCGACCGATTCTTTCTTGTCGTACCTCTGGAGGTGGCCGAGGGCCTGCAGATAGCGCTCCTGCTGGCCCGTCGTCACCAGTCCCGTCGGCAGCGGCGTGCGCCGTCCGGCGGGCGTCGCGTGGAGCTCGCGGGCGACGCGGTCGGTCAGCTGATCCTGAATCGCGAAGGTGTTCGACGCCGTGCCCGTCACCTCGCCGCCTCCGACCTGCCGGCGCTCGCGCGTCTGCCAGACCGCCCAGGTGAATCGGAGCAGGTCTCCCTCGCGCTGCGTCGCGCCGACCAGAACGTAGTCCGCGCCGAGATCGCGCGCCACGCGGAAGGGATCGCGCAGCCGGTCCGCCGCCTCGACGACCACCGACGGAGTGACGACCTGGACGCCGGAGAGGTTCGAGAGCCGGGCGCTGACCGTCTCGACGAGCCCTTCGCCGATCCGCTGGCCGTCCGGCCGTCCGGAAAGGTCGCGGAAGGGCAGAACGGCGAGCAGGTGCGGCGCTTCGGAGCCGGACGCGGGCGCGATCTCGGCCGGGCGCGGGCGGTAGGTCAGCCAGAGTCCCGCCGCGACGGCGAGGCCCGCGACGATCGCGAGCACCAGACGCCGCTCGCGCGGGCTCGGGAGCGGGGCCGCGCCGCCCGACCTCGACCTCTCGTCGCTCGCGAACCAGGCGTCCTCGAGGGCGATCCGGGCGTCGCCGATGTCCCGGAGTCGGCGGTTCGGGTCCTTCTGAAGACACCGCTCGAGCAGCTCCCGGACGCGGGTCGGCGTCCCGGCGGGAAGCGCCGACCATTCCGGCTCGCGCGTCGCGACGTTGACGAGCACGTCGGCCGGGCTCTCTCCCGTGAAGGCGCGGCGTCCCGAGAGCATCTCGAAGAGGACGCAGCCGAATGACCAGACGTCGGTCCGCTTGTCCACGAACCGGCCGCGCGCCTGCTCGGGGCTCATGAACTCGACCGTGCCCACGATGACGCCCGGCCGCGTCTCGTCGAGGCGCAGCGTCGGAGACTCGGACGAGTCGCGCGAATCGTCGGCCTTCGGGTCCATCGCCTTGGCGAGGCCGAGGTCGAGAACTTTCACGCGCCCTTCCGGGGTGATCTTGACGTTGGCGGGTTTGAGATCGCGGTGGACGATGCCCTTCTCGTGCGCGGCCTCGAGTCCTTCGGCGATCTGGCGCGCCGCGCCGATCGCGTCGCGCATCGCCATCGGTCCGCGGGCGAGCGTCTGCGACAACGTCTCGCCCGGCACGAGCTCCATGACGATGTAGCGGATCGGGCCGGCCTCCTCGAGGCCGTAGATCGCCGCGAGGTTCGGGTGGTTCACGGCCGCGAGCATCCGGGCCTCGCGGTCGAAGCGGGAGAGGCGCGCGGCGTCCTGCGAGAACGCCTCGGGGAGGATCTTGATCGCCACCTCGCGGCCGAGCTTGCGGTCGTAGGCGCGGTACACCTCGCCCATACCGCCTGCGCCCAGCGGTCCGAGAACCTCGTAGGAGCCGAGGCTCGTTCCCGGATCGAGGCTCATTGGAGCTGCCGCGGCCGAATTCTAATGCCGGAGGGTCCGGGCCGCCGCCGGAGGGCTATCATCGCCCCACGAAGACTCCGGCCAAGACCTTCGCCGCGGCCGCGTTCGGGGCGGCGTGGCTCTCCCTCTCGGCGCGCGCGGCGGACGGCGGCCTGGCGGCGACGATCGCGCGTCTCGACCACCTGCAGGTCGGCGCGCCGGCGTCCGTTTCGAACCTCCGCATCGTCTCGGGGCATCTCGCGCTCACGCTGCGGACGGGCGCGGCGGCGCCGGTCAGGGCCGGCGACGAGACCGTGGGAATCTATTTCGACGGCTCCGGACAGCTCGAGTACACGTCGGCCGATCCCGTCGAGCTTCCGATCCTGACGTTCAACGCGAGGAAAGCGACGGGACTGGACGTCGAGCGCGGCGAGGGCGGGACCGTCGTTCGCGACGCGCCCCAGCGAATCCTCTGGCTCGCGGCGGGCCAAGACGTTCCGGCGATCCCGACGGCCTCTTCTCCCGGCGCCGTCGCCGCTCCTCTCGAGGCGTCCTTCGCAAGGCATCTCGATCGCCTGCGCCACGTCGTGGGCTTCGACCTGGCGCTCTTCTTCGCGCAGCAGAAACTGGACGCGCCGGCTTCGCCGCGCGTCCTCGCGGCGGCCGACGGCGGCAAGGAGCCGCTGCTCTACCTTCTCGACGGGCTCGAGGACCATTCGGAGAGTCTTCGCGCGCTCCGGAAGCCCCGCTTCCCCGACGCCGACACGAAGAACGATCTCTACTCGACCGTCCTCTCGGACCAGCCGGTCGGCCGCGAGCGCCGCGATCCGCCGACGCCGCTCTATCTGCTGACGCAGGTGGATCTCGGCCTGCGCGCCTCCGGCGGCAAGGACGTTTCCATGTCCGTCGCGGAGACGGTCATCCCGATCGGCTCGGCCCGGCACGTGTTTCGATTCGACCTCTACAACGCGCTCTCCTACGGGTCGGGAGTCGGTACCCGGACCTGGAACGTGCGGAGCGTGAAGGACGGCGAGGGGCGCGCGCTGGCCTTCCTGCACCGGGGCGATCAGGTCCTCGTCGAGTCGGCCGCGCCCGTGCCGGCCGAGCAGGGCGCCACGCTGCGCTTCGAGATCGACGGCGACTTTCTCGTCCGGCCGGGCGGGGACAGCTACTGGCAGCTCGGACTCGGCGGCGGCGCCTGGTTTCCGCTGCCGGACCTGAATGCCCAGCTCTTCGACTTCCACTGCGTCGCGCGCGTCAAGAAGCCGTTCCTCCCGATCGCGTCGGGCCGGACGATTCGCCGGGCCGAGGATGGCGACGAGAACATCCTCGAGACGCGGACCGAGAATCCCGTCGCGTTCCCCGCGGTGATCGCCGGCGCCTACCAGTGGGAGGAGGAGACGCGGAACGGCATCACCGTCCGCGTCGCGTCGTACGCGATGAAGAACTCGCGGGCGATGAAACAGCTCGCCGGCCTCGCCTTCGGGATCATCGAGAACTATCAGAGCTTCCTCGGACCGTTTCCCTTTCCGGAGTACGACATCGTGGAGATCAACACCTGGGGTTTCGGCCAGGCGCCGCCCGGCGTGATGTTCATCACGAAGGAGGCGTTCAATCCGCTGATGGGGGAGACGAACCAGCTCTTCTCCCAGGGAATCAACGAACGCTTCGCGCACGAGATCGCGCATCAGTACTGGGGGCAGGTCGTCAAGATGCCCAGCCACGACGAGCAGTGGCTGACGGAGTCGTTCGCGGAGTACAGCGCCGCGATCTTCCTGAAAACCATGAAGGGTGAGGCGACCTACAAGTCGCTCCGGAACCACTGGCGATCCAACGCGTCGGACGCGACGAAGATCTCGCCCATTCCGCTCGCCAACCGGATCTCGATTCCGAGCGACCCCGAGACGGCGTTCATTTATCGGAACGACCTGATCTACGACAAAGGGGCGTACCTGCTCGCGACCCTGCACAAGGAGCTCGGCGACTCGATGTTCCTGACGTTCTTCAAGTCGTACCAGAAGTCGTTTCGGTGGAAGTTCGGCTCGACCAAGACGGTCGAGGGCATCCTTCAGTGGCTGACCAAGAAGGACTACGCGCCGTTCTTCGCCGAAAACTACTGGGGGCTCGGCCTGCCGAAGGACTGACCCGGTTATCATTTCCTCTCCGCGAGAGTGGCGGAACTGGCAGACGCGCGGGACTTAGGATCCCGTGGGGAAACCCTTGAGGGTTCGAGTCCCTCCTCTCGCACCAAGTGGAGACTTGCACAGAGATGAAGCGATTCGACTTTGCCGCCGCCGTTTTCGCGTTCGCTGCGGCTCTTTCGGCTTCGGCGCAGGAGCCGTCGCCCGTCGCGCCGGCCCCGCGCGCCGCGCGGCCGTCGTTCCTGGTCGTCCTGCGCGAGCAGGCGGACCTGTCGGGTGCGGCGGCCATCCGGGACCGCGTCGCGCGCCGGCGCTTCGTCTTCGACGCGCTCGCCGACGTCGCCGATCGGACGCAGCCCGCGCTCCTCGAGGACCTGCGCGCCTCGGGAGCTCTCGTGCGACGGCACTACCTTCTCAACATGCTGGAGGTGGAAGCGGGCGAGGCGGAGGCTGCGGAGATCGCGCGGCGCCCCGAGGTCGCCCGCGTCGCGTCGAACCGGCCGGTGCCGATGCGGCGCGTCCCGGAGATCCTCGACCCCGGCGCCGGGCCGGCCGACGGAAGCGCGCCGCTCGCGGCCGCCGCGGCCGGGGCGAATCTCGAGGTCATCCGCGCGCCGGAGCTCTGGGCCCAGGGCTTCACGGGGCAGGGCATCGTCGTCGGCGACGCGGACACGGGATTCGCCTGGCAGCACCCGGCCCTGAAGCCGCACTATCGCGGATTCGACGGCTTCACGGTGTCGCACGCGTACAACTGGCACGACGCGGTGCACGACGCGGCCGCGGGAAACGTCTGCGGTTCGGACTCCGCATCCCCGTGCGACGACGACGGACACGGAACCTCGACCTCGGCCATCATGGTCGGCGACGACGGCGCCGGGAACCAGGTCGGCGTCGCGCCCGGCGCGCGTCTGATCGGATGCCGCAACATGGACCACGGGTCCGGGACGCCGGCCCGATACACGGAGTGCTTCGAGTTCCTGTTCGCGCCGACCGACGAGGCCGGGCGCAACCCGCGGCCCGAATTCGGCGCCGACGTCATCAACAACTCGTGGGGCTGTCCGGCGATCGAGGGCTGCACGGATCCGGAGATCCTCGAGTCCGTCGTAGAAACCCTGCGCGCGGCCGGAGTCCTCGTCGTCGTTTCGGCCGGCAATGGCGGCGACGCCTGCGCGACGATCCTCGAGGCGCCCGCGATCTACGACGCGTCCTTCTCGATCGGCGCCACGGATGATCTCGACGCGATCGCCACGTTCTCCAGCCGCGGGCCGATCACGGTGGACGGCTCGAATCGCCTGAAGCCCGACATCGTCGCCCCCGGCGTCGTGATCCACACGGCCGTGCCGCCCGACCAGTACACGTTCGCGTTCTCCGGCACGTCCGCCTCCGCGCCGCACGTCTCCGGGGCGGCGGCGCTCCTCTGGTCGGCGATTCCGTCTCTGCTCGGCGACGTGGACGGAACGGAGGACATGCTTCGCCGGTCGGCCGTTCCGCTCCGGTCGTCGCAGGACTGCGCTCCGTATCCGGGGGACGCCGTGCCCAACGCGGTGTTCGGGTACGGGCGGCTCGACGTGTCCGCCGCCGTGGTGCTCGCGAACCCGACGCCGCCGCGGCGGGTCTCGCTGCCGCACCGGACGCGTCCCGGCGCCAAGGTTCTCGGTCCGCGAACCCCGTGAGGGCGGTCCCGCCGTTTCCAGTAGACTCGGCGTCCCCATGCCCCTGTTGAACGCGACCGAGGAAACCCCGACCCGCACGGCGCTCGAGATCGAGGTGCCGGCGGAGGAGGTCGAGAAGGCCTTCGCGGCCGCCGTGCGCTCGTACGCGAAGCGCGCGGCGATCCCCGGCTTCCGCAAGGGGCACGCCCCCGAATCCGTCGTCAAGCAGCGCTTCGGCGATCAGATCCGGGAGGACGTGCTCGAGGCGCTGCTGCCGGATGCGCTCTCCGCGGCCATCGAGGAGAAGCGGCTGGCCGTGCTGGGCCGTCCGCGCATCGACGACCTCCAGTGGGACCCGCCGGGCGCCATCCGTTTCACGGCGCGGCTCGACCGGAAGCCGGCCGTCGATCCGGGCGAGTGGCGGGGAATTCCCGTCGAAGACACGTCGATCGAGCCCTCGGAAGAGGAGGTCGACCAGCTCCTCGACCGGCTGCGGGAGGGGCACGCGGAGTTTCATCCCATCGAGGGACGGGCCGCGTCGCCGGGCGACTTCGCCGTCGTGGACGTCGCGGGCACGTTCGTCGAGATCCTCGCCCCGGGCCAGAATCCCCGGAGCTTCCGCGACGAGAAGCTGACGCTCGAGGTGGGTCACGCCGACTCCATGCCCGAGATCAACGATGCGCTGCGCGGACTCCTGCCGGGCCAGACCCAGCGGTTCCGGAAGACTTTCGCCGACGACTTCGCCAACGACGAGTTCCGCGGCAAGACGGTGGACTACGAGCTGACCCTGGTCGCGCTGAAAGAGAAGCGCCTGCCGGCGGTGGACGAGGTGTTCGCGAAGGCGGTCGGAGACAGCGAGACCGTCGAGGCGCTGCGGGAGAAGATCCGGCAGAGCCTCCGACGGGAGAAGGAAGCCGAGCGCCGCCGCAAGTTCCGGCGCACGATCCTCGACACGCTCCTGTCGCGCGGCGCGATCCCGGCGCCGGAGGTCCTCGTCGATTCCGAGACCGATGGCGCGCTCCGGGACTACGCCCGATATCTCGCGGCGAGCGGCGCCGATCCGAAGGACGCCGACTGGGAGCGCCTGCGCCGGGAGGCGCGGCCGGGGGCGGAGAAGCGGGTGCGCGAATACCTTCTGCTCGACGCCATCGCGGGACGCGAAGGCATCGAGGTCACCGAGACCGAGCTCGAAGCCGAGTTCAAGCGCACCGCCGCGCGGCGCGGGGAAGACCCGGCCGCCCTCCGGGAGCAGCTCGCCCGGGCCGGCGGGCTCGACGCCCTGCGCGACGAGATGCGGCTTTCCAAGGCGGTCGATCTCTTGATCTCTGCCGCGCGGGTGCTACCCTCGGGGGAGCCGGTCGAGGTCAAGTAGCCCGGCCGGGGAATCGGAGCGGCGGATGTCTGTTATGGAAGACGAAGAAGAGGGAGGCGGCATGGTTCTCGTCCCCATGGTCATCGAGCAGACGAGCCGCGGCGAGCGGGCGTACGACATCTACTCGCGTCTGCTCAAGGACAACATCATCTTTCTCGGGCAGCCGGTCGACGACACGATCGCCAATCTGATCATCGCCCAGATGCTGTTTCTCGAGTCCGAGAACGCGGAACGGGACATCTCGTTCTACATCAACTCGCCGGGAGGCGTGATCTCGGCAGGGATGGCCATCTACGACACCATGCAGTACGTGAAGAACGACGTCTCGACCATCTGCGTCGGGCAGGCGGCGTCGATGGCGGCCGTTCTCATGGCGGCCGGTACCCGCGGCAAACGCTTCGCGCTGCCCAACTCACGCTTCCTGATTCATCAGCCGCTCGGCTACGGACTGCAGGGCCAGGCGGCCGACATCGAGATCCACGCGAAGGACCTGCTCAAGATGCGCGAGCGCATCAACGCGATCCTCTCGGAGCACACCGGCCAGGCGATCGAGAAGATCGCGAAAGACACCGACCGCGATTACATCCTCGAGGCGGAGGACGCCAAGAAGTACGGTCTCGTCGACGCCATCTACCATCGCCGCGACGAAGCGGCGCTCAAGGCGGCGGGCTAGTCGGCCGCCGGCGCCCTTTCCTCTCGAACGTTCCCGGCGCATCCAACCAACCGCGCGAAGCGTAGATCTCTCGGATGACAAAACGCGCGCGACGCGCTGCAAAAATCTGGAGCGCGCCGATCCCACTTTCGTGCCCATAAACGCTCGCCTTCATGCGGGAATAGGGGCGTGCTCGGCACGTTTCCCGCATGTGTGTATGCTAGAGTCGCGACGAATCGTTCGCGGGCCCGTTGACGGGTCCCGAGGGCTCCCCTAGAATCGGAGAGTCCCCCCCGGAGGCTGAATGTCGAAGAAAACCGGAAACGGCGATGTGCTTCGCTGCTCCTTCTGCAACAAGAGCCAGAGGGACGTCAAGAAGCTGATCGCCGGTCCGACGGTCTACATCTGCGACGAGTGCGTCGACATCTGTCTCGACATCATCGCGGAAGACCGGGTGCTCGAGACGCAGGCCCCGGAAACCAAGCTCCCGAAGCCGAAGGAGATCAAGGAATTCCTGGACAGCTACGTCATCGGCCAGGAGCAGGCGAAGAAGAAGCTCGCCGTCGCCGTCTACAACCACTACAAACGGATCGACTATCTCGAGAAGAACCGGAAGCTCCAGGACGTGGAGCTCCAGAAGTCGAACATCCTCCTGATCGGCCCGACCGGCACGGGAAAGACGCTGCTCGCCCAGACGCTGGCGAAGCTCCTCTCGGTGCCGTTCACGATCGTGGACGCCACCACCCTGACCGAGGCCGGGTACGTCGGCGAGGACGTCGAGAACATCATCCTGAAGCTCTACCAGGCGGCCGGCAACGACAAGGACAAGACCGAGCGGGGGATCGTGTACATCGACGAGGTGGACAAGATCGCGCGCAAGGGCGAGAACCCGTCGATCACTCGGGACGTCTCGGGCGAGGGCGTCCAGCAGGCGCTCCTGAAGATCCTCGAAGGCACCGTGGCCAACGTGCCTCCGCAGGGCGGCCGCAAGCACCCGCACCAGGAGTTCATCCAGATCGATACGACGAACATTCTCTTCCTCTGCGGCGGGGCGTTCGTCGGCCTCGAGGACATCATCAGCCGCCGGATGACCGAGAAGACGATGGGCTTCGGAGCGAAGATCGCGACGAAGAAGGAGAAGCGGCCGAGCGCGCTCCTCGAGAAGGTGCACCCCGAGGACCTGATCAAGTACGGCATGATCCCGGAGTTCGTGGGACGTCTGCCGGTGGTGGCGACGCTGTCCGAGCTCGATCAGTCGGCCCTCGTCGAGATCCTCAAGGAGCCCAAGAACTCGCTCGTCAAGCAGTACCAGACGATGCTGGAATTCGAGAACGTCCAGCTGCGGTTCACGGATGATGCGATCGAGGCCATCGCCGAGGAGGCGCTGGCCCGCAACGTCGGCGCCCGGGGCCTCAAGATCATCATCGAGGACCTGATGCTGGACGTCATGTACCAGATCCCCTCCGACGACGACATCGAGGAGTGCGTCATCACGCGGGACGTGGTCAAGCATCACACGAACCCGATCACGATCCTGCGCAAGGCGGGATAAGGGGCGGCTCGCCCCGGGCGGCGCGCCTCGCGCCGGGAACACGGAAGGAAGAACCCAGATCATGAAAGCGACGGAAACCGCGGGTGGGCTCGGGGAGACGCTTCCCCTCGTCCCCCTCCGGGACATGGTGGTCTTCCCCCACATGATGGCGCCGTTCGTCGTCGGGCGGGAATCCTCCATCCGCGCGCTCGAAGCCGCCCTCGCGACCCCGACCAAGCGCCTCTTCCTCGCCGCGCAGCGGGATCCGCAGCTCGACGAGCCGAAACCGGACGACATCTTCCGCGTCGGCGTGATCGCGACGGTCGCGCAGTCGCTCAAGCTGCCCAACGGACACATCAAGGTCATGGTCGAGGGGCAGCGGCGCGGGCACATCGAAGGCTTCGAGGAGCACGAGGAGTACATGGCCGTCGCCGTGCGGCCCTTCGACGCGCGGCCGGCCGACGCGGCGGAGCTCAAGGAGTACATGGGCAAGGTGCTGGGGCTCTTCGAGCAATACGCGAAGCTCTCGCACCACCTCGCGTTCGAGACGATCGCGGCGTCGCTCCGGATCGAGGAGCCCGAGCGCTTCGCGGACACGCTCTCGGCGCAGCTGGCGGTGCCCACGCCCGAGAAGCAGACCCTCCTCGAGTCGGACAACGTCTACGAGCAGCTGCAGAAGCTTCAGGACCTGCTGGAGATCGAGGTCGAGAAGGTCAACATCGACCGCCGCATCAACAACAAGGTCAAGAAGCAGATGGAGAAGGCCCAGAAGGAGTACTACCTCAACGAGAAGATCAAGGCCATCCATCAGGAGCTCGGCCGCAAGGACGACCGCGGCGACGAGGTCGAGGAGCTCAAGAAGAAGATCACCTCCTCCGGCATGCCGAAGGAGGTCCGGGAGAAGGCCGAGTCGGAGTTGAAGCGTCTGGAGGCCATGCCGCCGGTCTCGGCGGAGGCGACGGTCTCGCGCAACTACATCGAGTGGCTGGTCGGCGTCCCCTGGAAGCAGGCCTCCCGCGAGTCGAAGGATATCTCCCGGGCCGAGAAGATCCTCAACGAGGACCACTACGGCCTGGAGAAGGTCAAGGAGAGGATCCTCGAGTTTCTCGCGGTGCGGCAGCTCGTCCAGAAGACGAAGGGCTCGATCATCTGCTTCGTCGGGCCGCCCGGCGTCGGCAAGACCTCGCTCGCCAAGTCGATCGCGCGATCGCTCAACCGGCGCTTCGTGCGTCTCTCGCTCGGCGGCGTGCGGGACGAGGCGGAGATCCGCGGCCACCGCCGGACCTACATCGGCGCGTTTCCCGGCCAGATCATCCAGATGATGAAGAAGGCGGGACGCGTGAACCCCGTCTTTCTCCTCGACGAAGTGGACAAGATGTCGTCGGACTTCCGCGGCGACCCGGCGTCGGCGCTCCTCGAGGTGCTCGATCCCGAGCAGAACCATTCCTTCGTGGACCACTACCTCGACGTCGAGTACGACCTCTCGAAGGTCATGTTCATCGCGACGGCGAATATCGCGGACCCCATCCCGCCGGCCTTGAAGGACCGGATGGAGCTCATTCCCCTCTCCGGCTACACGCCGAACGAGAAGCTCGCGATCGCGCGCCAGTTCCTCGTGGGCAAGCAGCGCGAGGCGAACGGACTGCGCCCCGATCAGATCGAGATCGCCGACGACACGATCATGGCGATCGCGACGAACTACACCCGCGAGGCCGGCGTGCGCAACCTCGAGCGCGAGATCGGCAGCGTGTGCCGCAAGGTCGCGCGGCGGATCGTGCAGAAGAGCGTCGAGACGCCGGTCAAGGTGACGCCGGAGAACTTGCGCGAGTTCCTGGGCAAGCCCAAGTTCCGCAGCCAGCGCAAGGGCGAGACTTCGGAGATCGGGATCGCCACCGGGCTCGCCTGGACCGAGGCGGGCGGCGAGATCCTGATGACGGAGACGTCCCTGCTCAAAGGGAAAGGAAACTTGACGCTCACCGGGTCGCTCGGAGACGTGATGCAGGAGTCGGCGCGCGCCGCGGTCTCGTACGTCCGCAGCCGTGCGGAGATGTACGATGCGGACCCGAACTTCCACGAAAAGTTCGACATCCACATCCACGTCCCCGAGGGCGCGATTCCGAAGGACGGCCCGTCCGCGGGCATCACGATGGCGGTCTCGCTCTTCTCGGCCGTCACGAAGATCCCGGTTCTGAAGGACGTCGCGATGACGGGCGAGATCACGCTGCGCGGGAAAGTGCTGCCGGTCGGCGGGATCAAGGACAAGGTGCTCGCGGCGTATCGCGCGGGCATCCGCACGATTATCCTGTCGGCCGAGAACGATCGCGATCTCGACGACCTGCCCGAGGAGATCCGCAACGAGATGGACTTCCACCGCGTCTTCAACATGGACGAGGTGATCAAAGTGGCCCTGGAGGGAGTTCCCGCGTCCGCGACGAGCCTGCCTTCGGACGGCAAGCCGGCGGCCGAGGGAGGGACCGTCGCGCACTGACGTCAAGAGGCGCGGCGGCCCGAGCGGCCGGCCGGGTCCCCGGAGGTCCCGAGTCCGGCGCGGCCGCGGTTTGAAAGGAAGGCCCGGAGAAGGCGAGCGGGCGCGGGTCGTGGCGGCTCACCGGCAGGAGGACCTGCCGAAGACGCCGGGTCCCGTGGTCGCCGTGGTGGGCCGGTCGAACGTCGGAAAGTCGAGCCTGTTGAACCGGCTCCTCGGCCACGGGGCCGCGCGAGTCGGAAAGACACCCGGAAAGACCCGAGGAATTTACTTCTATGAAACCGAAGAGGGGTTTCGTTTCGCCGACTTGCCCGGAGCGGGTTTCGCCCGGGTCTCGCGGGAAGAACGCGAGCGCTGGCGCGAGCTGGCCGACGCGTTCCTGCGGAGCGGCGCGGTGAGGCTTGCGCTGCGGCTGGTGGACCCGCGCGTGCCCGACGCGGCGGCGGACCGGGAGATGGCCGGCTATCTCGAGGCGCTGGGCGTGCCGTCGGTCGCCGTGGCGACCAAGTGGGACCGTCTCGGGGCGGCCGAGCGGGCGGCCGCGCGGCGCCGGCTCGAGGCCGCGCACGGCGCGGTGCAGGCCGTGTCGTCGAAGAGCGGCGAGGGGATCGAAGAATTGCGGCGGGAGATCCGCCGGAGAGTGAAGGGAGTCGAGGGATAGATCCATGGCCAGAAGAAAGAGCTCCAACGGAACCGACGTCGAGACTCTGGAAGTCCCCACCGAGGGGCTTCCCGACACGAGCGGCGAAGAAGAGGCCGTCGAGCACGCCGACACGCTCGACATCCGGGCGCTGCACGAGATCAAGATTCCGCAGCTCCTGAAGATCGCGAAGGACCTGGAGGTCGAGAACGCCACCGGGATGCGCAAGCAGGATCTGATCTTCAAGATCCTGCAGGCGCAGACCGAGAAGAAGGGCCTGATCTTCTCGGAAGGCGTGCTCGAGTGCCTGCCCGACGGGTTCGGCTTCCTGCGCGCGCCCGAGTACAACTATCTGCCCGGTCCGGACGACATCTACGTCTCGCCGTCGCAGATCCGGAAGTTCGACCTGCGGACCGGCGACACCGTATCGGGCCAGATTCGCCCGCCGAAGGAAGGGGAGCGCTACTTCGCCCTCATCAAGGTCGAGGCGGTCAACTTCGAGCACCCGGACGTCGCGCGCGACAAGATCTTCTTCGACAACCTCACGCCGCTCTATCCCCAGGACCGCATCAAGCTCGAGGTCCCGACGAACATGTCGTCGCGCGTGCTCGACCTCGTCGCGCCCGTCGGCAAGGGGCAGCGCGGCCTGATCGTCGCCGCGCCGCGCACGGGCAAAACGATGATTCTGCAGGCGCTCGCGAACTCGATCTCGACCAACCATCCCGAGATCACGCTCATCGTGCTCCTCATCGACGAGCGGCCCGAAGAAGTCACGGACATGCAGCGATCCGTCAAGGGAGAGGTCGTGTCCTCGACGTTCGACGAGCCGGCCGCGCGGCACGTGCAGGTGGCCGAGATGGTTATCGAGAAGGCCAAGCGCCTCGTCGAGCACAAGCGCGACGTCGTGATCCTGCTCGATTCGATCACGCGTCTCGCGCGCGCCTACAACGCGATCGTCCCGCCCTCGGGCAAGGTCCTTTCGGGAGGCGTGGACTCGAACGCCCTGCAGCGGCCGAAGCGGTTCTTCGGCGCCGCCCGCAACGTCGAGGAGGGCGGCTCGCTGACGATCATGGCGACGGCGCTCATCGACACGGGCTCCCGAATGGACGACGTGATCTTCGAGGAGTTCAAGGGCACCGGCAACATGGAAGTGCACCTCGACCGCAAGCTCGTCGACAAGCGCGTCTTCCCGGCGATCGACATCAACAAGTCGGGCACGCGAAAGGAAGAGCTGCTGATGGACAAGCAGGAGCTCAACCGCGTGTGGGTCCTGCGCAAGGTGCTGAACCCGCTGTCCACCGTCGAGGCGATGGAGCTCCTGACCGAGAAGCTCGAGAAGACGAAGACGAACGCGGAGTTCTTGAATTTGATGAGCCAGGGATGACGCCGTAGGCGTCATCCCGAGGTCGTGAGCCCGAGGGATCCCGAGCTAGAGTAGGGACGATGCTCCGCATCTCCCTCGTCGACTTCCTCAACGCGCGGCCGCTCACCTGGGGCCTTCTGCACGAGCCGCCCGCGGAGGTCGCCGTCTCGCGCGACCTTCCCTCGGTCTGCGCCGCGAAGCTCGCGGCCGGCGAGGCGGACGTCGGCCTCATCCCCTCGATCGAGTACCAGCGGATCCCCGGACTGACGGTCGTTCCGTCTCTCGGGATCGCCGCCTCGTCCGAGGTGCGTTCCGTGCTGCTGGTCTCGAAGGTCTCGCGCGAGAAGATCGGGACGGTAGCGCTCGATCCAGCGTCGCGGACCTCGGCGGCGCTCGCCCGGATCCTCCTCTCGCGACGGTACGGCGTCGCCGCGAAGTATGCCGAGGCGTCGGGAACCGACGCAGAAGCCGCCGACGCGCGTCTCGTCATCGGGGACCCGGCGCTGAAGACGCGGCAGAACGGATACGTGGTGCTCGATCTCGCCGCCGAGTGGCGGGCCTTCACCGGCCGGCCGTTCGTGTTCGCGTTCTGGGCGGTGCGGGCCGGCGCCGACGCCTATGCCGCGGAGCGGATCGTCCGCGAGTCCTACGATCGGGGCCGCGCGGATTTCGCGCGACTCGTCCGGGAGGAGGCCGCGGAGTCCGGGCTTTCCGAGGCGGTCGTCGAGGACTACCTCCGATACAGCCTGCGCTTCGAGCTCGACCGGGGAGACCTCGGCGCGCTCGAACTTTTCTACCGCCTCGCGGCCGACGAGGGGCTGATCCCCGAGCCGCGTCCCCTCGAGCTCCTCGGCCGCCTGCCCGCCCCGTCGCAGTCGCCCGCCTGACCGGCGCCGCCGGAGCGGGAGCCTGAGAGGGCCCCGACGGCTAGTGCCAGTGCAGTCCGAGGGCGTTCGCCAGGAACTTCGCGAGCTCGCCGCGGGTGACGGCCTGGTTCGGACAGAAGTTTCCGCCCCCGCAGCCCTGCGTGATGCCCGCGTCCGCGAGCGCCTCGATCGCGCGGAAGTACAGGTGGGTCTTGGGAACGTCGGCGAACGTCGCCGTCGCGGGCGCGGGGCTCACCTCGAGCTTGTAGCCCAGAATCACCCCGGCGACGCCGGCGGACGCTCCTCCCGGGACGATGACCTGAAGGAGGAGCTCTTTCGTGAAGTTGTCGACCCGATAGCCCGGGGAGAGGGTCGTGAACTTGGATCCGCAGCCACTGGGGAATCCGGCGGTCAGGATCGTGGCGAGCTCGGTGTCCGCGCAGTGGCCCTTGTAGTCGCAGTCCAGCACCTGGAGAAGCACGTCGTCGCCGGGCTGCTCGTCGCAGAAGTCGAGCTCGCAGTAGGTCAGGACGGCTCCCTCCGGAAGGTGCGGATGGGCCAGAAAGCCGCCGGCCGACAGGAAGACGGGATATACGAGTTTCTGGTGGATCTTGTATTCGACGGACCAATCGAACGGCCCGTCGGGTGCGAACTCCGTTGCCCCCACGCGGTAGTAGGTGAGGTCCTGTGTCCCGTAGGTCTTGGGAGACGCTTCGTCCCCGCGCGGGTGGCCAAGGGCGCGCGCCGCCGTGAGCAGGACCAGGACACTCGAAAGGAGAGCGGAGTGCGGGATCCGGCGGGATCGCGGCATGAGAACCTCCCCGGCCCGGGCGGGCCGTCAGGGAATTGTCTCTCCTGGAGGCGGGGTTCGGGGACTCGTTCTAGAATCGGTCGGTGGCCGCTTCCTCGACCCGGGACATCCTCGACCGCACGCTCGCCGGCGAGCGGCTCTCGGACGCCGACGCGGAGACTCTGCTCGCGGAGGGAAACCTGCTCGCCCTCGGCCAGGCGGCCGACGCGGTCCGCCGCCGCAAGAACGATCCCGACGTCGTGACCTATCTCGTGGACCGCAACATCAACTACACGAACGTCTGCGTCTATCGCTGTCAGTTCTGCGCTTTCTACCGTCCCAACTCGAAGCACCCGGAGGCGTACACGCTCTCCTTCGACCAGATCGGCGAAAAGATCCAGGAGATGCTCGATCTGGGGGGCACGGGCGTCCTGCTCCAGGGCGGCGTGAACGGCGATCTGCCGTTCTCCTTCTACGAGGACATGTTCCGGTTCATCCGGAAGACGTTTCCGACCGTGCACCTGCACGCGCTCTCCTCGCCCGAGATCTATTTCCTCCAGAAGATCACGAAATGGCCCCTCCGAGACGTGATCTCGCGGCTGCGGGACGCGGGGCTGCAGTCGATCCCGGGCGGCGGCGCCGAGGTTCTCGAGGACTCCGTCCGCGAGCGCATCTGGGCGCTCACGAAGGCACCGACGGACAAGTGGATCGAGGTGCACGAAACGGCTCACAACCTCGGCATTCGCACGACGGCGACCATGATGTTCGGCGTCGGCGAGACGTACGCCCAGCGCGTCCACCACTTCCGCGTGCTGCGCGACCTGCAGGACCGAACCGGAGGCTTCACGGCGTGGATCCCCTGGACCTTCCAGGAGGAGAACACGGCGCTCGACGGCAAGGTGCCGCTCGCCGGCGGGTTCGAGTATCTGAAGACGCTCGCCGTATCGCGGCTCTACTTCGACAACATTCGCCACGTGCAGGGCTCCTGGGTCACCCAGGGACCGAAGATCGGCCAGATCTCGCTCTCGTTCGGCGCGGACGACCTCGGATCGATCCTCATCGAGGAGAACGTCGTCTTCGCCGCGGGCGCGCGCAACCGGATGACGCGCGAGGAGCTCTGCCGGCTCATCCGCGACGCCGGGTACGAGCCCGTGCAGCGGAGGACGCTCTACGACGCCTGCTCGGACTTCTGCTGCACGAGCCCGATCCCCGAGCCGAAGGCCGGCACCCGTCCCGGCCTCCCGGTTCTTCCCGGAATCGACTCCTCCGTCGCCTCGGCGTAGCCGCGGGTCACTTCGTTCGCGGCGACTCCGTTCCGCAGAAAACCGCGTCCACGTCGCCGTACGGCGAGACCGACGCGTTCTCGAGGCGCAGGCCCTGCGCCGCGGCGCCCCCGGAGAGCCGGGACGCGAACGCCGCGCGACGCTCCGCGGGGACGGGCTTCCGGTCCGGCCGCAGCGCCTGTCCTCCGAATCGGAGGAAACCGTGACAGTCGCTGCCCTCGGTCTTCCATGCCCGCGCCAGCTCGTCGAACAGCCTCGCGGAAGACAGGTCGAAGATCCACCAGTCACGAAGGGCGAGGACAGAGACGGCGCCGCCGGGCAGATCCACGGCGTAGACCTCGGCGCGCGAGTTGTCGGCCAGGGCTCCGCGAAAACGCCAGTCGCTTCCGGCGAACTGGCTGAAGAGCGCGATCAGGCCGAACTGGTCCACGGTGACGCCGCCCCGCTGCCGAAGCACCGCCTCCCGAGCCGAGACGATGGGCCGGAGCGGATCGGGCGCGGGCCGCAGGAGCTGCGGCAGCCGGGTCGCGAACGAGACGGCGAGAAGCGCCGCGAGACTCCCGACGAGGACCGCCGCCCGCCCGCGGGGAAGCGATCGTACGGCCGCGTCCACCGCCGCCATCCCCGCCAGCAGCGCGAAGAGAAAGATCAGGAACTGATGCCGCATCAGTCCGCCGAAGGGATACAGGCCAAGCAGCCCGAGCGCCATGCCGAGGGCGAGCAGGATGACGAGAATCGCCGCCGGGAAGAGCCGCGCCGGCGAGGTTCCGCCGCGGCGGCGCTCCCGTGCGACCAGCCAGAGCGCCGCGGCGACGAAGATCGCGAGCGCCGGGATCGCGAGCCGCGCCCGCGGCAGCGCGACCGGCGAGAACAGGTTGAACGTCTCCCGCAGATTGCGCGCGAGGAATTCCGCGGCCGTCTCCTTTCCCGGCTCGAAGTAGAAGCCGGGCAGTGAGCTCAGCGCGCGGACCCAGACCTTCGCCTGCAGCTCGTAGAGCGCCAGACCCACCGCCCCCGGAACCGCGAGCGTCGCCGCGTCCGCGCGCCAGCGGCGGCCGAAATTCCTGAAAAGGTCGCGGCGATACGCGGCGTCGAAAGCCGCCACGGCGAGCGGCGCGATCGCGGCCGCCGCGAGGAACAGCCCGGCGAAGTAGTGCAGCGCGAGGGCGACGGACGCGCACGCCGCGAAGACAACGCGCGGCCGGGCCGAGCGCGGGCCCGGCGCCGCCACGATGTCGAAGTAGGAGAAGAGGCTGCCGAGGACGAAGGCCACGCAAAGCGCGTACGACTCCACCTCGTTCGAGAGCCGGATCGCGCTCGTCGAGAATCCGATGGCGGCCGTGCCGAGGGCCGCCGTCGCCGCACCGCAGCGGAGGTGGAGCAGCAGTCGACCGACGAGGTACACGGAGACGGCGCCGGCGAGGAGCGGCCAGAATCGGTAGGCCAGGACGCTGTGCGAGACGGCGTCGCTCGCGCGGAGGAGCACCAGGAAGAGCGGCGGATGCGAGAGGTTGTGCCACTCGCGCCCGAGGTTGCGGGCGATGAAGACGTGCCAGTAGCCGTTGTAGTCGACCGGGCGCCGGAGCGCGTCGATAAGCCGCGGCGCGAGCGACGCCGCCGCGATGAGAATCAGCGCGGGCGGCGCGGTCCGTCCGGCGGTTCGTTTCGGGCGCACGCGCCGCGACGGCCGGCTAGGGGCGCGCTCCGGAGAGGGCGGCCGCGGCGCGCTGCTCCCGCTCCCAGCACGAGCCGGCCCAGAAGCCGGCCAGCAGGAGCAGGATTCCCACGGCCGTTCGCAGCATCAGCCGCGTCCGGCGATGCCGCCACGGCGCGACGGTCACGAAATTCTGGAGGCGCTTGCCGGCCTCCTGCACGGCTCCTGCCTGCCACGACCGCAGGTCGAGAGACAGGTCCCGGGCCGTCTGATAGCGGTCGGCCGGATCCTTCTCGAGACACCGGAAGACGAAAGGACGCATCGTCTCCGGGATCTTGGCGACCTCGGAAAGCTTTCGCGGATCGTCGCGCAGGACGGCGCCGAGCGTCTCGACCGGCGAATCGCGCTGGAAGGCTCGCCGGCCGGTCAACATCTCGAAGAACACGGCGCCGAGAGCGAAGATGTCGCTGCGCCCGTCGGCGCGCTTGCCGCGCACCTGCTCGGGCGAGATGTAGCCCGCGGTGCCCATCACGAAGGCCGAGCTCGTGCCGCTCGACGGCTGCGTGATTCGCCCTCCGTGGACGGCCGGGTTCTCGATCCGTGCGATGCCGAAGTCGAGGATCTTCGCGCGCCCGTCGTTCGTCAGGAAGATGTTCTCGGGCTTGATGTCGCGGTGGATCACGCCCATCTGGTGCGCCGCCGCCAAGCCGTCCGCGATCTGGCAGGCGATCTCGGTCGCGCGCGGCGCCGCGAGAGCCCCGGAGCGCAGGCGCTCGGCCAGCGTCTCGCCCTGGAGGAGCTCCGTGACCGCGTAGGGCACCTCGCGGTAGAGCCCGGTGTCGTGGATCGCGAGGATGTTCGGGTGATTGAGCGCGGCGACGGCTTTCGTCTCGCGGTCGAAGCGCCGCAGGCTGTCGTCGTCGTTGACGCCCTCCGGCAGCATCTTCACGGCGACTTCCCGATTGAGCCGCGTGTCGCGCGCGCGGTAGATCTCGCCCATGCCGCCCTTTCCGATCGGAGACACGATCTGAAAGTGGCCGACGATCTCACCGGTAGCCAGGGGCATGGTGCGCGGATGATATCCGCGGTCGCGGGCGGGGCGGTAGACGGTAGACTCCCGGCGTGGAGATCTGGCTCCTGCGCCACGCGGCCGCCGAGGACGCGTCGGAGTCCGGAAGGGACGCCGACCGCGCGCTGACCGCCGAGGGCGAGAAGCGCGCGCGCGCCGTGGCGCGCGGCCTCGCGGCGCTCGAGCCCTCGATCGAGCTCGTTCTGACCTCGCCTTACAGGCGGGCGCGCCAGACGGCCGAGCCGGCCGCTCGTTCTCTCGATCTGGAGCGTCGCCTTCGGGAGTCGCGGTCCCTGGAGCCGGGCCGCGATCCCCAGGAGATCCTGGACGAGCTGCGCGCGGAGAAAGCGGCGGGCGTCCTCCTCGTGGGCCACGAGCCCCACCTCGGAGCGCTCCTCGGACGCGTGCTGGCGGGCCGGCCGATGCTGACGATTCCGCTCAAGAAAGCGGCCGCCGTGCGGCTCACCTGGGACGGAACCGGGGCGGGGGAGCTGCGCGCCTTCCTCCCCGCCCGGATTCTCGAGCGCCTGGGCGCCGGAAACGGGTGAGGGCCGGGCGGATTCGGTAGAATCGCGCGCGATTCTCGGCCGGAGGAAAGGGAAGGAGGGACCATGGGCAAGCTCGGACTCGGCTGTCTCGTGCTTCTCATCGGGCTCGTCGTGATCGTCGGGCTGACGTTCGCCTCGACCAACAACCGCCTCGTCACGCTCGGACAGGACGTCGACAAGCAGTGGGCGGAGGTGGAAAACCAGTACCAGCGCCGCGCGGACCTCGTTCCGAACCTCGTCCAGACCGTCCAGGGCGCCGCGAACTTCGAGAAGGAGACGCTGACGGCGGTCACCAACGCGCGCGCCTCCGTCGGCCGCGCGACGGTCAACCCCGGCAAGGCTCCGACGGACCCGGCCGAGCTCGCTCGATTCCAGGCGGCGCAGGATCAGCTCGGCGCCGCGCTCCAGCGCCTCCTCGTCGTTTCCGAGAACTATCCGGAGCTCAAGGCCAACGCGAGCTTCCGGGACCTTCAGGCGCAGCTCGAGGGCACGGAGAATCGCATCGCCGTGGCGCGCGGCCGATTCAACGACTCGGCGCAGTCTTACAACACCGCGATCCTGAAGTTCCCGACGAACTTCGTCGCGCGGATGCTCGGCTTCAAGGAGAAGCCCTACTTCAAGGCCGCGGCGGGCTCGGAGCAGGCGCCGAAGGTCAACTTCAATTTCGGCCAGCCCGCGCCGACGGCGGCCCCGGCCAACTAGTCTCTGAACCGGAGGCCTTGCACGGACGCCGTGGGACGCGCTGCAGGCCGGGCGGGGAGGGCGATCGCCCTCCTCCTCGTCCTGTCGGCTGTGTCGGCGCCGGTCCTCCGGGCCGACCGCTACGACGAGCAGATCCCTTCGAAGCCGGCCCGGTACGTTACCGACCGCGCCGGCGTGCTCGGCCCGGGAGAGCCCGAGCGCCTGAACGAGGAGCTCGCACAGTTCGAGCGCGACACGTCCAATCAGATCCTCGTCTGGATCGACAAGCGGATTCCGGAGGGATTCACCCTCGAGGACTTCACGGTCCGCGCCGCGCAGAAGTGGGGCGCCGGCCAGAAGAAGACGGACAACGGCGCGATCCTTTTCGTTTTCACGGAGGACCGCAAAGTCCGTGTCGAGGTCGGCTACGGGCTCGAGGGCGCGATCCCGGACGTCATCGCGCACCGGATCATCGACGGCCAGATCCTGCCGCGCTTCCGGCAGGGCGACTTTGCGGGCGGCGTCCGCGCCGGCGCGGAGGCGCTGATGGCCGCCGCAAAAGGGGAGTACAAGGGGACGGGCCGGACGAACGCGGAGCGGGGCCCGCGCGGCAACCAGGCCGCCGCGTGCCTGCCCTGGATCATCATCTTCGGCATCTTCTTCGTGATCCCCTGGTTCATTCGCCGGAGCCGGGCATTCCGCACACATGCCGGGTCCGGCTGGTGGTCGGGCGGCGGCGGGTTCCCGATGATCTTCGGAGGCGGGGGCGGGGGCGGCGGCTGGTCCGGGGGAGGCGGCGGCTGGTCGGGCGGGGGAGGCGGCTTCTCGGGCGGCGGCGGCGGCTTCGGCGGCGGCGGCGCGTCGGGGAGCTGGTAGGGATGGCGCGCCTCTTCTCGCGGTTCGACTCGGAGAAGATCGTCGAAGCGATCGCGGAGGCCGAACGCAGGTCGACCGGCCAGATCCGGGTCCACGTCACGAGGCAGAAGCCCGACGATCTCCAGACGCGTGCGGTGCGGCGATTCGAAAGGCTGGGGATGGCGAAGACCGAACGACGCAACGGCGTCCTCATCTACATCGCCCCGCGGCTCCGACAGTTTCACATCCTGGGGGACATCGGGATCCACGCGCGCTCCGGCGACGACTTCTGGAAGGAGGTCGCCGCGGTCATGGAGGAGCACTTCCGGCGCGGCGCGTTCACGGAAGGGACGGTCAAGGGCATCGAGCGCGTGGGCGAGGTCCTCGCGCGCCACTTTCCGCCCGAGGGGCCGGGTCACGACGAGCTTCCGAACACGGTGACGAAAGACTAGCCGTCGCTCGCGCTTCGCTCCGGGCTCGGCAGGCTCCGAGCCCTCGAACGGACCCGGCTGGCGCGATCTCGCGGCCCTGCTTGACTTTCCGGCTCAAAACCTTATGATTCGCCGTTCTGTCTGAGGGGAGGGTCCAGTCCATGTACGCCATCCTCCGCGCCGGAGGCAAACAGATTCGGGTCGCTCCGGGCGACGTCGTCCGCATCGAGCGGACCTCCGGAAAGAAGGCCGCCAAGGGCGACAAGCTCGAGCTCTCCGACGTCGTGCTCGTCTCGGGCGACGCCGGAGTCCGAACGGGCTCCAAGGCCGTCGCCGGAGTGAAGGTCCAGGCGACGATCCTCTCCGAAGTGAAGACCCGTAAGGTGCTGGTTTTTAAGAAGAAGCGGACCAAGCAATTCCGGCGCACGAAGGGGCACCGGCAGAACCTCGTCGAGGTCCGGATCGACGGGATCGAAGGGTAGGCGAGCCATGGCACACAAGAAAGGGCAGGGCTCTTCCCGCAACGGCCGCGACTCCAACTCGCAGCGCCTCGGCGTGAAGCGGTTCGGCGGGCAGGTCGTCTCGGGCGGTTCGATCCTCGTGCGCCAGCGCGGAACGAAGTTTTTCGCCGGCCCGAACGTCGGCCGCGGCAAGGACGACACGCTCTTTGCGAAAGTGACGGGCGTCGTCCGGTTCCACGACCGCGGACGCATGGGCCGCACCATCTCGATCGAGCCCGCGGAGTAGCTGTCAGCTTTCGGCTCTCGGCTGTCAGCCAGAAGGCTGAATGACGTTTCCGGCTGACGGCTGATCGCTGACAGCTGA
Source organism: Thermoanaerobaculia bacterium (assembly GCA_036558325.1). Classification (GTDB taxonomy): domain Bacteria; phylum Acidobacteriota; class Thermoanaerobaculia; order UBA5066; family Gp7-AA6; genus DATBFU01. The sequence goes on along the minus strand of DATBFU010000020.1, from coordinate 15,661 downwards.
AAGCTCGATGTTCATCGACTCCGCGGAAATCCTCGTCAAAGGCGGCGACGGCGGCAATGGCTGCGTCGCCTTTCGCCGCGAGAAGTTCGTCGCGCGCGGGGGCCCCTCGGGCGGCGACGGCGGGGACGGCGGCTCCGTCTGGGCGAAGGCCGATCCGTCGTTCAACACCCTGGCGCACCTGCGCCACCAGACCTCCTACCGCGCGGGCCGCGGGGAGCACGGAATGGGATCGAACCGCCACGGCGCGTCGGGGGAGGACATCGTCGTCTCGCTGCCCCTCGGATCCGTCGTGACGGACGCCGGTTCGGGCGAGGTGATCGCGGACCTCGTCCGCCCCGACGAGCGCGTGCGCCTGGCGGCCGGCGGAAACGGCGGCTGGGGCAACCAGCATTTCGCGACCCCGACGCGCCAGGCCCCGCGGTTCGCCAAGAAGGGCCAGCCGGGCGTCGAGCGGCGCCTCGAGATCGAGCTGAAGCTTCTCGCCGACGTCGCGATCGTGGGCTTTCCGAACGCGGGCAAGTCCACCCTCATCTCGGCCATCTCGGCCGCGCGGCCGAAAATCGCCGACTATCCCTTCACGACGCTCGTCCCGCACCTCGGCGTCGTGGAAGGGGACGGGCATCGCTCGCTCGTCGTCGCGGACATTCCGGGGCTCATCGAGGGCGCGCACCGCGGCGCGGGGCTCGGGCTCCGGTTCCTGAAGCACGTGGAACGCTGCCGGGTGCTGTGCCATCTCGTGGACGCCTCCGCGGACGGCGATGCCGAGCCCGACGTCGCGGTGATCGAGGCGGAGCTCGCGGCCTTCTCGCCGGAAGTCGCGTCGCGCCCGCGCGTGCTCGTCGCCTCCAAGTGCGACGCGGTGTCCGATCCGAATCGGATCGACTCGATCCGCGCGTCGGCCGAGCGCCGCGGGCTGCCGTTCTTCGCGATCTCGGCCGTGGCGCACACCGGATTGCGCGATCTCGTGGGTTTCCTTTTCCACGCGGCGTCCGCGCCGCCGCCGGAAGCCGAGGGCGCGCCGGGATCGGTGTCGCCGTGAGGATCGGCGTCTTCGGGGGGACTTTCGATCCGGTCCACTTCGGGCACCTGACCCCGGTCGCCGCGGCGGCGGCGAAGTTCGGGCTGGGGCGCGTCCTCTACGTTCCGGCGCGGGTGTCGCCCTTGAAAACTCTGCCGGCCACGGACGCGCGGCACCGGGTCGCGATGCTGGCCCTCGCGCTCGCGGGGAAGCCCGACTGGCCGATCTGGCTGGGCGAGCTCGACCGCGAGCCTCCGTCGTATACCGTGGACACTCTTCGCACGCTCGCGGGCGAAAACCCCGGCGACGAGCTCTGGCTCTTGCTCGGCACGGACACGCTCGCCGGGCTCGATCGCTGGCGCGAGCCCGAGGAGATCGTCCGCATCGCCCGCGTGGCGGCCTTCCACCGGGAGCCGTTCGCCGGACCCGGCCTGAAGGTGCCACCGGTGCCGGGGCTCGCGAATCGCCTGGAGGTTTTCGACGCCGGTTCGGTTAAAATTTCCGCGACGGAGCTCCGGAGAGACCTGGAGCGCGGCATCGGGGTCGCGGGACGGGTTCCGGCGCCGGTCGCGGAGTACATCACGAAGCAAGGCCTGTACGGACCCGGGGTGACGCGGCGCTGATGGCCGAGCTCTCCGCGAAGGAAAAGGTTCGAGAGGGTCTGACCGCCGCCCTGGACCGCAAGGCCGCCGCGATCCTCGTTTTCAACCTGACCGAGCTCACCACCATGGCCGACTACTTCGTCCTCTCGACGGCCGGCTCGGATCGCCAGGCGCACGCCATCGCCGACGCGATCGTCGAGAAGCTCGGCGCGCCGTCTTCGGTCGAAGGGCTCGAGAGAGCGCACTGGATCCTGATGGACTACGGCGACGTCGTGTTCCACATCTTTCAGGAAGAGGCGCGGCGCTTCTACGCGCTCGAGCGGCTCTGGGGCGACGCCGAGAATGAGACGGGTCGCTTCGCCGCCTTCTGACGCCTCCGCCGAGGATCCGGGCGAGGCCGCGAAATCCGGCGGCGCGGCCGACTCCGGAGGCGCCTCGACGCTCGCGTCCCTCTTTCGGACGCGTCAGCGCGAGCTGGCGCTCGAGATCGAGACGCTCGGCCGCGCAGTGGATCTTCCGTCGACCGTCCTGATCCAGGGAGAGAGCGGAACCGGCAAGGACCGGCTCGCCCGCGCGATCCACGACGCCTCACACCGCCGCGGCCGGCCGTTCGTGCGCATCGACGCCGCCAATCTGTCGGACGAGCTCTTCGAGAGCGAGCTCTTCGGGCACGAGCGCGGCGCCTTCACGGGCGCGGTCGCCGCGAAACCCGGCCTCCTGGAGGTGGCCGCGGACGGCACCGCTTACCTCGACGAGGTCTCCTCGCTTTCCCCGGCCGCGCAGGCCAAGTTCCTGCGGGTTCTCCAGGAGCGAACGTTCCGGCGCCTCGGGGGCGTCGCGACCCATCCGTTCGGCGCGCGGCTCATCGTTTCGTCGCGCCGGGATCTGTCGGCCCTGGTGGCGCAGGGCCTCTTCCGGGACGACTTCTTCTACCGGATCGACGTCGTCTCGATCCGCCTCCCGAGGCTCTCTGAGCGGCGTGAAGACGTGCTTCCCCTCGCCCGCGCGTTTCTGCGCCGCGCCGCGCGGGCCTATGGCCGTCCCGCCCGCCGCTTCACCAAGGAGGCCGAGGAGGCGCTCCAGCGGCACGCGTGGCCCGGCAACGTGCGGGAGCTCGCGCACGTGGTCGAGCGGGCCGTGCTCGCGGCGGGCGAGCCGCTGATCGCGGAGACCGACCTCCCGATGGGCTCTTTCAGTTCGCCCGAGGCGCTGCTCGAGACGGCGGTCGAGAAGCGCTGGACCCTGAAACAGCTCACCGACGCCTACATCGAAGAGACGCTGCGGAGGGCGGGCGGCAACCGGACGCTCGCCGCGCGGCGCCTCGGAGTCTCGCGCAAGTCGCTGTGGGAGCGCGGAAAGCGGCGTCCGCCGGCACCGGCAGAGCCGCCCGACCGCCGGCGGAACTGACCCGGCGCGGCCCCGGAATTCTCGGGTATCATCTCGCGTTCGAAATCCAACTCCTCCGCCACTGAGCGGGGGGTGGAAGGAGGGGAATCGACCACATGGCCACCCCGAGCACCGTGCGCGCCGCGAAGCTCCCGAAAAAGGAGCTCGAGAAATATCGGCGCCTGCTGGAAGAGAAGAAGGGCAGCCTTTCGGTGGATCTCGCCAAGGCCCGCGATGCGGAGGAGGAGACCACAGAGGAGTCCACCCAGGACATCGCCGACAAGGCCGTCTCGTCCTATACGCGCGAGTTTCTCTACTCGCTCTCGGACAGCGACCGCACGACGCTTCTCCAGATCGATGAAGCGCTGGCGCGGATCGAGGAAGGGACCTACGGCGCCTGCCAGAGCTGCGGCGCGCCGAAGGCCGAGAAGCGTCTGCTCGCCGTTCCCTGGGCGCCGTACTGCATCGATTGTCAGGAGCTCTCCGAGAAGGGGCTTCTCGAGGGTTGACGGCGGACATTCCGCGTTTCGCCCGGAAAGGGCCCCGGCGATCCCGGGGCCTTTTCTTTTGGCCATCCGCCTCGCGGGCGGCCAGCCGATAGACTCCGGGCGTGCCCCGACGACCGTTCGACGCCGCCCGGCTCCCGTCCTTCGACGACGCGCCGGCCGTCGTTCTGGTCAGCGGGACGACCGACTTCTTCGTCGAGGAGGCGGCCGAGGCCGTCGCGGAGGCCCTCGCGCGGGGAGGAGCCGAACGCCTCCGGTTCGACGACGAGACTCCCGCGGATGCCGTCTCCGACGCGCTCCTGAACCGGTCCCTCTTTTCGCCGCGCCGCGTCGTCGCGCTCGACGTCACGCGCCTCCTCGGCAGCGAATCGCCGGGCGCGCTCCTCGACGGCGCGCTCGACGCCTGGCAGGAGGGCACGCCGGCCGGCCGCCGGAAGGCGTTTCGATTCGCCCGCGCGCTGCTCTCCGCGCTCGGCGTCTCGCGCGGCGACGACGCGGCCCGTACCGCCGAGGAGGCCGCGCGCCGCACGCGCAAACGCGACCGCGCGGGCGAGCTCGAGGAGCTGCTCCGCGAGATGCCCGAAGACCGGGCGGCCCCGGATGCGCTCGCGCCGGCGCTTCGCCGGATCCTCGAGCGGGGCAACGACGGCGTCGTGGCGCTGCTGACCGCCACGGACCCGCCGAAGGGCGCGGCCCTGCTCGAGGAGATTGCCGAGAAGGGACTCCATCTGGAAGTCGCGATCGGCGAGAACGAGGTCGCGCCGGCCCTCGGGCGCCTGGCCCGCGCCCGTGCGAAAGATCGGGAAGTGGCGCTCGACGCGGACGCGATCGACCGCCTTCGATTCCAGACCGACGGCCGGCCGGACCTCTTCGCGGCGGAGCTGGCGAAGCTGCTCGCGTGGGCGGGAAAGGGCGGCCGCATCCGCGCGGCCGACGTCCGGGCGAACGTGGAGGACGAGGCCTCCGAGGACATCTATGTCTTCTTCGACGCCGTGGGCCGGAGGGACGCGGCCGATGCGCTCCATCGGCTCGACCGGCTGTTCTCGGGGCGCGACATCCGCGTCGGCCGGGAAACGATGGAGCCGGACGACGCGTGGCCCGTCAAGTTCCTGGGGATGCTGACGTCGGAGATCCGGCGCATGCTCCTCATCCGCGCCGCCCTCGACGGGGTGTCGCGTTGGGAGCCCTCGATGCCGCCGCGCAGCTTCGAGCAGAACGTTCTGCCGCAGATCCGCGAGCCAGTTCCGCCCTTCGGCAAGGGCGCTTTCGAAGGACATCCCTACATGTGGTATCGCGTCGCCCAGCGCGCCGCGCGCTACCAGACCGCGGAGCTCGCCCGGGCCCTGGCGCGCGCCGCGGAGGTCGACGTGGCGATCAAGACGTCCGTCCCTCCCCTCGACGCGATGACGGCTTACGTCGGCCGACTGATCGCGGGCGATTGAGCTCCCGTCACACGGACGGGAGGCGGCGCGCCCGCGCGGGCCGCCCGGTTTTCGGGAGGGAACCGATGTCTGATCTGATATACGGAGCACCTTGGCGAATCGTTTCGTCCTCGACCTGTCCCCCCGCGTCGCCCTCGTGACGGGCGGATCGCGCGGCATCGGCCGCGCGGCGGCCCGGCTCCTCGCGACGGCGGGCGCCCGCGTCGCGATCGGATACGCCCGGGACGCGCGCGCCGCGACGTCCGCCGTCGAAGAGATCCGCTCCGCCGGCGGCGAAGCGGTCGCGCTCGAGGCCGACCTGTCCGATCCGGGCGCCGCCCGGCGCCTCGTCGCCGAGGCGGCCGCGGCCTGGGGTCGTCTCGACTTCCTGATCAACAACGCCGGCGTCTGGCCCGAGAATCCGGCGGGCTCGGGCGATCTCACGGCCTGGGACCTCGCCTTCGACGTGAACGTGCGCGGCGTGTTCGTCGCGACCGACGCCGCGATCCCGCACCTCGAGAAGACGCGCGGGGCGATCGTCTTCGTCTCGTCGACCGCGGGGCAGCGCGGGGAGGCGCGTCATTCGGCCTACGCCGCTTCCAAAGGCGCGATCATCTCCTACACGAAGTCGCTCGGGACGGAGCTCGGCCCGCGCGGAATCCGCGTCAACTGCGTCGCGCCCGGATGGGTGGACACGGACATGAGCGCCGGCTCCCTCGCCGATCCGGCCGAGCGGCGCGCGATCGAGAGCCTCATCCCGATCGGCCGAATCGCGTCTGCCGACGACGTCGCGGGCCCGATCCTCTTCCTCGTCTCGGATCTCGCGCGGCATCTGCAGGGCGAGATCGTCAACGTCAACGGCGGCAGCGTGCTGGCGGGATAGGCGATGGAGACGGCGTCGGCGACGACGAAAACCGACCGCTTCGATGCGAGGGACCGGCGGTTCATCGCCGTGTGTCTGCTCGTCATCGCGGCCGGCGCCGGCATCACGGCCCTCCTCTTCCGCCGCGCGTTCCCGGAGGCGGCCATCGAATTCCGCGTCAACCGCGGCCAGGCGCGCGGGCTCGCCGAAAAGTTCCTCGCCGAGCGCCGGCGCGACCTGGCCGGCACGCGATTCGCCGGCCAGTTCGACGTGGACGACACCCCGAAGGTGTACCTCGAACGCGAGCTCGGCCTCGAAAAGGCGAGCGGCCTCTACGGCGGCACCGCGAAGGTCTGGCGCTGGGACATGCGCTGGTTCCGCTCCGGTGTGAAGGAGGAGGACCGCGTCTCGATCACGCCGCTCGGAGATCTCGTCGGCTTCGAGTTCGTGCGGAAGGACGACGCGCCCGGGCCCCGGCCGCCCGAGGCCGAGGCGCGCGGGCTGTCGCTGGCCTTTCTCGCCTCGCGCGGTCTGCCGGAAAGCGCGCTGAAGCCCATCGAGGCGACGCCCGTCTCCCGGCCCAACCGGATCGACTGGACGTTCGTCGACGAGAAGTCCGGCCTCGCCATGGCGGAGGCGACGGTTCGGTACGAGACCACGGTCTCGGGCGGACAGGTCTCCGCCTTCCGCGAGTTCGTGCACGTGCCTGAGGCCTGGCAGCGCGACTACGCGCGGCTCCGATCGAAGAACGAGACGGCGGGCAGCGTGGCGACACTCGGCCTCTTCGTCACGGCGATCGCGATGATCGTGGTCCTGATCCGCAAGGTCGTGCTCAAGGACGTCCGTTGGCGGCTCGTCGCGGGCTTCGGTCTGGTCGCCTGCGTCCTCTCGCTGCTCTCGACCGCGAACGGCATCCCGCTGACGCTCTTCGAGTACGACACGGCGAGCTCGCTCGCGAGCCACATGACCGAGCAGATCGTGCGCGGAATTCTCGGCGCCATCGCGATCGGCGCCGGCATCGCGTTCGTCGTGGCCGCGGCCGAGCCCGTCTATCGCGAGCGCTTCGGCTCGCAGCTCTCGCTCTCGGGACTCTTCTCGCGGCGGGGCGTCGGGACGAAGCGCTTCTTCAAGGGCGTGCTCCTCGGGTACGCGCTCGTCGCGTTCTTCTTCGCGTACCAGGCGGTCTTCTACGTCGTGGCGGACCGCTTCGGCGCGTGGGCGCCCGCCGACATTCCCTACAGCGACATGCTCAACACGGCGCTCCCGTGGGCCACGGTCCTCCTCGTGGGCTTCCTGCCGGCCGTGTCCGAGGAGGGCATCAGCCGGATGTTCTCCATCTCGCTGCTCGATCGCCTGGGCTGGGGGCGGGCGCTCGCGGTGGTGGTGCCGGCCCTGATCTGGGGATTCGGGCACTCGGCGTACCCGAATCAGCCCTTCTACATCCGCGGCGTCGAAGTGGGCTTCGCCGGGATCGTGATCGGATCGCTGATGCTCCGCTTCGGAGCCTGGCCGCTTCTCGTCTGGCACTTCACGGTCGATGCGATCTACACGGCGCTCCTGATGCTCCGCTCGAAGAACGCGTACTACGTCGTGTCGGGCGCCGTCGCGGCGGGGATCCTGCTCGTGCCGCTCGTCCTGTCGCTCGCGCTCTACCGGCGCCGCGGCGGGTTCGCCTCGGAAGCGGGCCTGACCAACGCCGACGAGGGGAGCGTGCCCGAGCCTCCGGCCGCGCCCGTCGCGCGGGAGACCGCCGCGCCCGTGCGGCCTCTCTCGGCGCCCGTGCGGACCTTCGCGCTCGTCGCGGGCCTGGCGCTCGCGGCCACCTTCCTTCTGCCGGCGGCGCCCGCCTCCGACGTGGCGCAGGACGACACCGGACGGGCGCGCGCCGAGGCGATCGCCCGCCGGTTCCTGCGGGTCAACGGCATCGGTGTTCCCCCGCGGTCGGTCACCTATCCGGGCACCGGATTCGCCGAGGCCGACGAAGTGCGCGAGGCGCGCCCCGAAGACTTCGGGCAGATCCCCGGGTTCTCGTCGGCGGCGGCGCGCTACGTCCTGTCGAAGGGCGGCGTCCCGGCATTCGAGCGCCTGGCCTCGCGCCAGCTCCCCGTGGCGCTCTGGGTGACGCGGTTCTTCGAGCCCGAGAAGAAGGAGGAATGGAAGGTCCTCGTCGATGCGCGGCGGGCGCGCGTCGTGGGCTTCGTGCATCCGATGGAGGAGGCGGCTCCCGCCGGCCCGGCGCCCGACTCCGAGCGCGTGAAGGCGCGCGCCCTCGCGGCGGCACGAGCGCTCGGCTACCCGGCGGCGGACTACGACGTTGCGGACTTGGGTACGAAGGACCGTCCGAAGCGGCGCGACACGACGATCGTGCTCGAAGCGAAGGCGGCGGATCTCGGAGAAGCGCGCCCGCGCCTGACGGCCGTCTTCCAGGGACCGCGCTTGACCGCGTTCCTGCCGAGCATCCGCGTGCCCGAGACGTTCCTCCGGGAAGACCGGCGGCGGAGGCCGCTCGACTGGGGCCTGATCGCCCTGAAGGTCGTCGCGGTCGGAAGCCTCGCGGGGACGGGATTCATCCTCTTCCTGCGCCTCGTCCGGTCCGGCAGCGTCTCCTGGCGGGCGGTCATCGCGCCGACGGCGGTCGCGCTCGCTCTGATGGTGCTTGCCATCGCCAACGGGCTCCCGACGATTCTGCGCCAATACCGCACCGAGATCCCGATGCGTCTCTTCCTGGTCGAAGTCGGCGTCGGGCTCTCGATCGCGATCCTGGCGGCCGCCTTCGCGCTCGCCGTGGCCTTCGTGCTCATCTCGAGCGCCCGGCCCGGCTGGCGTCGGGCTCTGGGGCGCGGCGGCTCGCTCGGAGACGCGTTCTTCCGTGCGGCGATCGCTGCGGCCGGCCTGGCGGGGCTCGCGCACGTCTCCGCGCTCGCGGCGACCCGCTATCCATCGCTCTTCGAGCCGGATCCCCTGATGCCCGGTCCGCTCGCGGCGGCGGTGCCGGCGTTCGCGGTTTTCTGGTCCGCCGCGCGGGGCACGGTCACGATCGCGGCCCTCGCGGCCGTCGCGGCGCTCGCCCTGCGACGGGATTTCTTCCGCGGCCCGATCGGCCGCGCGCTCGGCGCCGGCGCGCTCCTGCTCATGATCCTGCCGTCGCACTTCTCGCGCCCCGGCGAGTTCGCCGCGGCGTATCTGCCGGACGCGGCCACGCTCGCCTGGCTCGCGTTCTGCGCCCTGGTGCTCCTGGCCGACCATGCGGCGGCCTGGGTCTTCTTCGGCGCGCTCGCGCTCGGCGGGCCGGCGGTCAGCGATCTGCTCTCGCAGGGCGCGCCGGCGGATCGGTCGGCGGGGTGGGCCGCCGCGGCGCTGCTCGCGATCGGCGTCGTCGCCCTCGTGGCCGGGCGGCGGGAGTCCCCGGCCGTCCCGCCGCCGGCGCCGGCCCTCGAGCCGCCGCCGCTCGCGCCGCCCGCCGTGATCTGAACCGATGAGCGTGCCGCTCCTCGCGCTCCCGCTCGCGCTCCTCGCCGCGGGCCCCGGCGGCGGAGACGTGCGCGCGTGGCGGTCGGCCCATGAGGTCGAGATCGTGCGCGAGCTCGCGGGCCTCCTCGCCATCCCGAACGTCGCCTCGGACGCGTCGAACATCGAGCGCAATGCCGAGGCGATCCGTGCCGCCTACGCCCGCCGCGGGATCGCGATGGAGCTCCTCCGCGCGCCCGGCGCGCCTCCGGCCGTCTTCGGCGAGCTCCGGGTGCCCGGAGCCGCGCGCACGATCGTCTTCTATGCGCATTACGACGGGCAGCCGGTGGTTCTGTCGCAGTGGACCGGAGAGCCGTGGAAGCCCGTGCTGCGCGACAAGGCGCTCCGCGACGGAGGGCGCGAAATCCCCTGGGAGGGCCTCCAGCCGCCGCTCGGTCCCGAGTGGCGCGTCTACGCGCGCTCCGCCTCCGACGACAAGGCGCCGATCGTAGGACTTCTGGCGGCGCTCGACGCGCTGGCCGCGTCGGGGCGCACGCCGGCGGCGAACCTGAAGTTTTTCTTCGAAGGGGAGGAGGAGGCCGGCTCGCCGCACCTCGAGCAGATCCTGCGCGCTCACGCGGACCGCCTGCGCGGCGACCTGTGGCTCCTCCTCGACGGGCCCGTGCATCAGACGCGGAGAATGGCGCTTTACTTCGGGGCGAGGGGCGTGACGGATGTCGAGATGACCGTGTACGGCCCGTCGCGGCCTCTGCACAGCGGGCACTACGGAAACTGGGCGGTCAACCCGATCGCGGAGCTCGTGCGGTTGCTCGGCTCGATGCGCGACGACGAAGGGCGCATCCTCGTCGCGGGCTTCGCGGACGGCGTGCGGCCTGCGACCGCGGCCGAGAAGCGGGCCCTCGCCGCCGTCCCTCCCGTCGAGACGGAGCTCGCGCACGAGCTCGCGCTCGGGCGGACGGAGGGCGAGGGCGCGCCGCTCGCCGCGCAGATCCTGCGGCCGGCGCTGAACTTCCGGGGCATCGCCGGCGGGGGCGTGGGGGCTTCGGCCACGAACGCGATTCCGACGGAGGCGCGCGCCTCGATCGACTTCCGGCTCGTGCCGGACCAGACGCCGGAGAAGGTGCGCGTGGCGGTCGAGGAGCACGTGCGCAAGCAGGGGTTCACGGTCGTGCACGAGGACCCGACGCCGGACGAGCGCCGGGCGAGCCCGCGGATCGTGAAGCTCGTCTGGGGCCCGGGCTACCCGGCGGCCCGTGCGCCGCTCGACGCCCCTTCTTCGCGGGCGGTCATCGCGACGGTGGAGGAGGCCGCCGGCCCGACCGTGCTCCTTCCGACGCTCGGCGGCAGCATCCCGATGTATCTCTTCGGCGCGGTCCTGAAGACGCCCGTGATCGGAGTGCCGATCGTCAACCACGACAACGACCAGCACGCCGCCAATGAGAACCTCCGGCTGCAGAACCTCTGGGACGGGATCGAGGTCTACGCGGCGCTGATGTCGCGCCTCCCGGCGCACTGGGACGCGGCGCCGACGCCGAAGTGACCGGGCTTCAGGGCCGGCCCTTGGGGGCCTCGGTGTCGAGCGCGACGGCCCGCGCGTAGATCGTTCGGGACGGCACTCCCGTCTCCCGCGCGAGCCCGCGCGCGATCTCGCGCTTGTCGCGCCCGGCCGCGAGCGCCTCCACGATCCTCCGGTCGAGCGCGCCGCCGTCCTCCGCCGCCGCGGTCCGCGGCGCCCTTCCCTCGACGACGACCGTCGCCTCGCCTCGGGCGGCGCCGCTCCCGGCGAACCGCGCGGCGAGCTCCGACAGGGTCCCGCGCGCGGCTTCCTCGTGCACCTTGGTCAGCTCGCGCGCCACGCAGGCGCGGCGCGGCCCGAGCACGCGCGCGGCGTCGGCGAGCGACTCGGCGAGTCGGTGGGGCGCCTCGAACCAGACGAGCGTCTCCGCGCGCTCCTCGACGCCTTCCAGGAAGCGCCGCCGCTCCCCGGCGCGGGCCGGGAGGAAGCCCAGAAAGAGATGCGGCACGGCGCTCAGGCCCGAGACCGCCAGCGCGGCGGTCGCCGCGGAAGGGCCCGGGACGACCCGGACGGGGAAGCCCGCCGCCGCGGCCGCGGACACGAGGTCCGCTCCCGGGTCGGAGAGGAGCGGCATTCCGGCGTCGGAGACGAGCGCGACCGTCTCGCCGCGCCCGAGCCGCTCGAGGAGCTCCGCGGTCCGCGCCTTCTCACGCGGCGCCGGACAGGAGATGCGGGGCGTCGGGATGCCGAATCGGGACGCGAGCTTGGCGGTGACGCGCGTGTCCTCGCAGAAGATTGCGTCCGCCTCGGTCAGAACGCGTCGCGCGCGGGGCGAGAGGTCTTCGAGATTTCCGATCGGCGTTCCGACGACGACGAGCTCGCCGCGCTTTCCGGCCGCGCTCATGGGGCCGCCAAAATAGCACGCGGCGTGCCGCAGCGCGCCGGACGGTATCATCCGCGCGGTGGCGACCTTGCGATGGCGGCTCCTGCCGGCGCTCCTCGTCGCGGCGGCTTCGCTCGCCGAGACCGTGCTCGTGGACCGCGTCGCGGCGAGCGTCAACGACGTCGCGATTCCCGAGAGCGCGGTCCGGCGGGCGATCCTCCTCGCGACGATCGAGCGGCTGCCGGGCGAGACGCCGCCAGCGTATCGCGCGCGCGTGCTCGACGCACTGATCGACGAGCATCTGCAGTATGAGGACGCCCTGCGGTTCGGAAACGAGCCGCCCAACGCCGCGGACGTCGAGGAGGCGATGGCGAAATTGACGCAGCACCTGCGCGCCGAGGGCAAGGATCCGGCCGAGGAGTTCGCCCGCGCCGGCATGAGCGCCGACGACGTGCGTTCTTCCCTCGAGCGTCAGCTCGTCGTGCAGCGTTATCTGAAGGAGCGTTTCCGCGGAGGCGCGGCGGCCGACGAGGAGCGCGCGCGGGCCGAATACGACGAGCGCTTCGTCCCCCAGACGAAGGCGGCGGGCCGTCCGGTGCCGCCGTTCGAGTCGGTCGCGGCGGAGATGCGCGCCCGCGCCCAACAGCGCGGTCTCGACGAAGAAGTGGACAAGTGGACCCGGGAGCTGCGAGACAAGGCCCGGATCACGATCTATCCCACACCGCTCCCGGCGACGGGACTCGGCCCCGCGGTGCTCCTCTCGACCGCCCCGCCGCCGGCGGAGACGCCGACTCCGCCGCCGCCTCCGACACCGTAATCCCGCCGCCTCAGCCCGGCGGCCACGAGAACGTCCGGCCGCCGAGGAGATGGAAGTGCAGGTGGAAGACGGACTGCCCCGCGCTCTCCCCGTTGTTCAGGACGAGCCGATAGTCCGAGAGCCCGCGCTCCCGCGCGATGGCCGCCGCGCGCGCCGCGAGCTCGCCGATGACCGCCGCATCGCCGGGCTCCGCCTCGGCGAGGCGTCCGATGTGCTTCTTGGGAATGACGAGCACGTGCGTGGGCGCCTGCGGCGCGATGTCCTCGAAGGCATAGATGCGCGCGTCCTCGTGGACGGCGCGCGACGGGATCTCGTGCGCCACGATCCGGCAGAAGAGGCAGTCCTTCATGTCAACCCCCCGCTCCCGCGATGCGCTCGACGCGCGCCCCGAGCCGTTGCAACTTCTGCTCCATGCGGTCGTAACCGCGGTCGAGGTGATAGACGCGGTGGACCGTCGTCTCTCCCTCGGCCGCCAGCCCGGCGAGAACGAGCGCCGCGGAAGCGCGGAGGTCGCTCGCCATCACGTGCGCGCCCGTCAGACGCGCGGGCCCTTCCACGACCGCCCAGCGCCCCTCGAGCCGGATGCGCGCACCCATTCGGACGAGCTCGGCCACGTGCTGGAAACGGTTCTCGAAGATGGTCTCGGTGACCGTCGAGACGCCCTCGAGGCTCGCCGCGAGCGCCATCCACTGCGCCTGGAGATCGGTGGGGAAGCCCGGATAGGGGGCCGTCGCGACGTCGTGCGCCGCGAGAGCTCCGGAGGCGCGCACGCGCAGGCGGCGCGCGTCGGCCTCGACCGAGACGCCCGCCGCCCTCAGACGCGTCGTCAGGGCCCGCAAATGGTCCGGCCGGCAACGGGTTACGGCGACGTCGCCCCGCGTGAGCGCGCCGGCGATCGCGAAAGTGCCGGCCTCGATGCGGTCCGGCACCACGTCGTGCCGCGCACCGCCGAGCCGCTCGACGCCCTCGACGGTGATCGTCGGCGTGCCGTCGCCCGCGATTCGCGCGCCCATGGCGCGCAGGAGGTCGGCGAGGTCGGTGACCTCGGGCTCCCGCGCCGCGTTGACGAGCACCGTGGTGCCGCGCGCGAGCGTCGCGGCGAGCATCGCGTTTTCCGTGCCGGTCACGGTGACCGTTTCGAAGGCGATCTCCGCTCCGGACAGCCTCGCCGCGCGCGCTTCGACGTACCCGTGCTCGAGGAGGACCTCGGCGCCCATCTTGCGGAAGGCCGCGAGGTGCAGGTCGATCGGCCGCACGCCGATGGCGCAGCCGCCCGGCAGCGACACCCGCACGGATCCGGCGCGGGCCAGCAGAGGCCCGAGCACGAGAACCGAAGCGCGCATGGTCTTCACGAGATCGTAGGGCGCGTCCGCCGAGCCGACCCGCCGCGTCTCGATCGTCACGGCGCCGTCGGAATCCGCGTGCGTCGCCGCGCCGATGTGCTGGAGGAGGCGCTGCATCGTGCGCACGTCGCGCACGAGCGGAACGTTCGAAAGGCGAACCGGCTCCTCGGTCAGGAGCGCCGCGGCCAGACAGGGGAGCGCCGAGTTCTTCGCGCCCGAGACGGCGACTTCGCCCTCGAGACGCACGGGACCCTGGATGTGGAACTCGTCCAACGGCCGCGATTCTACGCGCCCCGAGCGGGCTCCGGAGTCCGCCGGGCGAGCGCGATGCGCGGGATGCCCTCGAGGTCCGGCTCGACGCGCCGGAAGGACCACGCCGGCCGGCGGCGGATCTCGGCCTCGACCGCCGCGCCCTGCCCGAATCCGATCTCGAAGACGAGGAGGCCTCCCGGCGCCACGTACGCGGGTGCACTGTCGAGCAGATGGCGGATCGCGAGGAGCCCGTCGTCGCCGGAGAAGAGCGCCCGGCGGGGGTCGTGCTCGCGCACGGTCGGCGGCAGGTGCGGCGCCTCGCCGAGCGCGAGGTAGGGCGGGTTCGAGAGCAGGGCGTCGAAGGGCGTCGGCCGAAGTGCGGAGAGCCAGTCCGACGCGAGCAGATCGATGCGCCCGCGGACGCCGTGGCGCGTCGCGTTCTCGTGGGCGAGCGCGAGGGCATCGACCGAGATGTCGAGGGCCACGCCGCGAGCCTCGGGCCGCTCGAGCAGGAACGTCACGCCGATGATGCCGCAGCCCGTGCCGGCATCGAGCACCCGGCTCGCCCCCGGGGCCTCCTCGAGCGCCTGGGCGATCAGGATCTCCGTCTCGGGCCGGGGCACGAGCGCGCGCGCGTCCACACGGAACGTCCGGCCGTAGAAGTCCCACTCCCCGATCAGGTGCTGGACCGGCACGCCGGTCAGACGCCGGCTCCACAGCCGCTCGAAGCGCGCCTCGGCCGCGGGCTCGACGGCCGCCCGCAGGTCGAGGCCGAGGGGATTGCGGCGGTCGAGGACGTGCGCGAGGAGGAGCCGGGCGTCCCAGGTCGTGGCGTCGGCCGCGAGCCGCCTCGCTTCGGCGGTCGCGCGATCGAGGAGCTCCTTGGCGGTCATGGGAAAGGGCTCAGCGGCCCGCGGGCGGCCTCACGCCTTCGCCAGCTCTTCCTTCAGGCGCTCCGCCTGAAAATGCGCGGAGATCGGCTCGATGAGCTCGTCGAGGTTTCCGTCGAGGACGTCCACGAGGCGGTGCGTCGTGAAGCCGATCCGGTGATCGGTGATGCGGCTCTGGGGGAAGTTGTAGGTGCGGATCTTTTCGGACCGATCGCCCGACCCGACCATCTTCTTGCGCTCCGCCGCGATCGCGCCCTCCTGCTTCTCCCGCTCGACGTCGAGGAGGCGCGCCTTGAGCACACGCATGGCCTTGGCCTTGTTCTTGATCTGGCTGCGCTCGTCCTGGCACTGGACGACGAGGCCCGTGGGCAGGTGCGTCAGGCGCACCGCGGAGTACGTCGTGTTCACGCCCTGGCCGCCGGGCCCCGAGGCGCAGAAGCGGTCCACGCGGATGTCCTTCTCGTCGACCTTGACGTCCACGTCCTCGGCCTCCGGCAGGACGGCGACCGTCGCCGCGGACGTATGGATGCGGCCCGAGGACTCGGTCTGCGGCACGCGCTGGACGCGATGGACGCCGCCCTCGTACTTCAGGCGGGAGTAGGCGCCCTCGCCTTCGACGAGAACCGTGACGGCCTTCAGACCGCCGATGCCCGTGTCGTCGCGATCCACGATCTCCACCTTCCAGCGGCGCCGCTCC
>DATBFU010000019.1:0-23637 GCA_036558325.1 Thermoanaerobaculia bacterium | reverse complement strand
CTCGGAGACCCACCGCCCCGGCGGGGCCGGCTTCGGCGCGACGCGGGGACGCTCGTAGAGCGGCGCCTCGTCCGACAGCGGCGCCGCGGGAAGGTCCGCCACGATCTTCCCTTCGAAGAAGAGCACGACGCGCCCCGAGCTCGTGACCTTCCCGATCTCGACCGCGTCGAGCTCCCACTTGCGGAAGATGCCCAGAACCTCGTCGAGCCGGTTCCGCCGCGCCACGAGGAGCATCCGCTCCTGCGACTCGGAGAGCATGATCTCGTACGGCGTCATCCCCTCCTCGCGAACCGGAACCTTCGAGAGATCGATCTCGACGCCGCTGCCGGCGCGCCCCGCCATCTCGAAGGACGAGGACGTCAGTCCGGCCGCGCCCATGTCCTGGATGCCCACGACCGCGTCGGTCTGGAAGAGCTCGAGGCAGGCCTCCATCAGCAGCTTCTCGGTGAACGGGTCGCCGACCTGCACCGTCGGGCGCTTCTG
This sequence comes from Thermoanaerobaculia bacterium, assembly GCA_036558325.1. Lineage (GTDB taxonomy): Bacteria > Acidobacteriota > Thermoanaerobaculia > UBA5066 > Gp7-AA6 > DATBFU01. The sequence goes on along the minus strand of DATBFU010000019.1, from coordinate 23,154 downwards.
CTTCGTTTCGTCGCCCGCGAACTCCTCGGACGCCATCGTCGCCCCGTGGATGCCGTCGCGGCCGGTCTTCGACCCGACGTAGACGACCGGGTTTCCGGCGCCCTCCGCGCGGCCGCGGAAGATGCGATCCTTGTCGAGGACGCCGACGTTCATGACGTTGACGAGGATGTTGCCGTCGTATGCGGGATGGAAGGTCGTCTCGCCGCCGACCGTCGGAATGCCGATGCAGTTGCCGTAGCCCGCGATGCCGCGCACGACGCCGTCCACGAGATGCTTCATGCGCGGCGCCGACAGCGCGCCGAAGCGCAGCGAGTCGAGCGACGCGACCGGGCGCGCCCCCATCGTGAAGATGTCCCGGAGGATGCCGCCGACGCCGGTCGCCGCGCCCTGGTACGGCTCGATGTAGGACGGGTGGTTGTGCGACTCCATCTTGAAGGCCACGGCGAGCCCGTCGCCGATGTCGACGACGCCCGCGTTCTCTCCCGGCCCCTGCAGGACGCGCGGTCCGGACGTCGGGAACGTCTTCAGATGAACGCGCGAGGACTTGTAGGAGCAGTGCTCGCTCCACATCGCCGAGAAGATCCCGAGCTCGACCAGGTTCGGGTCGCGGCCGAGAATCTTGCGGATCCGCTCGTATTCCTCGGGAGAGAGGTTGTGCTCCCGGACGACTTCTTCGGTGATCATGCGCGCGCGGCCGGCGGCTTCAGCGGACCGCCAGCGCCGAGACGACGGACTCGAACATCTTGCGGCCCGCGTCGTTGCCGAGCACGCCTTCCGCGCACCGGTCCGGGTGCGGCATGAGCCCCACGACGTTGCCGCCGGAGTTGCAGATGCCCGCGATCCCGTTCACGGCGCCGTTGGGATTCGCGTCGTCCGTGACCTGACCCTTGGCGTCGCAGTAGCGGAAGGCGACGCGCTTCTCGCGCAGAAGAGCGTCGAGCACGTCGGGCGGCGCCGTGTAGTTGCCCTCCATGTGCCCGATCGGCATCTTCACGACGGCGCCGGGCTCGTAGAGGCGCGTGAACGGCGTCTCGACGTTCTCGACCCTGAGGAACACGTCGCGGCAGACGTAGCGCAGGCCGCGGTTCACGCGCATCGCGCCCGGAAGGAGGCCCGCCTCGAGGAGCACCTGGAAGCCGTTGCATATGCCGAGCACGGGGCCGCCTTCGTTGGCGAACTTCGCCACGCTGTCCATCACGGGAGAGAAGCGCGCCAGCGCCCCCGCCCGAAGATAATCGCCATACGCGAAGCCGCCCGGCAGAATCACGACGTCGGCGCCCTTCAGGTCCGTCTCGTGGTGCCAGACGTACTCCGCCTCGCAGCCGAGCAGGTCCTTCGCGATGTGGTAGCAGTCCTGATCGCAGTTGGAGCCGGGGAAGACGACCACCGCGAACTTCACGGAGCCGCCTCCACCACCTTCACGTCGAAGCCCTCGATGACCGTGTTGGCGAGGAGCTCTTCCGCCATCCTGCGCGCCTCGGCCTCGGCTTTCGCCGCGTCGCTCCCCTCGAGCTCGACAAAGAAGACCTTGCCGGCCCGCACGTCCTGGACGCTCCCGTGCCCGAGACGCACGAGCGCGGCCGCGATGGCGCGGCCCTGCGGATCGAGGACGCCGGCCTTCGGATAGACCCGGACCTCCACTCTCATGCGTCGAATGCCGCCGACCCGGCCACCGGCTCCGCAGCCTCGAACGGGACGTTCCACCCCGAACGCTCCAGCGCCTCGGCGAGCGCCGCCAGCGCCAGCGGCGGCGTGTTGTTGGTCCGCGAGAGGTGCGTCGCGACGACGCGGCGCAGCATCGGCCCCGCCGCCCGCCGCACCACCTCGGCCGACTGCCGGTTGGACAGATGTCCCCAGCCGCCCGAGATGCGACGCTTCAGCGGCCACGTATAGGGCCCGTCGCGCAGCATGTCCTCGTCGTGATTGAACTCGAGAAGGAGCGTCGTCGCCCCACGCACGAATTCGACGAACGCCGCCTCCGCGCGCCCGAGATCGGAGGCCACGACGAGGCGGGCGTCTCCGTCCTCGAACGCGTAGGCCACCGACTCGTTGGCGTCGTGCGGCGTCGCGAAGGAACGGAACCCGAGCCCCCCGATTCGCCCCTCGCGCCCGGCATCGACGCGCACGTAGGGCGAGAAGAGGTCCCCCTCGAGGCCGAGCGCGGCCGCCGTGCCGCTGGTCGCGAAGACGGGGCAACCGAAGCGCGTGGAGAACGCGAGCGCACCGGAAGAATGGTCCTGATGCTCGTGCGTCACGAAGACCGCGGCGATCGACTCCGCCGTGAGACCCCGCGCCACGAGGCGCCGCTCGATCTCGCGCCCCGACAGCCCCGCGTCCACGAGCACGCGCGTCCCGCCCGATTCGACGACGCAGACGTTCCCGCCGGACCCCGACGCGAGAACGGTGACGCGCACCAGAAGAGATTAGCAAAATGATTCACGGCCTGTCATTTCTCTCCGGTCGAACCGAAGCCGCCGTCGCTTCGCTCCGACGCCGGAAGCTCGGCGACGCGCTCGAGCGCCGCCCGCGCGACCGGCGCGACGACGAGCTGCGCGATGCGGTCGCCGCGATCGATCACGACGGGCTCCGCGCCGATGTTGGCCACGAGCACGCACAGCTCGCCCCGATAGTCGCTGTCGATCGTCCCCGGCGCGTTCGGCAGGATGAGGCCCTTCTTCAGCGCGAGGCCGCTGCGCATCCGCACCTGGCCCTCGAATCCCCGCGGGATCGCCACGGCGATGCCGGTCGGGACGAGCGTCCGGCCGCCCGGCGCGACGACGAGCTCGGTCGAGAGGGCGGCCCGGAGATCGACGCCCGCCGCGCCCGACGTCGCGTAGGACGGCAGCTCCAAGCCTTCGCCATGCGGCAGCACGCGGACGGGGACCGAAACCTCCACGGCGCCGCTTCTTATCACGCCGGCGCGGCCGGCCGGGGTCAGAGCGACTGCGCGAGCTCCGGCGCGGAGAGCGGCGGCTTGCCGATGTTGCCGACGATCGTGAGCGAGAGGACGCGCGGATCGAAGAGACGTCCGGCCTCCGTATCGACGTCGTCGGCCGTGACGCCCTCGACGCGCGCCAGGATCTCCTCGGCCGGCAGAACGCGGCCGTAGTAGAACTCCTGCCGCGCCTGGAGCGACATCCGGGAGACGGTGGACTCGAGCGAGAGGATGAGATTGCCCTTGAGGTTCTCCTTCGCCCAGACGAGCTCCTTCGGCCGCACGCCCTCGCGCTTCAGGCGCCGCAGCTCGCGGAGCGTCACCTCGAGCACGCGACCCAGGTTCTTCGGCGCGCAGGCGGCCGTGATCGTCTCGTAGCCGCCGAGGCGATAGGAGTTCAGCGAGGAGGCCACCGAGTAGGCGAGGCCGCGCTTTTCTCGCACTTCCTGGAAGAGGCGCGACGACATGCCGCCGCCGAGGACGATGTCGAGGAGGCTCGCGGCGTAGCGTCTCTGGGATTCCTGCGACGGGCCGGCCATGCCGAGACAGACGTGCACCTGCTCGAGGCCCTTGCGCGGCCTCACCTCGACGTGCTGATGCGGGCGCGGCGTGCCGGACCGGCTCCTCCGCGGCCGTCCGCGCGACGGACGACGCCGGAAGAGCTTTTCGATCGCCTCGACGACGCGGGCGGCCCGGACGTGCCCGGCGACCGAGAAGATCAGGTTGCCGGGAACGTAGCGGGCGCGATGGTAGCGGTGAAGGTCGGTGACGCCGATCGATCGGACGGTCTCCACCGTGCCGAGGATCGGCTCGGAGAGAGGGTGCGAGCGCCAGAATGCGCGCACGAAGAGCTCGTGAACCAGGTCGTCGGGATTGTCGTTGGCTTCGCCGATCTCCTCGAGGATCACGCCGCGCTCGACCTCGACGTCGTCGGCCGCGAAGGCGGGCGACAGCACGAGATCGGAGAGCAGATCGAGCGCCGCCGCGAAGTTGGCGTCGAGGCTGTGCGCGTAGAACCCCGTGTACTCCTTCGTCGTGAAGGCGTCCACGTCGCCCCCCAGGCGGTCGATCTCGCGCGCGATGCGCACGGTCGAGCGCCGGCCGGTGCGCTTGAAGAGGACGTGCTCGAGGAAGTGCGAGATACCTCGCCGCGCGGCGGCCTCCTCCCCCGAACCCGTGCGCACGAAAATCCCGAGCGCGAAGGACCGGACGTCGCGCATCTCGTCCACGACGACCGTCACGCCGTTCTCCAGGACGAACTTCTTCGACATGGCGCCTAGTTGTTGGGGTTCAGAGGAGGCGTCGGCAGGAGCGGGCCGGGCAACGGCTTCGGCTGCGAGCCGACGGCGGTGCCCGGGATCTCGCTGTCGGCGTCGCCCGCGATGAACGCCCACTCGTCGTAGTACTTGTGGCCCCGCCACTCGGACAAAGCCTCTTCGTGGACCTTCGAACGGACGCCGACGATGGGGCCGTTCGCCGGGCCCTGGTTGGGCTGGCCGAACGAGGAGAAGGCGCCCGGGGTCGGCGTCGGCTGCGCGGCGGGCGGAAAGCGCGGGGCCGCCCCCGGCTGGCCGGGCGGCCCGCCCGCGGAGAACGGCACCGCGTCGGGCGAGCCGAGGATCAGGAGCTTCCAGTTGTCGCAGCGGCACATCGGATCCTTCCAGAGCTTCCGGATCGTGCGCGGCCGGTTGTCCATCATCTCCTTGAGCGTGTTCGGAAACCGTCCGTAGCGCTTCTGGAACGCCTGGATCGCGCGGGCGTACTGGCGCCCGCGGAAGATCAGCTCCTGCTCGCGGTCGCGCTTCATGATCGTCGAAAGCATCGGCCCGACGGCCGCCAGCAGGATCGTGAGGACGGCCATGCCGATCACGAGCGCGACGAGCGTGTATCCCGCGTCCTCGCGGCGCCCCATCACCAGTCCTTGTACACCGTGCCGTCGAGCGCCTTGTCGGACGACGCGCTGTGGACGTCGATGATGCCCGGAGTCGTTGGCTCGGTCGGCGTGGACGTCGAGGAGGTCTGATCCTCGGGCGGCGCCTCTTCCATGGCGAGCACCCAGGTCTCCGACGACTTGGTCATCGGATCGACCGGAATCTTCCGAATGTACCCGTCGGTGACGAGGGTCTGAAGGTCCGGCGGATAGACCCCCTTGTCGCCGTGGTACTGATCGATGACGCTGCGGAGCGTGAAGAGGTCCTCGCGCAGCGTCGCCTCGCGCGCGCGCTGCGGGGAGTCGCGCAGGGCCGGTACGGCGATCGCGGCGAGGATGCCGATGATCGTCATGACGACGAGGAGCTCGAGCAGCGTGAAGCCCGATTCCGGCCGACAGCCTACAGCTGACAGCTCACAGCATGACCGGAGACGACCGCATGACCGGCCTCGTCCGGCTGTCAACTGCTGGCTGTGAGCTGTTCGCTTCTCCCCCATCACCAATCCTTGTAGTAGGTCCCGTCGGTCGCGCGCGCGTCCGACAGGGAGAAGACGTCGTACACGTTCTGTCCGCCCCAGGACGTCGAGTCGGGCTCGTCCTGGTACGAGCGCTGGCCCCACTCGTCCTTCTTCGTCATCGGATCGATCGGGATGCGCCGCAGGAACTTCTGCTTCTTGTTGAGCTGGCCGGCCAGCTGCACGCCGTCGACGAGCGTCTTGAGATCCGGCGGATAGCCCTCCGACCCGAGTTGCACCTGGATCTGCCCGGTGTCCGCGTACTGCTTGTATTTGTCGAGCGCGTCGCGCAGGAGCCGCAGGTCGTACTTGAGCTCCATCTCGTTCTGGCGCTTGATCGAGTATTTCGCGACGGGGATCGCCATCGCGGTCAGGATCGCGATCATCGCGCAGACGACCGAGAGCTCGACGACGGTGAAGCCCGACTGGCGTTGCCGGCTCATGGTTATTTCGTCACCTCGAGCGTGGCCGAGGAGGCTCCGCCGGGAGCCTGCTCGAAGCTCAGAACGGATTTTCCGGGGGCGATCGCTTTCATCGTGATGTGCGCCACGGCCTTCGTCCCGGCCAGCACGGTTCCGCCGGGCAGATCGAGAACGACGCGGCCCGGCTCGATGCGCGTCTCCGCCGCCGACGAATCCTCGAGCACCGGCTCGACACCGACGACCGCGACGACGGAAGGATCGTAGCGGACCGCGAGCGCCGAGGGCGGCAGCGAGTCGCCGGTCGCGCGGACCGAAACCGTCATCGTGTCGCCGGTCTTGAACGAGGCGGACGGCGGGTCGAGATCGAACACCGGCACGACGGAAGCCGACGCGACGGTCACCGGAGACGAGGAGCTCGTCAGCGCCGCGCCCTGCGGCTGCGGCGTGGGCTGCGGGACCGGTTTCGCGAAGGGATCCGTCGGGCCGCTGCCCGGAGCGAGATTGATCGCCGGCGGCGCCGACTGCGCCGGCTGGGGCGGCACGCCCGGAGGCTGTCGGCGCTGGATGTCGAACGGACCGCTGCCCGCGGAGGACTCGACCCGCGGGGCGCCCTGGTACGAGATGTTCTGATCCGTGCCGACGTACACCGGCGTGATGTCCTCCTCGGTGATGTCGGGGATCCGGATGATGTGCGGCGTCAGAGTCAGAACGATGTCGGTCGTCGTGTCTTCCCGATGCGTGTTCGTCACGAGCCTTCCGATGATCGGCAGCTCCGACAGGAACGGAATCTGCGTATCCGCTCGGCTCCGATCCCGCCGGAAGAGCCCCGCGAGGAGGTTCGTCTCGCCGTCCTTCAAACGGATGTTCGACGAGATCGTTCGCGTCCCGATGATCGGCAGCGGCGATCCGTTCTCCACGGGCACGCTGCCGCTGATCTGCGACACCTCGACGGTGAGCTTGAGCGTGACTTCCCGGTTGTGGTGGACGCGCGGCTCGACCTCGATCTTGATGCCGACGTCCTGGTATTGGAAGGACGTCACCGGAACGATGTTTCCGCCGACCGTCGTGCCCGTGTTGAACGTCGTCACGGGAATCGGCTGGCGGTCGCCGATCACGAGCTGCGCTTTCTGCCCTTCGGCGATCCGCAGCTGCGGCTGCGCGAGGAGCTCCGCCGCGCCCTGACTCTTGATGAAGTTGTAGGTCAGCGACGGGATCGCGAATCCGAACGAGTTGATCGAGAGCTGCTTCAACTGATCCCAGGTGAACTGTCCGGCCGGGATCGCACCGCCGATGTTGCTCGTTCCTCCCGGCGCCGGAGCGGAGACGGTGATCGACTGGGGCTTCAGCAGGGGACCCAAGTCGAGCAGCTTGTTCGTGTTGACCTGCAGCAGCTCGACGTCCACGACGACCTCCGAGAGCTGCTTGTCGTTCTGCTCGACGATGCGCTCGGCGATCGCGACCTTGTCGGCCGTGTCCCGCAAGGTGATCGAGTTCTCCGCCTTGTTGATCGAGATGCGGGTCGTCTGGAGGAGGGCCCGGAGGGCGTTCGAGACCTCCGTCACGTCGCCGTTCGAGAGGAAGAACGTCCGGATGACGAGGTCCTCGTACGTCTTCCGGTTGGCCGGCGTGTCGGCCGCGATCAGCATCGTCTTTTCGTCGATGACCTTGTAGAAGTGGTTCTCCTGCCGGATGAGGGTCTCGAGAGCCGCCTGGAACGGCAGGTTCGTGAGCACGATCGAGACGTTCTCGTCCTTGAGCTGCGGGTCGAAGATGACGTTGATGCCCGCCGCCGCCGCGAGCGCCTGGTAGATCTGCTTGATCGGCTTGGCCTGAGGAAAGTTCAGGCTGATCGGCCGGTCGCTCGCGGGCTCGAGCATCGGCGGCCGCGCGCGGGCGCCGCGCGTCTTTTTCTTCAGGGTCTCGAGCTTGGTGTCGCTGTTGCGCTCGGCGGCGGCCTTCGCCGCGTCCTCATGCGCCTTGCGCAGCTCGACCTCCGCGTAGTCGTTGGTCGGATCGAGGAGAACGGTCTGCTCGAGCTCGACGACGGCCATCTCCGGGTTGCCCGAAGAACGATAGAGCTTTCCCTTCTCGAAGTGGAACTGCGCGGCCTTCTGCTTCACGCGGATGAGCTCGTTGTGGTACTGCGGGTTGTTCGGGTTGATTTGGGCCGCCTGCTGGATCTTCAGGACGGCGACGTCCCACTGCTGCTGGTCCTCGGCGTCCTTGCCCTGCGAGTAGGCCCGGTAGGCCGAGCAGCCGGCCGCCGCCGCGAGCGTCGCCGCCAACCCGACGATCCGAAGAAGCTTCATCGGCCTTCCCCTTCGTTGCACGTTTCGATCCACTTCACTTCTCGATTCCGAGCCGTTTCGCCGGCGCGTACGGGAATCCCACGAACTCCACGTCGATCGACTCGTATCCGACCTTCTTCAATACGAAGCGCTCGAAGACCGTGTCGCCGGCGCGCGCGTTGACGATCCGGTCGCCCGCCACGAGGACGGCGATCGGCCGGTCGCGCGGCCCGAAACTGCCCATGAACTTGAACGGGATCGCCGGCGGCGCCGGCGTCGGCGTCGCGGTGGGCGCCGGCAGCGGGCCGACGAACGCCGCGGCGCCGGGCGGGGGCGGCGGCGGAAGCGTCGGCGTCGGGGTCGGCGGCGGCCGCTTCGTCGGTTCGCGCACGTCGAAGAGATCGCGCTCCGTCATCACGGCGCCGTGGGGCCGTGGACGCAGGTCCTCGGGCGAGAGCGCCTGCACCTCGTCGGGCGACACCGGCGTCGGGCCGCGTCCCCGCCGGGCTCCGGAAGAGGCCGACGGACGATCCGGGTCGAGCGCGCCGCCGGCCGGCGATCCCGTCGAGGACGAGGTCGAAGTCGAGACCGAAGAAGACTTTCCGCCCGCGCCCGTCCAGCGGACGAACACGAAGAGCACGACGGCCACGGCCAGCACCGCGAGGAGATAGGCCTGGCGGCGGTTGCCCGGCGGCGCGGCCTTCAGGGCTTGCTCCTTCTCGTTGCGGCCGGCACGCTGCGCGACGCCGACGTCGCGGGAAGCGGCTCCTGGCCGGGCTCCTCCACGAAGTAGGTCCCGACCTCCATGCTCACCTGGACCGCTCCCGGCACGTCGGTCTGGCGCGAGATGCCGATGGCCCGCACGACGATCCAACGCGGCCCGGTCTCGAAGAGGTCCAGCAGACGTTTGAAGCGCGCGTAGTCGGCCACGAACGAGAACGTGGCGCTCATGCTCGAGAGCGGCAGCTTCGCGACGGGCTTGATCGCGTAGGAGATCTGCCCGGTCGTGATGTCGGCGCGCTTCAACGTCGCGTGGATCTCGTCGACGATCGGGGCGAGTGTCGCGCGCCGCGTCCCGACGCGCTTACCGTAGAACTCCTGAATCGCCGCCGAGACCTGCGAGAGCCGGCGGCTCTGCCCGTCCAGCCGCGCCTCCTCCTTCTCGGCCTCGACGACCTGCTTCCCGAGCGCGTCGTGCCGCGTCTCGAGCGCCAGCTGCCGCTCGCGTCCCGAACCGCGATACCAGTAGAAGAACACCGCGTTGGCCACGAGGAAGATTCCCGCCGCCAGAAGCCAGGCCGAGCGGCGGCGCCAGGTTTCGAGCGCGCCTCTCACCGCGGCTCCAGCGGCCTGTACCGCATCGAGATCGAGAACGTGTAGCCCTCGGGCTCGCCCTTCTCGGGGCTCGACTCCGCGTGGAGCTCGATGGCCGAGAAGGCCGGATCCTTCGCGAGGGCCGAGAGCGCGTGGACGACGCTGTCCCCCGTCTTGCCGAGGACCGAGAGGTCGAGCGCGATCGCCTCCGGCGAGTCGAAGTGCGGCGACAGCCGCGAGAGGCGGACGTCGGGCGGGAGCGTCTTCTCGAGCCGCGCGAGCAAGGCGAGCCAGGAGAACCGGCGCTCGCGGACGATCGTCTGCAGGCCGGCGGATTCCTCGGCGAGACTCGAGAGCTTGTAGCCGTTCAACGCATTCCGCGAATCTTCGGTCGCCTTGTCGGCGCGCGCCTTCCGCTCGTCGAGCGAGGCGATCTCCCGCCGCGTCCCCACGACCTGGCGCGAGAACTTCCAGTAGAGCCCGACGTTGGCGGCCAAGAGAAGAAGGCCGGCGAGCGCACAAACGGCCACCGTCGCGAGCACGGGACGCTCGTCGCGAAACGGCCGGGCGGCGAAGTTCCAGGCGCCGCTCATCGTTTCATCGCCTCAGGCGCCCCACACGGCGGCAAAGCCGGGAAGGAGCTCCGGGCGCGTCGCGACGCTCCGGTCGAACTCGGCGTCCGCGCCGAAGAGCGGGCCCGAGAGCGCGACCGGCGCGACGGGCAGCGGCGGCAGCGGGTCGGCGGCGTTGCGTCCCGCCTCGTCGTGCACGAACAGGGCGGCGAGGCCCGGGCCCTTGAGCTTCTCCTCGTAGTAGGAGAGCGAGAGGCGCAGCTCCTGCGCGTGCGCCTCCGGCTCCTCGTCGGCGGGGCGCTGGCGATAGAAGAGGGGCGCGTTTCCGCGCGCGATCAGGAACGAGAGCGAGCCCGCCGCGCGGTGGAGCAGCGCGTAGTCTCCGCCGGCCCTCTCGGAGAGGAGCGGCGCCGTGCCTTCGAAGAGCGCCAGGCTCGACGGCGACAGGAGCCCGACGCGCACGCCGAGGCTCTCGAAGGACTTCTCGATCGACGAGATCGTGTCCGCGGGCGCCGCCGCGACGAGGAGCCGCTTGCCCTCCCCCGTCGGCATGTCGCGAAAGGAGACCGCGAGCTCGGCGGTGACGCCGGGCAGGAGCTTCTTCAGCTTCCAGCGCACCATTTCGCGCGCCTCGGCCTCGGCGTCGGGCAGCGTGTCGAAGTCGATCGACAGCATCCGCGCCCAGGCGTCGGGGAAGATGACCGAGGCGCGGGTCAGGCGGCCCTCCGAGAGACGCCGCGCCGCGGACACGGCCTCCGAGAGCGCCTCGCGCGTGAAGAGCGGCGTGCCCGATGCGGACGCCCCGAGCGATCCCGCCGGATAGGAGAAGGATCGCGTTTCGGCGAAACCGGCCGGATCGCGCCGGACGTTCGCGTACGTCACGCCGTCGGTGAGCAGACAGAAGACGTGGGGCGGAACGACCGGGCGCAGGAAGGGGATCTTCATCCGCGCTCCGGTCGGACCTCAATCCACAAAGGTCACCTTGTTGATCTCCTTCAGAGTGGTCCAGCCCTCGAAGACTTTCTCGAGCGCGGCGTCCCGCAGGAAGGCCATCCCCTCCTCCTTCGCGGCCCTCTTGATCTCGGCCGCCGGACGGCGCTCGAGGATGAGGCCCCGGATCCGGTCGGAGAGGTCGAGCAGCTCGGCGATCGCCATCCGGCCGTGGAAACCCGTGCCGTCGCACTCGAGGCAGCCCTTGCCCTCGTAGAGGATCTTCCCGCGCGCGATCTCCGGGTCGATCGCCGCTTCCGCGAGCATCTCCGGCGTCACGACGGCTTTCTCCCGGCAGTGCGCGCAGATCTTCCGGACGAGCCGCTGCGCGAGCACGCAGTTCAACGCCGAGACGAAGTTGTAGAGCTCGACCTTCATGTTGAGGAATCGGCCGAGAACGTCGACGACGTTGTTCGCGTGGACGGTCGTGAAGACGAGGTGGCCGGTCAGGGCCGACTGCACGGCGATCTGCGCCGTCTCCTCGTCGCGGATCTCTCCGACCATGATCTTGTCGGGGTCGTGTCGCAGGATCGACCGCAGTCCGCGCGCGAACGTCAGCCCCTTCTTCTCGTTGACGGGGATCTGCGTGATGCCGCGGAGCTGATACTCGACCGGGTCCTCGATCGTGACGATCTTGTCCTCGACGGTCTGGATCTCGGAGAGACAGGCGTACAGCGTCGTCGTCTTGCCCGAGCCCGTCGGACCGGTCACGAGCACCATGCCGTACGGCTCCCGGATGAACTTGCGGAGCTTCTTCTTGGTCTCGACGTCGAAGCCGAGGACCTCGAGGTTCAGGCTCTTGAACTCCGCGTTGGCCGATTCCTTGTCGAGAATTCGGATGACCGCGTCTTCGCCGTGCACCGTCGGCATGATCGAGACGCGGAAGTCGATCGTGCGGCCCCGCACGCGCAGCTTGAAGCGGCCGTCCTGCGGGATGCGCTTCTCGGCGATGTCGAGCTCCGACATAACCTTGATGCGCGAGATGATCGTGCCGTGGTGGCGCTTGTCGATCGGATCCATGGCCTGATAGAGCACGCCGTCGATGCGGTACTTGATGAGGACGACGTTCTCCTGCGTCTCGATGTGGATGTCCGAGGCGCGGCGCTGGATCGCGTTGAAGACCACGGAATCGACGAGCTTGATGATCGGCGACGCGTCCTGCGTGATCCGGTCGATCGTGAGGGTCTCCTCGCCCTCCTCGTCCTCCGAGACGAGCTGCATCCGGAAGTCCTCGGTCGCCTCGTCGAGGACGCGCTGAGAGGACTCGCTCTTCTGGAGGATGTCGGCGATCGCGGCGCGGCTGCCGACCTTCAGACGCAGGGACAGGCCGGTCAGCAGCTCGAGCTCGTCGAGCTTGAGCACGTCGGCCGGATCGGCGCAGATGACCGTGAGCGTCTTCTCGGTCCGCTTCTCCGGAATGAAGGCGTACCGCAGCATCCACTCGACCGGAATCGAGCGAAAGAGCTCCGGGTCGACGCGGAAAGACGCCAGGTCCACGTAGGAAAGACCCAGCTTCTCCGACAGGGCGCGGGCATGCGCTTCCCCTTCGACCGCGGACACCAGCGCGTTGCCGTTGACGGCGGATTTGGACGCGGCCACGGCGGTTATCCCTTCACCTGCGACATCAGGCGGAAGATCGGCAGATAGACCGACAGCAGGATGGTCATGATGACCCCCCCCATGATCACGAGGATGACCGGCTCGACGAACGAGATGACGCGGGCGAGCAGCGTGTCGATCTCCTCGTCGTAGAACTCGGAGACTGACGACAGCATCTCCTCGAGCGCGCCGGACTGCTCGCCGACCTTCACCATCTCGATCGTCAGGTTCGTGAAGAGCGCGGTGTCCTCGAGCGCCTTCCAGAGCTCTCCGCCCTCGCGTACGCGCGGCACCACGTCGCGCACGCGGCGAGAGAGAAACCGGTTCCCGATCGCGTCGGCCGCGTTCTCGAGCGCGGGCACGAGCGGCGTGCCGCCGCCGAGCAGCGTCGCGAGGCTCCGCGTGAACTGGGTGATGCCGAACCGCCGAAAGATCCCGCCGATGATCGGGATGCGGAGCAGGATGCGGTCGCCCCACTCGGCGCCGGCGGACGTCTTGATCCACCGCGAGCCGAAAAAGAACAGGGCCGCGAGCCCGCCCAGGATCCACAGGATGTTGTCGCGCAGGAAGCCGGCGGTGTGGATCACGACGATCGTCAGGAGCGGCAGCTGGCCCCCGAACTCGCCGAAGAAGTCCTGGAACTTGGGAATGACGACGGTCATCAGGATCGCGATCAGCACGATCGAGAGGAGGATCAGGATCGCCGGATAGACCAGCGTCGAGACGACCTTGCGTGACAGCGCCACGACGGTCTTCTGGTACTTCAGGTACCGCCGCAGCACGCTCTCGATCTCGCCCGACTTCTCGCCCGCCTTGAGCGAGGTCGAGTAGAGGCGCGGGAAGAGATTCCCCTGCTCCGCGAAGGCTTCCGAGATCGACGCGCCCGAATTGACGCGCTCCTTCACGTCCGCGAGGACGCGGCGGAGCACCGGGCTCTGCTGTCGCTCGAGCAGGATGTCGAAGGAGTGGACGACCGGCAGTCCCGCCTTGAGGAGCGCGATCATCTCCTGGTTGAAGATGAGGAAGGCCGACATCTTGATGCGGCCCCGGCGCCCGCCGGCGTTCCGCGACAGCGCGAGCCCCTTGCGGCGGATCTCGAAGACGTGTCCTCCCCGGCGCTCGACGTCCGCGCGCGCGATCCCCGCGTCGCGGGCGAGGACCGCTTCCTCGGCGATCGAGCCGTCCGGCCAACCGGTCCGTACGACGAACTGCGGGCTCACGGACGCTTCTCCACGGTCTTCGATCCGGCGAGACCCTTCTCGACCTCCGCCCGCGGCAGCTCCTGCGCGAGGACGATGAGGATGAGCGCGCTCTTCGACTGCTCTTCCTTGGACGCTCCGACGACGAGCGTCTGATTGACGGTGATCGGCATCGACGCCTTGTAGAGGGGCGTCAGGGTGACCCGCCCCATCTGGTCGGCCACGCGCACGCGCGAGAGCGTGAACGGCGCGAGGAGGAGATCATCGCCGCCTCCGGCCGGCCCGATGGTGAAGGACAGCGCGTAGTCGTCTCCGAGACGGCAATCGACGCGCCGCCCCTCGACGCCGCGCAGCACCGTCGAGTCGATCAGCGCGTAATCGTTGAACTGGAAGAGCGACTTGAGCTTCGTCCCGAGGCCGCCGATCTCCTGCGCGATGGAGCCGGCGGCGACGTCGGCACGTGCGCGCACGAGCTTCACGGCGAACGTGAACCCGCGCGGCGGCACGTCGAAGTCCGCGAGCACCTTGACGATCTTCTTCAGGCTGTCCTCGCGGTCCGTCACGGTCATCGCGTTCAGGCGCTGCGTGAGCGTCACCGACGCCGCGTCGGAAAGGAGCGGACGGATGAGGAGCGCCGCCTCCTCGACCCTCCGATACTTGAGCTGGAAGACCTTGATCGAAAGATCCTCCGCCGCGAAGAGCGGCGCGCCGCAGAGCGCGAGGAGAAGGACGGCCGGGAGGAGGAGCTTCTTCATTGGGTTCCCGGCGCCGGACTCGCGTCCGGGCGCCGCAGGGCGCCTTCGCCGGATCGGATCAGATGTCGAGTGATCCATCCACGATCCAGACCACGCGCGGCTCGCCCGCGCCCGGATTCCAGTCGTAGACGGTCGCGCCGCCGGACGACTTCGCGGCGCCCTCGGGCGAGGCGACGACGGACACGCCGGCCTCCGGTGCGGGAATCGACGCCGCCGTCGCGGCCGGAACCGAGGGGGCGGCCGCCACGGAGGGCACGGAAGGCCGAGAGCCCGACGAGATGGCGAGCGTCAGGAGGAGCACCGCCGCGGCCGCCGCGGCCCGGGGTCCGCGCCGGCCGGCGCGCGACGGCGCGGCGGGAGCGATCTTCCGCTCGGCCTGACGCAGCGCGATGCCCGTGCGAACGGACACCACGATCGAGGCGACCTCCGCGGGCGACGCGGCCGCCGCCGTGCCCGCGGCGGCAAAGACGAGGGTCGGGTCGAGAGTCGCCGCCTCCGCGCGGCACGCCGCGCAGACGGACAGGTGCGCCCGCAGAGCGCGCCGCTCCGACGGAGCGAGCGACTCGGCGAGGTACTCCGGCAGCGCCGCCCGCGTCTTCTCGCAGAGGGCGGTCACTTCGTCTCCGGGGGGAGAAGGCCCGGATAGAGCCGGGCGATCTCGCGGCGCAGGATGCGCCGGGCGTTGAACAGGTGGTTGCGCACGGTCGATTCGCCGCACTGCAGGATCTCGGCGATCTCGCGGGTGTCCCGGTCCTCGAACTCCCGCAGCACGAACGCCGCCTTCTGCTTGGCCGAGAGGCGGTGCGACACGCGTTCGAAGAGGCGCTCGAGCTCCCCGTCCTCGGCGGCGCGCGTGGTCTCCAGGCTCGTCGACTCCTCGCGCTGCCGGACGAGATGGAGCGTCGCGCCGTGGGCCCGCTCCCGCGAGCGCGCGCTGCGCAGAAAATCGATCGCGAGGTTCGTGGCGATCCGATAGATCCAGGTGTTGAACGACCAGGTCGCGTCGTACCGTTCGAGCTGCTCCCAGACGCGCAGGAAGACCATCTGCGCCACGTCGCGAGCGTCCTCGGGATTGCCGACCACGCGCCGCGCGACGGAGAGCACGGCCGGCGTCTTGCGGGCGACGAGGGCCTCAAAGGCGAGCAGGTCGCCGCGCCGGGCCTCCGCCACGAGGTCCCGGTCGGTCGCCTGCGCCGTCTCCTGCCGCCGGCGGCTCTCGCTGTAGACGAGCTCCATCGGCTCTCTATACGGAGCCGGGGACGGCGGCGTTGGGGGTTTTTCCTCCGCCATAACCCTCTGAATGGTAAAGCCTTGAACCGCTTGGAGCAAGCCCCGCGCCCGGTCATAATCCGTGGGTGCCTCTGTATCGGCTGCTCTCGGCGCTCGCTCTCCTCCTGTACGCGCCCTGGGCGCTCCTGCGATCGATCGCCGGAAAGCGCAGGCTCGGGGACGTGCGCGGCCGACTCGGACGCGCGGCCTATCCCGACGCGGACGGCGGCGTCTGGATCCACGCGGTGTCCGTCGGCGAGGTGGGCGTCGCCCGCAACCTGCTCGCCGCGCTCTCGCGGCGGCATCCCGACCGGCGTCTCGTCCTTTCGGTCACGACGGCCGCGGGGCGCGAGCTCGCCGGCCGCGTCGCCGGCCCGTCGGTCCCCGTCTTCGCCTTTCCGTTCGATCTCGCCGGACCGGTCGAGCGGTCGCTCGACGCGGTTCGGCCGGGGCTCGTCCTCCTCACCGAGACGGAGATCTGGCCGCTCTTTCTCGAGCGAGCCGCGGCGCGCGGCATCCCGGTCGCGCTCGTCAACGGCCGGATCTCGACGCGCTCGTTCCGCCGATACTCCTTCGTGCGCGCCGCGCTGTCGGCGAGCCTCGCGCGCATCGGGCTCTTCGCCATGCAGAGCCCGGCCGACGCGGACCGCATCCGCTCGCTCGGCGCGCCCGCGGATCGCGTCCGCGCGACGGGAAACGTGAAATACGACCTGCCCGAGGCGGGCGCATTCTCCGACGCCGTCCGACTTCGGGCCGCCGCCGCGGGCCGCCCCGTTCTCGTGGCCGCCTCCACGGCCGAAGGCGAGGAGGCGATCGTCCTCGAGGTGTGGGGAGGACTGCCGTCGCCGCGGCCGCTCCTCGCGCTGGCGCCGCGACGCCCGGAACGCTTCGACGCCGCGGCCTCTCTCGTCCAGAAGAGCGGGCGATCGCTCGTCCGGCGGTCGTCCACCGATCCCGTTCCCGCGCCGGCCGACGTCTATCTCCTCGACTCGATCGGCGAGCTGGCGTCGCTCTATCGCGAGGCGAGGCTCGCCTTCATCGGCGGCAGCTTCGCTTCCGTGGGAGGCCACAATCCGATCGAGGCCTGGGCCGCGGGCGTGCCCGCCGTCGTGGGACCGCACACCGAGAACTTCGCCGACATCGTCGCCGACGGCGCCGCGCGGGGCTTCCTCCGCAAAGTCGCGACGCCCGCCGCGCTGCGCGAGGAGCTCGCCCGCGCGCTCTCGGACGCCGCGGCGACCGCGGAAACCGGCGCCCGCGCCCGGCGCTTCGTCGAAGAGAACCGGGGCGCGGCGGCGCGCACGATCGAGCTGCTCTCGCCCTGGCTCGACGCCGGACGGAAGCGCCAGGCCGCGCCGTGATCCTCGCCCCGATCTCGCGCGTCTGGGGATCTCTGCTCGAGACCCGCGCGCGTTTCTACGCGCAGGGCCGCCTCCCGTCCCACCGTCTCCCCCACCCGACCGTCTCCGTCGGAAACATCACCTTCGGAGGGACCGGCAAGACGCCGTTCGTGGAATGGCTGGCGCGTCGCTTCCGGTTCGAGGGACGCCGGCCGGCGATCCTTTCGCGCGGCTACGGGAGACGGTCGCGCGGCGTCGTGGTCGTTTCGGAGGGTCAGGGCCCTCTCGTCGACGCGGCGCGCGGAGGCGACGAGCCGGTCGAGCTCGCGCGCAAGCTGCCCGGCGTTCTCGTCGTCGTCGCGGAGAAGCGGGCCGAGGCGGCCGCCGAAGCGGCGCGGCTCGGGGCGGACCTCTTCCTGCTCGACGACGGCTATCAGCACCTCGCCGCGCGGCGCGACGTGAACCTGCTGCTCCTCGACGCGCGCGACCCGTTCGGCGGAGGCGCGCTGCCGCCGCGCGGGCGCCTGCGGGAGCCGCTGTCGGCGCTCGCGCGCGCCGACGCGTTCGTGTTCACTCGCGTCGATCGCGCGGAGCCGTCCGTCGCGGCGCGACGGGACCTCGCGGCCGCGCGTCCGGAGGCTCCCGTGTTCACCGCGCGCCTGCGCGCCGCGGGCCTGCGGGACGAGAACGGCGCCCCCGTCTCGCCCGGCGACTTCGGCGCCCACCGCGCGCTCGCGGTCTGCGGCGTGGCCGATCCGTCCGGATTCGCCGCGAGCCTCGCCGAGCTCGACATCGCGTCCGAGGAGACCCTCGTCTTCCGCGATCATCAGAGCTACGGCCCGCGCGAGCTCGCGCGGATCGCCGCGGCGGCGGAGCGCTCCGGAGCCTCCTGGATCGTCACCACGGAGAAGGACGCGGTCAAGCTCTGGGGGCGGGTCGCGGCGCCGGTCGTGGCGATCCGGCTCTCGGTCGAGGTCGTGGAACCGGGGTTTTTCGCCTTCCTCGCTTCGCGCATCGCTCCCGCCGACGCCGGCCGCGAGGCGGGATGAGGACGTCGCCGTCCGCCGTGTTCGACGACGGCACGCTCGCGCTCGCGCGCCGGCCAAGGCGGCGCCGCGGCTCGCCGCTGCGGCACGCGGCCGAGCACGCGGCCTTCCTCGCGATCTCGGGATTCCTTCGTGTCCTCCCGCGCGGAACGGGCGCCTGGATCGGGCGCTTCGCCGCGCCGCTCGTGCTGAGCCTGCGCCCGCGGCGGCGACGGATCCTGCTCGAGAACCTCGCGCGCGCCTTTCCCGAGAAGCCGCACACGGAGATCCGGCGGATCGCGCGGGAGTCGCTCGAGAACCTCGGCGCCGCGTTCTTCGAGTTCCTCGAGGTGTCGCGGTGGGCGCCCGAAGACCTGGCCGCGCGCGTGCGTTACGAAGGCGTCGAGAACCTGGAAGCCGCTCGCCGGCGCGGCAAGGGCGTCGTGCTGCTCTCCGCGCACTTCGGGAGCTGGGAGCTCGGCGCGCTCGCCGCGGGCAGGCTGGGCGAGCCGATCGCCTCGGTCGTCCGGCCGCTCGACAATCCCCGCCTCGAGGACGAGCTCACGCGGCGCCGGACGCGATTCGGCAACGGCGTCATCGCCAAGCGCGAGGCTTTGCGCGAGATGCTCCGCGCGATGCGCGAGAACCGGACCGTGGCGATCCTCCTCGACCAGAACGTCATGCCGGACGAGGCGACCTTCGTGCCCTTCTTCGGGCGGCTCGCCGCGACGACGTCCTCGGTCGCGCTCCTGCAACGGAAGACCGGAGCGGCGGTCGTTCCCGTCTTCACGTGGCCCGAGACCGGCGGCGGCTGGCGGCTCGCCTTCGAGACGCCGATCCTTTCCGAGGAGTTCGCCGGAGGCGATCCCGGCCGCGCCGAGCATGTGCGCCGCGCGACCGCGCGCTACGCCGAGGTGACCGAGGCCGCAATCCGGAGAGCGCCGGCGGCGTGGCTGTGGCTACACGACCGGTGGAAGACGAGGCCGTCGCCGTAGCTTGCTCGGGATCTGTCCCTTCGGGCCACCTGCGAGCGGCTCGCGACCGCTCGACCGCTCGCGGATCCCTCGCTGCGCTCCGGCTCAAGCTTTACGCTCGCGGCGCGACGACTCCCTGTTGAGGAGCAAGGAGCTGAGAGGTTCGCGCCGCGGGAGCGAAGGCGGAGCCGCCGACACGGCTCCCAACAGGGCTGGACCTGCGACTACTTGAGCTCGCTGTTCCAGTAAGCGACGTCGAGGAAGTTCCGCCACGCGGGGTGGAACTTGTTGGCTCCGAAGTGGCCGACCGGATGCCACCGCGGCTTCTTCGGGTGCGCGATGAGCTTCATCGACGCCTCCTGCGGCGTGCGGTTGCCCTTCCGGACGTTACAGGCGAGGCACGCGCAGACGACGTTCTCCCACGACGAGTTGCCGCCGCGCGACAGCGGGATGACGTGATCGAGCGAAAGCTCGGCCGAAGGAAACTTGTGCCCGCAGTACTGGCAGCGGTTTCCGTCCCGGACGTAGATGTTGTGCCGCGAGAACTTCACTTCCTGCCGCGGCAGGTGGTCGTAGTCCTTGAGCGCCACGACGCGCGGAATGCGGATCGCCATCGAAGGCGTCAGAACGACCTCGTCCTGCGGCTGGGGCGGGATGTCGCACCAGTTCTCGAACTCGTACGTCGAATAGTCCGGGAGCACGGCCCGCACGTGGCCCTTGTAGAAGAGCGAGAACGCCTTGCGGACGGACGTGACCTGGACCGCCTGGAAGACGCGATTGAGGACGAGAACGTTCGAGTCGAGCATCTGTGTCGCGGTGTTTCCGGCCGTTCTGCCGAGGCCGATCATTATAATCCGCTCATTCCATGGCTTTTGACGTCACGCGGGAACGGCTCCTCCGGCTCGTCGCCGCGTTCTCGGGACGCCGGCTCGCGGTCGCCGGCGACTTCGTCCTCGACCGCTTCGTCTACGGCCATCCCCGGCGCATCAGCCGCGAAGCGCCGGTCCTCATCCTGCGGTTCGCGCGGGAGGAGAGCCTTCCCGGCGGCGCCGGAAACACCGCGGCCAACGTCCGATCGCTCGGCGGCGTACCGGTTCCGGTCGGCGCGACCGGCGCGGACGAGGAAGGACGGGCCTTGCGTCGGAGCTTCGAGGAGCGCGGCATCCCGACCGGCGGGCTCCTCGAAGTCCGAGGCTACGCGACGCCTTCGAAGACACGGATCCTCGCCGGCGCGCCGCACGCCATCAAGCAGCAGATCGTGCGTTACGACCGTGGCGAGCGTCTCCCGCCAGGCGCCGAGATCGCCGGGGCTCTCGCGGGGAACCTCGCCGCCGCGGCGCAAGGAGCCTCGGGCGCGATCGTGTCGGACTACGCGTACGGGGCCGTCTCGCCGGCATCGGTCGCGGCGATCCGCGCGGCGCTTCCGGCCGGCGCCCCGATCCTCGTGGACTCGCGGCACGACCTGCTCTCTTACCGCGGCGTGGACGCCGTGACCCCGAACGAGGAAGAGCTCGAGGAGAGCGCCGGCGCCTCGTTCGGCGACTCCGAGGAAGCGCTCTCGCGCGCCGCGGCGGATATGGCGCGAAAGATCGGCTGCCGCACGATTCTCGTCACGCTCGGCTCCCGCGGGATGGCCCTCTTCGACGGCCCGGGCGCGCCGCGCCGGATCCCCGTGCACGGAACGGATCAGGTCGCCGACGTCACGGGAGCCGGCGACACGGTGCTCGCGACGTTCTCGCTCGCGCTCGCTTCGGGAGCGTCCGCGCTCGAGGCCGCGCTCCTCGCCAACTTCGCCGGCGGCGTCGTCGTCATGAAGATGGGCACCGCCACGGTCAGCGCGGACGAGCTTCGGGCGGCGATCGCGGCGGATCGGACGATCCTCCCGTGACGTTGCGCCGTTGAACCTTCTCATCGTCCGCCTCTCCGCCTTCGGCGACATCATCCACGCGCTCCCCCTCGCCGCGAACGCGCGGCGGGCGGGCGCGACGGTCGGCTGGCTCTGCGAGGCGCGCTATCGGGAGCTCCTCGAGGGAAACCCGTCTCTCGACCGCGTCTTCGTCGCCGACACGCGCGGCTGGCGCCGGAGGCCGGCGGAGGGCGGGACCCGCTCGGCGTTTGCGGAGCTGCGCCGCGAGCTCGCCGCGTTCGGCGCCGACTTCACGATCGACGTGCAGGGCCTCTGGAAGTCCGCGCTTCTCGCGCGCGCCGCCCGCGCCCCGGTCGTCGGGTTCGACTCCTCGGAGCGGCGCGAGGGCCTCTCGGCGCTCCTCGCCTCGCGCCGGGTGCGGCCTCCGGACGCGAGCTCCCACATCGTGGACCGCAACCTCGCGCTCCTCTCGGCCGTCGGCATCCCGGTCGCCGAGAGCGCGCCCGACGCCCGCTATCTCCTCGCGACGCCGAGCCCCGAAGCGGACGCGTTCCTCGCCGCCGTGCCGCGCCCCTATGCGCTCTACCATCCCGGCGCCGGCTGGCCCGAAAAGCGTTGGGACGCGGAGAAGCTCGCCGCCGTCGCGCATGCGCTCGAATCGCGCGCGGGTCTTCACCCGGTGATCTCCTGGGGTCCCGGCGACGAAGAGGTGGTCGCGGCGTTCGAGGCGGCGCTGCCGGGCTCCCGCCGGATGCCGCCCCTCTCTCCCCGCGCTCTGGCGCACGTCGCCGCGGGCGCGGCGCTCTTCCTGGGAAACGACACCGGACCGCTCCACCTGGCCGACGCGCTCGGCACGCCGACGCTCGCGCTGTTCGGCCCGACGGACCCCGCCCGCAACGGCCCTTATCGGGGCGCGGCGATCGCGTTTCGCGCATCGACGAGCGCCGCGGAGGTCGCCGCGAAGGCCGCCGAAATCGTCGCGAACCGCGCGTCCTGACGCGTCCCGCTGTTGACTGAGGGCGCTCCAGCCCTTACCATCGTGCCAATCCCATGGTCGTCAAGTTAGGGGATCTGCTTCTCAAAGCGAAGCTGATCACGCAGGATCAGCTCGAGGCGGCGCTGAAGCTCCAGCGCGAAGAAGGCGGAAAACTGGGCGAAGCCCTCGTCCGCGTCGGCGCAGTGTCGGAAAGCGACATCACCGAGACGCTTTCGCAGCAGTTCGGGGTTCCATCGATCGATCTCGGCAGCTTCGCGATCGATCCGAACGTCATCAAGATCGTCCCGGGCGAGGTCGCTCGAAAGTACGGTGTTCTTCCCGTGAACAAAACAGGCGCGACGCTCACGATCGCGATGGGCGATCCGACAAACGTCTTCGCCATGGACGACATCAAGTTCATGACCGGCTACAACGTCGAGCCGGTCGTGGCCTCCGAGGTCGCGCTGCGCAAGGCGATCGACAAGCACTACGGCACGCCGCGCTCCGTCGTGCTCAAGGAGAAGGCGAAGTCGGGAGGCGGGTTCGTTCCCGAAGCGAACCTCGACGACGTCATGGCGTCCTCCTCGCTGACGATCGACGACATGGCGGGCGTCGGTCTCGGCGAGCTCAACATGGACGAGATCACCGGGATCGACGCGGGCGCCGACGTCGACGTCCTGAAACAGGACGAGGGCGAAGAGATCGACCTCTCGGACCTCACCAAATCGACCGAGTCCGCGCCCATCATCAAGGTCTCCAACCTGATCCTGATCGAGGCCCTGAAGGCCGGCGCGTCGGACATCCACGTGGAGCCGTACGAGAAGGAGTTCCGTGTCCGGTTCCGCATCGACGGCGTGCTGCACAACATCATGGCGCTGCCGATGCGCACCCGCGACCCGCTCGTTTCGCGCCTGAAGATCATGGCGAAGCTCGACATCTCGGAAAAGCGCCTGCCGCAGGACGGCCGCATCAAGATCCGCCTGCGCGTCGAGGAGCGTTCCCGGGACCTCGACCTGCGCGTGTCGACCGTTCCGACGCAATTCGGCGAGAAGGTCGTCATGCGGCTCCTGGACAAGTCGAAGCTGCAGCTCGACATGACGCAGCTCGGCTTCGACCAGGAGGCCCTGCGGCGCTTCAAGGACGCCATCGACCGGCCCTACGGGATCGTGCTCGTGACGGGTCCG